>MKTT01000075.1 GCA_001898385.1 Planctomycetales bacterium 71-10
CTCCTCCAGGCGCAGGCCGTCGGCGTCGACCAGGTCGTCGCGCCAGGGGCCCTGGAGCCACCAGCCGACGTCGCCGGCCTGCACGAAGGTCCATTCGGGGGGCTTGAACATGCGGCCGTCCATCGCCCTCGCCCGGAATCCGGGGGTCATGACAGTCATGGGCCTGTTCCGATCCCTCTCGGCCCCGCCGCGGCGCGCCGGTCGGCGCGGTCGCCGTGCGGGAGGCCCCCGGGGGTGCGGGTCCGTTCCCTGGTGAAGTTCGGTGCGCGGGCGGGGGCCGGCGGGGGGGCCGGCCCGGGGGGGGCGTCGGCCCCGGTCGCGGCGGCGACGAACGCCGCGGACCAGGCCGCCGTCGAGTATCCCGATTCCAGCCGCAGCCTCGCCTCGCGCCCCATCCGATCGCGGGCGACGGGGTCGGCGAGGGCCCGCACGGCCGCGGCCCAGTCGTCGTCGGACGTCGCGAGGAACCCGGTCGCGCCGGGCTCGATCATCTCGACGTGCGAGCCGACCGGATTCGCGATCACCGGCAGGCCGGCCGCCTGGTACTGGAGGATCTTCAGCCCGCACTTCCCCCGGCTCCAGTCGTCGTCGGGGATCAGGCCGACCCCCGCGTCCCCCTTCGCCAGCTCCTCGGCCTCGGTCGCCTCCGACCACGGGACGGCGACGACCTCCACGCCCTCGAAGCGCGGGAAGCGGTCGCAGATCACCCGGAGCCGAAGCCCGGGGAACTCGCGGCCCAGGCGCTCCCAGGTCGGGCGACGGGCCTCGATCCCCTGGAGCGTGCTGGACGACCCGATCCAGACCAGTTCCGGCGGCCCGCCGCGGCGCGACGCCTCCTTGACCGGGTAGCCGGCCGGGTCGACGCACGTCGGGATGGTCCGGACCCTCTCCGGCGGGGCCCCGGCGCGGAGGGCGGCGTCGGCGAGGAAGTCGTTCCCCGCCAGGACGACGTCGGCCGCCCGCACCGTCCGCGCGAACCGGCCGGCGCGCCGGCGCGAGGCCGTGCCGCGGGGATCGTAGGAGTCCCGGAGGAACACGGCGTCGTCCAGGTCGAACGCCAGATGCCGGGCGTGGCGGCGGAGCAGCGAGAGCTGCCAGGCCGGCAACAATTTGCGCTGGAGGAGCACCGCGTCGTACCGCGAGGCCGACCGCAGTTGCCGCAGCCGGGGGACGAGCCCGCGCGCCAGGGGCTCGCACGCCAGCGACCAGCCGGCGTCGTGCAGGGCCGGTTCGAACGCCCGGACGCGGTATCGGCAGCAGACGTGGTCGGGGGAGTCGACCAGGGCGAGCAGTCTCATCCCGTCCTCCGTGACGGTTCGTCGGCCTTCCCGGCGGCGTCGGCGCAGGCCCGCGCCGCCGAAGACGGGGGGATCTTAAACGGAACCGCGAAAGAAACCAAGCCCGAAGCGAAGGTCCGCCCGGCCGGACGGGACGCGCCGATCGGGCCGGCGGCGGAGATCCCACTAGACTTCCGAGGACGATTTATAAGAGGATTTAATCGCCGAATCGATCCCGTCCCTCTCGGCCGTCCCACCGGAGCGTATGAGACAGTCCCTGCTAGTCGCGCTCGCAGTCCTGGCGTGGCTCGGGGCGTCCCCTCGCGGGGCGGCCCTCGGGGCACCGTCCGGGCAACGTCCGGGCGCGACGGCGGAGCCGGCCTGGTCGTCGAGCTCCGGCCGCGAGTCGGCCCCCTCGCCCGACGCGACGCCCCCCCGAATCCTGGAGGGGAAGCGGGAGAAGAACGAGAACGACACCGAGGCCCCCGCCGGCCTCGGCTCGGTCCCCGACGGCGCTTCCAGGCTCGCGCCCCCCTCGCACTCCCGGCCGCGCGCGCCGCGCGACCGCGCCGCGGGCCTGGGTCCGCCCGCTCGCCTCGCACGCTTGCGTTGCTGATCGGCCGCCGCCGATCGGCCCGCGCGCCTCTCCCCCTCGACGACCCCCGATCGGTGATCGCCCCGGCCCGGCCGCGCCCCCCCCGCGCCGAAGGGCCGCGACCCGCACCGAACCCACGGCGTCCGCCGCCCGACGCGGCGCGGCGGACGAGCGACCTCGCCCCCCACGCTCGCACGGAGAAATCCGCCCGATGACCCCGAACCGCCCCTTTCGCCTCGCCGCGATCGTCGCCCTCGCCCTCGGGTCGCTCGCGATCGCCCGGCCGGCGCGGGCCGACGACCTGCGCGGGCCGATCAAGTCCATCGACGTCGACAACAACAGCCTGGTGATCCACGACGAGGCCACCCGGCGCGACGTCACCGTCCACTTCAGCAGGGCCACGACCCTGAACCCGGCGGGCGGGAAGGTCCAGACGCTCAAGGGCCTGAAGGTCGGCACGAACATCCTCGTCTCCGACGCCGTCACCGCCTCCAGGATCACGGTCGATCCCGGCGTCGTGGAGCCGCCGAAGGTCCAGCTCGACTCCATGCTCCAGGAGTTCTGGCACAACTTCCGACACAACCTGTTCAAGCCCCTGCTCCTCTTCTTCTACCTCGGCTTCCTCGTCCCGATCCTGCGCGTGCAGTTCGAGTTCCCCTACGTCATGTACCAGGCCCTGACGATCTACCTGCTGATCGCCATCGGCTGGCACGGCGGCGAGGAGTTGGCGCACCTGAGCAGCGGGTCCATCGGCCCGATCCTCATGTTCATGGCGGTCGGCTTCCTGGCCAACGCGATCATCGGCCTGACGGCCTTCGGCCTCCTCCGGGCCTTCACCCGGATGCGCCGGGTCGACCAGGCGACCGTGGCCGGCTATTACGGGTCGGACTCCGCCGGCACGTTCGTCACCGCCCTGGGGGTGCTGGGGACGGCCCACGTCGGCTTCGACGCCTACATGCCGGTCATGCTGGCCGTGATGGAGATCCCCGGCTGCCTCGTGGCCCTGTATCTCGTCTCCTATTACCGGGGCCGGGGGATGGACGCCCTGGGCAACATGCCCGACGAGGCGGGTTTCGACCCCGAGGCCAGGCCGCTCGTCGCGGCCGTCGACGGGCACGGCCACGACCCCCACTCCCAGGCCGTCCAGGACGAGGTCGAGATGGCCCTGGAGCGGATGGACCGTGCGAATCTCGACGGCGGCCACGGCGGCAAGAAGGGGTTCATCGACGGCAAGCTGCTCCACGAGGTCTTCCTGAACACCGGCCTGTACCTGCTCTTCGGCGGCATCACGATCGGCTTCATCAGCGGCCTTCAGGGGGACGAGGTCACCCGCGCCGACGACAGCTTCTTCGTCACCCTGTTCCAGGGCGTCCTCTGCCTCTTCCTGCTGGAGATGGGGATGACCGCCAGCCGCAAGCTGAAGGACCTGAAGACGGCCGGCTGGCCCTTCGTCCTCTTCGGGGTGCTGGCCCCGAACCTGTTCGCCGCCATCGGGATCGTGATCGCGCACGCGTTCGCCTGGGCGACGGGGACGCACTTCCAGCTCGGCACCTACGTCCTGTTCTCGGTCCTCTGCGGGTCGGCGTCGTACATCGCCGTGCCGGCCGTCCAGCGGTTGGCGATCCCCGAGGCCAGCCCGACCCTGCCGCTGGCCGCGTCGCTCGGCCTGACGTTCTCTTACAACGTCACCGTGGGCATCCCCGTCTACATGGAGATCGCCAAGGCCGTCGTCCGCGACTTCCCCATCGGCTGACCCCGCCCCCCCGGACGGCCCCGCCCCCGCCCCCCGCGCGGGCCGGCGGGGACCGCGCCGGGGGGGCGACCGGCCTTCGCGGCGACGTCCGATTTCGTGCGATTTCCTCGCGGAATCGCAACAGCTTCGCCGCCGCCGCTTTATCGGCGGGCTCGCTGTAAGCGCGTCCATCGCCGCCCGGCCCGCCCCGACCGATGGGTCCTTGACATGGGGGGCGCGGCCGGGCATTTTCGGTCGCATCGCCGGAACATGAATCGCGCGTCGAGATCGAGAGGATCGAGACCCAAAGCCAAGCCGATCGCGGTCGCCGCCCCCTTCCGCGCATGATCGCAACGACCGCCACGGGCCGTCGGCCGGGGCGTCGTCCCGGGGCTTCCCGGGCGCACGCTTTGCACTGCGGTCCGGGCACACCTTCGAGGCGCACCAGAGTACGGCCCTCCGCTCCTGAATGCGGCCCGCGCTTCCGTTCAGGAACGAGGACCGGCGCGATCCCGCCAGACCGGGGCCCGCCGGTGGACGACAAGGACGTCGTCCCCGTCCTCCCCCACCCCGACCTCACGGAAGGCCGACGCGATGAAGTCGCTGACCCGACACCTCACGTTCAACATCCCGACCCGCATGGGCTTCCTGAACATCACCCGCGACGTCGAGTCCCTCGTCCGCGAGAGCGGCGTGAAGGAGGGCCTGGTCCTGTGCAACGCCATGCACATCACGGCCTCCGTCTTCATCAACGACGACGAGCCGGGGTTGCACGAGGACTACAAGCAGTGGCTCGAAGGGCTGGCCCCGTTCGACGCCTCGCCGTCCCGCTACCGTCATAATCGGACCGGCGAGGACAACGCCGACGCGCACATGAAGCGCCAGGTCATGGGCCGCGAGGTCGTCGTCGCGATCACCGACGGCAAGCTCGACTTCGGCCCCTGGGAGCAGATCTTCTACGGCGAGTTCGACGGCCGCCGCCCCAAGCGCGTGCTGGTGAAGATCCTCGGGGAATGAGCGCGGTCGCCGGGTGGCGACGAGACGACGCCCCGTCGGCGATGACGGCACCGATCGAGGCCCGCGAGGATGAATCACGCCCCCGACACATTCACCCTGGGGACGCAACACGCCAAGCAGCTGAAATTCCCCGTCGTCGCCTTCCATCGAGATTGCATCATCGTCTACAGGAACATCGACGACTTGACCAGAATGCCACTATGGTCGTCGGCATCCCGATACGCCGATTCGACCCTGCTCCTCGGAATGAACAGGCGCTCGGAATACAGGACGTACAAGATCCTCGACACGCGCAGGGTCCGCTCGGCCGCGAACTGGCGACTCCTCCTGATCCTGCACGTCAACGTCGAATTCATCGTTCGCGACGCCACGGAATCCACGAGCGTCGACGTCCTCAAGTCGATCATCCTGGATGACATCAAGAGCAACGACATCTGGGACGAAGTCTGCGACTCCAGAGAGGCCGCATCGGACGCCATCATCAAATGTACCACTCTGGGGGATATCTTCGATTTCTTCGTTTGACCGCGGAATCGACGGGATCGGACATCTTCCGGGGGAAATTCCCGGTTCGATGAAATCTCCGGGCCCGGTTTGCGGATCATGCCAGAGTCGGGACCTCACGCTCCTTGGCAATCCGGTCGAACGCGACGAAACGGGAGCGGCCCGATATGGGGCCGAGCCGTATCGACGATCCCGACGGTCTCTCGCGCCGGGCCATCGGCCCAAACTAGTTCCGCACGAGATTCGAGCGATCCGCCATCGTCCCCTCTCCCGCCGGGAGAGGGGATGTCGGTCGTCTCCGGCCGTTCGCAACGACGGCCGTCCCCAGAGTCCTGATGGGCGGAGAAAACCAAGTCGACTTCGACGTTCAAAGCCAAATCAATCGACGCCGTAAACCTATATCCACAAACCACATATAACCCAAAACCACCGCCGCCGACGGCCGATCGGCGTGACGAACGGACCCAGGGCCGGCCCGTCAGATGAGTTGATGGATCGGCTCGGCGCCCTCGACGCCGACGAGCTTCTGGTCGAGGCCGCCGTAGAAGTAGGAGAGGGCGTCGGGGTTGAAGCCGAGGCGGTCGAGGATCGTGGCGTGGAGGTTCTTGACGTGGAAGCGGTCGTCGACGGCGCGGCTGCCGATCTCGTCGGTCGTGCCGACGCTCGTCCCGCCCTTGATCCCGCCGCCGGCCAGCCAGACCGTGAAGCCGTAGGAATTGTGGTCGCGGCCGGTCCCCTCGGCGTTCTCGGCCGTCGGCTGGCGGCCGAACTCGCCGCCCCAGACGACCAGGGTCTCGTCGAGCAGCCCCCGGCGCTTCAGGTCCTTCAGCAGGCCGGCGATCGGCTTATCCGTCCGTCCGGCGTGCTTGGTGTGGTTGGAGACGATGTCGCCGTGGGCGTCCCAGTTGTCGTCGTTGTGGGCGCCGCCGGAGTACACCTGGATGAACCGCACCCCGCGCTCCACCAGGCGGCGGGCGAGCAGGCACTTGCGGCCGAAGTCGGCCGTCTCGGGGCGGTCGATCCCGTAGAGCGTCCTCGTCTCCTCGGACTCCCGGGAGTAGTCGACGGCCTCGGGGGCGTGCCGCTGCATCTGGAAGGCCAGCTCGTAGCTGGCGATCCGCGCGGCCAGCTCGGAGTTCTCGGCGCGGGTCGCCCGGTGCTCCTCGTTCTTCTCGCGGAGGCGGTCGAGCAGCCGGCGCTGGAGGGCTCGGTCCACCCCCTGCGGCGGGGTGAGGTCGTGGATCGGGACGCCGTCGGCGCGGATCACGGTCCCCTGGTAGACGGCCGGCATGTAGCCGCTCGACCAGTTCTTGGGGCCGCTGATCGGGCCGCCGGTCTTGTCGAGCATGACGACGAAGCCGGGCAGGTCCTGGTTCTCCGAGCCCAGCCCGTAGGTCACCCACGAGCCCAGGCAGGGGTGGCCGCTGAGGATCCGGCCGCTGTTCATCATCAGCATGGCCGAGCCGTGGATGGGAGACTCGGCGTACATGGAGTGGACGAAGGCCATGTCGTCGACGCAGGTCCCCAGGTTCGGGAACAGGTCGGAGACCATCTTGCCGCACTCGCCGTAGGGCTTGAACGCCCACTTGGGCCCGACCACGCGGCCCTCGTTCTTCTTGCCCCCCCGGCCGAACGTCTTCACCTGGATCGTCTTGCCGTCCAGCGGGTAGAGGTCGGGCTTGTAGTCGAACGTGTCGACGTGGCTGGGCCCGCCGTACATGAACAGGAAGATGACGCTCTTGGCCTTCGCCGGCCTGGGCGACGCCTTGGGGGCCAGCGGGTTGACGAACGGCGCGAGGCCGTCGGCCGCGCGGGCCTGGCGGGCGAGGAAGCCGTCGGACGACAGGAGCCCCGCCAGCGCCGTCGCCGTGAAGCCGCCGCCCGTCTCCCAGAGGAACTCGCGCCGGGTGCGCCCGCAGAACTGGTCGTGATGGCTCATGGCGGCGCCCCTGTTCAATCTATATAGAGGAAGGCGTTGGCGTTGAGCGTCAGCAGGGCGTATTGCACCAGGGCCGCCCGCTCGGAGAGCCCCGCCTCCTCGCGGAGCGAGCGCAGGAAGGCGACGTCCCGGGCCGACTCGTCGGCGGCGGGCTCGCGGCCGGTGGTGAGCCGGACGGCCTCGCGGACCTGGGCGGCGAGGTCCCCCTCGCGGCCGGCGGCCAGGCGGTCGGCGAACCTCGCGGCCTGCTCGTTGGCGAACGAGCCGTTCAGCAGGCCGAGGGCCTGCGTCGGGACGGTCGTGGTGTAGCGCACGGGGCAGCTCGAATCGGTGTCGGCCGCGTCGTGGGTCGCCAGGATCGGCAGGGCCAGCGACCGCTTGACGTGGACGTACACGCTCCGCCGCGCCGCCTCGTCCGGGGGCGAGACCTTCCACCCCTGCCCCGGCACCGACTGCCCGGCCAGCACCTCGTCCGGGATCGGCGGGCAGACCCACGGCCCGCCGGCCCTGTCGTTCAGCACGCCGCCGACCGACAGCATGGCGTCGCGGACCTCCTCGGCCGTCAGGCGACGCATCGGGAACCGCTGGAACTTCTGGTTCGCCGGGTCCTTCGCCAGCGCCTCCGGCGAGGGCCGCGACGACATCCGATAGGCGCTCGAAAGCATGATCAGGCGATGCATCCGCTTGACCTTCCAGCCGCCGTCGACCAGCTCCGCGGCCAGCCAGTTTAGCAGCTCCGGATGCGTGGACGGCTCGCCCAGGCTGCCGAAGTCGTTGGGCGAGGGGACCAGGCCCCGGCCGAAGTGATACTGCCAGAGCCGGTTGGCGAACACCCGCGCCGTCATCGGGTTGCGGCGGTCGGCCAGCCACTCGGCCAGCGCCCGCCGCTTGCCGGGGCCGACGCCGAACGTCGGGGCCTCGCCCAGCGCGACCGGAACGCCGGGCTCCACCTTCGGGCCCAGGAGCGCGGGGTTGCCGCGGAGCAGGACGTGGGCCTCCTCGCGGCCCTTCGAGACGGCCCCCATCACCTCGACCTTCTCGGGCCCGACCTTCCGCGTCTCCAGGCCGGTCTGCCGGCCCATGTCGATGAAGAAGGCCAGCAGCCGGTAGTAGTCGGACTGGGGGATCGGGTCCTTCTTGTGGTCGTGGCAGCGGGCGCAGTTGACCGTCATCCCCAGGAAGACCTGGCCGACGGTGGAGACGATGCCGTCCAGCACCTCGTACTTCGCCAGCGGCCTGTCGGCCGGCTCGTCGTCCCAGGGGCCGAGGCGGTAGAAGCCGGTGGCGACGTGGGCCTCGACCGAGTCGGGGGCGACCTCGTCGCCGGCGAGCTGTTCGAGGATGAAGCGGTCGAACGGCTTGTCGCGATTGAAGGCGTCGACGACGTAGTCGCGATACCGCCAGATGAACGGCTTGGCGGCGTCGCGCTCGAAGCTGTTGGTCTCGGCGTAGCGGACCAGGTCCAGCCAGTGCCGGCCCCAGGCTTCGCCGTATCGCGGCGAGGCCAGCAGGCGGTCGACCAGGCGTTCGAAGGCGTCGGGCGCGGGGTCGGCCTCGAACGCCTCGACCTCCTCGGGCGTGGGGGGGAGTCCGGTCAGGTCGTAGGTCGCCCGGCGGATGAGCGTGCGGCGGTCGGCCTCGGGCGCGGGGGCCAGGCCGTCGGGCTCCAGCCGGGCGAGGATGAAGGCGTCGATGGGCCCGCGCCCCCAGCCGGCGTCCTTCGCCGCGGGGACCGCGGGGCGGACGACCTCGGCGTAGGGCCACGACGCCTCGGGCTCGGGGGCCGCCTCGGCGACCTCCTTCGCGGGCTCGCCCCCCGGCCACGGCGCACCGGCGGCGACCCAATCGGCCAGGGCCTTCACCTCGTCGTCGGGCAGGCGGTTGGAGGGGGGCATCTCCAGGCCGTCCTCGTAGCGGATCGCCTTGAGGAGCAGGCTGTCGGCCGGGGCGTCGGCGTCGATGGCCGGGCCGAGGTCCCCCCCCTTCTCCAGGCCGTCGCGGCCGGCGACGCTCAGGCCGCCTCGGGTCTTCTCGCCGCCGTGGCACTTGAGGCATCGCGTCGCCAGGATCTCCCGGGCCTTCGCGAAGTCCGCCTCCTGCCCCCGCGCATGGGAAGCCAGGCCGAGGGACGCGAGCCCGAGCGCGAGCAGCCGGCGGGTGAGCATGCGGTTCGGCCTCTGGGGGTGACTCGGGGCGGGGATGGAGGGCGGGCGCGGCTCCAATGCACGGTAAACAACCCAGGCGTCGCCGGTCAAGCCGGACCGCGCGGCGGGTGTGCCTTGGGATTTTGGCGAATCGCGTCGGAGTCGCGGGAGCCATCATGACGGCCTTCCCCCCTGGCGGGGGAAGGTGGCCCGGAGGGCCGGATGAGGGGGACGACGAGCGAGACGGCCGTCGGGATCCCGAGCCGGTCGGGCGGGCCTTCGAAACCCGACGGCGCCGGTGCATCGCGTCCCCCTCATCTGACCGCTTCGCGGTCTGTCTTCCCCCGCGAGGGGGGAAGACGTCCAAGGCGATCCGCCAAATTCCCAAGGCACGCCCCGCGCGGCCGGTCAGGGGGCCTTCGGGCCCTCGAAGCGGAGCACGCCGTAGTCCTCATACTGGTGGAAGTTGGCCTTCGTGAGCGGGGCGCTGCTCATGATGACGGGCTTCGTCCCCTCGGCCCCGTAGTCGTAGCGGCAGACGGCGAAACGCCAGGAGTCGCCGACCTTCGGCCGGCCGCCGGTGAGGGCGAAGGCGGTCCAGGGGATGCGGCCCTCGACGGACCACCCCTCGTCGACGTCCCCCGACTTGTCGAGCGTCCCGCGGAGGGCGACGGCGGCGCGGTGGCCCAACTCCGGCTCGTCCCGGAACGGATGGCCGAGGGGGGCCCGCTTCGGGAACGCGACCTCGAACACCACGGCGCGGGGGTTGGCCTGGAACTCGTAGTAGGCGGGGGCGTCCGACGGCTTGAGGAACAGCTCGAAGACGTCGCCCTCCCACAGGTAGTCGTTGCGGGCGGTGCCGAAGGCCCGCAGCTCGGCGTCGTCCATCTCGCCTGCGTAGTACAGGGCGTCGTCGTCCCAGGCGAGCATGGCCTTCGTGCCGGGGCGGGACTCGCCGAGCCAGAAGGCGGCGAAGTCGGTGATGGGCCTGGCGTCCTTCCAGCAGGCGTCGTCGAGCTTGCCGTCGAGCTTCGGCGGCTCGGCCGCCCGACGGCAGGCGGCCGTCCTGGTGGTGGGGGGTTCGGCGAAGGCGGCCGGGGCCAGCACGGCCGCGACGGCCAGGATCGCGAGGGTTCGGGGCATCGGGGACGTCTCCGGAGTGGGGTCGGTTGACCCCTCCTTAGAATGAACGCATGACCCACCAACCCCGCCGAGCGCGGGGCCATCCTTATTCAGGGCGGCGTATGATCGCGCGACGGACGGTCTGGATCATGGCGGTCGGCAGCGGGCTGTCGGTCGCCAACCTCTACTATAGCCAGCCCCTGCTGGAACGCATGGGGGTGGAGTTCGGGGCGTCGGCCTCGAAGATGGGGGTCGTGGCGACGGCCACGCAGGTCGGGTATGCGACGGGGATGCTCCTGCTCGCCCCGCTGGGCGACCTGGTGGAGCGCCGCAAGCTGATCGTGGCGACCCTCGCCGCGACGGCCCTGGCGCTGGCGGCGGTGGCGGTCTCGCCGGGCTTCGCGTGGCTGGCGGTCGCCAGCCTGGTCCTGGGGGCGGCGACGGTCACGCCCCAGGTCATCATCCCGTTCGCCGCGGCGATCGCCGAGCCCCACGAGCGCGGGAAGGTTGTGGGGACGGTGATGAGCGGGCTGCTGATCGGCATCCTGCTGGCGCGAACGGCCAGCGGGTTCCTCGGCTCCCGCCTGGGATGGAGGGCGGTCTTCTGGCTGGCGTCCGGGCTGATGGTCGCCCTGGCGGCCGTGATGGCCCGGGCCCTGCCCCGCTCGTCGCCGACGCTCGCCGGGACGTCCTACGGGGCGCTGATGCGTTCGATCGTCGGCCTGGTCCGCGACCTGCCGGCCTTGCGGGCGTCGGCCCTGTTCGGGGGGCTGGCGTTCGCGTCGTTCAGCGTCTTCTGGACGGTCCTGGCGTTCCACCTGGCGACGCCGCCGTTCCATTACGGCAGCGACGTCGTCGGCCTGTTCGGCCTGGTGGGCGCCGCCGGGGCCGCCGCCGCGCCGCTGGTGGGGACGTTCGCCGACCGCCGAGGGCCGAGGCTGTCGATCGGCCTGGGGCTGGCGACGATGCTGGCGTCCTACGGGGTGCTGGCCGCGTTCGGCCGGACGCTGACGGGGCTGGTCGCGGGCGTGCTGCTCCTGGACCTGGGCGTCCAGTGCAACCACATCTCGAACCAGACCCGGATCTACGGCCTGTTGCCCGAGGCCCGCAGCCGGCTGAACACGGTGTACATGGTCGCCTTCTTCCTGGGCGGCTCGCTCGGCTCGGCGGCGGGCGCGGCGGCCTGGCCGCGATACGGATGGCCGGGGGCGTGCGCGGTCGGCGCGGGGTTCGTGCTGGCGGCGCTCGGCGTGTTCGCCGCCACCCGCCGCGAGCGGCCGACCTTCGTGCGCGAGCCGGTCACGACGGCCGAGGCCCCGGCCTGAGCCGGCCGGCCAGCTTCCGGGCCGACGCCCCCCAATGCCCGCGGTGGACGTCGGCCATGACGGCCAGCACGATCACCGCGCCGCTGATGAGCCGCTTGGACGGCTCGCTGGCGCCGACGTGGTCCAGGCCGGTCTGGAGCACGGCGATGATGAGGACGCCGAGGAAGCTCCGCAGCACGGAGCCCCGGCCGCCCATCAGGCTCGTCCCGCCGATCACCACGGCCGCGATCGCCCCCAGCTCCAGCCCGACGCCGCCGTTGGGGTCCGCCGACGACACCCGCGAGACCTGGAACACCGCCGCGATCGCCGCGCACAGGCCGGAGAGGACGAACGTCAGCAGCTTCGTCGGCCTCGGGTCCACGCCCGAGAGCCGCACCGCCTCCTCGTTCGTGCCGATGGCGATCATGTACCGGCCCAGCACCGTCCGCGTCAGCAGGACGTGCCCCGCCGCCACCAGCAAGAGCGCGATCAGGAAGCTCGCCGAGGCGCCCAGCCCCGCGATCGGGTGCGACAGCCACTCGACCCGCGCGCCGATGTACTTCGTCTCCGACCGCGTCAGCAGGTACGTCGCCCCCCGGGCCGACTCCAGCATCCCCAGCGTCACGATGAACGACGGGATCGACCAGTGCACGGTGATGAATCCGTTCACGAGCCCGCACGCCGAGCCGGCCGCCAGGCAGAGGAGCAGCGCGACCGGGAACGGCAGGCTCCAGTCGACCATCGCGATCCCCAGCACGGCCCCGCACAGGGCCATCACCGAGCCGACCGACAGGTCGATGCCGCCGATCACCAGCACCAGCGTCATCCCGACCGCCACGGCGGTCAGGTCGGCCGACTGGTTGACGATCGTCTTGACCGTCTGCGGCGACCAGAAATGGTCGCTGAACCGGCCGAACAGCGCGGACAACGCCGCCAGCACGACGAGCATGCCCAGCACGTCGCCCACGCCCCGCCAGTCGAACCCCGGCCGCTTCGCCTCGCCCATGTCAGCCGCCCGCCCCCGCTCGGTTCGCATACCCCCGGAACGCCGCCGCCAGGAGCTTCTCCTCGGTCCACTCGCCGCGCGCGAAGGTCTCGACCAGCCGGCCGGCCGAGACGACCGCGATCCGGTCGCAGATGAGCATCAGCTCCTCGACCTCGCTGGAGACCACGACCACGCCGGCCCCCTTCGCCGCGATCTCGTCGATCAGCCCGTACACGGCGAACTTGGCCGCCACGTCCACGCCCCGCGTGGGCTCGTCGAACAGCATGACCCGAGGCCCGCGCAGGAGCCATCGGCCGACGAGCACCTTCTGCTGGTTGCCGCCGCTGAGCTGCCCCGCCGGCTGCTCCGTCGAGGCGTACGCGAGCTGCACCCGATCGCCCATCGCGACGACCTCCGCCCGCTCCTCCCTCGGCTTCAGGAAGCCGAGCGGCCCGGTGAACGGGCCGAGCTGGCCGAGCGTGGCGTTGAGCCGGATCGACCGCGGCAGGAGCAGGCCCTCGGCCTTGCGGTCCTCCGGGACCATCCCCAGCCCGGCGCGGACCGCCTCGCGGGGCGAGCGGAACCGCCGCGGAGGCCCGCCGGCGACCGAGACCTCGCCCGACTCGGCCGCGTCGGCCCCGAAGATCGCGCGCAGAAGTTCCGTCCGGCCCGAGCCGACCAGGCCCGAGACGCCGACGACCTCGCCGGCGCGGACCTCGAAGGAGACGTCGCGGACGCGGTCGCCGCGCGAGAGGTTGCGGACGCTCAGGACGACCTCGCCCGGCGCGCGGGCGTGGCGGACCTCGTCGCGCGAGGGGACGGAGCCGACCATCAGCCGCACGGCCTCGTCCAGGTCCAGCTCCGACGCCGGCCGCACGGCCACCAGCTTGCCGTCGCGCAGGACGCCGATCCGGTCGGCGATCCGACGGACCTCGTCCAGCCGGTGGCTGACGTAGACGATCGCCGCCCCTTCGGCCTTCAGCCGGGCGACCTCGGCGAACAGGCGGTCGACCTGGGGGGACGTCAGCGCGGCGGTGGGCTCGTCCAGGATCAGCACCCGGCACGGCCGCGCCAGGCTGCGGGCGATCTCCACGAGCTGCCGCTCGCCGACGCCCAGCCGCGACGTCGGCGTCTCCGGGTCGACCGACCCCAGCCCGACCCGCGCCAGCGCCTCCGCGGCGCGTCGGCGAAGCTCGGCGAAGCGGACCAGCCCCAGGCGCGTCGGCAGGCGGTCGAGGAACAGGTTCTCAGCCACGGTGAGCGTCGGCAGGACGGTCAGCTCCTGCTGGACGATCTGCACGCCCAGCGCCTCGGCCGCGTGCTTCGAGGTCGGCCGGTACGCCTCGCCCCCGAGCGTCATCGCGCCGGCGTCCGGCGGCCCGAGCCCGGCCAGGATCCGCGCGAGCGTGCTCTTGCCCGCCCCGTTCGCCCCCATCAGCGCCAGGACCTCGCCCGGATGCAGGTCCAGGTCCACGGCGCGCAGGACGGGGGCGGCGTAGCTCTTGCTCAGGCCGCGGATGGACAGCAAAGGTTCGGTCACGACGGGATCGTTTCCAATTCGATTGCCGGGGTCGTCGATGTCTGAACGCCGACGTGAAGCGTCAAAGCGCCTGGCCGCCGCTCAACTCCAGGATCGTGTTCAGGAACGCCTTGAGTTCCGGACAGGCGGCGACGGCCACGCCGAGATCCTGCCCCTTGAGGATTCGACCGGCGTCGCGAGTCTTGATATACCCATCCCTCTTTGCCGATGCGAAAGACCTCCGCGAGCCGATATGCCGGCGAATTGCCGTGATTCACCCGCTCCGGATTCGATCCCGGGGAGCGTCGATTGCAACCCGTGATTTCCTTGATCCTGTCCCAGTACGGCAAGAGCCACGCTTCGAAGTCATGGAGTGCAACGTGGGGATGGAACCTCGGTTCCTCACCGACCCATTCCCGCGTCTTCGACTTCGCGACCTGGGCCGTCGGAAACACATACGGCGTCGTTCCCGTATAAACGTCCGTCAGGGCGACCACGGCGTCCGCCTGTCGGCTCCCGGCCCGAAGCAGGTTCTCTACGATTCGCTTCAACTTCTTCTCTGTCGGGATCCGTCCGTCGTAGGAGGTGAAATCCAACCGCGGCATCCGGCCCGCCAGCCGCTTCTTGAGGTAGTCGACGAGGTGAGGCTTGAAGGCGGTCTCGGTCTTGCCTTCGACGAGCACGGCGATCCTCACGGCTTCGCTCCCATGCGGCCCATCCGCCAGACTTCGTCCGGGGTGTAGTCCTCAAGCCACGACGTCAGGTCGAGTTCGTCGGCCCATTCGAACTGGGCCTCCCCATCCTCGCCGACGTTGACGGTGAGCACTTCGCTCGGCTCCAGGAACCGTACCAGACGGTCGGCATGGGTGGCGACGATGAGCTGCGTGCGTCGAGACGCTTCGCGTAGCAGGTCCGCCAGCAGGGAGAGCAGTTCGGGATGGAGGCTGACTTCCGGCTCGTCGATCATCGTTACGGCCGGCAATTCGGGGCTATGAAGCAAAGTCGCGAGCCAAAGGAAGCGGAGAGTCCCCTCCGACAACTGGTGGGCGGCGAAGGGCGTCCGGCTCGTCTTCTCTTTCCAGGTCAAGGAAAGAGTCCCCGTCGCCACCGGCGGGAAATTGAGCCGTTCAAATCCGGGGAATCCCGCCTCCAATGTGGCCTCGATGGCGTCGAATCGATCTCGGTCCGTCTCTCGGAGGGTGTAGAGGCACGAGACGAGATCCTCGCCGTCGTGCCCCGGCAGCTTCGCGTCCTTCATCTGCTGCGGGAGCCTTACAGGAGCCCTGCTTCCCACGTCCAGCACGTGATAGTGCGTCGAGGACGCGAGGCGCTTTCGGAAGTCCTCCGGCTCCCGATACATCTTGGGAACCTGGGACAGCGCCGTCTCCTTCTCGTCGTAGTCCCAGGTCGGTTTCACCAACCCTCGCTTCTCCGGAGTCGGATCGAAATAGCGGACCCTCCCCAAGCGGGATTCAAGGTGCTTGAACGGATGGGACTTCCCCTGATCCTGCTCCAGGGTCTCTTCGATGATCTGATATCCAACGCCTATCGGTTCCAGATCGAGGTCATAGACCAGGGGTTTCCGGTCCGCGATAGCCATGGCCAATGTGAAGCGCATGGACCGCTTTCGGTCTTCCTTCGTCGCGACCAGGTTCGTCAGGTTGGCGTCGATCCCGCTCATCTCGCTCAACGACGACGCGAGCCTCCCCGACGCCGAGTCCGCAAGCAGCGAAAAGACGTCCAGCAATGAGGTCTTGCCGCAACCATTGGCCCCGATGACGACGTTCAGGCGTTTCAGAGCGATGTCGCTGTCGTTGAGCCGACGGAAGCCCTGAACCTTAAGGCTCTCGAAATAACTCAACGGATGGCTCCAAGCCGGTCGCGCTTGCCACTGGTCCCGTCACGTACGATACAAGACGACGCAGCCGACGGCCCATCTATTTCCCATCGAGGAGCCGTCGACCTCGGTCGAGAGTCCACCGGAAACACCGCGATCGCGCCCGCCCTTCACTTCTTCACCACCAGGTCGACCGGCGTGGTGCGGTCGGCGGGGCTCTCCTTCTTGGCGATCAGGTCGAGGGCGTACTGGAGGCCGAAGACGGCGAGCTGGTCGGCGTGCTGGTCGACGGTGGCCAGGATGGTCCCCTCCTGGATCGCGTCGCGCACGGCGCCGATGCCGTCGTAGCCGACGATGAGCACCTGGCCCGAGCGCCCGGCCGCCTTCACGGCCGCGACGGCCCCCAGCGCCATGCTGTCGTTGCAGCACATCAGGGCCTTGATCTCCGGATGCTCGCTCAGCATGGCCGAGGCCACGCGGTTGGCCTGGGCGATCTCCCACTGGGCGCTCTGCGAGTCCACCACCTTCAGGTCGGCCGCCTTGGCCGATTCCTGGAAGCCCAGCAGCCGCTGCTGGCCGTTGAACGCGGTTTTGAGGCCCTCGACGATCGCCACCGGGTCGCCCGCCTTGAGCTTGCCGGCCAGGTAGTCCCCCGCCAGCTTCGCCCCGGCGCGGTTGTCGGGGCCGACGAACGGGACCTTGATCCCCTGCTCCGCCAGCACGGCGTCGTCCAGCTTGTTGTCGATGTTCACCACCGCAATCCCCGCCTCCTGCGCCCGCCGGCACGAGGAGACCAGGGCCTTGGAGTCGGCCGGGGCGATCACGATCGCGGCCACCTTCTGGCCGATCATCTCGTCCATCAGCGCGACCTGGCGGGCGATGTCGCGCTCGTCCTTGATGCCGTTGACGATCAGGTCGAAGTCGCCGGCGTGCTCGGACTGATACTTCTTCGCGCCGTCGGCCATCACCGAGAAGAACTCGTTGGCCAGCGACTTCATCACCAGCGCGATCCGGGGCTTGCCGGGCGTCGCCGGCGCGGGGACCGCGCCGGGGGCGGCGGCCGGGCCCGCGGCGGGCTCGCCGCCGTTGCAGCCGGCCAGGGCGATCAGCACGAACGCGGCGATCGGGGTGCGGATCCTCACGGCCGGCCCCCTTCCCGGCGGTCCGGCGGCTGGCTGGAGAGCTGGACCAGGGCCTCCACCACGCGGGCCTTGCGGGCCTCGTCGGGGAGGATCAGGTAGCGGCTGCGGCCGTTCGCGTTCGCGACGTACTTCGTGAAACCGTCCTTCTCGACGGTCACGTCGCCGGGCGAGGAGAGGTCGAAGTAGCCGCGGTCGGGGTGGATGGCGTAGAGGACGCTGGTGAGGTCCCACGTCGGCCGGTTGTGCGGCGGCGGCATGTAGAGGTAGTACGCCTCGGCCAGCGGGTGGTGCTTCACATACTTGTAGTCGCGCTCGATGCTCGTCGCCGGGTACGGCACGGCGACGCCGATCTCGAAGCCGCTGAAGACCAGCTCCGTCGGCCACTCCGCCACGAGCTTGGCGCAGCTCGGGACGTCCTTGATGACGTTGTATTCGATGAAATGGGCGTTGCCGTCGATGGGCTGGAACGAGCCGGCCATCAGCGACAGGACCTTGACCTTCGCCTTGACCAACTCCTTGCCCGTCAGCGGGGAGACGTCGTCGGCGGGGGTGTCGAGCAGGCGGGCGAGGTTCGTGGAGAAGCCCACCTGGACGATCGCGACCGACTTGTCGGGCTGCGACACCAGCGCCTTGCGGAGCACGGCCGTCGCGGTGGGGGCGTCCTTGAGGTCGTGGGGGTAGCGGGGCTTGCCGTCGTCGGTCGCGTCGACCATCGGCAGGTACTTGCCGTCCTCCTTCGCGCCGCCTTCGACGACGCCGACGGGGACCTCGCCGCGGCCGTAGAAGGTGTTCACCAGGTCGACGAACGGGGCGGCCTTGGGGTTGTCGACGCTGACGGTGACGGCCAGCAGCTTGCAGTCGCCGCGGGACTCGGCCGCGTGGATCACGCCCAGGGCCAGGACGTCGTCGACGTCGCCGCAGATGTCGGTGTCGAAGATGACGCCGAGGGGTTCGGCGGCCCTCGCCGCGGGGATCGCCGGCGCGAGGAGGAACGCCCCCGCGACCAGGCCCAAGCAGACGCCTCGCATCGTTTCGCCCTCGGATTGTCGGCCCGACCCGGGGCCGCGTGCATCGGGTAGGTGGACGGTCGGGGGCTACTCTAACGGAGCCGCGGGGGCCGGGCAACCGCCCGCCGGGGCCGGCCCGATTCCCGCGGGTCGCGCCTCGCAAACGCGCGCCGGACGGCGTATGGTGGCGAGGTCCGCCCGGCCGCCGGGCGGCGACGCCGTGTCAGGGAGCCTCCCCGACCATGAACACCCCCGACAGCCCCCGCGACGACCGACCCGTCGGGGCCAGCCGGCGCGACGTCCTCCGGGCCACCGCCGGCGCGGCCGCGCTCGGCCTCGCGGGCGCGGGCCAGACCACCACCACCAGGGCCAACGCCATGCCCCTCATCAAGAACGGCCGGATCAAGCAGTCGCTCGTCCACTGGTGCTACGAGCCCTACTGGAAGGACTATGACGCCTTCATCCAGGTGGCCAAGGACCTCGGCTGCACCAGCGTCGAGCTGGCCCCGCCGGCCATGTACCCGCACCTGAAGGCCGCCGGCCTCACCAACGCCATCGCCCAGATCGACATCAGCCCGGATCCGCCGTTCTCCAAGGGCTTCAACAACCCGGCGAACTGGGACCGCGTCATCGCCGCCACGAAGAAGTCGATCGACGAGTGCGCCGAGTACGGCTACAAGAACGTCATCTGCTTCACCGGCTACGCCGAGGGGATCTCCCCCGAGCAGGGCGCCGCCAACTGCGTCGAGGGCTTCAAGAAGATCGTCCCCTACGCGGCCGAGAAGGGCGTCACCCTCTGCCTGGAGATACTCAACACCCGCGCCGACGACCACCCGATGAAGGGCCACCCCGGCTACCAGGGGGACCACGTCGACTACTGCGTCGACATCATCCGCAAGGTGGGCTCGCCCAACCTGAAGCTCCTGTTCGACTTCTACCACGTCCAGATCATGGACGGCGACCTGATCCGCCGCCTCCACCAGATCAAGGACGTCATCGGCCACATCCACACCGCCGGCAACCCCGGCCGCGCGGAACTGGACGCCAGGCAGGAGATCTACTTCCCGCCGCTCATGCAGGCCCTGATCGACATCGGCTACGACGGCCACGTCGGCCACGAGTTCATCCCCACCCGCGACCCGCTGGAAGGGCTGAAAGAGGCCGTCGCCCTCTGCGACGTCTGATCGCCGCGACCCACAACGCGGCAGGGCCCTTTGTCGTCCGGCGACGGGCCCCGCCGCACCGAGAGGAATTCATGGCGAACCGTTCCTACCTCCTCGCCGTCGACGACGCGTCGGCCACCTGGTCCGACGCCCCCGAGCGCGAGATCGTCGCCGAAGGGATCAACGAGATCCCCGTATTCTGGGCCGGCCTCTTCGTCCGCGAGGACAGGCAGGCCGACGCCTACGAAGGCGAGGGCGACAAGCCCCTGACGATCCCGAACTGGTGCGTAGAGATGGCGACCGCGAAACACCGGCTCGCCGCCCGTCGTCGACCGATCGGCGACCTCCTCGACAAGCGATCGCGGGAGATCTGGTTCTCGTTCGTCGACCACCTCTCCGCCGTCGAGTCGGTCTATCTCAAGACCAACGCCGCGGAGGTCTGGGCCCTGGACCCGGACGGCTACGAGGGATACTGGGCCAAGCTCCTGCACCTCTTCGCCGAGCCCGACATCCGCAGCCTGAAGGCCGCGGTCGAAGCGAACGACCTCTCCTTCGAAGACGGGTCGATCGGCTGGGACGACGCCGAGGAGACGATCTGCAAGCTCGCTGGCGCCGACCATATCCAGGAAGTCCCCTGGCTGGATTGACCACCCGGGCGTCCGCCCGGCACCCGAGAAGATCATCTCAGGGGCAAGAGGGTTCCGAACGAACGGGCGGGCCTCAAGGATGTTCGATCTCGTCCTCGCGGCCCTCGTCGCCGGTCGCGCCGAGGTGGAGCCCCATGGAGCCACCGCCCATATCCCCGCCCATGCCCCCCATCCCCATCCCGCCCCCGCCCTTACCTTCCTCCTTGCCTCCGCCTTCCTTTCCCCCCTTGACGATGACCCGCGAGGGGCCCTGGCGCGGGATCTCGACGCCTGTCGGGATGGGGCCGAGGTCGAGGGCCTCGCGGATGAAGTCGCGGAGCGAGACGACGAGTTCCGCGGTCTCGACCGTGCGGCCGGCGACGAGTTGGCTCGCGGCGCGGGCAGCGAGCGCGACCTGTTCCTCGGTGCCGAGCAGGATGATGTCCGAGAGCGCGGCCTCGACGGCGTCGCGGACGCGCCGCGCCCGCTCGGCCCCCGGGGCCTCCTCGGCGTCCTTCAGGTCCCGCTTATGGCTGGGGTCCACGATCAGGCTCCCCGTGAACGAGCCCCCCAGCGCCTTGTACGCGGCGATCAGCGTGCGCAGCCGCTCGTTGATCTGGCGGTTCTCGCGGTCGCGACGCTGCTGGACCGACTGCATGACCGCCAGGCGGATCGCCACGCCGACGAGCGTCACCAGGGCGAGCCCGACGAAGCTGAGGACCATCGCCGTCCAGGAGCTGAAGTCGAGATTCCTCATGAGTCGACGCGTCCTCCGCGGGAATTGCCGGCCGACGGCCCGGGGCCGGCCATAGGCGCTGGATTGAGGAATTGTTACATTCTTGGTTTGATTTTCGCGGGTGGGAAGCGGCCGGGGCGAGGGAAGGGAAGGTTCACGCGGATGGGCGAGAAGGGTTCGAAGAAGGTGGTCGAGTCGGGTTTCGGTACGCTGGGGCTCGACCCCCGGATCCTGGAGGCCCTGACGGCCCTGGGCTATGAGGAGCCGTCGCCCATCCAGCGCGAGGCGATCCCGATCCTGCTGACGGGCAAGGACCTGGTCGGCCAGGCGGCCACCGGCACGGGCAAGACCGCCGCGTTCGCCCTCCCCCTGCTCCACCGGCTGTCGCTGGAGGACAAGAAGCGAGCCCGCCCCTACGCCCTGGTCCTCGTGCCGACGCGCGAGCTGGCCATGCAGGTCGCGGAGGCCGTCCACCGCTACGGCAAGCCGATCGGCGCGTCCGTCCTCCCCGTCTACGGCGGCCAGGCCTACGGCCCCCAGATCCGCGCCCTGGAGCGCGGGACCGACATCGTCATCGCCACCCCCGGCCGCGCGCTCGACCTCATCAAGCGCAAGACGCTGCGGCTCGACGGCATCCGGATCGTCGTCCTGGACGAGGCCGACGAGATGCTGGACATGGGGTTCGCCGAGGACATCGAGGCGATCCTGTCCGACACCCCGGCGGAGCGCCAGACGGTCCTGTTCTCGGCCACGCTGCCGCCTCGGATCGCGGCGATCGCCAAGAAGCACCTGACCGAGCCGCAGAAGGTCCAGATCAAGCCCGAGCCGTCGGCCGCCGGGACCGTGCCGCTGGTCAAGCAGACCGCGTACATCGTCCCCCGCGGCCACAAGCTGGCGACCCTGGGGCGGGTGCTCGACATCGAGAACCCCACCTCCGCCATCGTCTTCTGCCGCCGCCGCAACGAGGTCGACGAGCTGGTCGAGACCCTGGGCGCCCGCGGCTGCCGCGTCGAGGGCCTGCACGGCGGGATGACCCAGGAGCAGCGCAACCGGGTCATGAAGAAGTTCCGGTCGGAGACGGCCGAGCTGCTCATCGCCACCGACGTCGCGGCGCGCGGCCTGGACATCCAGCAGCTCTCGCACGTCATCAACTTCGACGTGCCGGTCGAGGCCGAATCCTACGTCCACCGCATCGGCCGCGTCGGCCGCGCCGGGCGCGAGGGGGTGGCGATCACCCTGGCCGAGCCCCGCGAGCACCGCCAGCTCCGGATGATCGAGCATGCCACCGGCCAGAAGATCGCGATCGAGAAGATCCCGACCGTCGCCGACCTGCGGGCCCGCCGCCTGGAGCTGACCCGGGCGTCGATCCGCGAGTCGATCGTCGCCGGCGAGCTGGAGAATTACCGCGTGATCGTCGAGTCGCTGGCCGGCGAGTTCGACGTGATGGACGTGGCGATGGCCGCGGCCAAGCTGCTCCACCAGTCGATCGCCACGGACGACGGCGAGGAGGAGGAGATCCCGGACGTCGAGCCGTTCCGCGACCGCCCGTTCCGCGACGCCCGCGGGGGCCGGCCCGGCCCCGGCCCTCGCGGCGGCGGCTTCGCCGGCCCGCGCGAACGCCGGCCCCGCGGCGAGCGCGGCGCGAACATGACGCGCCTGTTCGTCGGCGCCGGCCGCTCCGCCGGCGTGCGGCCCCAGGACCTGGTGGGGGCGATCACCGGCGAGGCCGGCCTCAACGGCCGCCAGGTCGGCGACATCGACATCGCCGACCGCTTCTCGCTCGTGGAGGTCCCCAGCGAGCTGGCCGACGCCGTCATCGACGCCCTCCGCGGCAGTCGCATCAAGGGCCGCAGCGTCGTCGTCCGCCGCGAACGCGGCGAAGAATGAGGCTCCTCGGCCGGAGGTCGAAGCGCATCAGGACGGCCCCCGGCGGGGCCGCCTTCGTCCGGTCGCGATCACGGAGAGGAGTGCTCCGTCATGACCGTCGATGAAATCCTCGCGCGGCTTGAAACCCTGGGCGACGCCGCCCGGCGGAAGCACAACGCGAAGGCCGGCGCGCCGGACGACCAGTTCGGCGTCAAGCTCGGCGACATCCGGGCGATGGCGAAGGAGCTCAAGGCCGATCGCGAGCTGGCGATCAAGCTCTGGGAGACCGGCAACGTCGAAGCCCAACTCCTCGCCACGCTCATCATCAAGCCCAGATCGCTCTCCGCAGACGAACTCGACGCGCTCACCCGGTCCGTGACCTGCTCGCAGGTGGCCGACTGGCTGAACTCGTATGTCGTGGCGGAACATCCCGAGAAGGAGTCGCTGCGCGAGAAGTGGATGGAGGCGAAGGATCGCTGGGCCGCCCGCGCGGGCTGGCACCTCACCGCCGGCCGCGTCAACAAGAGCGGCGACGGCCTCGACCTGCCGATGCTGCTCGATCGCATTGAAAGCGACATGCCGGAGGCGATGCCGGAGGTGCAGTGGACCATGAACAACACGCTCGCGGCGATCGGCATCCACCACCCCGAGCACCGCGAGCGCGCCGTCGCCATCGGCGAGCGGATCGGCCTGTACCGCGACTGGCCGGCGTCCAAGGGCTGCACCCCGCCCTATGTACCGACGTGGGTGGGCGCGATGGTCAAGCGCCGGGGCTGATGCGTATGGACCCCGTCTTCTTCGAATCGCCCGAGGGATTCCGGGCGTGGCTCTGCGAGAACCACGCCACGGCGGCCTTCCTGCTGGTGGGCTTCCACAAGAAGGGCGCGGGCCGCAAGAGCATGACCTGGCCCGAGTCGGTGGACGAGGCCCTCTGCTTCGGCTGGATCGACGGCGTCCGCAAGGGCATCGACGCCGAGAGGTACTCGATCCGGTTCACGCCGCGCAAGAAGGGGAGCGTGTGGAGCGCCGTGAACATCGCCCGGGTCCGGGCCTTGACCGAACTCGGTCGCATGCAGCCGACCGGCCTGGTCGCGTTCGAGGCGCGGAGGGAGGACCGGTCGGGCATCTGCAGCCACGAGCAGGGGCATGTCGATTTGCCCGAGGTCTACCTGGGCCTCCTGCGGGAGAACCCGGCGGCGTGGGAGTTCTACGAGAAGCAGCCCGCGTCCTATCGGAAGGCGGTCAACTGGTGGGTCGTGGGCGCCAAGAAAGAGGAGACGCGCCGTAGGCGGCTGGATTCGCTGATTGCGCATTCGGCCCTGGGCGATCGGGTGCCGCAGTTCACCTGGAAGAAAGCGTCGGGGTGAACGATTTGCTCCCGGCGGCAATGATGGGAAGACTCCCACAGGAATTGCGCGACCAGCAGAACGGCGAGAGGAACCGTCGGAACGACGGGCCCTGATCGAGCGACGGGTGAAGTGGACTTCACCGAGAAAAACCGGCCCCTGGGGGTTCCGGATGGCCTAAGACGGCCGATATTGAAAGTGCCCCCCGTAGGACTCGAACCTACAACCCGCTGATTAAGAGTCGGTGGACGAGTCTACGCAGGCGTCAGGGATTCGCGGATCGCGACGACCCGGACGTCCCTCCGTCACGCCCCGCCGATCCGGATCCGGATTCGGGGGGCGGCGGCCGGCGGATCGCCGCGGGCGCGCGCATGATCGCTCGGGGGGCGACGGACGCCCCCGCGACCCGAGGGAGCGACCATCATGACGCCCGTGCCGTTCGCCGAGTTCGAACGCCAGGTCCTCAAGCTGTACGACCCCGCCCTCCGCAAGCCCAACACCGCCAAGCAGGTCCGCCAGGTCCTGCGGGAATTCGGCGCGCTGCCGGCGGTGCAGACCACGGCCGACCTCGACCCGACCGCGATCGCCCACTGGATCGCGGCGCACCCCGAGCGATCCGCGGTGACGATCGAGTCGCTGCTCCGGGCGCTGGGGCCGCTGCTCAAGTTCGCGGTGTTCAAGGGGTGGCTGGACCGCTCGCCGCTGGAGTACCGGGGGCCGTCGCAGTGGGTCCGGCCCGACGATCGGCCGGAGCCCAAGGCGCGGCCGGGGAGCCGGACGCTGGGCGAGGTGGGCCGGGTGCTGGAGCTGGCCGACGCCGAGGCCCGGGCGGGCGGCTGGGAGCGGAAGCGGCTGCGGGCCCTGGTGTACTGCTACGCGTACCTCGGGCTGCGCGGCGGCGAGGCGGTGCATCTCTGGCGGACGGACGTGGACCTGGCCGCCCGGACGGTCAAGGTGCAGGCCCACCGCGAGGACCGCTGGACGCCCAAGACTTTGCAGTCGGCGGCGATCCTGCCGATCGCCCGGCCGCTGGAGCCCGTGCTGAGGTACTGGCTGCGCCAGACCGGCTGTCGCTGGCTGTTCCCGGGGGTGCGGCGGCGCGGGCCCTGGACGGGCGGGGCCGCCGGCCAGTCGCCGCTCGACCAGGTGCGGGAGCTGGGGAAGCGGGCCGGCGTCCCGGACCTGACGATCCATTCGCTGCGCAAGACGGTCGGCACCTACGCCAAGACGTGGGGGCTCGGCCAGCTCGAGCTGAAGGGACTGCTCCGGCATTCGGACGTCGAGACCCAGGCGTGGTACGACGACGGCCCGGCCGAGGCGCTGCGGCCGGCGGTCTCGCGGGTGTCCTACCCGATGTCGCAGGCCGGCTGACGGCCGGGGGCCCCGCGGAGGCCCGCAGATCCGCCCCTGACGCGATCGCGGCCCCTCGGGCGGCTTCCCGGCCGGCCGGGGCCGCGGGCCGTTCCTGCGCGAAGGGAGGGCCCTCCCTTGCGGCGTAGCCCTTTCCCGGCCCGCCGGCCGCCGCGGCGGGTCGTCAAGGACGCGTTCCACGCGACGCTGGGCGCCGTCCCGCTCCTCACCGCCGAGGAGGAGGTCGAGCTGGCCCGGCGTCGCGACGCCGGCGACGGCGAGGCCCTCGACCGGCTGATCGTCGCCAATCTCCGCTGGGCGGTCCGCGTGGCGACGCGGCACCGGCACGTCCACGGCGGCGACCAGGACGACCTGGAGCAGGCCGCGATCGGCGGGCTGATGAGGGCGGCCCGGAAATTCGACCCGGACCGGGGTGTGAGGTTCAGCACCTACGCGACGTGGTGGATCCGCCAGGCCCTCGCCCGCCACGCCGGCGAGGCCCGCCTCATCCACGTGCCCGAGAACCCGCAGGCCCGGGCGTCCGAGGAGGCGGCGAGGGCGAGGGCGATCGCCTCGATCGACGAGCCGAACGAGCACGGGTCGACCCCGTCCGAGCTGCTGGCCGATCGCGGAGAGGCGCCGGAGGAGGCGATGCGGCGGGAAGAGGCCGCCGGCGTGCTGGCCGCCGCCGTGCGCCGGCTGGGCCCGCGCGACGCGGAGGTCCTGCGCCGCCGCTACGGCCTCCAGGGCGGCGAGCCCGAGACCCTCAAAGAGGTGGGCGACCGCCTCGGCCTGACGCGGGAGCGCGTCCGGCAGATCGAGAAGCGCGCGAGGGAGCGCCTGGCGAGGCTGCTGGCGCCCGCGGTCGCGAACTGACGCGGCCCGACGCCGGCGAAGGTCGCCGGGGCGGGCGTCGTGCGCGCCCCGGCCGTCCCCACCGACCCGAACGAGACCGGAGAGAGACCATGATGAGCCCCGAGCTGCTGGAGGAGCTGAAGGCCGCCCTGGTGCGGAAGGAAGAGGCGAGGGAGCGCTGGGCGAAGCTGGAGCTGGAGGCGGGCGAGGCCCGCGCCGTCGCCCTGGAAGCGAAGAAGGATTTCCGGGCCGTCTGCGACGAGCTGGAGGAGATCGAGTCGGAGATCCGCACCGGGCTGACCGGGATGCCGCTGGTGGACGCGGCGACGGTGAAGCGGGCCGCACCCGATCGCGAGGCCGAAGAAGACTACTCGGCCATGTGGTCGCGGCCCTGGCTGCACTCGACGAAGCTGTGGGTCGCCGGCGAGACCGTGGAGGTGGAGATCGGGTACAAGCCCGAATACCACGGCGGGAGCCTGCGGTTCGGCCCCCCGCTCGATACGGCCGGATACGCCCACTACGGCGTGGGCAAGCTGGCCGACGGCGTCCCCGTCGACCTCCCGGAATACTACCGCTCGCGGCCCTACGAATACGCCGAGCGGCTGGCCTACCTGCTAGCGAGGCTGACGACCAAGTCGGGCGACGCGAAGCCATCGGACGCGGCCGACGCCCCGGCGTGGCGAGCCGTTCCGCTCGGCGACCTGAACCTCCCGAAGGACACGAAAGCCGCCCTGCGACGCTGCGGCGTGTTCTCGGCCGGCGACCTGGCCGACGCGATCGACCTCGGCGTGGACGACGCGCGGCTCGACGTGAACACGGAAGCCATCATCGTGCCCGACGGCCCGTGGAGGAACGTCGTCGATTGCGTCGAGGACCTCCGCAACGGACGGCCCTTCGCGACGATCGCGGTCGAGGTAGAGGTCGTACGACCGACGGCGGCCGAGGAGGCCCGCGCCGAACGCGACGGCCTGACGATCGAGGAGTCGCGGGCCGTCGACGCCGAGGTCGCCAAGATCGTCACGACCGCGGGCGGACGGTACATACCGCCGTCGAAGGCCGACGAGCGGCCGGTGAAGCCGGCGAAGGGCACGAAGCGCGGGGCGTCGTCCGCGGCCGTCGGGGCCGCGGCGGCGACGACCCCATGAGCGGCCGGCGGTACGAGTACTTCGAAGTCGGCGCGTCCGGGCGGTACGGCGGCGTCGGGGAGGTCCTCGCCGCCGCCGAGCTGGCGAAGCGGGACGGCGTCGCCACCGTCTACGGCATGCCGATCGGCGGCTCCGTCCTGGATTACGAGGTCCTCGGCTGCGTCCGGCGGAGGGACGGCGTCGTCGAGCTGACGGGCGTGGAGCCGGCGTCCCTGGGCTGCTGCCCGCACTGCGGCTGCATCGACGTCGACCCGCTCGACGAGGGGTGGGACGAGCTGGTCTGCACCGCCTGCGGCGTGACGTGGAGTCTAAGCGAGCTGCTCAATCCGGCCGAGGGGCCGGGGGAAGGAGGCCCGACGTGATGCATCCGACGTGGATCGTCGCGGGCTTGGTCGTGATCGCCCTCGCCGTCGCGCTGGCCGTCCGTCTGAACCGGGCGGTCCGGCGTTGCCCGCGGTGCGGCCGGGGGGAGGTCGATCTGGTCGCCGAGGGGGAGGGCTGGGCCGAGCGCTGCCGCTCGTGCGGGTGGACGGCGGACGTCGGCGTGGACGACGTCCGCGTGTGGTGAGGGGAGGCCGCCCGCCGCGATCGGCGCGGCGGGCGGGGAGTTCAAGCGAGGGAGCTTATTCCGAGAAGGGGGGCCCGGCGTGATCCAGCTCATCCTGACCTGCGACGTGTGCGGCAAGCCGGGGCCGTCGGCGAAGACCGACGGCGTCGCGCCGAGGACGACGATCGAGGGCCTGCGATCCAGCAAGGGGTGGTCCCGCTGCCGCAGGCGGCACACGGAGTCGATGCAGGACCACTGCCCCGACTGCCTCGCCGAGCTGAGGTCGAGGCAGGCGACGCGGAACGGCACCACCCGGAGGCGGACGTGACGCGAGCGGCGGCGTCGCGCGACGCCCGGCTCGTCCCCGGCGAGTTCGTGGAATACACGCGCGGGGCGATCGACAGGATGCACGTCCCCGGGGCGATCGATCAGCCGCACGAGGGGCTGTGGGGCGTCGTCGTCTCCGTGAGCGACCACCCGCACGGCGGCCTGGTCGTCTGGAGGCATCAACGAGGCGAGGCGAAGACCTTCGGCTGCTATCTCTGCCGATGCGGGAGCGACTTCCGAGAAAGGGCGTGCGATGGCGACTGACGAACCTGGAACGAATGGGGCGAAGGAACCGACGACCCACGACTATTCGCGGCCCGTCTGGGGCCACGCCTGCGAGGTCACGGCGATCCGCGACGGGGGCGCCGAGGTCGACGGCCACGGGTGGGGGCGCGGGATCGAGGTCGGGGACTTCCTGATCCTCGACGACGGCCGGGGGCTCACGACGCGGTACAAGGCGGCCCGGGTCCGCTACTGCGACGACCCTCCCGACATGTGGTTCGCCACGCTGGCGTTCGCCCCGAGGCCGGGTCCTCCGGAGCCCGTGCGCAGGGGGCCTTACGACGTGACCGGGATCATGCAGGGGCTCTATGAAGCCCCCGGACGCGACGGCCGGAAGGGAGGGGTGCTGGGATGAACGACGAACTCGAATCGATCGACCCGATCGACCCGATCGACCGGATGGCGGCGGACGTGACGGCGGCCTGGAGCGCCCGGCGGGCGTGCGGGCCGCCGGGGCCGGGGGACGTGGTGCGGGAGGACGGGGCCGGGGTGGAGCTGACCGTCGGTCGGGTGGACGAAACGGTCCTGCCGCCGGCGGCGTGGTGCGGGCTGGGGGGCGGGGAAGACCTCTGGGGGGCCCGCTGGATCCCGGTCGACCGGCTGAAGGTCGTGCGCAGGGCGGCCGACCCGGACGCGCCCGGGGACGACGTCGCCGAGGCCCTGGGGGACGCCGTCGACGTCGCCCTGGAGTGCGGCGAGGTCCACCTGGGGGCCGCCCTGGTGATGCTCCTCCGCCTCCGCGAGGGGGGCCGCGAGAAGGAGGCGGTCGAGCGGCTGATGTTCCTGGCGGCGGATTCGGGGATCGGGCCGGAGGGGGGAGTCCGGCCGGCCTGGCACATCCGGGAGGGGGACGTCGTCCGCCCGAGGCGGGGCGGGCCGGCGATGCGGGTCGAGCGGATCGAGATGGGCCCCGAGCCGCCGCGGGCCCTCTGCGAGTTCCTGTATCGGACGCCCGACTGGTGCAACGTCGGCCGGACGGCGTACTTCCCGCTCGACGTCCTGGCCCGGGCCGACGGCTCGCCGATCGCCCCGCCGACGAGCGTCCGCGAGCTGCTGGATCACCTGCGGCGGCGGCCGATGGTGCGGATCACGGGGCCGTCGCCGGGCTCGCCCGTCCCGTCGGCCCGGACGACGGCGTTCGCGCGGTTCGAGGGGGGCCGACTCTGGTTCAAGGACGGCCGGCACATCCCCCTGGCCTGCACGCTGACGCCCGGGGCGGCGGCGTCGGAGGCGGGGATCGAGTTCGACGCCGCCGGGTTCGTCGTCACCAAATTCGGCGTGAAGATCCGCGTCGACTACCTGCCGTCGCCGGCCGACGGCTGATCCGCCGGCGGGGCCGCGCCGGCGTCGTCGCCGGCGCGGAGGCAGGCGAGGCAGTCGGCGGGCGCGACCTCGCGGCCGAGGCGGGTGCAGGACCCGTAGCGGCAGCCGCAGGCGGCGGGGGCCTTGCACGCGCAGGCCCTCGCCCGCGCCAGGAGGGCCAGATCCTCGGCGAGGGACGGGGGGATCATTCGTGCAAGCTCACGGAGTAGGCCCCATTGTGGGGGGACCCCGCCAGGCTGCGCGTCCCGCCGCACGTCGCGGTGGCCAGCGAGCCGCCGGCGTCGGGCGTCCAGGCCGACGCGACGGCCGCGGTGCATGCCGAGTAGGTCGCGTACGGGGCCGTGCGGAGCACGGTCAGCCGCAGGGACGGGCCGATCGGGCCGACCTCGAACGTGTACCCGGCCGCCGACCCGGACCAGCCGGCGACGCCGGACTTGGAGACGGCGACGGGGCCGAAGCCGGAATCCTCGAAGGTCAGGACCCCGGCCTGCGGGTAGGGGATCGCCGGGACGGACTGATAAGCATCCGCCGCGTGGATGAAGTTGTCCCCGGATCCCTGGGGACGCCAGCCGATGAGGTCGCCCGAGTCGAGGCCGGAGATGAGGACGCGGTAGCCCGCGCCGGCCGCGAGCGAGGCCCCCGCCCAGGTCCTGGCCCGGCAGCGCGGGACGTCGGAGACGCGGACCGTCCACCCGGACACGGACGAGGAGGGGATCGGGAGCCTGACGAGGCCGTCGACGTCGGCGACGCCGTCGGCCATGACGGCGCCGCCGCCGTCCCAGAGGGTGACGCGGCCGTGGGGGCACGGGCCGTCGACGGCCGTCCGGAGGGAGGCCGTGATCGTCCAGCAGCAGCACTTGCGCCGGGTCAGCATTGGAGGGGGGTCGCGAGGACGGTGCCGGACTGGTCGGCCTGGACGGCGACGCGCTGGCCCGCGTAGAGGGAGGCGACGGGGTCGGGGTTGACGACGGCGACGGAGCCGCCCGACGGGGCCCAGCCGCCGGAAGAGTTGCAAAGGTCGACCATGCCGGAGGCGCCGCCGGCGATGGCGGCGGACACGGTCCCGACGCGGAGGCCGCCGCCCGACGGCGCCGCGAACCCCGCCTGCGCCGCCTGCATGCGCTGGCGCTGGTCGAGCTGGTCGAGCTTGGCCTCGGCGCGGAGGGCCCGCTCCTCCATGCGGCGGAGGGCCAGCTCCAGGCGGTCGAGGCGTGCGTCGGAGTAGCTGGGCATCACTGGTACCCCAGGCCCGGGCCGCCGACGCCGGGGCGGCGCGGGGCGTCGTCCCCTTCGCCGGCGATGCGGGCCAGCTCGGCGTCGATCGCCCGGTCTTTCTGCCTCTGTTCCTCGGCGGCGATCGCCCCCGGGGTCGTCGGCGTCTCCCTCGGGCCGGGGCCGGTGGGGTTCCCGAGGGCGTGGGAGAGGCGGGAGGCGTCGCGGGCCGAAGACTTCTCCGCCCGGTCGCGGGAGTCGGCCCGGCCGTCGGCCTCGGCCATGTTCCGGGCCCAGTCCTTGCCGAGGGCCCCGGCCAGGCCCTGGGCGTGCTCCAGCGAGCCGGCCCGGATCGCCTTCCGCCGGTCCTCGGAGATGACGCGATCGGGGCGGGAGGCGGCGAGCTTCCGGCGGCCCTCCGACTCGGCATCCCGCCCCGCGCGGGCCTTCGCCCGGTCGGCGGCGCGATCGTCCTCGGAGACGGAGGCGTACTTGCGGTCGGAGCGGTAGGGCCTGTTCGTCGTCCGATAGGGGCGGTCCTTCCGGTACTCGCGCCCCGCCTCGTAGCGGCCCGATGCGTCGCCGCCCGGCGTCGACCAATCGGCGTCGAGCATCGCCGCGGCGGCCCGGACGTCGTCGCCCTCGTCGGGCCGGGGCGCGGCCGCGGCCGTCGGGCCGGGCGTCCGGAGCGACGCCCCCTCCAGCGCCCCGTGCGAGCCCCACGACGGGTGCGAGTAGAGGCGATCGCCGCTGAAGGCTTTCAAGCGGTTGCTGAAGGCGACGCGGGTGATCCACTCCGAGCCGCCGCCGGAGAGCGGGGCCCAGTCGAGGACGACGGACCGCGCGAGGGCGGCCATCGACTCGTACCCCGTCGTCCCGCCCGCGCGGGCCAGGCCGATCGCCGCCCCCTTGGTCAGGGCGGGCGTCAGCTTGCCGTAGTAGGTGATCGAGCCCTCGCAGACGGTGTTCTTGACCGTGTCGAGGATTTCTTGCGCGAGCTGCGTCCGGGCCGTCGCGTCGCGGTAGTCGAGCCAGCTCGGGTCGTCGACGACGAGGGCCTGCTCGACGCCGTCCTCGGAGTGGGCGGTCCCCTCGTAGCCGCTCGACGGGACGGTCGCGGAGAGCGCCCCGCGGCTGTAGGGGACGAGGACCTTGACCTCGCAGGGGGCGGCCCCCCAGGGCTTGTTGATGGGCGCGTGGAAGACGATGTATCCGTCGGTGGTCCCGTCGTAGGGGACGACGTCGAAGGTCAAAGGAAACTCGTTGTACGGCTTGTTGCAGCCGGTCGACCAGCAGATCACCGCCTGGGGCGTCGTGGTCATGACGACCTGGCCGTCGGCCGGGGCCCAGGGGACGGCGTGGCTGAACCGCTCGACCAGGTGCCGCGCGACGTAGGCGTTGTTGATGAGGAGCTTGCGCCAGACGAGCGACTTGGGGCTGTACATGCCGCGGATGCTGTAGCGCGTGTAGCCGGAGTTGTTGAACGGGACGTCGACCGTCAGGGCGGACGTCCCGCCGGCGGAGAGGGCCGTGCAGGCGGTGATGCGGCGACTCTCGCAGAAGGTCAGGCCGGTCGCGACGGGGTTGTAGGCGCAGACCTCGGCGACGACGCCCGGCCAGTAGTTCGCGGCCCACGTCCTGGCCGCGTCGTCGGATTGGACGGTCAGCGTGGTCGACGTCATCGCCGTCACGTCGCCGAGGTCGGCCGCGTCCTTCGGCTGCGTGAAGTCGCTCTCCTGGTAGGTCGACTCGTCGCCGGAACTCCAGCCCTTGCTCAGGCCCGAGTCGGCGAAGTCGAGGTAGGCGGCCTGGACGTCGGCCCCGCCGCGGTAGACGACCCGGGTGAAGCATTCCGAGTGGTCGCGGGAGAGGCGGTCGACGACGATCGGGTCGGAGTCCAGGGTCAAGGTCAGGGGCGTCAGGTCGGTCAGCTGGGACTTGATCTTGATGGAGCCGTCGGCGGGGTCGATCCAGGCGACGTATTTGTTGCACCATTTCCGCAACAGCGCCCGGACCGCGTTCCAGAGCCCCCCGGTCAGGTACACCGGCTCGGGCGGGACGACGACCAGGGCGGCGAGGTCGGCCGGGGCGTAGGAGGCGACGCCGATCGCCGCCAGCTCCGCCGCGTGGAGGTCGAACAGCCGCGTCAGGATCGCGCCGACGGACAGCCCGGCGTCGATCGGGACGTAATCGTCGTCGGTCGGCGGCAGGTTGTAGGCGAGCCGGCCCGTGCCGTCGGCGGCCGTGACGGCGACGCGGTTGGCGAGCCATTCCAGGCCCATCGCCTTGTAGCCGATCTGGATCGGCCCTCGGCCGATGGAGCTGGGGTAGCTGCCGACGATCGCCCCCTTGAAGCAGGTGACGCCGTCGACGATCAGCTCGCAGGACGCGCGGGGGCCGAACGCCCCGGGGAGCGTGGTGCAGACCTCCGAGAACTCCAGGGAGTCGAACCCGGAGTCGACCTGGAGGACGAGTCGGTCGAGGACGATCCGCGCGGCGGGTCGGTCGACCTCGACGCCGGCGATCTTGAGGACGGACGCCACGGGGGCCTCGCGTTACTGGTAGTAGGGGTCGCCGCCGTATTGCTGGCGGCCCATCTGGGCGTCCAGCTCCGCCTGCCACTTGCGTTGGGCCTGCCAGACGGCCTGCTGGAGGGCCTGGCGGATGGAGGCGACGTCGGGCCCGGCGGCGGTCTGGGCGGCCTCGCGGGCCAGGTCCTGGAGGACGGACGGGTTGGCGTCGGGGAATTCCTGCCGGGCGATGCCGGCGGCGGTCTGGTAGGCGGCGTCTTCCTGGGCCCGCAGGCGGTTCCCGGGGAGCGAGTCGCGGGCTGCCTGCTCGCGCTGGCGTTCGGCCCGGTCGCGGTTCCCCATCAGGATCTTCGTCTCGCGGTCCTCGGCGTCCCGGCGGCGCCTCGCGTCGGCGGCCTCGACCTCCGCCGCGTCCTTATTCTGGGCGTCCCGCTTCCGGATGTACTCGGCCTCCTGGTCCTCCATGTTCCGACGGCGGAGGTCGTCGGCGGCCTCGACCTCGGCCGCGTCCTGGTTAGCGACCTGCTCGCGCCATTCGGCCTCGACCTTGGTGCCCTGGGCGTTGAGCTGGTCGACGAGCTTCTTGTCCTTGGCATGGGCCAGGCCGCCGCGCGTGGCCCCGATCCAGCCCTTGACGTTGCCCGGGTCGAGGGACAGCATCCGCGACGCGGCGACGTCGTCGCCCTTCAGGGCCGAGGCGACGACGTCGCCGGCCTCCTTGTGGAGCTTGGCGGCCTCGGCGTCGATCTGTTCCTGCACCTGCTCCTGGAGCTTGTCGTAATATTCGTCGCGGGAGAGCTGGTAGACCGCCCCGTCCTTCCCCTTGGCGATGATCTGGTCGCGGCCGGCCCGCTCGTCGCGGCGGCGGTAGAGGTCCAGCTCGCGCTGGCGGGCCTCCAGCTCGCCGACGCGGCCCGACCGCCGTGACTGCTCCAGCAGCGTCCGCCCGGCGCGTCGGACGGCGTCGTCCGGGCCGCCCGAGTCGTTGACGACCTTCTGGGCGACCGCCGCGGCGTCCTTGTCGAGCCCCTCGGCGTCGGCGGCCTTCCGGGCCTTGTCGAACGTCGCCTGCTTCTCCTTCTCGGCGGTGACCTCCTTCTCCAGCTCGACGCGCCTCGCCGTCGCGTCGTTGTACTCGGCCAGCTCGGAGTCCGTGAGCCAGCCCTTCTCCCGCAGCTCCTTCAGACGGTCCTGCAAGGTCTTCAGGGCTTCGGACAGCCCCCCCAGGCGGTCCGCGGCCTTGGGGACGTCGTTGGAGCCGTCGACCATCGCCGAGAAGGCCGCCTTGAGGGGCGGGATGGCGAAGTAGGCGGCCAGGCCGACGGCCGTCATCAAGCCGGCGAGTCCCGGGCCGCCGCCGAGGGCCGTCGCGAGGCCCTCGATATTGTTCAACACGCCGCCGATCCCGCCCTGCGCGAAGTCCTGGAGGAACCGCCCCCCCTCCAGCACGGAGCGGCCGAAGTTGCGCGTGGAGCCCTCGGCCTTGTCGGCGGCGCCCGCCAGCTCCTCCAGCTTGGACTTCGCCCCCTGGGCCTTGTCGCGCAGGTCGTCGAGGTCCTTGGCCCCGGTGACCTGGAGGAGGAGCTGGACGACCTCGTCGTTGCTCATCGCCACGATGACGCTCCGATCCGATCAGACGACGGTCAGGGCGCAGTCGGTGCCGGCGCCCTGGTCGTAGAAGCTCTCGATCGAGACCGTCTGGTAGGCCGGGCCGGAGAGCGGGATCCGGTCGGCGACCGCGGCGGTGTAGTCCTTGGTCTTCAGGTCGAGCGTGACGGACTTCGTCGGCGAGGTCCGGGCCCAGCCGAGCGAGACCGCCAGGGCGGTCTGGGCCTCCAGGGCGGCCCTGAAGGCGGTGGAGACGTATTGGAGGTCGACCTGGACGTCGACGTCCCGGCCCCCGTAGTAGCAGCTGGTGATGTAGCGTTTCTCGTCCCAGGTCCCGGTGAGGATGTTGGTCACGTCGACCGTGATCCCGCGGTAGAGCCCGATCGCCGATCCGCCGACGGTGATCAGGCCGTCGGTCTCCACGTGCTCGTAGGGCACTTCGGACGGGAAGACGTCGTCCAAAGGTTGGGCGAGGGTCGTCAGCGAAGCGTCGAGCCGCTGGGCCACCCAGCCGAGCTGGACGATGAGATAGTCCTGGTCGGCCTGCGAGACGATCTTGAGGCTCTTGACCTTGGCCCCCAGGTAGCCCTGCACCCGCACGCTGTCGAAGAAGTCGAGCGTATAGCTGCCGAGGTCGTTGGACGTCAGGTTGAACGCGGCCCCCAGCAGGACCGCCGCCTGCGTCGGGTACATGAGGGTCGTGAGCTGGCCGCCGTAGGCGGTGCGGGCGGCGACGCGCTGGCGGCGGCGGTTGCCGCCGTCGGCCGAGCGGATGATCTGGGCCAGCGGCGCGGGCCGCATGGTGAACGCGTCGTCGGCGTGCAGCCGGCACCAGGTCGCGGCGCCGGCGCCGTTCCGCACGCCGTAGGTGGTCTCCGGCGTGATCTTCAGCCAGGATTGGGCGCCCCAGGGCATGCGAGGAGTCCTTTCGGTCGGTCAGGGGGTGTTGACGTGGAGGGTGCAGGTCAGCGTGCCGGTCGCGGTGGCGAACCGGACGACCTGGTCGTCGGCCGCGTCCTTGACCACGACGCCGAACCCGGGCCTGGTGAGGGTGGGCTTGATGATGCCCGCGTCGTGGAAGAACGACCGGCGGGCGTCGCGCAGCTCGACGGTCTTCCCCGGCCAGAGGGCCCGGCGGACGGCGGCCCAGAGGTTCAAGAGCTGGTCGACGTCGCTGCCGATCACGGCGGCCTCGATCGTCAGCTCGCAGGCCAGCTCGTGCTGCCCCTGGTTCGTCCAGCCCGACGTGCAGCCCGTGGGCGTGATCCGCAGGTAGGGGCAGTTGGCGACCGTCGGCTCGTCGACGTCGGCGACGTCGCCGGTCCAGGCGTGCATCGTCACGCCGCAGGCCCGGAGCGTGGGGTCGTCGGCCAGGACCTGCACCACGGCGCGCAGGGCGATCGTCTCCTCCGCGGGGGGGAGCGGGAGCTTGGGCGAGCCGATTTCCGACATGGGTCAGGCTTCCTTGAGCTTCCGGCGGACGAAGGCTTGCAGCATCGACCGGGCCTGACGCTCGGTGTCGGGCCGGACGTGGGCCAGGTCGCGGACGGGCAATCTCCCCTCGCCGCGGAAGTGGCAGGGGAGGAAGGGCCGACCGGCGGGGTCCAGGACGTTCTTCCACGCGCCGTAGGCGACCCAGGCCCGGTCGGAGAGCCGCTGGTGGGCGGTGACGAAGTTCTTGATCGACCGCGAATCCTTCCGCCGCGGCGCCAGGGCCGGCCCGTCCATCGTCCGGTACCAGGACGTCGTCGGGTTGTCGTTCGGTCGGTTGAGGATGACGAACGTCGCGGAGATCCGCCGCTTGGGAGGCTTCGGCCGGTATTTGACCGGCGTGATGGGCCGGCCGTAGCCGTCGATCCCGGCGAGGATCCCCGCCTCGTTGTCGCGGTCGAGGAGGTCCTCCCAGTCCAGCAGCAGCCCCGTCATGTCGAGCGCGGAGAGCGAGCCCGCCTTGCGGATGAGGCGGTCGAGTCCGGTCGTGATGAGCTTCGCGGGCACGTCAGGGCTTGGGAGGGGTCTCGGGCTCGGGCCTGGGTTCGAAGCGGATCCCGCCGTCGCCGGGGTACGGCTCGCGGTGGTCGGCTTCCATGACGAGGATGGGGCCGGGGATGCCGCGCGGGAACGCGGCGCAGGTCCACCGCCGGTCGTCGACGAAGTGCCGGCATCGGAGGCAGATGGGATCGACGGTCACGGCCGGACGCCCCCGAGCTTGTCGTAATACTCCAGGATCTCCTCGGGAAGTGTACGCCCGGCCCGAAGCATCGCATACACCTCGGCCACGAACTCCTTGCGCTGGGTCGCCGCGTAGCGGGAGACGTGGCGGACGATCGCCTCGCGGAGGGAATCCCGGACCGGCAAGCCGGTCATGGCGGCGTAGTCCGCCAGGCCGAGCGCGTGGCGGTGGGCCCGGTGGCCCAGCTCGTGGTGGACGACGTCGGCGTAGGAGTCGCCCACCCACCAGCCGGTCTCGCGCATCCGGGTCAGCTCCGCGGGGTCCGACCAGGTCGTCGCGAACGGGTTGATCCAGATCGTGTCGGAGACGGCCTCGTAGGCGGCCGGGACGTTGGGGACCCTCTTCCCCAGGTATTTGTCCGCCGCCTTCCGGTCGAGGACGACGACCTTCGCTCCCAGCGAGCGGGCCAGGCGGGCGGCGTCGGCGGGCGTCCGGACGACGGCCGGGGCCGGCGGGGGCTTCGGGGCCGCCTTGGGCCGGGGCTTCGCCGGCGGGGCGGCGGGCGGCGGCCCGGGGGGCGGCGACGGCCGCAGGCCCAGCCTCGCCCGCTCGGCGGCCCGCTCGGCCCGCCCGCGGAACCCGCTGAACGAGCCGTCGGCGATCCCCCGGCGGATCGACGCGGCCGAGCCGCCCTGGAGCGTGTAGACGTCGCCGTTGATCTCGACCTGGCCGATGCGGCGGTTGGCCTTGGGGATCGCGTTCGCGGGATTCTTCGGGACGTAGGGCGGGACGCGGTCCACCAGGAATTTCGGCCGGCCGTCGGGATACGTCGGCGTCGCGGCCGTCGGGGTCGTCGCCCGGCCGGCGAGGTAGTCCTCCCACCAGGCGGCGGCCCGGCGCCGGGCCTCGGCGAGCGACGCCGGCGAGAGGCCGATCACGTCGCGGACCGGGACGCCGTCCCCCTTGCGGTGGATCTGGAGGATGCGGCCCCAGGGCTTCCCGGTGTGGGGGTCGACGAGCCAGCCGAAGATCGCGCCGTCGGGGGTCGCCTCGCCGACGAACAGCGACCGCGTCCGGCTGAGGCCGTGGGCCGGCTGGAGCGCGGGGCCGACCGGGTCGGCCGGGCCCATCGCTGATCGCCGGTGCGCGATCGTCGCCGCGGCCAGGGGGGCCATCTCGCGGCCGAAGCGGTCCAGGCCCCGGGCCAGCTCGCGGGCCTTGGTCTCCTTGGCGAACTCGACGAAGGCCCGCCAGTAGGCGAGGCGGTCCGCGGCGTCCGCGGCGCGCACCGAGGCCGGCTCGCCGCCGGAGACCCGGAATCGGGCCGGTCGCGGGATCGTCGTCGGGGAGGCCATCAGGTGAAGAGGGTGTTGGTCGCGGCGAGGGGGATGTAGAGGTCGGGCCGGCCGTCGCCGTCGAGGTCGATCGCGACGGACGACATGCCGTCCAGCTCGTCCTCGGCGAGCCGGGAGTACCAGCCGGCCCGGCCGGCGTGCTGGGGGTTGACGCCGACCTGGGCCCGGGCGACCAGCTCGACGGCCTTGTAGGTGCAGGCCAGGGCGACCTGGGGCGTCACGAGGAGCCTGTCGGCGGCGAGCCAGTCGAGGACGATCGTCGACGGCCCGAGCGGCCGGCGGGGGACGCCCCACGCCAGCGCGGCGGCCGAGTGCTCGCCGTAGATCCCCAGGCCGCCGGCCCGGTAGTTCGCGGCGACGATCGCGTCGAGCCAGTTGCGGGCCTTGACCCGCTGCCGCAGGAACCTCGCCTGGTCGTCGCGGGCCTGGAGGTGGGCGAGCCAGGGGGCCTCCTCGACCATCAGCTCGTAGGAGCCGTAGGGGGCGATGGAGGCCGTGGCGTCGGCGACCGGGGACGGCGTGACCTCCAGCGTGCCGTCGAGGAGGGCCGCGACGGCGTCGCCCCGCGTCGCCGTCGCCCGGAGGCGGTAGCGGCCCGGCTCCAGCGCCGCGGACGCCGCGGCGGCCAGCGACAGCCGCCAGGTCCCGGACGGGGCGTCGAGCCAGCTCGCCGTCGGCCCGCCGGCGATCGGGGCCGTCGAGCCGCCGGGCCAGAGCGTCGCCGAGAGGGCGTCGCTCGCCAGGAAGACGGAGACCGCGTCGCCGTCGTAGTCGGCGGCGACGAAGTCGCGGACGAGCGACGCGCCGCGGGGGACGGTCAGTGCGATTCCGGCCATGCGGGTCCCGTCAGGTCGAGGGGGTCGGGTCGAGGATCTTCGCGCGGCTCGGGTCGACCGCCCCGAACGCGGCGGCGGCCGGCGCCGTCGGCAGGCTCAGGATCGGCGGCGCGACGAGCGCCGGGGCCGGGGGCGTCGGCGACGCCCCGAGCGAGCCGAACGGGGCGAGCGAGCCGTAGGGGCGGAGGGCGCCGAACACGGGTCAAGGCTCCTCGTCGTCGGGGACCAGTTCGCCGGCGAAGAAATCTGCGGCCATCTGAGCGAACCTGGCCCCCATGGCCTCGATCTCGGCCGCCAGGGTGGAGAAGACTTCCGAGTAGCCGGGGATGCGAGGGCGGATCAGCGGTGCGGGCCCGAACGTGGGTTCGACGGCAGGCGCGAGGACGGCGGGCTCGCCGGTCTCGGGGTCGGGGTCGCCGTAGACGGGCGGGACGTAGGCGGACAACTGCTCGGGCTGGCCGTAGACGGCGGGCTGCTCCTCGGGCTCGATCGGATAGACCTCGACCTTGATCGGGCCCGCGCCGGGGACCGTCCAGGCGTCGGCCCGGAAGAACTCCCAGGTGATCGCCGCCCGCCTCTTGCCGTGATCGAAGGCGTGCAGCCGCTGCCACGCCATGGCCTCGATCAACTCGCTGGGCTTCGACGGGTCGGGGATCGAGACCCGGATGAATTTAGACGCCATGGCGCGATCCTCAGTAGGCGAAGCTGCCGACCGCACCGGCCGGCGGGACGCCCGCGCAGTGCGGGGACCAGGGATCGATGAAGATCCCCTGGAGCGGGGCGAGGGAACTGGAATTGCCGCGAGAGAAGCGGAAGACGACCGACCCCGTGAAGGCCGCGAGGACCCAATAGGAGCTGTACTGGAAAGCATTGGCCTTGGTGTAGGCGCCGAGGACGGTCGCCCCGTCCATCACGTCGACGACCGACGTCCGGTTCGGGGCGGACGGGTCCATGCAATAGACCTGGGCCAGGTGCCACGCCGAATCGGTCGCGGACACGGTGCAGGTCATGTAGCCGGCCGTGTTGATGTACCAGCCCCCGTAAGATCGGGCCGTCCCGGCCTTGTTGGTGAGGGCGTAGCCGTCGGCCATCGTCGGCGAATAGCCGGCGATCCAGGACAAGCCGGTCTGCCCCGAGATCGCGATCGCGTAGCCGGCCGGGATGTCGTTCCAGTCGGCGGGGGTCGCGTCGCCCGCGGCCATCCGGACCGCCTGGCGGCCCCTCGCGCCGATCCAGTCGCCGTCGCGATAGTTGTCGACGCCGAGGTACACCGCGCCCATCAGCGGTTCCTCCGGCCGTGCTTGATGTAGACCTCCACCGATTGGACGCCCGTGCCCGGCGCCGGCGACGATGCGCAGGAGGCCGCGAAGACGTCGCCCTTGGCGATCGCGAGGTCGGATATCGAGCCGGCCGCGATCGTCACGACGGCGGTGTTTGAGGCGACGACGGCTTGTGTGGCGATGGTCGTGCCGTTTTTCGTGACGACCAGCGTGAACCCGCCCGACGCTCCGTTGACGTTGGCCTTGATGAGGATTTCGAGGATCTTCCCGGGCCACGTCGCGATCCGCGACGCCGAGGCCCCGGCGGCCAGGTCGACGCCGGACGCCAGCAGGTACGACAGGTCGTAGCCGCCGGCGTTGCCGTCGGCGTCGACGCCCGACGCCTGGACCCCCAGCGTGTTCAGGTGCTTGAGCTGGTCGCCGGAGCCGCTGGACTGCGTGCTCTTGTCCACGAGGGTCTGGGCCCCCGTGAGCGCGACGTAGGACGCGAGGGCCGACGACAGGCCCGAGGGTGAGACGTAGTCCGTCCCGGCGACGGCCTGACTGACGGCCGTCCCGTTGCCCTTCAGGATTCCGACGATCGAGCACGTCAGGGTGATGGCGGGCGTCGTCGTCGCGTTGGCCACGGACCCGCCCAGGCCGTTGGCCGAGGCCACCGACACCGTCGTGACGGTCCCGGAGCCGCCCCCGCCGCCCGCGTACTGCGGGATGTTGAGCGTCGAGCCGACCAGCGTGGCCGCGCCGCTCGTCCCGGTGGTGGTGAGCGTGAGCGAGCCCTGTTTGCCGGCGAGGCCGGCGTTCAGGGCCGCCGTGGTCGCATAATCCCCGAGCGTCGTCGCCAGGGCCGTCGAGGTGACGCACGTCGCGATCGCCGCCCACAGCGCGGCTTCGTCGGCGGCGAGCGGGACGCAGGCGGCGACGTCGCCGACCTGGACGGCCGGGTCGACGTAGCCGGGGACGTTGCCCGCGCACGTCAGGGCGTCCCCCGAGACGCCGGTCACGAGGACGGCGCCCTGGAGGGCCTCCGAGCCGGCCGGCCCGCGGAAGATAGCCACCGGCATCGGCGACGACGGGGTCGGGTTGGCGGCGGCGAACGCCGCCCCCTTCCCCGTCGCGAGCGTCAGCGTCGGGCCGCCGGCCGCCCGGGCGAGCGCGGCCGGCCCGACGGCGGCGTCGGCGTGGACGTAGGCCACGGTTCGGCCCTCAGCTCTGGATCAGGATCCCGAAGTCCGGGCGGATGACGGCGGCGACCATCGCGTAGTCGAGCGTCATCAGCCAGCCGGCCTTCAGGTGCTGGTAGGAGAGCATCAGGCGGAACGGCAGCCCCTGGATCATCACCAGGCGGCTCTGGACGGAGCCGTTGTTGACCAACTCCAGCGGGCGGACGGCCAGCGCGATCGCGTACTTGTTCATCGCGACCGACGTGTACGTGACGCGCTGGTAGGTCTTCCCGGAGCCGGTCGTGCCGGCGTAGCCCTGCGAGAGGACCAGGGCGGTGTCGGACGTCACGGCCTCGACGCGGTAGTAGGCCGTGTCGGTCGCGACCTTGATCCAGGAGCCGACCGGGGCCTGGGTGGTGAAGGCGGTTCCGGTCCCCGTGACGGCCGTCGAGCCGTTGGTGACGGCGATCGTGCCGGTCAGGTTGGCGGTGGTCGAGGTCGGCATCTGCTGGTCGACCTTGCGCGTGTAGTTGAACGCCGGGGGCGTGCCCGGGCCGTCGGCGGCGTTCTGCCGCGTCTGGTTGGCGATCACCGCCCCGACCAGGTTCTCCTGGTACCAGTTGGAGTCGGTGAGCATGTTGCGGTGGACGTTGTTGTGGACCACCAGGGAGCAGGACGCGGGGTCCTGGACGGGGACCTTGGCGCCGGTGAGGACGTCCCAGGCGTTGGCGGCCGTGCCGATCGGGATCGACGCCGGCGTCGCCGACTGGAGCGCGGGGTACGCGTTGAAGTTGCCCGCGGTCAGCAGGGCCGCGATGGCGCCGTTGGCGTACTCGCAGGCCCGCTTGTAGCAGGGGTCGATGAACTGGTCGAGGATGTCGGTCGCGGTCTGGAACTGCTCGAAGTCCCGGACGAGGATCGCCTTGCCCGGGCGCTGGCCCCAGGCCATGTCGACGTAGCCGGGGTTGAGGTCCTCGGGGGTCCAGTCGTTGTTGGCCTGGTCCGTCATGGCCGCGACGTCCGGGAAGTAGATCCGGATGGTCTGGCCCTGTCGGGCCACGGCGGGGCGGACGTCGAGGTAGACGGAGCCGAGGAGGCCGAGGCGTGCGACCTTGGCCTTGTTGTAGTCGCCTGCGGCGGCGGTGAGCCGCTCCAGGAATCCGGTGATCGTGTTGGCCACGGGCGAGTCCTATGTGCTCGCCGACCGGGCCCGGGGAGGGCCCTCGGCGGCCGGGGGGCCGCGGGATGGGATGGGCGGTGCGAGACGGGCGACGCCCCCGCGTCGGCCCTCGGCGGCGGTCAGACCTCGCCGCGTGCGACCCGCTCGGAGGCGGCCGCGCTGATCTTCTCGAAGTTGTTGAAGCTGTAGACGGGGTCGGAGAGCTGGTCGTCGGTGAACTTCGGGGCGGTCGTCGTCGAGCCCCCCTGCCCGTAGGCCGGGCCGGGCTTCGGGGCCGGCGGCGGCGTGGTCGTCGTCGAGCCGTCGGCGGGCGGGGGCGCCCCGGCCTCGGCCTCGCCGAACAGGTACCCGCGCTTGCCCTTCTGGTCGGCGATGGCCTGCTTCATGGCGGCCTCGTCGACGGCGTCGGCCTCGGGCTTCCAGCCGGAGAGCTGGTAGAGGTCGTCGGTCGCGCCCGGCTTCACGCCGGCCTCGCCGGCGAGCCGGTCGAACACGGCGCGATGCTTCAGGCCGCGCAGCTGGGCCGTCAGCTCCTCGACCTTCCTCGCCGAGGTCGACCCGTCGGCCTTCTCGCGGAGGGTCGTCACCTCGGACGTGAGGCCGTCGACCTGCGTCTTGAGGCCGTCGGCCCGGATCTTCTCCTGGTTGTACTTCTCCAGGTAGCCGCGGGCCTTGGCGGCGAGGCGGGCGATGGTGCCCGCGTTCTCGGCGCGGCGGGGGCGTTCAGAGCCGCCGCCGGCGGCGTCGGCGTTGGGGTTGAGCAGCAGTCGGGGGAACATCGGTCAATCGTCTCCGTCGGGGTCGTCTTCGTCGTCGCGTCCGGGGGCCGGCTCGGCCGGGCCGTCGGGCGGAGTCTCGTCGTCGTCCGGATTCGGCTCGGGTTCCGGCGGCTTGCGGAGGACGGCCTCCGCGTATTTGGGGGCGACCTTCCGCAGCTCGGCGTCGTCGGCCTCGATCTGGGCGACGATCGCGAGGGCCTGGTCGCGCGGGACGCCGTACCACTCGCCGATCGCCTGGAGCTGGGACTTCCAGCCGACGGCCACCTCGCCCGTGATCATCTCCAGGCGGTCGGGCGTGGGGATCGCCAGCGACGGCTGGGGCCAGCCGAGGGAGAGCCGGCCGGACTTCGCGGACGCGACCAGTTCGGGGCGGTCGTAGTGATGTCCCGAGCATAGGAGGATCAGCCGGGCCAGGTCCTGCTCGTAGACGCCGAAGGGCCCCCGGCGCTTGCGGGCCCGGCCCAGCAGCGGGGCCTGCTCGACGATCAGGCTGATGCCGCTGGCGACGCCCTGCTGGTCCATCCGGACGGCCGAGAGCGGGGCCCGCGCCGCCTCCAGGACCTGGTTGACGTAGTTGAGGCAGTCGGTCCACGCCCCGGCCACGTCGATCGTCGCCTGCAAGTGGCCGATCTCCGCCCCCTGCCCCGTCGTCATGCCGCCGGGCGTCGGGATCGCCCCGCCCTCGGCGAGCCGCAGGAACCGCCCAGGCTCCAGGACCGGCGTCCAGCCCCGCGGCATCCCCTTGACCCAGGCCACGGGGTTGAGGTGCTTGTGGATGCTCTCGTCGAGCCGCGAGAGCCGGTCGTCGACGCGGATCTCCGCGTCGACCAGCAGGTCGCCGGGCGAGGACGTCCAGAACTGCTGGATGGGCAGGTCGAAGTGGACGAACGCGAAGGGGACGACGCCGTAGGTGTTGGCCACGGCCTCGACCTGCTCCGCGACCCGGCCGCCCGACGTGCCGGCGGCCTTGGTGGTGACGAAGGTCCTGACCTCGTCCTTCGTCCACAGGCGGTAGCGGGTCTGCAAGTCGAAGCGGTCGATGGTGCAGACGGCGGCGGCCCGGGCGGGCTCGTCGGGATCGACCCAGACCTCGAAATGCTCGGCCGACCAGAGCCGGAGCGTGATCGGCTTCTCCGCCTCGCCGGCGGCGGCGTCGACCTGGATGGCGGCGACCTCCGAGCGGTGGGCGAGCTGGTCGGCCCGTGCCATCACCGCGTCGACGTGGTTGTCGGAGTAGACCTGGTCGAGCCAGGTTTGCCCGGCGTCGTCCGACCAGGTCCGCGACGGCCCGGGGCAGTAGAGGTGGTCCGTCAGGACCTCGATCACCTCGCGCGAAAACCCGCTCTCCCGGTGGGGCCGGCCCTGCTGGTCCCAGCTCGACTCCGCGTCGCGGCGGAAGTAGTCGCAGTAGCGCTCGCCGTCGTAGTCCCAGAACGCGGCGTTGCGCGCGGCGCGGTCGCGGCGGTCCTTGCCGCAGGGGAGGCCCTTGGCCACCTCCTCGGCGATCGCCGCGACGTCGATCGTCGCCGGGCGGCCGGCCGTCGCCGGGTCGGTCTTGAAGATGCGGGAGAGCATCGGCTCAGTGGGGCCCGATGGTCAGGTCGAAGGGGTAGCCGCGGTAGACCACCTGGAAGAACAGCGACGACAGGGCCTCGTTCGCGGTCTCCCCCGTCCCCTCGCAGGCGGAGTCGCCGGAGCCGAGGCGGGCCTTCCACGGTCCGTTCGGGTCGCGGCCGATGCGGATGTCGTTCGTCGGGGCGGCCGGCTCGGGGTCCGGCGTCGGCTCGGTCGGGGTCTCTTCGTCGGCCATCGGTCTAACCTCGGTTCAAGCAACGCGGGAGAAGGCGAACGACTGGATCAGGGCGTCGGCGACGTCGGGCGAGTGGCCCAGCTTGGCCGACCACTGTTTCTTGGGGAGGAGCTGCACCTGGGTCCGGACGCCGCACTCGTAGGTGAGGGCTTCCAGCGCCCGCTTCAGCCGCTCCCAGTAGTCGCCGATCGGGATGGCGAACGGGGCGGCCCCGCCGGCGGCCGTCGGGTCGAGGCGGTTCTTGAGGTTCCAGGCGGCCTCGGTGCGGAGGTTCGTGAAGTGGGCCGGGTCGAGCGGCCGGCCCTCGCCGGCGTAGGCGACGGCCGTCACGCCGTGGTGCCACAGGTGATGCGGGAAGTCGCGGCCGATGCCGAGCGAGTCGTAGCTGATCCGCTCGTCGGGGACGTTCCAGATCTGCCGCAGCCGGCTCACTTCCGCCGCGGCCTCGGGGAGCCCCATCGCATTCCCGTGGGTCACCTGGAGGACGCCCAGGTCGTCGCGGACGAGGACGACGGAGGAGTCGCGGCCGACCCCTTCGCCCAGGTCGACGGCGATGCGGCGGGTCTGGTGGATCGGGTGGTTGATCGGGTAGGCCGGCCGGATCACGGTGGCCGCCCAGTCGAGCCACGCCCCGGGGATCAGGGCCTCGGAGCTGGCGATCGGGATCTCGGCCTTGATGTGGCTGCGGACCCACAGGCCGTCCTCGCCGTGCATCCGGTAGGCCGACCGCAGGAACGTCCGGTCGGCGAGGCCGCGGGGGCTCTCCTCCAGGTCGATGTCGGGGCTGTCGGTCGACGGGATCCGGATGGCGTTGATCGACTCGGCCGGCGGCCTTCCCAGCCGGGCGTCCTCCTCGCCCATGCGGATCCGGCGGACGAACTCGCCGTCGGGCCGGATCGGGTTGCCGATCGCCAGCAGCCGGACGTACTTCAGGGAGTCGAGGGCGTACCAAATCTCGTCGAGGACGCCCGACGCCTCTTCGATGATGACGAGGACCTTGCGCTCGTGCTGGCCGCTCGCCCGCTCGACCGACGTCGTGCTGTATCCGAGGGCCTGCCAGCCGCTCCGGGCGTCGACGGCGCACACCTGGGGGCTCGTCTTGACCCCGGTCGTGACCTTCGCCCCGAGCGGGATCACGGCGTTGTCGACGGCCCGCCGGACCTCCTTCCAAGTGACGCTGCCGAGCAACGTCTGCGAGGGCCCGGTGACGATCACCAGCGAGTTCGCCCGGGTGTAGAGCCACCACGGGATGATGTCGCCGAGGAGGTAGTCCTTGCCGGTCGCGTTGCCGCTGTAGCAGATCGTCTGCCGATACTTGACCACCGACTCGGCGACCTCGCGCTGGCGCCACCACAGGGGCGCCCGGCCTAGGATCGCGCTGTTGAACAGGTCCGGGTCGCTATGGCACCTCGCCAGCAGGGAGATCAGCCTCTCGCGTTCGTTCACGGTGTTCCGCCAGGGCCTCCGCCTTCCCGACCAGGTCGGCCAGGCTGTCTTCCTTCTTCCCCTCGAACTTCCGCCGCATCAGGTCGAGGGCCTGTTGCTTCAGGACCAGGCCGCCGAACTGGGCGATGGCTCGAATCGCGGCGATCCGCGTCCGCGGCGGGATGGGAAGGCCGTTGCCGCCGGTGTCGTCCTCGCCGGAGACGAGGTTGACGAGCGTCTGGAGGATGTCCCGCTTCACCCGCGGGGGGATCGGCCAGTCCTGGCGGAGGGCCTGCTCGATCAGCTTGAGGTCCGACCGCGACGGGACGCCGTCGGCCCCCTCGTCTTCACGGTCTTCCACGGGCGGCGGACTCCGGGGGCCGGGCCGCCGTCAACGCGCTCGAAGGGCCGACGTTAGGCGGAGGGCGAGTCGATAGAAGACCTGCGTGGCCGAGAGGCGGACCTGCGCCGCCCCTGCGGTGAGCGTGACGGTCGTCAGGCCGTCCTGATCCTCGGGCTGCATCACCGCGAGGATCTCCGACGGCTTGAGCCGGATGCCACCGAAGTCGATCGGCGCATCCAGCTCGTCGAGCGGGACGGAGGGCCCGATCGGGATGCCGAAGCCCTTCACGACGGCTTCGACGTTGTTCACGACGCCGGCCAGGCCGGACGCTTTCAGGTCCTTGACGCCCTTCGCAGCCTGCTTATCGCTCGCCGGGGCGACGGCCGTGGCCTCGTTGATCCGCTTGACGACGCTCTCGGCGGCTCGGCCCTTCAAGCTCAGGACTCCGCCGCGTTCCAGGTAGACGTCGCAGCCGCGGACCGGCACGCCGTCGCATAGAGCGACGTAATCCCTGACCTCGACGATGGCGTCGCGCCGGACGTACCTGCCTGCGGTGATCTCGATCAGCATCGGCCAGACTCCCCCTTCACCAGGTACAGGGCCATTCCGCCATGAGCAGGTAGAGGCCGGTCGCGGCGAGGATCGCCAGCTCGACGGCCTCATCCCGCGTCGGGCGTCGCACGTCGTCAGGCCGCCGCGTCGTCGTAGCCGAGGAGCGTCTGGACGAGGTAGTCGCCCGGGACCTCCAGCACGCTCGGGATCGCCAGCGTGTAGGGGTCGACGCCCTCGGGCGGGACGGGGTCGGTCCGGACGCTGTAGGGGTAGTCCGACGCGAGCCACGCCTCGACGGTCGTCGGCACGGGCTCGCCGGGCTTCACGAAGTAGGCCCGGGTCTCGGCCGGGGCGGCCTGGACGGCCGGGTCGAACGACGGGTACGTCAGCACGACGCCCCCCTCGCCCAGGCCCTTGATCGCGGGCTTCACGTCGGCCTTCGTCGGCGCGGGCGGCGTGACGATCGGTTCCGGCTCCGGGGTCGGGGTCGCCGGGACCTGGAGGAAGACGCCGATCGAGGAGCCGAGTTCGAAGCGGAGCATCGTGAAGAGACCCTTTCGACGAGAGGTTCGAGGATGAGGCGAAAGGCCAGCTCGCCGGCCAGCGGGAGGCAGGCGAGGCCGGCCAGGGCGAAGACGATGGAGGTCATTGCAGGCGGAGGAAACCCCAGGGGCCGACGGCCGACCGCGTCACGCGGGGCCGCCGCCGTCTTTTGGGACGAAAGCCCCCATCAGCCGCTCCAGCTCGTCGTCGACCCCGTCGTCGACGACCCGGTCGATGAGCCTGGCCGCCGCCCGTCGGCGACGCTCGTCGCGGACCCAGTCGGCGGCGACCAGGACGGGGTGGCGGTCGGGGGCCGCGGCGACGGCCGGCATCGCCGGCGAGACGAAGCGGGGCGAGGCGGCCGGGACCGCGGCGGCCCGGCGACGCCAGGCCGAGACGCCGGCGACGGCCAGGCACAGCACGAACAGGGCGGCCGAACAGGCCAGGGCGATCTGCCCGTGGGTCATGGCGACGTCTCAGCGGGGTCGGAGGACGGAGCGGACGGCGATGAGGACGCCGAGGATGCAGAGCGCGACGCCGGCGGCGTAGAGCATCAGCTCGCCCGGCGGGACGCCCCCCGGCTCGACGGGCGGGCCGGGGTCCGGTTCGGCCGGCGGATCGGGCTTGCACCGCTCGGCGACGGCGGCGACCTCCGCCAGCGTCCGCGGGTCGGACGCGCGGATGGTCCGGCCGTCGCTCGCGAGGCGGGCGGCGACGACGCCGTTGGTTTCGAAGGCCGGCCGGGCCGGGGCCGGGTCGGGCCGGTACTCGACCGGGCGGAACTTGCCGTCGGCCGTCTCGACCGACCAGACCCACAGCTCCCGCGGCCCGACGACGTGGACCCGGTGCAGGCCCGGTCCCGACGTCGCCGGCGAGGCGGGCGCGTCGTCGTCGGCCTGGGCGGCGACGGCCAGGGCGAGGATCAGCGTGGGGATCATGGTCGGGCTCCTCGGACGTCGGCGTCCGCGGGAGGGTGTGCGAGGACTCAGGCGGGACCGAACCGAAACCGCGGGCCGAGCAGGTCGACTCTCGTCAGCTTCATGAGGCAGTAGCGGCACAGCCCGCCGGGCCGGGGCTCGGTGGCCGCGCCGCATTTGGTGCAGGCGACCGGGGCGAGGGGGACCGGGGCGGGGATCGCCGCGGCCGGGATCTGCTCGCGGACGATCAGCCAGCGCTCCGCTCGGGGTTCTTGGCGGGTCTGCACGGTCTCTCCTCTCGGCTTCGATCTGCGAGGGGTCAGGACGGCCGGACGGCGGTCGACGCCCGGTAGGCGTTGCGGGCCGCCATCAGCCAGAGCAGGTTCGAGGGGAGCAGCAGCGCCGCCGAGGCGAGCAGCAGCGCCGCCGCGTAGTAGAGCGAGTCGTCGAGCCCGGGCGGCAGCCGGAGCCACACGAACCCCCAGCCCTTGCCCCCGTCCGGGAAGCGGCGGGCGAACTCGGCCGCGGTGACCCAGCGGTACTTGCCCGGGTCGTTGTTGTCGATGATGCAGGCGACGGCCTCGTCGAGGTGCGCGTCGCTGATCATGTGATGGACCGGCTTGCCTTCGTACAGCTCGCCGGTGTTGGTCGTGGAGCCGACGGGGTAGCCCTTGGCGTTGTAGGCCCGGACCAGGTCCGTCCCCTCGCCCTCCCAGCTGAACCACTTCTCGTCGGGGAGCACTTCCTTGAGGAGCTTCTCCAGCTTCTCGGGGTAGTACCCGCCCGGCTCGGCCTTCGCCCGCTTCCACAGCTCCGAGCCCTTGCCCGACTCCAGCCCCGGCACTCCCTGGTACATGCCGTTGGCGAGGATCGAGGAGATGACGCACAGCCCCGCGCCGTCGACGTCGGAGCCCTCGTTGCGGATGTGCATCTCCGCCGGGATCGGGGCGTTGGCGACGACGGATCCCAGCCGCGGCTCGGTCGTGACGACCTCGGCCCGGCCGGTCGGGAGCTGCTGGGCCCGGGCCGGGCCGGCCGTCGCCAGGATCGCCAGGGCGGCGATCGCGAAGTGGTTGACCGCGCGGCTGAACCGGCGGTAGCCGAGGCCGCCGGCCGTCTCGGGCTCGGCCGGGCCGGCGGGCGGGGCGACGACCGCCCGGCACTCGACCTTCAGCGACTCGGAGACGGTCGGGCGGAGCTGGGCCCGCATCTCCTCCAGGACCTCGGGCCCCATCAGCCGGGCGATCTCGGCGTTGGTGACCCGCTTCTCCTCGCGGGTGGAGAGGACCGGGTACAGGTCGCCGTCCTCGACGGGGAGGCCCTCGCGGACCTTGGCGAGCACGGACCGCTTCGCCGTCTCGTAGACGACGATCGCGTCCTTCGACTTCTCGCCGGCGGCCTTCAGGTGGCTCAGCTCGGCCTGGGTGATCCGGTCGGCGGGGGGGCGTTCCATCGTGCGGTGGACCTCTTGAGGGCCCGTCGTTCGCGACGGGACAGGTGCTTCGCGGGGGGGCGGGGGTCGGGCCGCGGGTCGGTCCGCGGGTCGCGGTCGAGCCGCGGGTCGCCGTCGAGGCCGGAAGCCCCGCAGCGCTCGCAGTAGAGCCACGAGCCGCGGGGGATGGGCCCGTGGTGCGGGCACTCGGGCGTCAGCTCCTCGCCCCGATCGCCGAGTTCGACGCGGACGAACGGCGGGCAGCCGTACATCGGCGTGACCGGCGGCTTCCATTCCTCCGGCGCCCGGAGGTCGTGCTCGATCGCCCCGGCGGCCCTCAGCCCGGCCTGGACCGACCGGACCGACATGCCCTCCCGGAGGGCGATCTCGACGGGGGTGAACCCCTCGTCGCGGTACCAGAGCAGCACCGCGGACATCAGGTGCGACGGCATCCCCAGGCCCCTCGCTTCGTCTATAGAGACGGTATCGCACGCCCCCGACGGCCCCGACGCGGCGGGCCCCGACGGCGGTCCCTCAGCCCTTGCGGCGGTTGGGGTTGCACTTTTTCGGGTACGCGCAGGACTTGCGCCGCCGCTCGTGCCGGCGCGACAGCTCCGCCCGCAGCCGGTCGAGCGCCGTCCGGGCGATCCGCCGGACCGCGAAGACGCTGCACCCGATCTCCTCCGCCGTCCGCTTCAGCGACGCCGGCGGCCCGCCGTCGAGGCCGTAGAGCCGACCGACGACGTGCCGCTGGATCATCGGCAGCGCCGCCAGCCCCTCGCCCAGGTCCTCGTCGGGCTCGGGATCGGGCCGGGCCGCGGCGTCGTCGACGCCGACGGGGAGATACTCCGCGGCGAGGATCCGGGCCGCGGCGTCCCTCGCCGCGCGGCGGCCCGGCGTCAGCGCCGCGCCGTCGCCCCCGGATCGCAACACGGATTCGATATATTCTGGAACGTGGATTATTCGGGCGGCGTCGAGGGCCCGCGCGATATAGAGATGCATCCATCTCGCGGCATAGTTTCCGAAGCGGACGCCGGGGTGGGCGACCGGGTCGTACTTCGCCGCGGCGCGGACGATCCCGAAGACGGCCTCCTGCACCAGGTCGGCGACGTCGACCGGCCCGCGCCGGCCCGCCGCCCGGGCCAGCTTCCTCGCCAGCCCCATGTGCTCCATAACCAGGCGATTGCGGGCGTGGTCGTCGCCCGCACGGGCCCGGCCGCAGAGGATGCACTCCTCGGCGTGCGTCAGCCGTCCCTGCATCGTTGCACCTCATCGCGGTCGCGTCATCGCATCGCTTGGATGATAGTGTTTTTTAAGGGCCTCATGCGGGCTTTTTTGGGGGCCGCGGAGGGGCGGAAATCGTCCACGACGTTCACGTGATGGACGGCCCGCCGCCCCCGGGTCCGTACACCGTAACCATCTGGCTACGACCGTAGCCCCCCGGTATCCTGGGTGCAGCGTAGCCGGGCGGCTACGGAACCGGCCGCCCGCCGCATGAATCACGGGGGAAATCGCGATGGATGTCGACGGCTACGTCCGGGTCTCGACCGAGGAACAGGCGCGCGGCGGCGTCTCGATCGAAGTCCAGACCGCCAAGGTCCGGATGTACTGCGAATTGCATGGATTGACGTTGCGGGAGATCATCGCCGACGAGGGCCGATCCGGGAAGGACCTCGACCGGCCCGGCCTCCGCCGCGCCCTCGAACGGCTCCGGTCGGGCGAGTCCGAGGGGGTCGTCGTCGCCAAGCTCGACCGGCTCTCCCGGTCGGTCGCCGACTGGAACGCGCTCATCGTCGAGTTCTTCGGCGAGCGGGCCGGCCGGCAATTGTTCAGCATCGGCGACAGCATCGACACCCGGACCGCGGCCGGGCGGCTGGTCCTGAACGTCCTCATGTCCGTCGCCCAGTGGGAGCGCGAGACGATCGCCGAGCGCGTCTACGACGCCATGCAGTACGTGAAGAAGATCGGGAACCGGGCCGGCCAGATCCCCTACGGCCGCCGGCTCGCCAACCCCGGCGACCCCGACGACACGCGCCTGGAGGACGTCCCCGAGGAGGTCGCGACGGTCGCCCTGATGCTGGAGCTGCGCCGCGGCGGCTGGTCCCTCGGCCGGATCGCCCGCCACCTGACCGACCGGGGGGCGCCCACCAAGTCCGGCGCGACGACCTGGTCGAAGTCGTCGGTCCACGCGATCCTCCGGAGGTGCGAACGTGCCATCGCCTCGTAAGGCGGCCCCCCCGCCGCGGGCCACGATCGGCGAGCAGCTCCGCGCGGCGATCGAGAAGTCCGGCCGGACCCAGTACGACATCGCGAAGGAGGCGGGGATCCACCGGATCCTCATCTCCCGCTTCGTCTCCGGCGTCCGCCCCTCGCTCTCGCTGGAGACCGTCGACGCGCTCTGCCGCGCCCTCGACCTCCAGCTCTGCCCCGGCCGGCGGAAGCCGAAGGGGTGACCCCCTCCCCTGCCCCGCCGGCACATGGGCGCAAGTCCATTGGAGCGGGCGCGCGCCTCGCGCCGATACCTGGACGGCCGGGCCGTCGAGCCGTCCCGGCGGCCGGGACGGCCGATCGTCCGGGGAGGGGCCGACGTCATGGCGGGCAGGAAACCCAGGGCGGCCGGCCCGACCGGCCGGGCCGAGGCGGCGAAGGCGGCCGGCGGGCCGAGGCGGACGAAGACGACGCTGCGGCTCGGCGACCAGGTCCGCCGCGAGCTGGCCGTCGTCGCGGCCGAGCAGGGCCGCGACATGGCCGACATCGCCGAGGAGGCCCTGGCGTCGCACCTCGGCAAGTTCGCCGTCATCCGCGACTTGCGACGCCGGGCGGGGGCGACGACGGAAGGTGAGCCGCCGGCGGTCGAGCCGGGCGAACCGGCCGCGGCGTGAGCGGGTCGGGGGGTCAGCACAACCCCTTGGTCGCGACCGGGACGCCGTCGCGGATCGTCCACTCGTAGCGCGGCAGGTCCCACGCGAGGACGTAATCGGGCGTCGGGTCGAAGTCTTCGCAGTCCGCGACGTAGCGGACCGCGTTGGACGCGTAGTCGTATTGCGCCTCGACGACGACGCAGCGCCCCATGATCGCCCGCAGCTCGGCCAGCTCCGCGGGGCTGCCGTCGCGGATCTTTTGCAGCGGGAGGCGGAAGACGCCGAGGCGGGGGCGGCGGTACGAGTCGAACATCGTCGTCACTCCAATCCGGTCGGGCCCGGCTTGTCGCATCTCGGGCGTCCTCGGTCGACCTCGTCGTAGAGCCTGGCCAGCCTCGCATCCCACTCGACCCGGTGGCGCAAGTCTTTGTACGCTGCGACCAGCACCATCGGCCCAACCGCGACGATCGCGACCAAGGCGAACGCCAGAATCGCGATCAGGCAGCATCCGAGCAGGAAGAAGATGACGGTCTCGAATTGGTGGTGGATCGCGTGGTCCATCCAGCGGAGCGTCTCGGCGTCGAGCATCGTCCCCTCGCTTCGCTTCGAACCGCCACGGGCCGGGCGTCCTCCCGTCGGAGGGGCCCGGCCCGCGGCCTACTCGCTCGGACGGTGGGCTGAAGAGCTTTCCCCGCTCGCCGGCACCCGGACGCCGGTCCGCTTCGCGATTCGCACGTTTCCGCCCGGGTCAAGGGCCCCCGTCCACGCCTGCCATACGCCGGGTCGGCGATACGTGCATGCCCCAAGTGGTGTGGCATGCACCGATTATGCGAGCATAGGCCCGGCCGGGCAAGGGGTTGCGCCGGCCGGGCCGCCTCGGAACTATCTCAGGACCGGCCGGCCGCCGTCTTGGCCCCCTCGACCACCTCGAAGACGTCGTCGCGAGGCTGGCAACTCCGCATCACACCGAGCGCCCGAGCCGTCCGGGCGTCGACCATCTCGTCCATCCGGGCGACGGCGTCATCGCCCGGCGACTTCAGCCGGTCGTGCAACACCCGGCCCTGATACTTCAGATCCCGCACCACGTCCTCAGCCGACGTGCGTCGCGCCATGATCCGACTCTCCGAGTCCCGCCGCCTTCAGCCGGGCGGCTCCGGCGGAGACGTCATCCGACCCCTCCGAACGCCCCATACGAGATGCCTCGCTTTTGTGACGGGGGACCTCACACAATTTCGAGCTCCCGGATGTACCGACGATTGCGACCGAAACTCTGAAATCGAGCAACGCCCGGGGTTGATCATTCTACTTAGAAGCCGCGGACGTCGCGGCGCAGAGCAGACATTCAGAGTGCAACGCACATGTCCAATCTCAGCATTCGTCGGCGCGTGGTCCAGGCGGCGTTCGAGGATCTCACCAACATCGCAGCCAACGGCGGCTCGCCAGCCAGGGCGTTCCAGGCCGTCACGGATCTGCTGGAAGCCCTATCCGACATGTGGGCTTCGATCGAAGTCGCTCGGATGTCAGGCCCATTCAAGGAGCTGACCGCGATTTACAACGCCGCGATGGTATCGGAGGGGGACGACACGCTGAAGATCGACTGCACGGAGTTCTTCGACGGCCTCGCTGCCATCGTCGACTCGTCCAAGGAGATGTGCTCCCTCACCGCCGGCACCCTTCGCGAGATCGCAGCTCACTGAACTGATGCCGGTCGGGCGGCTCGCCACCTCCCGGCCGGCGGATTTTCACGGCGCGTTCGGATCGTCGGAAGTCAGTCGAATCGTGCGGTGGCCGACGATCTCGTACACGCCCTTTCCCTTCCGTCTCACCCTATCTCTATCAGCCGTGAAGATCGACTTCACACCGGGCATTTCGCCGTTGGGATCGGCGGTCGTGAAGGCGTCGATGATGTCGACGTAGACCTGGAGCGTGTACTCCCTACCCGACTCGTCCTTCGCCTTGAACGTCTGGATCAGGTCCCGCCTCTTGATCGCCATGATCCCTCCCGCCTCACATCTTCGGCCGTTTTCAACGCCCCGCACGGGGCGGCACGTCACACTCGACCCGGCCGGGGCATCGCAGATTCGCCACGAACCGCTCGACGTCTTCCATCCGCCGGAACCGGCCCTCGCGCGCCATGCGTTGCACCAGCTCGGCGTCCGCCCTCGGCCAGCGCCCGAAGCCGACGCCGTTGACGCGGAGGTCGACCAGGTCCACGTCCTCGGGGCCCAGCGGGAGCAACGCCTCGATCAGCAGGCCGATCGGCCCGAGGACCAGGCCGAACGCGACCCCCTCGGCGATCGGCCGACGCCGGACGCTCGCGATGTACGCCCCCCCGCCGCCGAACGCGCAGGCCCAGAAAGCGACGGCGAGCGTCCCGACCACGGCGAGGGCTTCGGCCGTCATCGCCTACTTCCCCTTCCTCCCCCGCGCCGGGGACTCAGGATCGGCCGTCGCCCCGCGCAACGCCTCGGCGTGCAGCCGCTCCGCGTCGCGCTGGGCGGTTTCGACGATCGTCCGGCTGATGTATTCCGCGACGGATTCGCCGGTGTAGCCGGATGCGATTTTCGCCCACTTCAGCGACTCGGGGGTCAATCGCACCGTCGAGGTTTTGGGCTCTTTCTTTTCCATCACCGCCGCCCGAGTGCTCATCGTCGATATCCCCTACGCCGACCACATCTTACCCGGCGATCGCCCACGTCGCGATTCTACACCGATGTACATAAAGGGTCAACGCGGCCAAAAACCTCAACGTAGGCAATTGACACATTGGCCACATCGCGGTAGTATGCAGCGGTTCGCTCGGTGGTTCGAGCGGCGCATGACGAGGGCCGCGGCGTGCTGACACACGCCACGGCCCGGAGACTCCCCCACCAACCCTGCGGAGAGAGAGACATGGCGACTGTAGCCCACCCCGAGAGTGGACGCAAGGCCACCCGGGCCTGCGCCGGCGGCTGCGGGCGGAAGATCGCGAACACGGGCCCTTACGGGGTGAAGCACTGCGAGGCGTGCGCCGATCGGGTCTCGGCCCGGGAGTCGCTGGAGCACCTCCTTTCGGCCGGCGACCCGGTGATCGTCCGCCTGGCGGCGTGCTGGCTGGGGACGCTGGACATGGACGCCCCGGCGTGGCGGGACGCGCTCCTGCGGGCCGAGGTCGAGGAGGCCGTCGACAGGGCGTTCAACGCCTACCTGAAGCGCGACGAGGAGAGGGCCCGCGCGATCCGCTACCGGGCCGAACGGGACCGACGGGCCGCGGAGGGGCGGATCCCGACGCTGGGCGACGACGACCTGGACCTCCCCTTCTGACGCGGGAGGATCGATCATGGAACGGCGGGTCCCCCTGATGATGAAGCTGACCGCCGACCGGCTGCTGAAGCTGGCGGCGGCGCGGGAGATCAGCCGCGAGCGCCCGGGCCGCGAGGTCCGGGTGTACGCGGCCCCCTCCGGCCGGACGGTGGTCCGGCTCGACCGCGACGACGTGCAAGGCCCCGGCGAGCCGATCGCCGTCTATCGCTGCGGAAGGCTGGTCGCCCCCGAGACGGGAGGAGTCCGATGAAGTTGAAGGTGTCGATCGCGGGCCCCGGCGGCGCGTCGGCCGAGGTCCTGGCGGAGCTGGCCGACGGCTCCACGCCCGACCAGGTCCGCGACGCCGTCCGGCTGCACGCCGCGGCCCTCCGCGCCGGCCTGGGCGACGAGGCCCCGCCGGCCGCCGAGGACGACGGCCCCAGGCCCCGCCGCAACGGGCCGCCGCCCCCGCGCGACAACGACGGCGGCAAGCCCCCCGAGAACGGCCGCCAGCTCCTCGCGTGGGCCGGCGACCGGGGATGCAAGCGGCGCGTGTTCGAGCTGAAGGACGCCTGGGAGTTCCCGGACCAGGTCGTCTCGTGGGGCCGCGACGAGGCGATCGCGGTCTACAACGAGCTGCTGAAGGAGGCCGACCGGCCCGCCCCCCGGGGGGGCTACGGTCGCAACCGCTACGCCGGCGGTCGCGCCTGATCCGGCCCGATCCGGCGCGGATCCCCCTTGCCGCGCCCGCCGGGCGCGGCTAGCCTGGACGGGTCCGTCGCCCCATTGCGACGGCGCATGCAGGGGGCATTCCCCCTGGAATCGGTGGTCTGAAGTCGACGGCCGACCGGCCCCGCTCGTCGCGGGCCGCGTGCTCGTCCGTCCCGTCCGTGTCTGACCGAAACCCGAAGCCCGATTCGCACGCCATTCCGGCAAGATCGTCGTGCAAGTCGAGCGTAGAAGAGAGCCAATCCATGAACGCCCGAAGAAAGTCCGCATCCGCGGACCCCGTCCCTCGTGCGCGCCGAACGGGACCATCCTACGGCCCGTCGGTGTACGGATCAACCCCGGACATCCCCGACGAGCACGAAATCCCGTTCCCCCTCGCGGGGGACGTCTGGATCTCGGACGAGTACGTCTGCGTGACCGCCGTCCCGGCCGACGAATGGCCGGAGTGGACGGACCTGGTCGCATTCGGCGCGTCCTCCGTCGGGGGGGCCGGCCATGTCTGACCGGACCCACGACGGGGGGCGTCGGAAGCGACGGAAAGCCCGAGCCGCGTTCATCCGCGGCCGGATCCTCGCCTACCTGGCGCGAAACCCCGGCCATCACGGCGCGGGGGCGATCCACGTCGGCTCGGACGAGCTGAGGGGGGTCGACCCGGCCGAGCTGTGGCCCCACCTCCGCAACCTCTGCGACCGCGGCCTGGTGTTCGTGAGCTACGTCACGATCGTCCAGCCGTGCCACGGCTTCAAGTTCTCGCAGACCGTCCCCGCCTTCAGCCACTGGCGGCACTTCATCGGCTGGGCGCCGACGCCGCCCGGGGGGGGCGGCGATGGCTGACGTCCTCGCTTTCGACCCCGACGCCTGGGCCCCTCCGTTCATCCCGCCGGACGGGTTCAACTTCGTCCAGGCCCCGCGCGTGCGCATCTGCCGGACGGCCGCCGACGTCCTCGACGCGATCCTGTGCTGGATCAAGCCGGGGCAGACCACCGTCTACGTGACCGACGAGGACCTCTCCGTCGCTCTGTGGCGGCTCGGGAGGCCGAAGTCCCTCCGGTTCGTCCAGAAGGGCCTTAACGCGCTCCAGTGGAAGTTCGGCCTGATCGCCCGGTCGCGGGTGAGGAAGGGGCGTGATCTTGTTCGACAAATCACGCTCAATTTCACGCTCGCCGGGGGCCGGGATCGCAAGCCCAAGTCGAAATCGGCCAAGACGATCGGGCCGAAAAATTTTGGACCACCGGTCGCACCGACGGGCGCATCCCCTTCGCCCAATGGGGCGGTTTCTCTAGATGCATCTAGAGAACAAGAGAAAAGCAACAGGGCGGGAGCCGCCGACGCGGGGGATGGGACCCCCTCGTCGTCTCCCGCCGGTGCGGGAGGGGACGCCTGGGGCGGCGCGCCGAGCACCCCGAAGGAGGCCGCGGCGTTCCTCCGGGCGAAGATCGCGGAGTTCGCCGAGTCCAAGGCCGTCGAGCCCCCGCCGCCGCGCGAGCCCTCCCCGCGCGGGCCCAGGCGGGAGCGGCCGCGCGAGGTCGAGCGAGAGGAGCGGCCGGAGGAGCCCCCGGGCGACCCGGTCTCCCGCGCCGAGTGGGAGGCCCGCCGCCAGGCCCTGGCCGACGCGCCCCTCGACCAGCTCGCCGCCCTGGCCGCGCTGGGGAACCGGGAGGCGCGAGCGGAACTCAACCGCCGGCATCACGCGGAAGTCGAAGCGGCGAAGCTGGCTGCGGCGACCCAAGTGGGCGTCGACCTGGGGAGCGGGCCGGACCGTTCCGTGGCGTGCGTCCTCGACGCCGAAGGCCCGATCGTCGTCCGCGACCTCGATCCCCCGCCGAAGGCCGAGGCCCCGCCGCGCGGGCGCGACTCCCCCGAAGTGATCCCGCCGCCGCCGGCCGACAAGCCTCGGCGCGGCCTCCTCGGCCGGCTGTTCGGTCGGGGCTGATCGAGCCCGTTTCCGACCGCGCCCCCGGTGCGCGCCGGGGGAGACCCGATCGGCCATGGACGGCCCTCTCGATTGCCACGAAGCGATGAAGAGAGAAACCGCCCGCGCGCCATTCCGGCAAGATCGTCGCGCGGGCGGTCGAAGAGAGACCAGAACCAATTCGACAGGAGCGAACCCATGCCGAGAATCGGCCCATGGCCCTGCCTGCTCGTGACTTGTGTAGAGTGTCCGGGACTCCCCTCGGACTCTCGTAATGCCCCCCGTAGGACTCGAACCTACAACCCGCTGATTAAGAGTCAGCTGCTCTGCCAATTGAGCTAGGAGGGCGTGGCAGGTGGGATTGATAGGAACATCATGACGCTCGAAGGGGCGGAATGCAAGAGGGCGATGGGAGGATTTCCGGAATTCGGGCGGGGAGGCTCCGGACGCCTGGAAATGTGGGATTCGAACGGCGGGGGGGCTATAATTCTGCGGGACGGACTTGCGGGCGGACAGGGACGGGCGCGGGGGAGGGCGGGGATGCGGAAGGACTTGGACGACGTCATCCAGGGCTGGCCGTACGACCCGGAGCCCGGGGAGGTCCTGGCTCGCGAGGTCCGCGCCCGCGACGGTCGCAGCGTCTTGCAGATCCGCATCGAGCTGGGCGTCCTCCAGCTCGAAGTCGCGGGGCGGCCGGACGGCTCCCGACCCCACGGGGCGACGACCTACCTGGACTACCTGCGCCATCACGCGGCGAACCGCGGCCCCGGCGACAGCGGGGGGCCGGGCTGGACCATGTCGCAGCACCACTGCGTCGAGGCCGACCGCGAGTTCGTCCAGTTCTACCACCGCCGCATGGCCTGGCTCTCGCTCCGCCGGTACGAGATGGCCGTGCGCGACTCCGACCACACCCTGGCCCTGATGGATTTCGTCCGGAAGCACGGGGCGGACGAGGATTACGTCGCCTCGCACGAGCAGTTCCGCGGCCTCGTCCAGTTCCACCGCGCCCAGGCCCTGGCCGCCCTGGCCCTCGAACGCCGGCGGCCCGAGGAGGCCATCGACGCCCTCCGCGACGGCGTCGAGAAGCTGACCCTGCACCAGCGAGCCTGGTGGGACGAGCGCGACTCCTCCGAATCCCCCGACCCCTCCCTGATCGAACAGCTCCGGCTCAACGAGCAGGAAATCCGCCGCAACTTCGCCGTCGAGAAGACCTTGCGGGAGCAACTCGACGAGGCCGTGGCTCGCGAGGATTACGAGCAGGCCGCACGCCTCCGCGACCAGATCCAGGCCCAGGCCCGCGGTCGTCGCTGACGCTCGGCCCGATTCAATGGGAGGGCCGGGACCAGTCGACCCGGTCGGCGGGGAAGACGGGGCCCTCGACGCAGACCCGGCGCAGGTCGGGACGGCCGTCGTCCTGGAGGATCGGCGTGACGCAGCTGAAGCACGCGCCGAAGCCGCAGGCCATGTGGTTCTCCAGCGAGACGTCGCAGGGGACGCCGTGGGCCCCGGCCAGCCGGGCCACGGCCGCCAGCATGGGCGGCGGGCCGCAGGCGACCAACTTCGCAGGCCTCTCGCCGGATCGGAGCCGCTCCTCCAGGAGGCCGGTCACGAACCCGGGCCGGCCGGCCGAGCCGTCGTCGGTGGCGATCTCCACGCCGATCCCGGCCCGCTCGAAGTCCTCGACGCCGGCCAGGAAGTCGGCCGACCGGACGCCGTAGAGCAGGGTCGCCGAGGAGACGGGCGGACCGACTTCGCGGGGCTGGTCGCCGTAGGTCGCCCGCCCGAGCCATTCCCGGCCCAGGGCCAGGAACGGCGTCTGGCCGATGCCGCCGGCCACGAAGACCGCCGGGCCCGGCCCCGACGAGGGGCCGAAGCCGTTGCCGAGCGGCCCCCAGACGTCGACCCGATCGCCGGGCCGCCGTCGCGACAGGGCGGCGGTCCCGCGGCCGATGACGAGGTAGACGACGTCGAGCGAGGTCGGCTCGCCCGAGGCGTCTCGGTTCACTTCATAGAGGGCGAACGGCCGGCCCAGCAAGGGATCGTCGGCCCCCTCGCCGGGGCCGCGGACCATCACGAACTGACCGGGAAGGATCCGCCGGGCGATCTCGGGGGCGGCGACGCGGAGGAGGAACGTCCCCCGCGCGACCTCGCGGTTCTCCAGGACGGTCGCGGCGGGGGCCGTCACGGCTCGGCTCGTGCAAAGCTCGCTCATGAATCCTCGCCCGGTCGCTTGCGCTTGACGCCCGCCGCCTTGCGCGGGGGCTTCCGCTTGGGCATCGGCCGCTTCGGCGGGCCGCCGGGGGCGGACGCCTCGGAGACCTCGCGGTGAACCCTGGGGTCCAGGCCGATGATCCGACGCCCCTTCGCCATCGGGACCGGCGGCGGGCCCGGGGGCTTGCGCTGCGCGGGGGGCGGGCCGGCGGAGCGAGGCCCGGGGCCCGCAGGTCGACCGGCCCCGGCGGGACGCGGGCGCTGCGAGGGGGGCGGGCCTTCGGGCCGCGAGGGCGGGCCGCCTTCGGGACGATAACCCTGGCCGCGCCCGCGGGGCCCCGGCGGCGGGCCGCCCTCGGGGCGATGGCCCTGGCCGCGCCCTCGCGGGCCCGGGGGCGGGGTGACTTCGGGGCGATAGCCGGGCCGGCCGGGGCCGGCCTGGCGAGGCGGCGGCGGGGCGTCGCCGCCCTCGAAATGCGGGCGGGGCGGCCGGACGCCGCTCGGCGATCGCTCGGGGCGGGCGCGTCGGCCTTCTTCGGGCCGGCCCTGCGGCGGGCGGCCCCGGCGTTGCGACGGCGGACCGCCCTGGGCGTCCATGTCGCTCTTGCGGATGGGCCCGTCGTGGGGGCGAGGGGCGGCGGCCCCCCTCCCCTGCCCTTGCGGACGTCCCTGGCCCTGGCCCTGGCGAGGGCCGCGGCCCTGGGGGCGGGCGTCGTGCGGGAGGTCGCGCGGGGTCGCGAGGGCGACGCCGGAGGCGACCTTGCGGAGCATCTCGACCTCGGTGCGCGACAGCGGCCGGGCGTCGCCGACGGGGATCCCCTTCAGGCTGATGGGGCCGATGGCGATCCGGGTCAGCATCATGACCTTGTGGCCGAACTTCGCGAGCATCCGGCGGATCTCGCGCTTCTTGCCCTCGGCCAGGACCAGCTCCAGGACGGTGGCCTCGCCCTGCGAGCCGACGATGCGGGTGCGCTTGGCGCGGACCTTGCCGTCGGAGAGCCAGACGCCGTCGGTGAGCCGGGCCAGGACGTCCGGGGCGGGCGTGCCGGCGACCACGGCGCGGTAGATCTTCTCGACCCCGTACCGCGGGTGGGCCAGCTTGTTGGCAAGCTGGCCGTCGTTGGTCAGGATCATCAGGCCGGTGCTCTCCTCGTCGAGCCGGCCGACGGTGTAGACCCGCTCGGGGACCTCGGGGAGCAGGTCGACCACGCGGGGGCGGCCGGCGGGGTCGTCGTTGGTGGAGACGTAGCCCTTGGGCTTGTTCACGGCGTAGTAGACGTGGCGCTCGGCCTTGAGCTTCTCGCCGTCGACGGCGATCACGGCGCGGTCGGGGTGGACGCGGGCGCCCAGCTCCTTGACGGTCTTGCCGTCGACCGTGACGCGGCCCTGGAGGATGTATTCCTCGCACGCCCGGCGCGAGCCCAGGCCGGCCTGGGCCAGCACCTTCTGGAGGCGTTCGCCCTTCTCGGCCTCGGGGCTGGACTTCAGCGGCTGCCGCCGGGGCTTGCGGGGGGCGTCGCCGGCGGGACGGCCGCCGCCGGCGCGCGGGGGCTTCCCGCCGGGGCCCGAAGGCGGGCCCTCGCGGCCGGGGCCCTGGGGCCTTCCGCCCTGCCCGAACCTCTTGGGCTTCCGCCCCGCGCCGGAGAGGCTGCGCTGCGGGCCCCCCGGCGGTTTCGGCCCGCCCCCTTCTTTCCGCGGCGGCCGGCCCTTGCCGCCGCCGGGATGCGATCTACGCTCCGCCATGGCCCACCTTCCTCGTCTTCTTCTGCGGCAGCGAACGGGCCACCGGAACCGATTCGACCGAACTTCGGGGGCGTTGCACCCCCGCGCGGCTGGATAGTCTTCATCTTACGTTCGCCGCCCCCGTTTCGGCCAGCGAATCCGCCCCGATCCGACTCGCTCGCGGGCTGACGCGAGGGCGATGAGCCGCCGCGGGGCTTCGCCCCCGCCTCCCCCCGCGAGGTTCGGCTTCCTTTGAGTTCGATCGCGCGACGACTGACGGCCCACACCAAGACACATTCTCATTCCATGCAACGTCTTGCAACATTTCGAGGCATCACAAGATTGGGTTCGATCGTCGAACTCGCGTCGATTTTCCGAGCCGCGCCGCGCCATCTTCACAACGGGCTGGGCATGGGACGCGGCCGGCGATGGGCCGGCGACGGGGATCGTCCCACCGTCCTCGGTCCGGCCCCCGGGCCTCCCGGCCGATGGCTCCCTTGCACTTCCACCGGATTGCCAAAGTATCGAACACGGACGATGGTCGCCGGGATGATCCGCGGCCGGGCCGTCGGGATTTCAGGATTCCGGGGAAATCGGAGGAGCCCGACGGCGGAGCCAGGCTCGGCGCATGGGCGCAGGGGGCCGGTGGGCGGCGTTCGCGCGAGGCGAGCGGCCCACGCGGGCGCGAGCCCTGGCCGCGCCGGGTCCGCCGAGACCACGGGGCCCCCTTGGTTCCCGTCCTGCGCGGCGTCGTCCGGGATGGGCCCCTTCGATGGGAAGCGGCCGTGGTGGACCGGTATCGGGGCGACGGCGTCGACGCCCTGGCGGGAGGGCGATGCGAGGTCGCATCGCCCCTGCGGGGCGGCCATCGAGCCTTCGAGTCGATGACGACGGGTTTCGGGCCCATCGCCCGCTTGGAATCGAGCGGAGGCCGGCCGCCGCGCGAGCGGTGCCGGCGGCGCGGCGGCGGTCAGGCCCCGTATCGCATGATCCCGAAGGCGGTCGCCCGGCTGAGAGCGGCCGTCGTCTTGCTCAGGGTCACCGTGAAGATCGTGTCCGGGGCCGCCGCCGCCGTCCCGAGCATCGTCACGGAGAAGGTCTTGACCGTCTCGCCCGCGGCGAAGGTCAGCAGCTCGGTCTTCGCCAGGTAGTCCTTCCCGGCGATCGCCGTCAGGTTGGCCGTCGCGGCGGTCACCGTGATCGGGGTCTTCTGGGCGCCGTTCAGCCGGATGGTGAAGTTCATCGTCTTCGCGCCCGAGAGGCCGCGCGTCGTCTGCACGTCGGCGATCGATAAGGCCGGGGCGACCGGGATGTCGTCGTCGACGATCGTGGCGGAGCCGACCGGCGTGAAGATAGCGGCGTTGACCGGGTTGGAGAGGTTCAGGACGAACGCCTCGTTGCTCTCGGGGATGGCGTCCGGCACGAGCGGGACGGCGACGCTCTTGACGGTCTCCCCGGGCGCGAACGTCAGGGTCCCCGAGGTGGCCACATAGTCCGACCCCGCCTGGGCGGTGCGGTCCTGGGTCGCGTAGCTCACCTGCACCGTCGACGTGGACGCGACGACCAATTTGACCGTGAAGGTCATGGCGGTCGGGGCCCCGGTCCCCTCGAGGGCGCGAGGGTTGTCGACCATTACGAACGTCGTCAGCAGCTGCCGCTCTTCCATGACGTCGAAGAGGGGGCGGCGTCGCCGGGCGATGAGACGATCAGAATGCATGGATAGCTCTCTCATGTGTCTCGGTGAGATGCGGCGATCCGGGACGTCGCATGGACGTGCGGCGACCCAGGTCTACCCGAAACCTAGGTCGGTGCCGGGCGGGCGGAGATCGGATTCGTGGAAAGGGATCGTGAGGATGGCCGGCGCTCGGACGCACGAATGATGCGTACGGGGACGTCGACCTTCGTCGGACGGGAACGGGAGCGATGCGGCTCGTCGTCAAGCTTTCCACGCGCGGCGTGGACGGCCGGGCGGCGACGCGGATTTGCGGCGTCGCGACCCGAGCGATTGGGAAGATACCTCGCACCGGGGACCGTCGTCAACAGGTCAGGCTCAGATATGTATTTTTTTGAATCCGAGATTCGATGATGCCTTGCTCGATATAAAGAAGGCGTCAACCCAAGACATTAAGACCGCAGGATCGCATCATTCAATGAATGAATCCGACCGACGACGCGCGCCCGCCGACGGCTCACGAGAGGATAGAAGGGGACTCGCGTCGTCCGGCCCCGGGCGGCTCAGGCATGCGAGCCGGGGCCGCCTGGATCAGGCCGACCCCGATCGAAGGCGGGGGGCCGAGCCGCGTCGGGTCGGCGTCGCGCGGCGGTGAAGCGCGACGATCCGTCGCGGCGCGAGGGAGACTGGAGATATCCTCGCCGCCCCTCGACATCGAGGCCGCCGGGCCGGCGACGTCTGTCGGCGGCCCTCGCGAAGGCCAAATGGGGCCGCGGCGGGATGTCGCGCCCGGATCGACTCCGTCGCCGCGACTCGGCGACGACCGCGTCGGCCTGCATCGGCCGGCGCGCCCGCGCGGGCGACGACGATGGGGTCGGGGACGCCGCCGCGGGGCGTTCGAAACGAGGACGGCACGCCCGAGGATGGGCGTGCCGTCGATTCGAGGGGTTTGCGGGATCGGTCCGATCAGGCGGCGCGGCGACGGCGGTACAGCAGGACCGCGGGGACGCCCAGGCCCAGGAGGGCGAAGGCCGAAGGCTCGGGGACCAGCGTGATGCGACCGTTGACGCTGGTCAGGCCATTGTTCGCGTTAGGGGCGCCGACCGAGATCCGGCCGGGCGTGCCTTCGTCGGCGTTGAGGATCCGATACTGGACGAGCCCGTCCGCCGAGGTGATGACCAGCGGCCCGTTGAACTGGACGATCAGCTTGCTGCCGCTGACCGAAATGGTCCCGGAAATCGAGCCGGAGAACGACAGGCCATTATCGAAGCTCGGCGACGCCTGCAGGATCTCCAGCGTGAAGCCCGAACTCACGATCTGGTCGGTAGGGGCGCTGGTGAAGCTCGTGTTGAACTGCCCGAAGCTGACGTTGGAGAAGTCGCCGATGCTCAGGTCGAGGGGCCCGGCGGAGCCCGAGTCGAAACTGATGTCGAGCCCGGACAGGTTCTGCAGGACGCTCGTCCCTGAGGCGGTGAAGACGCCGGTGGTGACGAATGTGACCATCGCCGCATTGACGGCCGGTCCGACAAACAAGGTGATGGCCAAGGCGGCCAGTAAGGAGGAGGTGCGGATCTTACTCATGCTGTTCGCCTCGAAGATGCTTGCGCGGTGTCCGTCCTTGCAAACCGGGGGGCAACATACCGGGACGGGCGCGATATGATGCATCACAGCCCGCGACGCCGCAAGTTGGCATTGTTGCCTGGGGGGACAAAGGACAATAAGACCTTGTCCAGCCGCATTCGTCAAGGACCATGTCAAATTGACATACCCGAATCACGTCCCCGCCCTTCGTCCGTCGAGATTTAGCAACATAGGAATTCCTACGTTCTCCATCGCCATTCTTTGTGCAAAAGTACGGAATCCATCTCGATCTCGACCTATCTACTTCGTAATTCTTAAGTTGACACGTGATCGACGGCATCACGGCGGCGGGCCCGTCGGCGGCCGGCGGGTGATCCTTGCCGATGAGGCCGGATTCATCGAAGATGGGACGCGGGCCGGCGGTGCGGGCGAAGCGGACGCCGCGCGGGGCTCCGGCCCCCATCCGGGAGGCGATGATGAGGATAATATGGGAGCGTTGCGCGGGGATCGTGCTGCTCGCCGCGGCCCTCGCCGGGTCGACGGCCGTCCGGGCCGAGGAGCCCCCGAAGCCGGCGGAGGCGAACAAGCCGAGCCCGCCCGGCCCGAAGAAGTATCAGGACTTCGCCGAGCTGACGAAGGACTCGAAGAAGCACGAGGGCTTCTTCACGCTCCATGAGAAGGGGCGGAGCCTCTACGCGGAGATCAAGCCCAACCAGCTCGACCAGCCGATCCTGGCCCCGATCGCCATCGCGCGCGGGTCGGCCAGCGCGGGGAACCCGCTCAATTTCGGCGACGAGTGGGTGCTGTCGTTCCGCAAGGTCGAGGACGACCTGCAATTGATCCGCCGGAACGTCCACTTCACGGCGGCCTCGGGGACGCCGCTGGAGAAGGCGGTCAAGCAGAACTACACCGACTCGATCCTGATGGCCCTGCCCATCCTCAGCGTCAGCCCGGCCGGCGGCGCGTTCGTCGTCGACCTGGGCGAGGTCTTCATGGGCGACTTCGCGCAGGTCGGTTTGGGCTCGATCGACAAGGCTCGCTCGCGCTGGTTCAAGATCCGCGCGTACCCGAACAACGTCGAGATCCAGGTGGAGGCGACGTTCTCGGGCGGGGGCCGGGGCTATTACTCCTTCGGCGGCACCTCGCCGGTCGTCGACCCCCGGGGGACGACGATGGTCATCCACTACAGCCTGTGCAAGGCCCCGGACCCGGGCTACAAGCCGCGGGCGGCGGACTACCGCGTCGGCCACTTCCTGAACGCCGTCACCGACTACAGCCAGGCCGACCCGGACAGCGACGCCCGGCGGATGATCAACCGCTGGCGGCTGGAGAAGGCCGACCCCAAGGCCAAGCTCTCGCCCCCCAAGAAGCAGGTCGTCTGGTGGATCGAGGACAACGTCCCGCTGGAGCACCGGCCGTACGTCGAGGCGGGGATCCTCGAATGGAACAAGGCGTTCGAGAAGATCGGCATCCTCAACGCCCTGGCCGTCCGCTGGCAGAACAGCCAGGACGACTTCGAGCCCGAGGACATCAATTACTGCACCCTGCGCTGGATCACCAGCGGGTCGACCTACGCGATGTCCGGCCTGCGGAGCGACCCGACGACCGGCGAGATGATCGACGGCGACGTCATCTTCGACGCGAGCTGGATCAAGACGTGGAAGGAGGAATACGCGATGATCGTCGGCGTGCCGACGCCCGCCGCCCGGGACGCCGACCGGGCCCCGGCCGTGCCGCTGGCGATGGCCGAGGTCATCAGCCCGATCATGGCGAGCAAGCAGGGCTTCGGCCTGCCGATCCCGCCCCCGGGATCCCCCCGCGAGGCCGCGATGAAGGCCGCGGCGCTGGGCCTGCCGGCCGCCCCCGGCGGCGTCGCGCCGATGGCCCTGGACGTCGTCCCCGCCGGCTGGGATCCGATCCAGGCCCAGATCCACCGCCGCATGGCCCAGGGCCGCATGGCCTCCTGCAACTACTCCGCCGCCAAGACGTCCGAGATGCGCTTCGCCTCCCTCGCCCTGGCCGCCCTCGCCGCCGATGACGAGAAGAAGGACGGCGACAAGGACAAGGAGAAGGACAAGGAGAAGAAGGACGAGCCCAGGCTCCCGGAGGGGTTCCTGGGCCAGGCGATCAAGGAAGTCGTGATGCACGAGGTCGGCCACTCGCTCGGCCTGCGGCACAACTTCAAGGCGAGCGTGATGCTCAGGCCGGAGGAGGTCAACGACACGAACGTCACCCGCGCCAAGGGGCTGACCGGCAGCGTGATGGACTACAACCCCATCAACATCGCGCCGAAGGGCCAGAAGCAGGGGGACTACGCCTCGACCACCATCGGCCCGTATGACTACTGGGCCATCGAATACGCCTACAAGCCGATCGACGGCGACGAGGCGGCCGAGTTGAAGAAGATCGCCGCGAAGTCCCCCGACCCCGACCTGACCTTCGCCACCGACGACGACTTCTACAACAACGACCCCCAGGTCAACACCTACGACCTCTCCAGCGACACCCTCGCCTACGGCAAACAGCGGATGGAGATGGCCGCCGAGCTGCTGAAGGATCTCGACGCGAAGGTCGTCCGCGACGACGAGTCGTGGGGCCGGCTCCGCACGGCCTTCGGCGCGTGCGTGAGCCAGTTCGGCAACGGCGCGTACCTCGCCGCGCAGCACGTCGGCGGCCAGTCGGTCAGCCGCGACTTCAAGGGGACGGAGAAGGCCAAGGATCCCGTCGTCCCCGTCGCCGGCGACAGGCAGCGCGAGGCGCTCAAGCTGCTGGTCGAGCGCATCCTGTCCGACCGGGCGTTCGGGTTCTCCCCCGCGCTGCTCCGCAAGCTGGTGCGCGAGTCCTGGCAGGACCAGGGGTTCGGCATGTCCGGCAACGCCGGGTATCCGGTCTACGACGCGATCCTCAACATCCAGGAGATCGCGTTCGACGAGTGCCTGGCCCCGTCGACGCTCCGGCGGCTTCAGGACCAGGAGGCCCAGAGCGAGCCCGGCTCGAACCCGCTGAAGATCGAGGAGGTCTTCCGCGCGTTCACCGACGGCGTCTTCTCCGAGCTGGCCCCGCCGCCGGCCGGCCCCTCGCCGACGGCCGTATCGACGGCCCGCCGCAACCTCCAGCGCGAGTACGTCAAGCGGCTGAGCGCCATGGTCCTCGGGCCGAAGGCGAACAACAACTACCTCGCGATGTACAGCTACGTCATCCTCCTCGGGGGCTCGTCGTCCACGCCGCCGGACGCGAAGAACCTCGCGCGGCTGCACCTCGGCGAGATCCGCGACAAGATCGGCGAGGTCGTCGCCCGCAAGGAGCCGAAGATCGACGACACGACCCTCGCCCACCTCAAGGAGCTGCGGCACCGGATCGACCAGGTGCTCGATGCCAAGCTCGACGCCAACGAGCCCTGATCCCGCGCCGGCCCGGCCTCGCGGCGGAACCGCCGCCGGGGGCCTGGGGCCGCGCCGATCGGGTCACAGTTCGTTGTTGCGGGCCGCGGCGCGGTCGGTGAGGACCGTGGCCCAGGCGGGGGCGAGAGGCGAGCGGCTGTCCCGGCCCTCGCGCTTCGCCCGGCCGATCCCGCCGGGGGCCGGGAAGACGAATTGGTTGAGCACGCCCATCACGTCGGCGAACAGGCCCGGGAAGAGGCCGTTGGCCCGCGCCATGATCTCCGCCGGCAGCGAGATGATCGCCTCGGCGTCGCCGTGGCGAGCGGCGTCGACGATCCGCCGCGCGGCCTTCTCGGCGCTCACGGAGAGGCCGGGGAGGGAGTCGGCGATCGCGAACCAGGCGAACTCCTTCTCATTCTGCCCCTTGAACGTCGCGCGGGCCGGGCTGCCGGTGCGCATCAGGCCCGGGGCGACGGTCGTGACGTAGATCCCGTCCTTCAGCAGCTCGGCGCGGAGGCCCTCGGAGAAGCCGACCAGGGCGAACTTGCTGGCGCTGTACGGGAGGAGGTGGGGCGCGGCCACCTTGCCGCCGACGGACGCGATGTTGACGATCCGCCCCCCGCCCCGCGCGCGCATCGCGGGGAGCGCCGCGGCGATCGCGTAGTAGGGGGCCCAGAAGTGGGTGAGCATGGCCTCTTCGAAGTCTTCGAGGGTCGTCTCCTCGAACGGCCCCACCTGGATGATCCCGGCGTTGTTGACCAGGACGTCGAGCCGGCCGAAGCGGCCGAGGACGTCGGCGACGAGGGCGTCGACCTGCGCCGGGTCGGTGACGTCGCAGGCGAACGCGGCGACGTCGGCGCCCCGCGAGGCGAGGTCGGCGCGGGCTCGCTCCAGCTCGTCGGCGTCGCGGGCGCAGAGGGCGACGCGGGCGCCGTGGGCGGCGAACTCGCGGGCCGTGACGAGCCCGAGCCCGCGCGAGCCCCCCGTGATGAGCGCGACGCGGCCGTCCAGGTGGATCATCCGACGGTTGCGGGCGAACGCCCGCGCGGCCGCCGTCGCGCCGGCCGCGATCGCCGCGCCGGCGAGGGCCTTCTTCCAGCCGCTGTTCATGACGTCGCCTCCGACTCGGCCGATCGATGGGGGTGTCGCATCGTCGAGTCGTGGGACGCAAATCGGGCGCCGGGGTCCCGGGGCCGCGGCGTGCGGCCCCGGGCGTCCGCCCGGAGGGGGCGGATCAGTCGCTGTCGGAGGAGGCGAGGCGGCGCGGCCGGCCGAGGCCGGAGGCCCCGGGGCCTGACCGATCGCGCCCCCCGGCGGGATCGGCCCGCGGCGGGGCGGCCCCGCAGAGTCACCCCCATCAATCCCTTGCCACGACCGGGACGGCGCGGGACAATGGGAACGACCTTCCGCCGCGTCCGGGCGACGTCCGCGGATCTCCTCGCTATCCCGTACGCCCTATCGAGTTATGCCCATGCCGCGCACGGTTCTGATCGTCGACGATGAGCGCGACACCAACGACGTCCTGGCCAGCTTCGTCCGGTCTCGCGGCTTCGAACCGATCCAGCTCTACGCCGGCGCGCAAGTGAAGGCCGCCATCGCCAAGCACGATCCCGCGCTGATCCTGCTCGACGTGATGCTGCCGGATTTCGACGGGTTCGCCCTCTGCGACGCGCTGAAGCGAGACCGCGAGACCAACCTGATCCCGATCATCATGGTCACGGCGCTGCACGAGGACCATCACCGAGTCGCGGGGGTCCGGGTGGGGGCGAACGGCTATCTCTCCAAGCCGTTCTCGCCCGAGCAGCTGTTCGGGGCGATGGACGAGGCCCTGGCCTGGCACGACGAGCATCGCCGCCGCGGCACCTCCGGCGAGATCAACTTCGACATCCGCAGCGAGCTGACCTACCTCCAGCAGGCCAACGACATGCTGGCCGACCTCTTCGCCCACACGCCGCTGACCGACCGCCAGATCAAGGACCTGAAGCAGGCCGTGATGGAGATGGGGGGCAACGCCATCGAGTGGGGCCATCGCAAGAACGCCGAGCTGGTCCTGCGGATCACCTACCGGATCGACCCGGAGGCCGTCACGCTGATCATCCAGGACCAGGGGCCCGGCTTCAACCCGGGCCGCATCCCCCACGCCGCCTCCGACGAGGATCCCATCGGCCACATCGACCTCCGCAACGAGCTGGGCATCCGCGAGGGGGGCTTCGGGATCATGCTGGCCCGCGGCCTAGTCGACGACTTCCATTACAACGACCTGGGCAACCGGGTGACGCTCATCAAGCGGTTCGCCCCCCCCGCCGACGCGTCCTGAGGCCGGCGACGCGTCGTCGATTTCCTGACGCCCCGTTCATCCCCGTCCTAGAATGGCTGTGTGAACGCGGCACGAAGCCGCGTCGTGGCCCGGGGAGTCGAGCCGGACATGAGCGTTGAAGCGAGAGCGTCGACGGGGGGCGTCGAAGCCTCCTCGCGTCGAGGGGCCCTCGACCATGGCTTCGCCTGGCGGCTGCTGGACGCCCTCCGCGACCCGGCCTACTTCGTCGACGTCCGCGGCCGCACGCTCTACTGGAACGAGGCCATGGCGCGGTTCACCGGCTACCCGGCCGAGGAGGTGCTGGGCCGCCCGGCTTCGAACTCGAAGCTCGGGTACGAGGACGCCGCGGGCGTCCCGCTGCGGACCGACGACTTCCCCGGCAAGCGGACCCTCCGCGAAGGCCGGGCCGTCGACCGGATGATCTCGGTCCGCCGCCGCGACGGCGAGCGGATCCCGGCGGAGGCCCGCTGCTCGCCCGTCCGCGACGAGGCGGGGGCCGTGGCCGGGGTCCTCGTGGTGCTCCGCGACGCGACCTCCGCCGCCGCGCTGGAGCGGGCCCTCCGCCAGGCCCGCCTGGCGGCCGAGAGCGACCCGCTCACCGGCCTGGCCAACCGTCGCGCCCTGGACCGGATGCTGGACCTCCGCCTGCGGGTCCAGGTGTGCGAGGGCCGGCCGTCCTGCCTGATCCTGGCCGATCTCGACCGCTTCAAGTCGGTCAACGACGGCTGGGGCCACGTCGTCGGCGACCGCGCGCTGGCCGCCTTCGCCGACATGCTGCGGGGCCAGAGCCGCGCCGAGGACCTGGTCGCGCGGTTCGGCGGCGAGGAGTTCGTGGTCCTGCTCCCCGACGCCCCCCTGGAGGTCGCGGCGAGGGTCGCCGAGCGGCTCCGCGCCGCGACGCCTTCCGCGACCCCGCCCGAATTGGCCCCCCGCCGGCTCTCCGCCAGCTTCGGCGTCGTCGAGGCCGCGCTGGGCGAGACCGCCCCGCAGCTCCTCCGCCGGGCGGACGCGGCGCTCTACCGCGCCAAGGCCGCCGGCCGCGACCGGGTCGAGGTCGACGAGGCCGCCGACCCCTGGGGCGGGTTCGCCCGGCTCCCCGGGCCACCGGAGTTCGATGCCCTGCGACTCGACCCGCCGGGGGCCTGACGCGGCCCCCGGTCAGGCCCCGCGGGCGAGGCGGCCCACCTCCTCGGACGACCGGGCGCGCAGCAGGGCCTCCCGCAGCGCCGGCCGCGCCCCCGCGGGGATCGTCGCGAGGGCCTCGCGCACGGCCCGGATCCGGTCGACGGCCACGCTGAGCGAGTCGGCGCCCAGGGCCGCCAGGACCCGCGCCCCCTGCGGGTCGGCCGCCATCTCGCCGCACGCGGAGATCGGCCGGCGGGCCTCGCGGGCCGCGTCGATCATCCCGGCGATCATCCTCACCAGGCCGGGGTGCAGGGCGTCGTCGGCCCTCGCCCCCACGGGGTCGTCGCGGTCCTGGCCCAGGGCCGAGGCGATCAGGTCGTTCGTCCCCAGCGAGAAGAAGTCGACGCGGTCGGCCCAGTCGGCGACCAGGGGCGCGGCGGCGGCGACCTCGATCATCGCGCCGACGGGGACGTCCTGGCCGGACGCCAGCCCCTCGCGAGCCAGCTCGCGGCGGGCCTCCCGGACGGTCGCCAAAGCGAAGTCCAGCAGCGCCGTGCGGCTGACCAGCGGCACCAGCAGCCGGACCGTCCCGCACGCCGAGGCGCGGAGGATGGCCCGGACCTGCTCGTGGAACATCCTCTGCAACGCCGGCGCGTCCAGCACGAGCCGCCAGTCGAGCGTCTGCGACATGGCCGACGCCGCGGCCGAGCCGTGCGCCAGCTTGTCGGGCCGCAGGTCGAACGTCCGGATCGTGACCGGCCGGCCCCGGACGGCGTCGATCAGCTTCCGATAGATCTCGACCTGCTCCTCCTCGGTCGGCAGCGTCCGGCGCGCCAGGAAGATCATCTCCGACCGGTACAGGCCGACGCCGCCGGCCCCGGCCGCCACCACCCGGCCGGCCTCTCCCAGCAGGTTGACGTTCGCGTCCACGCGGGGCGACTCGGCGGCGACCGGCTCGGCGACGGCGGCCCCCGGGGCGGGGGCGAGCCGCAGCGGGGGGGGCGGGGACGCTTCGGCGGGATCGGCCCGGGACTCGGCGGCGACCGGCCCGGGGGCGGCGGCCGGATCCAGCGTGAGGGTTCCGTCGCCGCCGTCGACGGCGATCAGGCGGCCGGCCTCGACCTGCTCCAGCAGGCCCGCGACCTGGCCGACCATCGGCAGGCCCAGGCTGCGGGCCATGATCCCGGCGTGCCCCTGCGGCCCGCCGTGCTCGACCGCCACGCCGGCCAGCCGGTCCAGGTCGACCGAGAACAGGTCGAGCACCGAAGCCTCCCGCGCCACCAGGATCAGCCGGCCGTCGCCCGCGACCACCGCCGCATCGTCGCGGGGCCGGAGGTGCCAGGCGATGCGCCGGAACACGTCCTTGATGTCGTAGATCCGCTCCTGGAAGAACGGGTTGGTCATCCGAGCGAAGGTGGCGACGTACTTGTCGAGCGTGCCGACCACGGCGGCCTCGGCCGAGTCGCCGGCCTCCAGGCGGGCGTCGAGGTCGCGCTCCACGCTGCGGTCCTGGAGGATCATGAGCTGGGCCTGGAGGATGGCGCCGTGGTCCTCGCCCACCAGGGCCGAGATCCGCCGGCTGAGCCGGGCGATCTCCTCGCGGGCGGCCTCGATCGCCGCGGACAGCCGGGCCTTCTCCGAAGCCTGATCCGCCGCCGGCCGCTCCGGCGCGTGCGCCAGGGCCGCCAGGCCGTCGACCACGTAGGCCAGCCCGACGCCCCGCCCCGGCGACAGCCCCCGGCCCCGGAGCACCCGCGCCGGGGCCGCCTCGCTCGCCGACGGCCCCTCTTCGGCCTGCGCCCCGGCCATCTGCTCCAGCAGCCTCGCCCCGGTGACCAGGGGCGCGAGCTGCGAGGCCACCGTCACGAGCATCCGGGCCTCGTTCGGCGAGAACGGCCGGCGCTCCATGGTCTGGACGACCAGCACCCCCTCCACCGCGCCGGCCTCGATGATCGGCACGCCCAAGAACGAGAGGAACCGCTCCTCGCCGGCCTCCTGGAAGTACTTGAACCGCGGGTGCGACGAGGCGTCGGCCTCCATCACGGGCGCCATGCGCTCGGCGACCAGGCCCGTCAGGCCCTCGTCGAACCGCATCCGGATGGAACCCACGCACGAGGGATCCAGGCCGACCGTGGCCGCCAGGACGAGGTCGCCGCCGCGGGGGTCGATCAGGTAGACGGAGCAGACGTCGGTCCGGAACCGGCCGTGGATCAGCCGGACCGTGTTGTTCAGCGTCTCCTGGGGGTCGTGCGAATGCGTGACCAGCTGGCTGACCTCTTCCAGGGTCAGCAGGAGCGAAGTCTCATGGCTCGGGATGGTCGCGACATTCTTCATGGTTCAAGGGGGGCGTCCGATGGGACCTCGGCTGGCGCGAAAGGGCAGGACGCCGTCGTCCCGGGTCGCGGAATGCCGGCACCTTAAGCAAGAAACGTGCCGGGGCCTCATCGACGCCCTTTCGCCCGCTAAACGAGGGCCTTCGGACCGTCTCGGCCATGATCCACGTATGCACGACGCCCGGATGCAAGGCACCTCTTGCCCGCCATAAAGGCAAGCCGGCCCCTGGCTCCGTGCGGGCCCGGACGTGTCGACGGTAGGCCCTCGTGCCCGGGTGGGGCCCTCCTTATACTGGCGGTCGCGGTCTCCGGCGACGGGTCGTGGTCGCCACGGGGGACGCGCACGCGTGGTCGCTCGGGGATCCTGTAATCATGTCCGCCCGCTCGTTCCGTCTCGGTCGCGCGGCCCTGGGTGGGGCCGCGGTCGTCGCAACCACCCTGGGGATGGCCGGGGATCAGCCCCGGGTGGCCTCGATCCCGACGCCCAGCGGTTGGCGTCAGCACGACATGGCGCGGCCGAAGCCGCCGGTCGTCGAGCCGGCCGGCTGGTCGGCCGGGGCCCCGGCCCCCGCCGACGCCGTGGTCCTGTTCGACGGCCGCGACCTCTCCGCCTGGCAGTCCTCCTCCGGCGGGGCGGCCGAGTGGTCCGTGGCCGATGGGGCGTTCGTCGTGGCACCCGGCAAGGGGGCGATCCGGACGAAGGAGTCGTTCGGCGACGTCCAGATCCACCTGGAATGGGCCTCGCCCGACCCGCCCCGCGGCCGGAGCCAGGACCGGGGCAACAGCGGCCTGTTCGTGATGGGGGCCTTCGAACTCCAGATCCTGGACACTTACAAGGCCGACACCTACGCCGACGGCATGGCCGGCGCGATCTACGGCCAGTATCCGCCCCTCTTCAACGCGACGAGGCCCCCCGGCGAATGGCAGACCTACGACGTGGCCTTCCGCGCCCCGAGGTTCAGCCCGTCCGGGGCCCTGCGCGAGCCCGCCCGGATCACCGCCTTCCTGAACGGGGTGCTGGTGCAGGACAACGAGACGCCCGTCGGCGGGACGTCGTGGCTGGAAGCCGTCGCCTACGAGCCCGGCGTCACGACCGGCCCGATCGAGTTGCAGGACCACGGCCACCCGGTCAGGTTCCGCAACATCTGGCTCCGCAAGCTCCCCGAGCGCGTCCCCGCCGCCGAGGCCGAGCGGAAGGAGCCGAAGATCGTCGCCGTCCCCGCCGCCGACCTCGACGCCCTGGCCGGCTCGTACGGCAAGGAGGGCCTGCGGGTGGAGATCACGCGCCAGGACGACGCCCTCCTGCTGAAGCTGCCGTTCCGCAAGTCCCCGCTGCGGATCGTCCCGGTCGCCCCGCTGCACTTCGTCCTCCCCTACACCGACGGCGACGTCACCTTCGAAAAGGACGCCGCCGGCAAGCCGACCCTCGCCAGGCTCCGCATCGCCGACGGCACCCCCCGGCCGCTGGGGAGGGTGGAGGAGTGACGTCGTCGGGCCCGACTCCTCAGGGCGATTTCGACGCCTTGCGGACGGCCTCGGCGGCCATGGCGCGGGGCCAATTGTTGCGGGGCGGCGTCTCCTTGCACGCGGCCAGCCGACGACGGGCCTCGGCGTCCAGGCCGCGATTCCGGAGGAGCAGGTAGGCGAACCAGGAGACGTCGCCGCGGTCCGAGGCGGGGGCCGCGGCGACGGCCTCGTCGATCGCCTTGGGGTCCGGCGCGGCCTTCTCCCCGCGCGCCGAGGCGTCGAGGAAGGCGAGGGCGAGCGCCTTCGTGAAGTCCGAAGATTCGGGCGGGCCGGCGGCCAGCCACTTCAACGCCTCGTCGCCGGCCTTCCGATCGCCGAGCTGGCCCGCGAGGCCGGCGAGGGTCAGCGCCAGGTAGTCGGTCGGGCCCTTGGCGAACGATTCCCGGAGCCGTTCCAGCCCCTCGCGACGGCGGTCGACCGACCACAGGAAGCAGCCGGCCGCGTAGGGGTCCACGGGGCGGCCGCCCTTCCTGGCCAACTGCGCCTCGGCCAGCGCGCGGGCCCCGCGGAGGTCGCCGCGGCCGGTCCTCAGGCAGAAGCGGAACCAGGCGTCCCAGGAGTGCTCCGGGTAGCGCTCGGAGGTCTGACGGTTCCAGTTCTCGGCCGACTCGAACTCCCCGAGCGCCTCGTCGACGCGGCCCGCGCAGGTCATCGCCCAGCCGGCCCAGGTCTCGGCGGCGGCGTCGGCGTAAGGCTTCGCCTCCGCAGCCTTCCCCTGGGAGAGCAGGCGTTCGGCGATCTGGACCTGGATCTGGGCGTGGTCGAGGCCGATGGGCTCGGCGTCTTCCAGATAAGAGTCCAGCGCGGCCTTCCAGCCGGCCTCGTCCCCCTTCTCCAGCCGGCAGGCGGCCAGGTTCCTGTAGACGTCGGACTCCGGCTCGATCTTCAGGCTGCGCTCCAGCAGCGGGATCGCCTCGTCATAGTTCTTCGCGTCCATGTGATGGAGGCCGAGGGCCTGCAGGAACACGGAGGAGCCGGCGAACCGCTTGTTCCAACCCTCCAGCCGGCCCTTGGCGATCTCCCAGTCGTAGCCGACGAGGCAGGCGGCGGCGAAGTCGTCGTCGGGGCAGAGGTCGATCAGGGCGAGGGCGTTGGCCGACGGATCGATCCGGCTGGCGACGGCCAGGGCGAGGTCGCGAGCCGAGACCGAGCCGTGGCCCACGGCGAAGCCCCAGAGGTCCTCCGCCCGCGGGGCCTGGAGCCGCCGGAGGCGGTCGATCATCTGGATCTGGGAGACCTCCAGGTCGCTCCAATCGGCATCCGCGGCGAACGCCTGCAGGGCCGCCGCGCCGTCGCGGCGGTCGACGATGTCTTCCAGGACGGAGACGTAGCGATGGCCCGCGACGAGGCCGCGGACCTCGGCCCAGTATTCGTCGACGGGCACGCCCCACATGGCGTACATGAAGATCACCCGGCGGAGCGTGTAGAGGAACCGGAAGTCGCGGGCCGTCCGGGCCAGGACGCCCCACGACGGCTCGCCGGGGTCGGCCCCCCCCGCCTCGGCCAGGGCGGCCAGGATCCGGGCCTCCCCCGCGTCGGCCTTGATCGCCGCCGCGACCGCGGGCGGCAGCCCCTTGGAGGCCGCCAGCCGCCCCGGCAGGCGGGCCTCGAACAGCTCGGGGCCGGCGACGGTCGACTCGTGGCGATCGTTCATGCCGCCGCTCAGGAAGATGAGGTCGTACGCGCGGTCGCACTCGGGCGCGACCTCCAGCAGGGCGACGGCCCCGTTCGTCGACCTCCGCCGCCCCCAGGGGAACTCCGTCGCCTGCATCGCCAGGAACCGGGCCAGCTTCCGGTGCGGCCCCTCGATCGCGTTCAGCCGGGCGACGTCGCGTCGCAGGCCGGCCTCGATCACCTCGACCCATGCCGGGGGGCCGGGGCCGCCGGGGCGATCGCCCCGGAGGTTCGCCGCGACTTGCAGGTCATGGGCCGCCGACGCGTCGATCCCGATCATCGACGCCACGAACGCCCGGAGCCATCGCGGCCGGGTCGCGTGCGCATCCTCGTGGGCGGCGAACCGCTCCGTGTACAGCAGGGCACGGGCGGCGAACGCCCGATGCGAGGGGCTCCAGACGTGGCACGTCAGCGCGGCGAGCTGCGCGTAGGCCCTCGCCAGCGCCCCCAGCCGCTCGGGAGACTCGCCGTCGGCCCGGATCGTCTCGTGCAAGGCCCGGACCGCCGCGAAGACGTCGACGAAGTCCAGCGTCTGCAAGGCTTCCTCGACGCCCGGGGGCGCCGGGGCCTGCGCCTTGTAGGCGTTCGGCCTGCCCGAGAGCCCGATCGACCTGAAGGCCGCGACGATCTCCTTCCGCGACATCGGCCCCATGGCGTCGGCCAGTTCGATGGGGTGGCGCCAGGAATCGGGCCCGGGGAGCTCCTTGAGGATCAGGCGTCCGGCCCCGGCGCCGGCCTTGTGGACCCTGAGCCGGCTCCGCAGCAGCCGGAAGTCGGTCGCGAACTCCAGGCCGTCGTCGGCCCCCTGGGGGATGGGCGCGTCGTCCAGCAGCTCGTCCCGGGTGGCGAGCCCCAACTCGTCGCGAGCGGCGACCAGGAACGCCTGGCGGACGATCTCGCGCTGGAGCAGCCGCTGGCAGGCGTCCCGGCCCTCCGCGTAGGTCTTCGGCCCCGTGGGCTTGCGGAGCGCCACGATCGCCGCCGCGCCGGGCTTCTGGGGCCGGACCACGACGAGCCGGGTCCTGGCCTCGGCCGGGTTCGGCGCGTCGTCGAGCGGCGGCAGCCCCTGCGCCGCGGCGATCGTGGCCATCGCGCCGAACAGGGCCGTCGCCGCGAGGGCCGCCCCGCTCCGCCGTGAGTTACGCCCGACGCCTTCGGATCCCGCCATGTCGCGCCCCCCCCTTCGACCGCCCCCTCCCGCGAGGGGCCTACGAGCATCCTAGCTCGGGGGCGGGTCGCGGGCGAGGCGGTCAATCCCCGTTCTCGACGGTCGTCAGGTCTTCGAGGTTCTCCCTCAATCGCTTGAGGACGTCGGCGGAGCCGGCTTCGGGGGCGAGGTCGCGGAGCTGGGCGGGGTCGGTCCGGACGTCGTAGAGTTCCTCGCGGCCGTCGGCGTTGCGGATGTAGGAGAAGCCCTCGGCGACGACGGCGGCCATCGGCCCGCGCCAGGCGGGGGGGCGGGCGGGGTTCTTGGAGATCCCGTCCTTGATGCGGACCTCGGCGAGGACGGGGGTTTCGTCGGCAGGGCGGCTCGCCAGGGAGACGCCGGGGAAGTCCGACGACTCCAGGCCCAGGACGTCCAGGACGGTGGCGGGGACGTCGCGGAGGCTGACGGCCTCGGCCACCGTCTCGCCGCCGCGGGCGCCGCGGGGGAGGAACATCAGCAGCGGCACGCGGGTCTCCTGGTCGTAGAGGCTCCGGCCGTGGCCCACCAGGCCGTGCTCGCCCAGCTCCTCGCCGTGGTCGGAGGTCAGGATCACCAGCGTCTCGTCCAGGACGCCGCGGCGGTCCAGCTCGTCGAACAGCCGGCCGATCTCGCGGTCGAGGTACGCCAGGCAGTCGTCGTAGGAGTCGCGGGCCAGTTCGAGCTGGGCGTCCGTGACCCCGGCGCGGGAGCGGACGTCCCACTCGTGGATCATGGCCTCCTCCTCAGCGTTCGCGGCCGGGCGGCCGAAGGGGCGCTGGAAGTCGGCCGGCGGGACGAACGGGCCGTGGGCGTCGAAGTAGTTGAGGAAGGCGAAGAACGGCCGATCGCCCCCCCCTTCCCGATCGAGCCAGCCCAGGAACGCCGCGTTGATTCTCCCCGCGTCCTTGCGGCGACGCTCCACGCCGACGAGCGGTTCCGGCAGCGCCTTGACCGCCAGCCGCCCCAGCGACGAGCATCGCAGGGCCTCGGCGACCGAGACGGCCGCCTGCTCCTCGTAGAAATCGTCGTAGTGCCCGAATCCCCGCCCCAGGCCGAACCACTGGTTGCAGAAGAAGGTGTTGGCGATGAAGCCGGCCGTCGCGTAGCCGCGCGAGCCGAGGGCCTCGGCCAGCGTGGGATAGGCCCGGTCGAGCGGCTTCTTCTCGCCGACGTTCAGCTCGTGCGGCCATCGCCCCGTGAACATGCTCGCGTGGGACGGCAGCGTCCAGGGGGCCGTGGACCGGGCCTGGTCGAACCGGACGGCTCGCGCCGCCAGCCGATTGAGGTTGGGGGTGGTGTCGCGGTCGTAGCCGTACAGGCTCAGGCTCTCCGCCCGGACCGTGTCCAGCACCATGAGCAGGACGTTGGGGGCGTGCTTCGCCGCGGTGGACGCGGGGCGGCGGGCCGTCAGCGTGGCGTGGAGATGGTCCCAGCCGAGCAGGGCCGCCGCGACGACCCCCAGGGCCGGCGGGGCGGCCATCAGCGCGCGCCGGAAGCGCTCCGGGTGCTCGCGGGCGTGTCGAGACGTGACCGCCCCCAGGCCCGCCGCCAGCGCCACGGCGGCGTAGCCGTAGAAGCCGGGGATCGTCAGGAGGATGGCCAGGCCGCAGAGGAACCCCATCGCCGCGAGGGCCGCGCCCGCCGCCCGGGCCGGCCGCACCCGGGCGAACAGCCCCAGGACCGCGCCGATCGCCCCGAAGATGGCGAGGTTGGAGGCCGGGATCATCCAGTAGAAGTGCCGGCTCATCTGGAACGTCCCGAGCGCGCCGCCGCCCGAGAGCCTGTTCCTCACGAGCCACTGGGTCAACTCCAGCGCCCCCGTCAGCAGCCCGAACAGCAACGCCAGCCGCGCCACGCCCAGCGGCGAAGCCGCCCGCTTCGACCCCGTCCCGACGGCCCGCCCCTCGCTCGCACCATCCATGACGCCCCCCTTCCCCATCCCGGGAAGGCCCATCCATACCCCAGGCCGACGATCCCGGCAACGCCGATCGCCGGCCCCGATTGCGCTGGTGGACGGCGGGGGCGTCGGGTAGGCTGGGCTTGCGGAACAAATGTTCGAACGTCCGGAGTCCGTCATGGCGTCGAGCCACTTCCACCCGCGGGGGATCCTGCGGCGCGAGCTGTTGCAGGTGGGATTCTCGGGCTTCCTGGGCCTGAGCCTGCCGCGGATGCTGGCGGCGGCGTCGCCGCAGGGGGCCGGCGCGCGGGGGCCGCGGGCGAAATCCGTGATCCTGGCGTTCATGTCGGGCGGTCTCAGCCACATCGACTCCGTCGACATGAAGCCGGACGCCCCGGAGGGGATCCGCGGCGAATTCAGGCCGATCGCCACGGCCGTCCCGGGCATCTCGTTCTGCGAGCACCTCCCGCTGCTGGCCCAGAGGGCCGGCGACCTGGCCGTCGTCCGCTCGCTCTCGCACAAGTACACGAACCACCTGAACGCGACCCACGAGGTCCTGACCGGGCACTCGCAGCCGGGCGCGTTCTTCGACAAGGTCGCCTCGCGCGACGACTATCCGTGCTACGCCTCGGCCCTGGACTACCTCCGCCCTCGCACGGACGGCGTCCCCACCGGCGTCATGCTGCCGACGTTCCTGATGGAAGGCCCGCTCACCTGGCCGGGCCAGCACGCCGGGTTCCTGGGACCGAAGCACGACCCCTGGCAGATCCGCCAGGACCCCAACAAGCCCGGCTTCCGCGTCGAGAGCCTGGCGCTCCCCGTCGGCTTCAGCGTCGAGCGGCTGGCGGGCCGGCAGGCGCTCCTCGACCGCGTCAACGAGTCGATGCTGCCGCGGACCGACGTGGCCCGCGACCCGATGAGCGACCAGCGGGCGCGGGCGATGTCGCTCCTGACCTCCGGCCGGGTGTCGGCCGCGTTCAAGCTGGACGAGGAGGCGCCGGAGGTCCGCGATCGCTACGGCCGGCACATGTTCGGCCAGTCGCTCCTGCTGGCTCGGCGGCTCGTCGAGGCCGGCGTGCCGATCGTGCAGGTGAACCTCGGCCGCGTGCAGCAGTGGGACACGCACTCGGCCAACTTCAAGAACCTGAAAGAGCACCTGTTGCCCCCGACCGATCGCGGCCTCTCCGCGCTGCTGGACGACCTGAAGGCGCGCGGGCTGCTCGACGAGACGCTGGTGGTGATCGCCGGCGAGTTCGGCCGGACGCCCCGGATCGGGTCGAGCACGGGGAACAACAACACGCCCGACGGCCGCGACCACTGGGCCGCCGTCTTCTCGGCCCTCTTCGCCGGCGGCGGCGTGCAAGGCGGCCAGGCGATCGGGGCGTCGGACCGCATCGGCGCCTATCCCGCCGGCCCGCCGTACTCGCCCGGCGACTTCGCCGCCACCATCTACGGCGCGCTGGGCGTCGATCCGGCATCCGAGGTGCGCGACCGACTCGGCCGACCGATCCGGCTCTGCGAGGGCTCGCCCATCGCCCCGCTGTTCGGCGCCTGAGCCCGCCACCGCCACCCGCCCCCGGGTCCCGCTTGACGCGGATATTCGATTTTTATAGAAATCGAATATCCGACGCACGGACGACCCGAGGGTGGAGGTTCGAGAACGATGGCGCGAAGGCCGAGCGGCCAGCCGACGGACGCGGAGCTGGCGATCCTGCAAGTGTTGTGGTCCGAGGGCCCCTCGGGCCTGGGCGCGGTGCATGAAGCCTTGCGGGCGCGCCGGGGCGTCGCGCTGACGACGGTGGCGACGACGCTGAAGGTGATGCTCGACAAGGGCCTCGTCCGGCGCGAGGACGGGCCGAAGGGCTACGTCTGGTCGGCCGCGACCACGCGAGGGGCGGCGGCGGCGGGGATGCTGGGGAAGATCCTCGACCACGTCTTCGACGGCTCGGCCCGCGGCCTGGTCGCCCACCTGATCGAGGGGGGCACGCTCGACGACCGCGACCGGCGGGCGATCCGCGAGATGCTCGACGCGGCCGACGCGCCGAAGCCGGCACGCCGCAAGAAGGGGGGCGAGGCATGACCATCTCCCCACACTCGCCGGCCTGGATCGCCCTGGGCTGGACCTTCCTGCACGTCCTCTGGATCGCCGCGGCGATCGGCCTGGCGGCGTCGATCGCGAGGCGGGCGATGCGGCGGGCGTCGCCCGAGGCGCGGCACGCGGCGGCCCTCGCGGGGCTGCTGGCGCTGGCCGCGTCGCCGTTCGCGGCGTTCGTGGCCGTCTACGAGCCGGCCCCGACGGCGGCGTTCGTCGCGCCGGCCGCCGTCGCGCCCCGCCCGCCGGCGGCCGAATCGTCGCCCGGACTCACCGCCGCCGCGCCGGCGCCGCCGGCCCTCCGCGCCGACCGGGCTCCCATCGCAAACCGATCATGGTTCGAACCGTGGATCTCATTCCTGCCGGCGGCCTGGCTCGCGGGGACGTCGCTCCTGCTGGCGAGGACGGCCGCCGGGGTGGTCGGCGTGGAGCGACTGCGACGGTCCCTGAAGCCGCACGAACTCGGCCCGGTCGCGATGCGATGCCGGGCGATGGCGCGGTCGCTGGGGACCGCGCGGGACGTCTCGATCGCCGCGTGCGACCGCGTCGCCGCGCCGATGCTGATCGGGATCGTCCGCCCGATGGTCGTCCTGCCGGCCGCGGCCCTGTCGGGCTGGGACCGGGACCTCGTCGAGATGGCCCTGCTCCACGAGCTGGCCCACCTCCGACGCCTCGACAACCTGACGAGCCTCTTCCAGCAATTTGTGGAGGCGCTTTTATTCTTCCACCCGACGACGTGGTGGCTCTCGGCCTGGCTGCGGCTGGAGCGCGAGAGCTGCTGCGACGCCCTGGTCGTCGCCCGCACCGGCGACGCCGTCGGCTACGCCCGGCTGCTGGCCGCCCTGGCCGACGCCCGCCCGCCGGCCCTCGCCGCCCCGCTGAACGAACGCCCGATCACGACGAGGATCCGTCGCATCCTGTTCATGGAGGACCGCCCGATGACCCTGAAGCCCACCGCCCCCGAGGCCCTGGCCCTGGCCGCAGCCGCCCTGCTGGCCGCGTCGCTCACGCTCCCCGCCCGCGGCGACGATCCTGCCGCCGCGAAGAAGCCCGACGCCGCCGCCGACCTCCGCCGCCTGGCCGAGATCGTCGCCGCCCAGCCGTCCTCGCCGCCCCCTTCCCAGCCTGCGGACGGCCCGCCCCCGCCGGACGAGCGGATCATGACGCTGCTGGGGATCGCCACGGCCCAGGTCAAGATGGACGACCGGGTCGGCGCCCTGGAGACCCTGCGGGGCGCGTCGATCGAGACGCCGGCCGCCGCCGACCTTGGTCGGGGCTACCGAGCGTTGTACGCGGTCGAGTACCTCGTCGAGGCCGCCGCGATCCGGTACGACGCGGGCGACGTCGAGGGGGCCCGCGACCGCTTCCACCGGCTCGTCGCCTTGCTCGGCGAACCCGACCCGGACCGAGACGGGCCGATGGTGCGGACCATGGAGCGATGGGCCGCCCGGACCGCCGCCAGCGTCTCCTCCCACAGCGAGGACGATTCCCAGGTCATCCTGGATGTCACGACGAACGACGCGAAGGGCGCGGACGGCGAACCGGAGGCCGATCCGGCGTTGGCGCTGGGTCATCTCGAATTGCTAGCTTCGCTGGCCGACGCCCTCGCGAAGCGGAAGGAGGTCGATATCCTGCATTCGCTGGCCGACCGCGGGCTCGCCCTCACCGATCAGCCCGACGCGCCGCTGGCGAAGGCGCTGTTCCAGGACGTGTTCGGCAAGATGCTGGTCCTCGCGGGCGACGAGGCGGCGGGCCGCGGACTGACCGCGAAGGCCCGGGACGCCGTCGCGGCCATGCCCGCCGGCGACGTGAAGGACGGGACCGCGCTCCTGCTCGCCTCGACGCTCGCCGAGACCGACCTCGATGGGGCGCTGGATCAGATCCGGACGGCGGCACCGGGCCGGCGGAATCGCGCCCTCCGACGGCTCCTGGAGCATCTGGGCGAGACGAGGCCCGGGCCCTGGCTCGACGCGAACGGGCTCAAGATCAACATCGGAGACCCGTACCTGGCCATGAAGGATCGGGCCCGCGCCCGGGCCGACCTGCCGAAGATCCTGGCCGTCGCGCGGACGGTGGAGGACGCGAAGGGACGGGCGCGGACGCTCGCCGTGCTGGCGCGGTTGCAGGCCCAAGCGGACGACCTGGCCGGGGCGCTCGCCACGGCCGAATCGATGCCCGACCTCCGCCGCGCCGATCACCCCGGCCCCGCCGACGGCTTCTACGACGCCGTCAAGCCGGCGACGTTCGCCCTGATCGCCCGCCATCGCGCCCAGGCCGGCGACGCGGCGGGGGCCGAGGCCGCGCTCGCCCGCTCGGCCGAGTTGACGAACGCGGTGGCGGACGAAGTGGAGCGCATCGTCTCCGGGTTGGTCCTGGCCGACGCCTACGAGACGGCCGGCCGCCGCGACGCCGCCAGGGCAGTCCTGGACGACATCCTCCCTCGCGCCCAGGCCCAGCCCGAGCCGCGCCGCTCGCGCCTGCTGGGCGCGATCGCCCGGGAGCAGGTGAAGTCGGCGGGCGTGGCGGAGGCGTCGAAGACCATCGACGCGATCCGCGACGAGACGGGCGTCGAGAAGGCGAACGCCCTCTGGACCCTGGCGACCCACCTCCGCGACGCGGGCGACGCCGAGGCCGCCCGCGCCGCCGCTCGCCGCGGCCTGGTCTGCCTGCGGCCCAAGGCGTCCGATCCGAAGCCCGAATCGAACTTCCACGGCTCCGTCACCCGCGACGGTTTCATCGACTACGACGTCGAGACCCCGGCCGCCTGGCTGGCGACCTGGCGAGGGACCATCGAGCCTTCCCTCCGCGCAATCGTCGGCGAGCCGGAAGTCGAACTCGTCGCGATGGACCCCGAGCAAGGCCGACGCCGGCTCTCCGCCCGGGTCGCGGAGGCGTTCCGGGGCGGCGGGCTCGTCGAGGCTTTGAAGGTTGCCGAAGCCGTCGAAGACCCGTCCTCGCGAGCCTTCGCCATCCGGAGCCTGGCGGACCACGTCGCGAGCGAATCCCTCCGGAGGTGACCCCGCGAGGAAACGGCCGCCGGGGCGCCGATCATGCGGATCGCGCCCCGGCGGTCAGCTCGCGCCAACGATCCTCCAGGAACCGGGAGTAGGCCAGGGGCGGCAGGCCGTAGCAGCCCAGGGAGAAGCCGTCGTTGCACTCCACGAGGAGCGTCGCGCCGGCTTCGGTCGCGCCGAAGTCGAGGCCGCAGGCGGCCGGGGCGTCGGGGGCGAAGTCGACGACGGCGGCGCGGACGACCGCCGGATCGGGATGCCGCAGGGGGTCGCCCTTGTACCAGCCGACGCCGATCACCTCGCCGCGCCTCACGAAGTACCGCCACTCCGACACGAACGCCACCGGCTCGGAGGCCCACAGCGGCGTCTCGCCCGGGAATTTCGCCGTGGGGATCAGATCGCGGAACGCCGAGACGACGTAGCCGGCGAACGCCTTGTCGTCGCCCCTCGGCTTGACGAAGACCGGCCCGCCGGGTCCGTCGACGCCGCGGCGGACCTCGGCCCAGGTGGTCGGCCGGACCTCGCGGCCCAGGTACTTCGCCAGGCTCGGGGGGTAGTCGAGCGGCGGCGGCGCGATCCCCAGCCGCCCCAGCGCCCGCCTCACGAACGCGACCGAACCGACGACGATCGTCCCGGGATCCGCCGGGACGTCGCCGGCGTCCATCGCGGCCCAATCGGCGAAGGCCGCTTCCATCCCGCGCTCGTCGAACCCCTTCCACGCCGTGAACCCGTTCGCGTTCACGAACTCCCCGCGCTCCTTCTGGACGACGACGTCGGGCCTCATGGCCGCCCCCCCTCCCGGGCCGTCGCATCGGGCGCGGACCCTCGCCCGATCGCCTCGGCCAGCGAGCGGCCGGCGCCGCCGGGCTCCAGGATGTGGAGGCGGTGGCGCTCGGACAGTTCGCGGCATACCAGGACGCCGCGGACGCTGTTGCCGCGGGGATCCAGCGGGGGCGAGAAGACGGCGATCCCGGCCACCCCGGGGACCACGGCGAGGAGCCCGCCCCCCACGCCGCTCTTGGCCGGCAGGCCGATGCGGTAGGTCCACTCGCCGGCAAAGTCGTAGCTGCCGCACGAGAGCATGACGCTCAGCAGATCCTTGACGTAATCGGCCTCCAGGGCCCGCTCGCCGGTGATCGGGTTGACGCCGCCGTTCGCGAGCGTCGCCGCCATCACGGCCAGGTCGCGGCAGTCGACCATCGCGGCGCACTGCTGGAAGTACAGCTCCAGCGTCTCGTCCACGCGATGCTCGATCATCCCGAAGTTCAGCATCAGGTGCGCGATCGCCCGGTTGCGATGGCCCGTCGCCCGCTCGGAGAGGAACGTGGCGGCGTCGACGTGGACCTCGCGGCCGGTGTAGCGGCGGTACATCTCCAGCAGCCGGCCCAGCCTCGCGGCGGGGCCGGCGCCGTCGACCAGGTCGGTGGTGGCGATGGCGCCGGCGTTGACCATCGGGTTGAACGGCCGGTTCGTCGCCTCGTCCAGCACGATCGAGTTGAACGCCTCGCCGCTCGGCTCGACCCCCACCTTGGACAGCACGCGCTCGCGGCCGTGGTCTTCCAGGGCCAGGCCGAACACGAACGGCTTGGAGACCGACTGGATGCTGAACGGCCGCCGCGAGTCGCCGACCTCGAAGGTCCGGCCGTCGACCGCGACGACCGCGATGCCGAACCAGGACGGGTCGGCCTTCGACAGCTCCGGGATGTAGTCGGCGACCTTCCCAATCGCGACCGGCGCGTACTTGCGATGCAACTCCTGCAACGTCTCGACGAGGGGGCTCGGTTCGGCGGTCACGGGCGTCGGCTCCGGCGTCGGCGGCTGGGGGCCGCCCTCGGGGCGGCCGGATCCAGTATAGGCCGACGCCGAGGCCCGGCTCACCAGGGGAGCGGCTCGCCCAGGTGGAAGAAGCCGCCGGTGGGGCCGCGTCGCGAGACCGTCGGCGCGGCGTCGAAGCCGCCGACGGCGTCAAGCCGACCATGCCCACTTGTCCACGTCGCGAACGGCCCGAACAATGCGACGATGACGACGACGGAGCGCAAGATCCGGGAGCTGGCGGCCTCCAGGATCCCCGCGTGCGTGGGGATCGACCTGGCGGGGGTGGAGCACCGCGAGACGGGCGTGGCGGTGATGCGCGACGGCCGGCTGGAGCTGCTGGTCTCGGCCGGGACGGACGAGGAGGTCCTGCGGCTGGCGGCGCTGGCGGGCCGTCGGGGGACGATCGCGATCAACGCGCCGCTCACGCGCCCGGCGGGGCGCTGCTGCCTGGACGACGACTGCCCCTGCCGCCACGACCCCGGCACGCGCAGCCGAGCCCTGGAACGCGAGCTGGCCCGGCTGGGCGTCCCCACGCTGGCCACGGCGCTCATCAAGGTGCTGGCCCGCCGCGGCGAGCGGATCGCCCGCGCCCTCCGCGAGGCCGGCCGCGAGCCGCTGGAGGTCTACCCCTTCGCGACGCTCAAGCTCCTGGGCCTCCCCTGGCGCGGCAAGCGCACGGCCGAGGGCCGGCGGGAGATCCATCGCGGCCTCCGCCCCCTGGTCCCCGGCCTGCGCCGGCCCGGGGCGTCGGAGCACCAGCTCGACGCCGTGGTCTGCGCCCTGACCGCCCATCTCCACCGCATGAAGCTCACCCGCACCGTCGGCCTGCCCGACGAGGGCCTGATGATCGTCCCGGACCTCGAAGTGCTGACCCTGGGCTACGAGCCCCACCCCTCCGGCCGCGGCCTGCAAGCCGTGTGGCGCCGGAGGCGGCGGCCAAGGGCGAGGGGATAGCCCGCGAGGCCCGGCCCGGCTACGCGAAGGAAGGCGGTTCGAACATCGCGGACTCATGAGGTTCGGGGCGACGTTTCGCCCCGCGAGACATCGCCGGCCCGATCAGACCTCGCCGTACCCCTTGCCCGTCTTCTCCTCGATGAGGCCCTCGACATGGCGGACGGCCGCGGCCTCGTCGGCGAAGGTCTTCGCCTTCGACTGGCCGTCGGAGCCGATCCGCCCGTAGCGGACGACGACCTCGCGGCCGTCTCGCGCGACCTCCCAGAACTTCGACGACCCGCCCTCGACGAGTTCGAATCGTCGCGGCCCCGCCGCCGCGATCGCGACCGAGGCGACGGCGGCGGGCTCGGCTGCGACCGCGACCGACTCCGAGGGCCCGGCGACGTCGATCCGCACGCCGAGGAACGACGGGAACCGGGGGACGCCCCCTTCGGTCAGCTCCTGGTAGCGGAACGCGACCAGCGAGCCGACGGCCGGCGGATGCTCGCGCTGGGCGTCCGAGAAGCCGGTCCCCACGGAGAACTTCGTCCCGTCGGCCAGCTCCACCAGCAGCGCCCCGAGCCTCCCCTTGTGCCTCCCCGCGCCGGGCTGGTGCGCCAGCACGCGGGCCTCGGCGTCGCGGAAGCTCTTGACCTTCAGGAGCGTGATCGAGCGCCCGACCTCATACGCCGACGCCGGCCGTCGCAGCATGAGCCCCTCGCCCCCCAGCGCCTCGACGCGGGCCAATTCGGCTCGCAGGTGTTCGACCCCCTCGCAGGCCGCGTGCTCGTGGGCCCGCAGGTAGGGCGGGACGCGACACTCGACGTGATCGCGCACGGAGGCGATCCGGGCTTCGAACGGGCCGTCGAACGCCGGTGCGTCGAAGGCCACATACGCGACCTCCTTCCAGTGATCGCTCCGGTCCTGCCGGCGGACGACGCCGACCGTCCGCTGGAACTGCTTCCGCCCGATCCACAACTCGCCGTCGAGCGGCGTCGCGGGGAACCCCTCCAGGAACCAGTCCGGCGCGTGGAACGTGTTGCCCAGCCGCGAGATCAGCCGGCTCCCGTCCCAGTAGGCCCGGACGCCGTCGAGCTTCTCGCTCATCCACCAGCCGGCGAGGTCCTGGGCGTTGTCCCAAGACTCGGCCAGCAGGAGCGGAGGGCCGGCCTTGGCCTCCGCCTCCGCCCCGTCGGCCTCGGGTCGCGGCGCGACGACGGACCCGACGCGCGCCTGCTCCGCCGCGTCCCCGCGCAGCTTCCGCAGGTGCTTGCAGGTCCGCGACTCGATCGCGATCGACTGGTTCCGCCAGGCCGGGCAGGAGCAGGAGTAGACGCCCCCCGTGTTCTTCAACACATAAGGCTTCGCCCCCGACCCCTTCATCTCCAGGGTCTCGCCGTCGAGCAGGTCGGGCATCGGACCTCCCCCCAGATAGTCGACATTTGAACCGTATATCCGCAAGCGTCTGTTGTAGTGGGCCGGCGGCCCGGCCGCAAGGCCCCACTCGACGGGGGTGTGCCTTTGGATTTCGGCGGATCGTACAGGAAGCCGAGGGGGCATCATGACGACCTTCCCCCCTCGCGGGGGAAGGTGGCCCGAAGGGCCGGATGAGGGGGACGACGCGCCAGACGACCGTCGGATCTCGCGACGGCCGGGACGGACGGGCCTTCGAATCCCGACGGCGTTCGTGCTCGTCGTCCCCCTCATCTGACCGCTTCGCGGTCTGCCTTCCCCCGCGAGGGGGGAAGACGTCGGACGTCGATCGCCACATTCCAAAGGCCCCCCCCTCGACGGAAGGCCGGCGGCGTCATCGCAGGAATGGCTGGGGAGCGGATTCGGGCCCCGGGGTCGGTTATCCTCGCCGGGGTTGGCGTCCGGATCCCGAACCTCGACAGGAGACCTGATCGTGCCCCTTCCCGTCCGATCCCGGCTCGTCGGCCTCGCGGCCGGCCTCGTCGCCGCGGCCTTGCTCCCGTCGGCCCACGCCCAGGCCGTGAAGGCCCAGGCGAAAGCCAAGGCCCAGGCCAAGGCCGCCCCGCGCTACGCCGTGCCGCCGACTTATGCGAACGTCCCCTACGGCGAGCACGAGCGGCAGGTGCTCGACTTCTTCAAGGCCGAGTCCGACGGCCCCGCCCCGCTGGTCGTCTACATCCACGGCGGCGGCTGGAACAGCGGCGACAAGATGAGCTTCGGCGACCTGAAGAAGCTCCTCGACGCCGGCGTCTCGGTCGCGACGATCAACTACCGGCTCGTCCCGCAGGCCCGCGAGGCGGGCGTCAAGCCGCCGGTGAAGTGGCCGCTGGAGGACGCCGCGCGGGCCTTGCAGTTCCTGCGGTCGAAGGCCGGCGAGTGGGGCTTCGACAAGGCCCGCATCGGCGCGACGGGCGGCTCGGCCGGGGCCTGCTCGTCGCTCTGGCTGGCCTTCCACGACGACATGGCGAAGCCCGATTCGCCCGACCCCGTCGCCCGCGAGTCCACCCGCCTCGCCGCCGCCGCCGTCAACGGCGCGCAGACGACGCTCGACCCGAAGATCACCCGCGCGTGGATCCCCAACATGAAGTACGGCGGCCACGCCTTCGGCTTCGCGGCCGAGGGGGGCAAGTCGCAGTTCGACGTCTTCTACGACCGCCGCGACGAGGTCGCCGACTGGGTCCGCGAATACTCCCCCCTCTCCCACGTCACCCGCGACGACCCGCCGGTCTTCCTCAACTACCCCGCGCAGGACAAGCCTCCGGTCAAGGGTGAGGAGCAGAAGGACCCCACCCACTCCGCGCTCCTCGGCCTGATCCTGGAGGAGAAGCTCAAGGCCGAGGGCGTCGAGGGCCACCTCGCCTACCCCGGCGCCCTCGACGACCATTACAAGACCCCGGCCGACTTCCTCATCGCCAAGCTCAAGCCGGCGAAGCCCTGAGCCGTCAGCCCAGGCCCTCGCACCACGCGAGCATCGCGCCAACCTCTTCCAGACGCTTGAGGTCGGCCCGGTGCTCCGCGAGGGCCCGCTCGTAGGTCGCCTTCGTCTTGGTCAGGACGAGGGTATGGGGGCTCCCCTTGCGCTCGGTGTGGCAGGCCAGGTCGATCGGCCGATGGCGGACCTGCTGCTCCACATGCCGACGCCGGGCCTCCGGCGCGCGCAGCCGAAACGTCGCCGTCGCGGGGTCTCGCAGGAAGCTCGCGACGTCCGCGCAGTCCGCGCATCGGCAGCCGATGGAGTCGTCGCGGCGGAGGTCGACCGGCTCGACCGGGGCCTCGACCGTCCGCCGTCGCAGTTCGTCTCGCACGGCCGACAGCCACCGCACCAGGGCGGGGATCGGGCGACGGGCCTCGCCCCTCAGCCAAGGATCCAGTTCCCGGAGCGCGGGGACCTGGACCGTCACGACGTCCCAGCCGGACGCCGGTTCGAGGACGGCGGCGATCAGCCGATCGAGCCCCTCCACGTCGTCCAGCTCGATCAGGAGCCGGACGAGAGTCGTGAGGATCTGGACGCGATCGACGGCGCGGGCCTTCCAGTCGCGGGCCCCTTCCGGATCGCGCCAGCCTTCCAGGAACGCCAGGAGGGGCCCCGCCAGTTCGCCGCAGGTCGAACGGCGGCCCTCCTTCGCGCCCTTCCGGCCGGACCATTCGGCGAGCAGCCGCGCATTCCGCTCGATCGTCTCGCGCGACGTGTCCGCGAAGGCGTCTTCGAGGGCGTCGGCGATCGTCGGCCAGCCGAGGCGGTCGCCCAGGTCGCCGAGCGCCGGGCCGGGGTCGAGCGTCGCGTCGTGGGCGAACGGACCGCGGATCCAGGCCGCGATCAGGCCCAGGTCGCCGATCGCCGCCAGCAGGCCGAGCAGCGCGGGCCTGTCGGGATCCGGGCGCTCCCACGGCGGCGGGGCGTCGCTCTGGTGCCTCGACGGCCAGGCGGCGATCAGCCGGCGCGCGAAGATCCGGCACTCCTCGCCGAGCGCCGCCTTCTCCTTCGACCGGGCCTTCGCGCCCGCCCATCCGTCGACCATCGCCGCGAGCCCGCCGACGGCCGCGTCGACGCCGGCGTCGAGCAGCACGCCGAGCCGCGACGCCGACGGCCACAGCACCACCGCCGCGCGGTGATACCAGCGCTCCAGCGTCATCCCCTCGTTGCCCGTGTAGCCCTCGTACTCCTCGCGGTCGGGGGGGTCGTCGCCCATCGCCTCGTCCGAGGCCACCTCCCCCTCCAGCAGCGGTACGGCACCGACGTCCCATGCGCGCCCGTCGGCGTCGCGGAAGCACCCGGCCGTCAGGGTCTCCTCGTACACCTCGACCATCGTGTACGGGCCGCCGTCGTCCTCATCTCCCTCGTCGTCTTCGTCGTCCTCGTCGTCCCAGTCTTGGTATCGATCGCGACGCCCGCCGCCGTAATCCTCCTCGCCCATACCGGACTCGTGGAGCGTGACGAGGGCGAGGAAGGCGTCGCAGCCCGACCGGCGGGCGGCCTCGAACAGGAGGCCCGCGCGGGAGCGGTCGGCCCCCTTGAGGGCGTCGAGGGCGAGCCCGGCCTGGGTGTAGCCGTGGTCGAGCAGCACCGCCAGCCGCGGCGAGCGTCCGTCCGGATCTCCCTCGCGGGCCCAGGGGGCGAGCACGCGCGCGACCGCCGCGGCCGGCCCGTCGTCGCCGGGGCCGTCGGCGTCTCGGGCCGACTTCGCCACGGTCAGGTTGTAGGCCAGGACGAGGCGACGGCCGCTCGTCACGGGCTTCACCTCGTGCTCGCAGTCGGCGTAGAACGCGGCGTACCGGAGTTCGAGCGACTTCGGCCCCCCGAAGCGCACCATCTTCCGCCGGCCGTCGTGGCGGACGATCAGCTCGCCCCCCTCGTGCTCCGAGGGGAGATTCACGACCAGCGTCGCCACCATGCCGTCGAGCTTCTCGCCGTCGCGATGCGGCAGGAAGAAGCCGCCGGGCTCGTAGAGCAAGAGCTTGTAAAGATGAGCATGGATCTCGGAATCGCCCAGGCCGAGTTCCTTCGCGACCTCGGCGACGACCTCCGTCAGCGTCTCGTCCCAGCCCTCGCCCGAGAGCGCGACGAGGCCGGCGTCGACCTCCCAGACGCGGCGGACGTCCAGGTCCACCAGCGTCTCGGCCCCCTTGCCGTAGGGGGCCTGCCGGGCCCGGCGCCGCAGCGCGTCGGCCTTCGTCTTCCGCAACGGCAGCGGGATCCGGCCGACGCCCTCGACTTCCAGCGTCGGCGGCGGGATCGCAATCTTCCCCGCGGCGCAGAAGGACCCGCCGCCCTCCACGCCCTCCAGCGCCGCGAGCAGCCGCGCCGCCACGTCGTCGCTCATCGTCGATCCTTCTTGTTGCGGTCGAAGTAGGATTTCAGCAGCAGGCCGCGGTCGGTGGGCGAGGCGCTGGGCCTGTCGTCCTTCGGATCGGAGCCGTGTTCGAAGCTCCAGCCCGGCCACTCGCGGTAGGCGTGATAGGCCCAGTCCCAGCCGTACTCCTCCATCACGTCGATCACGTCGCGGAGGTAGTCGCGGGCGCTCGTGCCGGGGGCCCAGCGGATGGCGCTGAACTCGCCGATGTAGATCGGGACTCCGAAATCGCGTTCGAATCGACGGGCCGGCTCCAGCGCCTTGCGGACCTCCTCCTTGCCCCACGCCCGTCCCTCGATCACGCCGGGGTAGGTCAGGCCCGTGGGCTTGTCGTAGACCCCCTGGTGGGTGAAGGCGTGCGGCTTGTACATATGAACGCTGTAGACGACGCCGTCGATCCCGGGGAGCGGCTCGAAGTCGTCGAGGCCGCCGGGGTCGCCCCAGGGGGCGGGCTCGACGACGATCGCCTTCTTCGGGTCGATCGCGCGGATGCGCCTCGCGGCGTCGAGGGCCAGCTCGGGCCAGGACCGGACGCCGTCGGGGAGCATGCCCAGGACGGGCTCGTTGAGCAGGTCGTAGCCCCAGACGGCCGGGTCGTCGTGGAACCGCCGGACGATCCGCTCCCACACCTTCAGGAAATGCTCCTGCCGCGCCGGGTCGCGGAACAGGCCCATGACGTTCGCGCCGACGTCCCGCCCCCCCGGCGGCGTGTGCAGGTCGATCAGGACCGCGATCCCCTCCGCCTTGCAGACGGGGAGCAGCCGGGCCAGGCGGTCCAGCTCGCCGTCCAGCCAGCGATCGTACTCGGCCTCGGATGCCTTATCGGCCGGGCCGTTGGGGAAGCCTCCCCAGAGGAGCTGCCAGCGGACGTGGTTCGCCCCCCAGGTCCGCGCCAGGGTGCGCAGGTCGTCGGCGTCGACGCCCGTGCCGATCATCGCCCCGCGGAGCCGCCCCGGGCCGTGCCTCGGGTCGGGCTTCGTCCCCGCGGAGGCGACCGCCCGCCGCGGCGGCACGACCTCGATCCGCACGTCGTCGAACGTCGCCCGTCCGGTCGTGGCCTCCAGGCCGAGCACCAGTTCCGCGGCCTTGACGTCGTCCGAGATCGAATGCGTGAGGGAGACGCGCGACCAGCCGAAGGAGCCGACGTCGACGGCCGCCTGCGGCCAGTCGTCGCCGTCGCCCTTCGTGTGGAGCATCACCTTCACGCCGTTCCACGGCTGCGGCGGCTTCGCCACGCCGTCGGCCTTGACGTACGCCTCGATCCGGACCCGCTTGCCGCGGAGGTCCTCGACGGGCAGGACCCACGTCGCGTTGCTCGACCCCGCGCCGGCCGACGCCGGCCGGTCGACGACCAGGGCCGCGGAGCCCGACCGCCCCGCCCCCGGCGCGATCCGCACGCCGTCGCCGGCGACGGCGCCGTCGAGCGGCCTCGCCTCGTCGAACGACCGGGAGAAAACGACGGGGGCGTCGGCCGGACCTCCGGCTCCCGACGCCCCCAGCAACACCCACGGCCACAGCGCGGCGAACGTTCCGATCATGGCGGGCCCTCCCGTCGCCCGCGTCGACGTCCTTCGTCCATCGCGCGGCCCGACGCCCCCCAGGCTAACGCGCCCGGGGTGCGTCGCAAAGCCGCGAGGGGCGCGGCCGAGAGCCCCCGAACGGCGGTATCAGGGCCGGAGTTGCCGGGCCGGCGGCGCGACGGGCGCGGCCCCGGGCCGCGGCTGGGCGTTCCGGAACAGCGGGACCAGGCCGTTCTCGAAGACGGGGCCCATGGCCGAGGGGAGCGAGAACCGGAAGTCATACCCGCCCGGCCCGTCGGGCGTCAGCGACGCGCCGAAGAACGCCGGCTCGGCGGGGAGGCCGGCGGGATTCTTCAGCTCGGGCCGGTTGGTCGTCACGGCCAGCTGCGCCGCCATCATCCGCACGAGCCCCTGGCCGCCGACGACCATGAGGAAGCTCGCCCGGTCGGACAGGTCCGACGTCACCTTCTTGAACCCGGCCAGCGAGCCCGCGGACGAATCGCCCTTCGCGAAGCGCTCCAGGCGGCCTTCGGCCTCCTCCCACGTCGGTGCCGTGACCTGGATCACGCGACGGCCGTCGACGCCGATCCAGTAGCTCATGGAATCGCCGCCGAGCATCGCCTTGATCTGCGCCTCGCTGCCATTCCCCTGCCCCGCCTTGGCGATCTTCTCGGGGTCGAACGTGACCGTGATCCGGGTGAAGCTGACCCCGCCGTGCTTCTGGGCGTCGCGCTCGACCTTGACGTCCTTGTAGAAGTTCAAGGGGCTGTCGGCGTCCTTCATCGCCTGGAGCATGGCCTCGGTAACCGCGACGTACACCTTGGGGTCGGCCGCATCCGTGACGTTGAACGTCCGCATGCCGTCGGCCATCGTCGCCGACCCGAACGTCTCGATCCGACCAAGGGCCTTGAACCGCTCCCTCGCCGGCGCTGGCGCCGGCGAGGGCTTGCCGGAGGGGTCGAGCATGCGGAGGCTCAGCCCTTGCCACTTCTGGACGCTCTCGGCGGACATGTTCATGTACATGTAAAACGTCGCATCCGGGTCGAGCTTGCCGAGGTCGGCCGCGAGCTTCCCGGTCGGCTCGACCGGCTTCGCGCCGGCGGCCGGCTTCGCGTCGAGCCGCCCGGCGACCCGCAGGCCCTCGGCCGCGAAGTCGAGGTTCAGCGTCAGCGCCTCGGCGGTCTTCAGCGAGTCGAACAGGCCGCCGTACATGTCCTTGACGAAGTCCATCGACGCGCCGTTGGGCGCGTTCTTGGCGGCCATGTCGAGGTTCGCCATCAACCCCTGCCGCGCCTGATCGATCTGCGCCCCATAGCGGGCGGTCAAGGCCGCGGCGTTGACGTATACGCCGAGGTCGTTCGCCAGGAACGGGGCGGTCAGGGCCGGCGTCAACGCCGCCCCCAACGACTTCTCGCCGGGCTTGGCGACGCCCGCCACCAACACCTTGTCGGGGCCGAACGCCGTGAAGCCTTCGCCGTCGAAGGCGTACCACGACCCGGGCCCGAACGGGCTCGTGAACGACTCATAGCCCCCCTCCTCGGCCTTCGTCGCGACGTCGTTGCCGTTGGCCAGCGCCTTGAGGATGCCCTTGTAATCGTCCTTCAGCACGAGGATCGCGAAGGCCGGGACGCCGTCCGGCCCCGGGGCCTCCGCGCGCAGCAGCCCGACCACCGGGGCGTCGACGACGTCCGCCCCATACTGGGCCTTCCACTGGTCGACGAACTGCGTGACCGCGGGGACCGCCGTCGCCGCCAGGGTCGGGCTCATGGCCGTGAGCATCGCCGACAGGTCGCCGGACGCCGAGGCGATCCCCCGACATCGGACCACGACGTCCGCCTCGCCCGGCACCGCCTTCAGCCACGCGGCCGAAGCCTCCGCCGGCGCCTGCCCCAGCGCCGCGGCCAGCAACCACATCGAAACCTGAGCCACCATCATGCGCGTCCCTCCTCCGCATCACGTCCGCATCCCACGGCGTCCTGTTACGCCCGTCACAGTAGCCGGGACTTCGGACCGTCGCAAGGGGCCGCCGGAGCCTTGCCCACGGACGAAACGCGCGAGGATTGACAAGGAGCGACTCGGCATCGAACGTTGGAGAAGCCCGAACCTTACAGTCACCCAGGAGCCCGACGCGATGCCCAACGACGATTACCCCACATGCGCCAGGACCTATGCGACGTTAGAGGCTCGGACAAAACCTATCCGGCGGCCGGTAATTCGTCGTGCAATAACCTGTAGCAGATGACGCATGCGGCGAGAGTGGCCCAGGCTTCCCGGACGACGAGCAGGCGGTCGTAGCGGACCCGCATGCGTCGCAGGCCTTTCAGCCAGCTGATGGTCCGCTCGACCACCCGGCGGACCTTGCCCAGGCCGCTGCCGTGAGGTGTCCGTCGTTTGGCGATGTGCGGCTCGATCCCCAGCCATCGCAGCAGGTCCCGGGTCCCCTCCGAGTCGTAGCCCCGGTCGGCGAACAGGTCGTCGGGCAGCTCTTTCGGTCGGCCCGGCTCGCCGCCGATCTTGGGATAGTCGAGGACCAGGGGGATGATCTGGCGATGGTCCGAGGCGTTCGCCCCGGCGGCCCGGATCGCCAAGGGAACGCCCCGGCGATCGACCATCAAGGTGTGTTTCGTCCCCTTCCGGCTGCGGTCGACGGGGCTCGGGCCGGTCGCCTCGCCGCCGCCGAAGGCCCGGACCGTCACGCCGTCGACGACGACCGTGTCGACGTCGAGCCGTCCGGCCCGCTTCAACGCCCCGAGCAGGTCGGCGTGCAGGCGGGCCCAGACGCCGAGGGCCTCCCAGGCCCGCAGGCGTCGGGCCGCCGTCCGGCCCGAGCATCCCATCTCGGCGGGCACGTCCTCCCAACGGCAGCCGGTCGCCAGGACGAACCAGATCACCCGCAACACCTTGCGGTGCGAGATCGGCGGCCGTCCCCCCTCGCGGCCGACCGGCTGCTCCGACGGCAGGCCGTTCAGGAGGTTTTGTCCGGGCCTCTTACGCATTTACCCGGGCGAGATCGACCCGACCGAGGTCACCGGCCGCCTCGGGATTGAGCCCTCAAGCTGGCAACGCCGAGGAGAGGTCGTGGTGCGAGCAAACAGACCATCGAAAGTCGCGAGCATCAACGGATGGTTCCTGACGTCAGAAAACCGAGTCGACTCGCGCGATTCGCGCCGCCACATCGATTGGCTTCTCGACCAGGTCGCGCCGGCCGCCGACGCGCTTCGATCGCTCCAGATGCAAGGATGCCGAATGGATATTTCTTGCTACTGGGTTTCTCGAAGCGGGCATGGAGGGCCGACCATCCCGCCACCTCAGAATTCGAAGGCTCGCCGATCTCGACATGGAATTATGGTTCGACTTCTACGGCCCCTTCGAGGACGATGACGAATGAGCAGAGAGTTCATTACGCCAGGCGAAAGCCGCCGGTCCGTTGAGGTGCCAGAGGCTTTCCAATTGAACAAAGGGCGACGATCGGGCGGTCGAGACTCCGACACGAACAGCCGAGGTAGTTCGGCGTTGCGCAAAGAGAAAGCCCGCCGCTCCTTTCGGAGGGCGGGCTTTCGGGTTTGTGGGATCCCGGCGATGACCGACTTTCGCGCTGACGCACTATCATGGGCCCCGCGGGCTTAACGGCCGTGTTCGGGATGGGAACGGGTGTGGCC
>MKTT01000076.1:0-100201 GCA_001898385.1 Planctomycetales bacterium 71-10
CACCACGGCGCGGCCTCCCCTTCCACCTCCAACTGTCAACCCGCCCAAACCGCTTTCACACCATCTCTGCGACAATCCCCTTCGATCGTTCAGGCCGATGGCACGTCCTCTGTTCGCCCCTCCGTCGGCCCCCCGGTCGCAGTCATGCGAGCCGCATTTGTCGAGGGCGATCCTAACGAGACGGGGACGCCCGTAGTTCTCTTCACCGCGTCCAGATTGTCAAGGAGCCGTCGAAGGATCGTGTCTTCCGTACGATCTGACGGAGGTGCCTCAGGATTTCAGGTTCCTGGAAAAAACGGCGCACCCGGTGCCCCGCGGTCTGCTTCGGTTTGGATGTTGGGATGTAGAGTTCGTGGAACTCATGTCCCCCGACGGCCCGGCGTGTGCTAGACTGCAAGGTGCAAATTCCCGCGGGCGCGTCGCGTACGTGCTCGACTCGGGGTCGTGACGCCGATATAGTTAGGCAATCGCAACGAGGCGCGGCCCGCCGGCCGTGGTCGTCGGGATGAACCCTGGCGAGGTCAAGACGGTGGGGCTCGACGGCCCGGTGACGATCTACGAGGTCGCCGGGCTCCGGGAGGCGTTCCGCGAGGCGCTCGCCGAGGGCGTCGACCTTCGGGTCGAGTTGGACGAGTCCACGAAATGGGACCTTGCGGGACTCCAACTGCTGATTTCGTGCGTGCGGACGGCCCGCGCCGAGGGGCGGGGGCTGACGCTCGCGAAGGTCCCCCGTACGTGCGTCGAGACGGCCGAGCGTGCGGGGCTGTCGGGATGGCTTGAATCGGTGACCGAATCGGACTGACGTCGGCCCTCGCCCCGCCCGGGGCGGGCCGGTGGGACTCGAGGACGACCCCGCCCCGGGTCGTCGGCGGCGGGCGCCGCGGGTCGGGGCGCATCAGCCTGAGCTGAGAGGCGGCGGATATGAACTGGGCCTCCCCCCAGACCCTCACCGCGACCGCGGACCGGCCGACGGGCCTGCGGGCCCCCCATCACCTGGCGGGATCCGGCGTGAAGACCACCACGAAGACCGTGCTCCACGCCGACGACAGCGGATCCGTCCGACGCTGGGTCTCCGAGCAACTGGCCGGCCTGGGCCTCAAGGTGGTCTCCGTGGCCGATGGCCTCGCCGCGTTGGAGTATCTCAAGGATGGCCGTTGCGACCTTCTCCTGACCGACCTGGAGATGCCCAACCTCGACGGCCTGGGCCTTCTCGCCGCCGTCCGCGAACTGCCGGCCCATCGCTTCCTTCCCGTGCTGGTCCTCTCCAGCAAGCAGCCGAGCGAGTTCGACCCCTCGCGCCGCCAGGGCGTCACGGGCTGGCTGGTCAAGCCGGTCGACGGCGAGCACCTCCGCCGCTGGGTCCGCCGCGTCCTTCCGGAATAACCGGCCGGAACCGGCCGACCGGCCTCGCTTTCCGACGCCGCGGCCCGGCGACCCGCCGCGACGTCGGGTACATTACCACGGCGATCGTCCCGGCCTTCCGGAATCGACCACATCCGGGGGGCGGAGAAGGGTTCGCGCGCTTACAATTCTAAGGACGACCGCGCAAGATGGAGCGGTCGGCGAAGCGGGAACGACCGGCGAGGGATCCGCCGGTCCATCGGCACCCAGGACGCGATCCGGACGCCCGCCCCACCGGCGTCCCCCAGCCCTAGGAAGCGACCCGGCCTTGGGAAGCGCGGACGACCGTTTTCGCGAGATGTTCTATGAGGAAGCGCGCGAGCTTCTCATCAGCCTCGAAGAAGGACTGATGGAGCTGGAACGCCGCCAGGGCGACCGCGCGCACCTCGACAAGACCTTTCGCGCCGCGCACAGCCTCAAGGGGGCCGCGGCGATGGTCGGCCTGGGGCCGATCGCCGAGTTCACGCACGGCATCGAGGCCGTCCTGGAGAAGATCCGGACCGGGGGCCTCGCCGTCGACTCGGACATCATCACCACCCTGCTGGAGTCGCGCGACCACCTCGCCGCGATGGTCGAGGGCGAGGCCGCGAACTCCCCCATCCCGGGCTCCGGCCACCTGAGCCAGCGCCTCGCGGCCCTCCTGGCCTCGACCGGGAAGGCGAACAAGCCCCCCGACGAGCCTCCCCCGGCCGCCCCGGCACCGAAGCCCGCCCCCGAGCCCGGCCCGATCCCCGCGCCGCCGACCGCGAGCCGCCCCCCCGAGGCTTCGGCCCCCCCCGCCGCCGAGTCCGCGCCGCCGAAGAAGCCGAAGCGAGCCCGCAAGCCCAAGCCGAAGGCCCCGAAGGTCGCGGCGAGCCAGGCGATGGCCGCGGAGCCGACGGCCGAGGTCGTCGCCGGGGAGACGCTCTATCGCATCCGATTCGCCCCCGGGCCCGACGTCCTCAAGCGGGGCGTGAATCTCCTGGGCGTGTTCGACGAGCTGCGCGAGCTGGGGACGCTGGAAGTCCAGGCCGACATCGAGGCCGTCCCCACCCTGGACGACTTCGACCCCGAGCGCAACTACCTGAGCTGGACCTCCTCCCTGCGGACCTCGATCGAGCCCGAGCGGCTCGACGACGTGTTCTTGTTCGTGGTCGAGGATGGCGCGATCGGCGTCGAGCGGCGGCTGGCCGACGGCTCCTTCGAGCCGGTCGAGACGCCGCTGCTGAAGCTGCCGAAGGGGACGCCGGTGGCCACCCCGCCGTCGGACGTCTCCCGCCCGCGGCCCGCCCCCGCGGCGGTCGCCCCGGCCTCGGTGCCGAACGGGGTCGCCCCCGTCCCGAGGCCGTCCGAGCCCGCCAACGGCGAGGCGACGCCCAAGGCCGCCCCCGCCCGCGCCCACGGCCGCATCCGGGTCGACGCCCAGCAGCTCGACGACCTCGTCGGCCTGGCCGGCGAGCTGGCGGTGATCTCGGACAACCTCCAGGGGCTCCGCGAGGTCAAGAGCGCGTCCCCCTGGGGCTCGGCGCTGGAGGCGCTGCTCCGCGTCAGCCGCGAGATCCGCGACACCACGCTGGACCTCCGCATGGTGCCGGTCGACGAGCTGTTCTCGCGGTTCCCCCGGTTCGTCCGCGACCAGGCCGACCGGACGGGGAAGGAGATCGAGCTGCGGATCGACGGCCAGGAGACCCGGCTGGACCGGACGATCGTGGAGCGGCTGGCCGACCCGATGATCCACCTGATCCGCAACGCCGTCGACCACGCGCTGGAGACGCCGGAGGAGCGGGCCGCCGCGGGCAAGTCGCGGGTGGGCCGGATCACCCTCTCGGCCGGCCACGAGGGGGACCGGGTCGCCATCAAGGTCGAGGACGACGGCCGGGGCCTGGACCGCGAGCGGATCGTCAAGAAGGGGGTGGAACGCGGCCTGATCCCGCCGAACACGCCGCCGGACGACCCCCGCGTCGTGAGCCTGATCTTCGAGCCCGGGTTCTCGACCCGGGACCAGGTCAGCGACATGTCGGGCCGGGGCGTGGGGCTGGACGTCGTGCGCGACTCGGTGCGGGCCCTGCGCGGGAGCCTCTCCGTCGAGAGCGCCCCGGGCCGGGGGACGTCGTTCACCTTCCGGCTGCCGCTGACCCTGGCCCTGATCGACGGCCTGCTGATCGAGACCGGCGGGGGGCGCTACGTCGTGCCGCTGGCCCAGGTCGAGGAATGCGTGGCGCTGGGGGGCGTGCAGCAAGCCCTGTCGTCGGGCCGGCCGTGCGTGACGGTTCGCGGCGAGCTGGTGCCGACCGTCTCCCTCCGGGGCCTCTTCGGGATCGACGGCCCGCCGCCGCCGCGGCAGGAGCTGCTGCTGACGCGGCACTCGGGGCGCCGGGTGGGCGTCGCGGTCGACCGGCTGAACGGCCGGGTTCAGGCCGTGATCCAGTCGCTGGGCGAGGGCCTGCACGGCCTCGGCCGATTCTCCGGCGCGACGATCCTGGGCGACGGCACGGTTTCGCTGATCCTGGACCTCGCGGCGCTCGTGTCGGAATCGCGGGTCGCCGAGAACGCATCGCGTCACAAGCCTCCCGCCGGCGTGAGGGTGGAGAACGTCCGATGAGATTGACCCTGCGCAAGAAAGTCACGCTGGCGCTGGTGGCCTTCGGCCTGATCCCGGCGGGCATCGTCGCGCTGACGGCCTACTGGGCCGACGAGCAGTTCAAGCGCAAGCAAGACCTGATCATCATGACCGCCGCCGGGGCGATCGGCGACAAGATCCACACGATCGCCCTGGCCAACGAGAGGACCAAGAAGCCGGCGGAGCCCCCCGCCTCGGCGGTCGCGGCGTCGCCCGATATGCCCGAACTGCCGGAGTGGGAGCTGAACGACGCCACGCGGCAGAAGATCCAGGAGTCGATCTCCCTGCTCGTCAACCGGTTCGAGCTGGATAACGCCCAGGTCATGGTGATCGACCCGGAGAACGTCGTGCTGCTGCGGACCCGCGGGCCGTCCGGAGCGTTCGACGACAAGCCGGAACAGTTGGAGACGCGATACGCCGGCGTCGCCGACCGGTTGCAGAGGTCCGTCGGCGCCGAGCCCATCCCGGCCGTCGCCGGGTCGAACCTCGGGCGCGAGATCGTCGGCTACTCGTGGATCGCCGTCAAGGCGCCCCTCAAGCCGGATTCCAAGCACGGCTACGGCGTGCTGATCGCGATCCCCCAGGTCAACGCCTACGAGACGATCTACGACGCGCAGAGCCGGATCGCCCTGATGCTGGTGGCGATCGTCGCCCTATCGGTGGTGCTGGGCTGGCTGTTCGGGCTCTGGTTCATCCGGCCGCTGCTCCAGATCGTCAACGTGACCGAGGATCTGCACGAAGGCCACCTCTACAGCCGCACGGGGATCTCCCGGTCGGACGAGATGGGCGAGCTGGCCGGGCTGACCGACTCGGTGGTGGCGAAGCTGTCGGAGGTGGTCGGCCAGATCCGGAGCATGACCGGGTCGGTCTCCACGGCGAGCAACGAGCTGAACTCGTCGGCCCAGCAGCTGGCGCAGGGGGCGCACCAGCAGGCGGCGACGCTCCAGGAGATCGGCAGCAGCCTCCAGTCGGTCGACGGGTCCGTCGCCCGGAACGCGCAACACGCCCGCGACACCGCCCGCACGGCGAACGAGGCCAGCGCCCAGGCCGGCCGCGGCGGCGAGGCCGTCCACCAGACCGTCGCGGCGATGCGGGAGATCACCCAGAAGATCCTGATCGTCGAGGACATCGCCTACCAGACGAACCTGCTGTCGCTCAACGCGGCCATCGAGGCCGCCCGCGCCGGCCCGCACGGCCGGGGCTTCGCGGTGGTCGCCGGCGAGGTCAAGAAGCTGGCCGAGCGCAGCCAGGCGGCGGCGCAGCAGATCAGCGACCTGGCCAAGAAGAGCGTCGCCGTGGCCGAGAACGCCGGCCAGCTGCTGGAGCGGACCGTCCCGATGATCCGCGACACGTCCGAGCTGATCTCGGAGATCGCGGCGGCCAGCCAGGAGCAGATGAACGCGATCCGCGAGATCAACATCGGCGTGAAGCAGCTTGAGGACGTGGTCTCGCAGAACGCGGCGGCCAGCCACGAGCTGGCGGCGACGTCGACCGACCTGGCCCTCCAGTCGTCGAACCTCCAGCGGGTGGTGGAATTCTTCCGGCTGGACGACAACGCGTTCGCGGCCCCGCCCCCCCCCGCGACCGGGCGCGGGCTCGAACGGCCGACGTCGCGTGGCGCGCGCCGGCCTTCGCACCACCGCCCGGCGGCCCACGTCGCCGAGGACGCCCACCACGGAGCGAGCAACGGCCCCGGCTCGCGCGGCGGCCACCTGCCGCCGCCGGCCGCGCCGTCGGCCGGCCACGGGCCGCCCCCCGGCGCGGTCCCGCCGCCCCGGGGCGGCGTGGTGGTCAACCTTGACGACGACGACAATTTCGAGCGATTCTCATGAGCGGGCGCCCGACCCGCCCGGCCGCCTGGGAGGCCCCCGCCGATGCTCGACCTGACCGCCGAAACCGACGCCGACCGCGACCGCGCCCAGTCCTACGTCGTCTTCCGGCTCGGGGGCGAGGCGTACGCGCTGGAGGTCCTGCGCGTCCAGGAAGTCCTGGACGTCCTGGCGATCACCGAGGTCCCCGGCGCGTCGCGGAGCCTGCTGGGGGTGATCAACCTTCGCGGGCACGTCGTCCCGGTGTATGATCTGAGGATCCCGTTCGGGCTGCCGCTGGACTCGAAGCCGGGCCGGGCGCCGAGCGTCCTGATCGTGGAGGCGGAGGAGGGGAACGGCTCGGACGTGACCGGCCTGCTCGTCGACCGGGTCTCCGACGTCCTGGAGTTCTCGCCCGACCAGGTCCAGGCGGCGCCCCAGCTGGGGCTGGGGAAGACGACCCCGTTCGTGCGGGGCCTGATCCGTCACCAGGACGCCTTCCTGCTCGTACTCGACGTGGACCGCGTGTTCTCGGCATTGGCTACGATCAACGGCGAGGGGGTCTAACGTGGCGTCGTCGGGCCTGCTGCCACCCTCGCCCTCCGGCGAACCCGACCCGTGGTCCGAGAAAGACTTCGGCTGCGTCGTCGGGTTCCTGCGGAACCAGATCGGGATCACATTGGAGGCCCACCGTATGGGGCTGCTCCAGGCCCGGCTGCGTTCGCGCCTCCAGGCGCGGGGGCTGGCCAGCTTCACCCAGTTCTACGACCAGGCCCTGCGCCCGGATCCCGGCGGCTGGGGCGCGCAGCTGCTGATCGACCTGTCGACGGTCAACCACACGTCGTTCTTCCGCGAGCCGGCCCACTTCACGTTCCTGATCGAGCAGGTCTCGGCCTGGCTCCGCGACCAGCCGACGGCCCCGGTGCGGATCTGGTCGGCCGGCTGCTCCTCGGGCCAGGAGCCGTACAGCATGGCCATGGCCCTGGCCGAGGCCCTGCCCCAGCACGCGCTGTCGCGGCTGGACATCTGGGGGAGCGACCTCTCGCTGGAGATGCTCAAGGTGGCCGCCGGGGCCATCTACAACGCCCGCGACGTCCAGGGGGTGTCGCAGGCGCGGCTGCGGCGGTTCTTCCTCCTGGGCCGCGGCCCGCGCGAGGGCTCGTTCCGGATCGTCCCGGAGATCCGCGACCTGGTGAAGTTCCGCCACATCGACCTCCGGACCGGCCACTGGCCCATCCCGGCCGACTTCCACGTCGTCTTCTGCCGCAACGTCTCCATCTACTTCTCGGACGAGGACCGCCAGGTGCTGCTCAACCGCCTGGCCCAGCACATCCGGCCGGGCGGCTGGCTGGTGATGGGCAACGGCGAGATCCTCCCCTCGGTCCCGCCGATGTTCCGCAAGCACTCCCCCTCGATCTTCCAGAAAGAGGACTGATCGGCCATGGCCCTGCGCGACCGCTCCGTTCCGCCGGCCCCTCCCGCCCACCACTCGGCGATCGAGGTGATGGTGGTGGACGACAGCGCCGTGATCCGCCAGCGGCTCAAGTCGATCATCGAGTCCGACCACCGCTTCCGCGTGACCCTGGCGGCCGACCCCTACGAGGCCGTCGCGCTGCTGAGCCGGTCGGTGCCGGGGGTGATCGTGCTCGACGTCGAGATGCCCCGGATGGACGGCCTGACGTTCCTCCGCAAGCTGATGAAGCAGCACCCGATGCCCGTGGTGCTCTGCACGTCGATCCCCGACCGCGCCGTCACGGCCCTGGAGATGGGGGCCATCGAGGTCATCGCCAAGCCCGACTGGCTCAACGCCGCGCGACTGCCGGAGTGGTCGGCCGGCCTGCTGGAGAGCATCCGGAACGCGGCCCGCGCCGGCAAGCTCCCGCTCCGCGAGGACCGCCCGCTCGCCGGCGATTCCCGGCACTCGGCCGACGTCGTCCTCCCCCACGTCCCGTACACGCCGCGCGGGACCGTGAGCGACCCGCTCGTCGTGGTGGGGGTCAGCACCGGGGGCGTGCAGGCGATCCAGGCGATGCTCGCCGGGTTCCCGGCCGACGCGCCCGGCCTGGTGATCGTCCAGCACATGCCGGCCGACTTCACCGCGGCCTTCGCCGACCGCCTGAACAACGACCCCCGCATCAAGGTCGAGGTCGTCGAGGCCCGCCACCACGACCCGGTGCGCCGCGGCAAGGCGCTGGTGATCCCGGGGGGCGCGTCGCACGGCATCGTGCGACGGCACGGCTCGGGCTATCGGGTCGAGCTGCACGAGGGGCCGCCGGTCTGCCTCCACCGGCCCAGCGTGGAGGTCCTGTTCCGCTCGGCCGCGCAGGCCGCCGGGCCCGCCGCCGCCGGCGTCATCATGACCGGCATGGGCGACGACGGCGCGGGGGGCCTGCTGGAGATGCGCGAGGCCGGCTCGCTGACCATCGCCCAGAACGAGGCCACCTGCGTCGTCTTCGGAATGCCCCGCGAGGCGATCCGTCGCGGGGCGGCGAAATACGTCGTCCCGCTGGAGAACATCCCCCAGACCATCATGGCCTGGGTCGCCAACCCCGACGCCGGCACCTGGCACTGAGGCCGGGCGCCGGCGTCCGCTCGGGCCGGGTCAGTAGGAATCGGCGCTGACGATCTCGCCGCCGGAGATCGAGTTCAGCCCCAGCCAGACGGGCATGCTCACGCTGTTCTTCACGAACCGGACCGAGCCGTCGCCCATCATCGCGTTGACGCCCCCGGCGTGCCGGCTCCTCGCCCCCGCGAACGCCCGCTTGTCGCCGGCCCCGCCGGCGCAGGGGAGGCCCTGGACGGGCTCGCTGACGCACAGGGGGATCTGGTTCAGGAAGTCGCCGCCGTTAGGCGGGTTCACGGGCAGCCGATAATAGTCGGTCGGATTGTTGGGCGCGAGCCTCGCCATGAATGAGCCGCCGCCGGGGATCGTCGACCACATCATCCCCCGAAGGTCGAAGGTGGCCCCCTGGAGGATCTCGGCGGCGAAGACCGTGTTGCTCGTCCCGTCGGTCACCGAGGCCACGCTCGTCGTCTCGAACCCGAACGCCGACTTCATGTGGTTGGGTAGGCCGCCGGTGACCGGGTCGACCATCGGGCTGTATCCGGCCTGCGTGTCCTGGCCCCAGTGCAGGTTGCCCCAGCTCGCCGCGTAGTTCCCCTTGGTGAACTTCAGGGCGTTGACCGCGGCCACCGGGACGAAATCCGGGCTGACCTGCCACTGGTTGATGCGATCGCTCGGGCACTGGAACGTGCTCAGCTTCGTGAGCGAGACCGTGTTGTTCACGAAGATGCCCATCGGGATGCTCCCCGTCTCGGGCCCCTCCGCCCCGATCTGATAATTGTAGGCGTTCCCCAGCGCCCCCTGCTCGATGTACGGCAGCATCAGGCAGAACCAGGGGGTGTTCTGGCAGCTCGAGAAGACGTTCGTGCCGCACGGCGTGGGATCCGCCGGCGCCAGGACCTGGCCCACGCCGCGGATATTCCCCGTCGGGAAGCTCCCGACCGTCGAATGATAGTTGTGCATCGCCAACCCGAGCTGCTTCAGGTTGTTCGTACACTGGGCGCGACGCGCGGCCTCGCGCGCCGCCTGGACGGCCGGTAGGAGGAGGGCGATGAGGACGGCGATGATCGCGATCACCACCAGCAGCTCAATCAATGTGAACGCGCGCGCCTTCGAAGTCCTGAGCATGGGACGGAGGCTCCTGAATGCGTTGTACGGGAGAGGGCGATCGATGCGATGGATGCGAGCCGACATGCCCCTCGCCATCGAGGGGTTCAAGATCAACCTACCAATCCGGGACCGGGATGGCGAGCGTGAAATCCTATGGATTTCGACTTTTCATCATCCCTGCACTCCGGCTTCGCGATTAAGGCGGCCGATGCCCGGTCGCGATGGCGTCGGCGGCCCGAAAAGGCGATGATGGAGGCCCCGCGCGGGCCGACGTCGGCCCTTCCGGTCGGGTCGGGACGGATCGACGAGAGGAGCATCCCAGCGGTGGTCGACTTGCGCGTGAGCCTGGGCCGGTTGGAGTTGAGGAACCCGGTCCTGACGGCGTCCGGGACGTTCGGCTACGTCCGCGAGATGGCGGGCTTCGTCCGGCTCGACCGCCTCGGCGGGGTGGTCCCCAAGACGGTGACCCAGCGCCCGAGGGCGGGCAACCCGACGCCCCGGACCGTCGAGACTCGCGCGGGCCTGCTCAACGCGATCGGCCTGGACAACGACGGCATCGACCACTTCCGCGAGCATCACCTGCCCTACCTGCGGACGATCGGGACGGCGGTCGTGGCGAACATCGCCGGCGAGGACGAGGACCAGTTCGTCGCGATGGCCGAGGCCCTGGGCGGTGAGCCCGGCCTGGCGGCGGTCGAGCTGAACGTCTCCTGCCCGAACGTCAGCCACGGCCTCGACCTGGGCGTCGACGCCGCCGCCGTCGGCCGGCTGGTCGGCCGGGTCCGGGCGGCCTGCCCGCTGCCGATCCTCGCCAAGCTCACCCCGAACGTCACCGACATCGTCCCGATCGCCGCCGCCGCCGCCGAGGCCGGGGCCGACGCGGTGACGCTCATCAACACCGTGCGCGGGATGGCGATCGACTGGCGCCGCCGACGGCCGATCCTCGCCAACGACGTCGGCGGCCTGAGCGGCCCGGCGATCAAGCCGATCGCCCTGCGGATCGTCTGGGACGTCGCGCGGGCCTTGCCCGGCCTGCCCATCGTGGCCGTCGGCGGGATCGCCGACGCCGACGACGCGCTGGAGTTCCTCGTCGCCGGCGCCTCGGCCGTCCAGGTGGGCACCGCCACCTTCTACAACCCCCGCGCGGCCGAAGACGTCCTCGACGGCATGACCCGACGCCTCGACGAGGCGGGCGTCGCGAACGTCGGCGAAGTCATCGGCGCGGGCCGGTCGAACCGGGAGTGACTGGACGTTCAGCGACGGACGAGCAAGAGGATGGGGGCCAGCGCCACTCGGCAGGCCGCGCCGGCCAGGATGAATGCCACGGCCCCGACCATCGCGGCCCCGATCTGGTCCTCGCCCGGATGCGCCGACAGGCCGGACGCCTGGGCCCAATGGACGACGACCCCGGACAGCCCGCCGATCATGAGCAGCCTGATCTTGGGGAGCGGGCCGAAGATCCAGGCGATCGCGGTGAAGAGGCCCAGGGTCGCCAGCAGCACGGCGGCCGTCGCCCCGGCGCAGGCGACGCCCACGACCGCCGCGGCGACGATCCCCGCGTATAGGCCGCCGGTGACGCCGCCGAAGGCGCCCGCCACCAGCGCGGCCATCAGCCCGACCGCCATCGCGACGCCCCAGATGCTCCCCTCGCCCCCACCCCCGCCGCCGGAGTAGGACGTCGTCGGCTGCGCGGCCCTGGCGCGATCGGCCTGGCCGTTCCAGTAGCCGACGACCTCCAGGGCCGACTGCGGGGCACCCGTCGACCAACCCGAGTAGCCCGCCTGGTAGCCTCGGTCGTAGCTCACGCGTCCCCCCTCACGTCGGACGAAGACGTTCCTCCCCCGGCCGCAACTTCGCGGCGTCAGTATGGATCGACGACGGCGAGGCCCCGGCTTAAGGCGATCCGCGGCCGTCCTGACGCGTCGCGCGGCCAATCGCCCCGCCCGGCATCGTCGCTCCTCGCCTCGCGCAACGGGAGGCGGGCGCGCCATGATCCTTGAGGGGATGGTAGATGAGGGGTGCATTACAAGAGTCCCGCCCGGTGGCCGACCCCCGTCCTGAGATGAGACCGTCATGCACCGCAGGATCCCGCTCGCCCGGGCCACGCCTCGCCGACGGCCCGTGCGGCGTCTGCACTTCGACCCCCTGGAGCTGCGGGCCGTCCCCAGCGCCGCGGCCGAGTTCGCCGCGGCCTTCCCGCTCGGCGGCGCCGATGGGACGGTGACCGTCCGCAAGGCGATCGCGGGATACAGCGAAGGGCCGGTCGTCGTCGGGTCGTTCACGGGGACCGTCGACTTCGACCCCGGCCCCGGCGTCTTCAACCTCACGAGCGCCGGCGGGGAGGACGCCTTCGTCGCGCGCTATGATCGGATGGGCCGCCTGCAATGGGCCCAGCGGTTCGGCGGCGAGGGTGACGACCGGGCGAACGACGTCATCGCCCCCTACAACGGCGACGTCACCGTCGTCGGATCGTTCTCCGGCACGGTCACCTATCGAGATCACGTCACCTGGTACGAATTCCATCAAATCCAGAGCGAGGGGGGGACTGACGCCTTCGTACTGGCCATGAGCCCGTACACCGAAGGCGAGTTCCGATACGTCAGGTCCTTCGGCGGCGCGGGGGACGACGAGGCGAATGGGCTGGCCTACTCGTCGTATGGCGACATGGTGATCGTCGGATCGTTCTCCGGCACGGCGAACTTCGACCCGTACTATCGCCTGGCCGGGTCGCCCCACACGTTGACCTCGGCGGGGGGTACGGACGCCTTCCTGCTCTCCATCGGCATGGGGGCCTCCTGGTGGGAGCCGTCGTCCGTGGTGGTCCGCGCGGGGGGGCCCGGCGACGACGCGGCGCTGGCGGTCAACTGGGACCGCAGCGGCGGCGACTCCTTCAGCCCCGGGAACGGCCTGCCCATCCTGGGGACGTTCACGGGGACGGCCGACCTCAGCTTCGAGGACGGGCTCCACGTCGCGACGTTCTACACCCGCGAGGGGCCCGACTACCGCACCAGCGCCGGCGGCCGGGACGTCTTCGTGGCCCGGGTGGTCGGGGGCTCGATCGAGCCGGTGTTCCTCAAGACCTTCGGCGGCCCCGGCGACGAGAGGCCGACGGCCCTGACCATCGTCAATGAAGGGGCGACGGCGTATTCCCAGGGCCATTTCTATTACTACGTCGCCGGCGCATTCGAGGGCGAGGCCCGGTTCGACGACGGGGCCGCGGGCGGTCGCGTCTCGGCCGGCGGGTCCGACGGCTTTCTCGCCCGCTACGACGCCCACGACGGCGCGCTCGACTGGGTCGCGACCCTGGCCGGGCCGGGGGACGACTCGGTCGAGGTCATCGTCTCCGACTCGACGGGGGTCTCCGCGACGGGAGGGTTCACCGGCGGCCTGGACTTCGACCCGGGCGCGGGCGCGACCGTCCTCCAGGGCGGAGCGGCCGGCTCGGCCTTCCTCTGGAGGCTGACCGGCGACGGCGCCCTCGATTCGGCGCGGGCCTTCGGGGGGGGCGGATCGTCGCGGGGCCTCGGCCTGACCTATGTGGGATGGGACGAATTCTTCGTCGCCGTTCGATTCGCCGGACCCGTCGACTTCGACCCGGGCCCGAAGACGAGCCTCGTCGCCTCGACCGGCGCGTCGGACGGATTCTTCGCCAAGTTCCAGACGATGCCGGACATGCTCCCGATCGCCGGGGATGATATGTACCGGGTGACGGCCGGTCAGGAGCTGGCGGTCCAGCGGTACGACTCCTGGGGCTACGGGCCGATCCCGGGCGGCCTCCTCGTCAACGATCGCACCCGCCGGGGCACCGATTCGGGGGTGGTCCAGCGGCTCACCTTCACGAAAGGCGGCTACTTCACCGTCTGGGAGTACAGCGGGGCGTTTTCCTACGAGCCCGTCGCAGGGTTCGCGGGCGTCGACTCGTTCACGTACCAACTCCGAGACGGCGACCTGCTGTCCAACGTCGCGACCGTCTCCTTCGACGTGGTCCCGGCGGGCCCCGCGCCCGCGGCCCGGTCCGATCACGCGGTCGACCTCGGCACGGGCGGCGTGTGGAGTTGGTCGGCCGTCGGCGGCTGGGCCCAGGTCTCCACCCTTGATGCGGAGGGCGTGGCCACCGGGCCGGACGGGCGGATCTACCTCGACCTCGGCCCGCGCGGCCTCTGGTCGTGGGCCGACGGCGGCTATCGCAAGATCAACGAGGCCGACCCCCAGGCGATCGTCGCCGGCCCGGACGGCTCGCTCGCGGTCGACTACGGCCCGTACGGCCTCTGGACCTGGTCGGGCGACGTCGTGAGCCGGCTCAACGCCGCGGATCCGGAGGGGGCCGTGTTCGCCCCCGACGGCTCGCTCTACGTCGATTACGGCCGCTACGGGCTCTGGGCCTGGCGCCGGGGGGCCGGATTTCGGCAGGTCAACGCCGCGGACCCCGAGGGCCTCGCCGCGGGCCCGGGCGGCGTCCTCTACGTCGACTTCGGCCCGTTCGGGCTGTGGGATTATCGCGACGGCCGGGGCTTCCTCCGGTTGAACGACGCGAACGCCCGGTCCCTCGCGGTCGCGGCCGACGGCACACTGCTCGCCGACTTCGGCCCATACGGCCTCTGGGCTCGCCGCGAACTCTCCGGCTTCGTCCGATTGAACGCCGCGGCCCCCCGCAGGATGGCCCTCGGCTCCTCGGGCGTCCTCTACGTCGACTTCGGCGCCGAGGGCTACTCCCGATGGCTCGACGGCGGCTTAAGCCGGATCGCCCACGCCGGGCCCGGCTCCCAGGTTTGACACGGCCCCCGTCCGTGAAGGCCGGCGGAACACGCGATAGATCGTCCCCGGCCGGCGCTCGCCGGCCTCGTCGACGGTCGACGTCGCCTCGGCCTCGCAGCCGAGCCCGCGCGGCGGGAGTTCGGCGGGGAAGTCCTCGGCCGAGGCGCGGTAAGGCGTCGCCAGGATCGCCTCACCGCCGGGGGCGAGGAGCTTCGCCAGCACGTCGGCGACCAGCGGCACGAGCTTCCGCTCGTAGAGCACATCGGCCGCGATGATCCGCGCGAACGATAGCGGGGGGGGCTCGCGCCAGTCGAGGAGGAGGTAGTCGGCCCGCTTCTCCGGCAGCCCGCCCTCGGCGACGCTCCGCCGGATGAAGGCGAAGGCGGCGGGGTCGTAGTCGCTGAACCGGACCCGGAACCCCAGCGCCAGGGCGGCGAGCCCGCCCAGGCCCAGGCCGCAGCCCAGTTCCAGGACCTCGTCGTCGCCCGGGTCGACGCCGCCCCAGCGGTCGAAGACCGCCTCGGCGAGCATCCGCGCGCCGGGCCAGAGGTAGGCCCAGTAGGGCATGTAGTCGTCGGCCTGGTTCCGGGCGTGGACCGCGGGGTCGTCGAGCAGGCGATCGGGCTCGACGGGACGAGCCAGGCGCAGGGCGCGGCCGGCGATTGCGAACGTCGAGACGGTCGTCGGTCCCCGGTATTCGGGCGGGCTTGACGGCGACCCTAGAGTTGGAACGGGATGCAACGGCGACGGTTTATGGATCAACGGAGGTCGACTCGACGATGGACGTGCCCAGGAGCGAGGATCCCATGGCCCCCCGCGCGGCGGTCGATTCCCGCGTGAGCCTCGCGATCCTCACCGTGCCGGGCGACGCGAACCCGTTCGGGACCCTGCACGGCGGGGTCATGCTGCGGATGGCGGACGAATGCGGCGCGGTCTCCGCCCTGCGGCACGTCGGCCGGGGGCAGGTGACGACGGCCGCGATGGACTCCATGACGTTCCTGTGCCCGGTGTACGTCGGCGAGCGGGTGGAGATCGTCGCCGAGGTCACGCACGCCGGCCGGACGTCGATCGAGACCCGCATCGAGATCTACGCCGAGGCGCTCCAGCACCCCGGCCGCCGCAAGGTCGGCTCGGGCTACGCGCTGTACGTGGCGCTCGACGACGAGGGGAAGCGGCCCCACGAGGTGCCGCCGCTCCTCTCCGTGACCGAGGCCGATCGGATCCGCGACGAGGCGGCGGCCGAACGGCAGGCGGTCCGCCTGGCCCGCCGCGAGGAGGCCAGGCGCCACAGCCGCGAATTCCTCTGACCCGGGCCGATCAGGCCGGGGCCGAGGGGGTCGACTCCGCCGGCGTGGTCGTGGAGACCGCGCCCGGGACCTCGAACTTGGGGACCGACTCGTCGACGGTCGAGGTCGACGGCCGGGGGGCGTCGTAGGTCATGGACGGCTTCGGGGCCTGGTACGGCGAGGTGTAGCTGGAGATCGACGAGGAGGCGTCGTCGAGGCCGCTGGTGACCTCGTTGAGCCCCTTCTTGAACTCGACGATCCCCTTCCCCAGGGACCGGCCCACCTCGGGGAGCCGCTTGCCGAACAGCAAGACGGCCAGCCCCATCACGATCATCATCTCCATCGGCCCGAGATTCGGCAGCATGCGGCAGGCTCCTCGGTTCGTGCGAGCGGTCGCGGGTCGGATCGGCTCGGATCGGCTCGGATCAGGGGGCGGGCGGGGTGATCTTCTTGTCGGCCGCGTTGACGGCCTCGTCCAGCTCGTCCTCGATGCCGGCGACCCCCTTCTTGAACTCGGTGACGCTCTTGCCGAGCGATCGCATCACGCTGGGGAGGCGGTTGCCGAACATCAGCAGGGAGACGAACGCCACGACGAGCAGCTCGGTGGTGCCGAGGTTGGGCAGGAACGCGAAGGGCATGGGTGGGTCCTCGGTCGGTCGGATCGATTCGGGTGGAGTCGGGGTCGGGTCGGTGGGGATCAGGTCAGGGCGTCGGGCCGGCGGCGATCAGGGTCCGCGTGACGATCCAGGCGGCGACGGCCGCGGCGGCGATCAGCGTCAGGCCCCAGAAGAGTCGGCCCCCGCGCGTCAGCGACGCCCCGAAGACGCGCCGGCGCGACGCCGGGGTAGGAGTGCGCCTCGACGTCCGGCGGACGGGGCTGATCCAGGGCATGACCGTCCGGGCGCGATCGCTCTTGAGCACGCCGGAGCGCCCGTAGAGCGCCAGGGCGACCATCGCGATCAAAACCAGTTCGCGGAAGCCGATCATCGCGCCTCGCCCGTCGCTCGGGGGGGTAAGCTCGGGGGCCTCCGGGCGAGGACGCCGGGGCGAAGGCCCTTGCGGGGCGGGGGGCCGGGGGATGTACGCACACGGGACGCCGCCGCGTTGATGGGGGCCGACAGATCGGCGCCGACCATAGGCCATTGCGTCTCGACAGGGACGACGCGGGTGGGCTGCTGACTTCACCTCAATCGTACCGCCCCCCGCCCCCCTGTCAATCCCCCGGCCTCGCACGCGGCCCTCGGCCCGGCGTGACCTCGCGCGCGGCGTGACGGCCCGTCGCGTCGCCGCGACGCGACGGCCCCGCCCGGCGTCGCCCCCGATCATCGTCGCGCAGCCGCCGGCGCGTCGCCGGATCTCCCCGACGTTGAACTTCGTCATCCACGCATCGTGCCACCCGCGGCCGGGCCCTAGAGTTCGCTCGTCCCGACCGCCGAGCCGCAGGGCCGCCGCCCGAGGCCGACGCGAGAGGACGAGCGGGAGCGGAACGGCGGACGATGCGGCCGAGAGGGGCCGCGAGGCGGGTGGCGATCGACGGTTCGCCGGCAGAAGCCGGCGGCGACGCCCCGGCCGCTCAGAGGACGAGCTGGGAGAGAGGTCGAAACAGCAAGGAATCGAAGTATGAAGATTTGGAAACTGGTCCTGGCCCTGGGCGTCCTCCTGGCGGCTGCCGCGCGGTCCGACGCGGGGAGCATCGCGATCACCGACCTGTACAACACCGGCGTCGACGCGGCCCATAACCCCCTGGCGAACGGCGCGATCGACAACCACTACACCCTCTCGACCAACCCCTCGGGCGTCACGACCCCGATCGTCTACCGCAACCCCGCGTGGGTCGCGAACGCCCCGGCCTCCGGGAGCGACCTGGCCGCCCAGTGGATCGCCCCCTCCTCGTCGAGCGTGCCCGATGGCACCTACACCTACACCACCAGCTTCACCCTCGGCGCCGGCGCCCTCATCCCGAGCGTCGAGATCGGCGGCCGGTTCACGGCCGACGACCAGATCATCAACGTCTATCTCAACGGCCACGCCCTGGGGATCGGGACGAGCGGCGACGAGATCTACGGCCACTGGTTCAACTTCTCGATCGCCAACTCGGCCTACTTCCTCGCCGGGACGACGAACTACCTGGCCTTCGAGACCAAGAACACCCACGGCTCGGTCAACGGCCTCATCGTCCAGATGACCGGCTCGTACAACGCGGTCCCCGAGCCCGCCTCGGTCGCCATGATGGGCCTGGGGGGCGTCGCGGCCCTGGCCTTCGGCCGCCGCCGGATCAAGGCCCGCGCCTGATCCCGGCCCGCCGCCGTTCCTGCGACGCGGCCCGAGGAGGCGACTCCTCGGGCCGCGTCGCTTCGAACGGGCTCAGACGATCACGCGCAGCGCTCGCAGCCGGCGGGCGGCCTCGTCCAGCGTCTCATCCCGCTTGCAGAAGCAGAAGCGGACGTAGGAGCGGCCCAGCTCCTTGTCGCGGAAGAAGCTCGAACCGGGGACGGTCGCCACGCCGACCTCGCGCACGAGCTTCCCCGCGAACGCCACGTCGTCGTCCGCCCCGAACGGGCCGATGCCGGCCATGATGTAGTACGCCCCCTGGGGCGCGTCGAACTCGAAGCCCACGTCCCAGAGCGCCTTGCAGAAGCGGTCGCGGCGGGCCTGGTAGCCGGCGGCGAGGTCGTCGTAGTAGGAGCGAGGGAGCCGGTAGGCGACCGCGCCCGCCTCCTGGAGCGGGGCCGCCGCGCCGATCGAGACGAAGTCGTGGACCTGGCGGAACGCCTTCGTCATCCGAGGCGGGGCCAGGATCGTGCCGACGCGCCAGCCGGTCACGGAGTAGGTCTTGGACATCCCCCCCACCGTCACCGATCGCTCCCACATGCCGTCGAGCGACGCCAGCGCGACGTGCCGCCGGCCGTCGAAGAGGATGTGCTCGTAGATCTCGTCGGTGATCGCGATCGCGTCCCACTTGCGGCAGAGGTCGGCGATGACCTCCAGGTCCTCGCGCGCGAAGACAGCCCCGGTGGGGTTCGTGGGGTTGCAGAGGACGATGGCCTTCGTCTTGTCGTTGAACGCGGCGGCCAGCTCGTCGGGGTCGAACTTCCAGTGCGGCGGGCGGACGGGGACGAACCGGGGCGTGGCCCCGGCGAGCATGCAGTCGGGCCAGTAGTTCTCGTAGAAGGGCTGCGAGAGGATGACCTCGTCGCCCGGGTTGATGAGGGACAGCAGCGCGACGAGCATCGCCTCGGTGCTGCCGCAGGTGACGGTGATCTCCTCTTCCGGGTCGACCGCCAGCCCCAGGTGCCAGGCGGCGTGCTCGGCGATGGCGTGGCGGAGGTCGTGGGCTCCCCAGGTGATCGCGTACTGGTTCACGTCGTCCTGGATGGCGCGGCAGGCGGCGTCCTTGAGGGCCTGGGGGGCGGGGAAGTCGGGCATCCCCTGCGCCAGGTTGACGGCCCCGTGGCGGCGGGCCTCGATGGACATGCCGCGGATGACGCTGTCGGTGAACCGCTGGGCCTTCAGGGAGATCAACGGGTTCTGCATCGTGGGGTCGATCCGCGCGGTTCGTGGGGCCGTCGCCGCGCGGCGTCGGGCGGCGACGGCGGGGATGGTGGGCTCACTCGGGACGGTGGGCGTCGTGGCAGTCCTTGCAGGAGGAGCCGATCGTCTTGGCCACGGCCTTGAAACCGTCCACGTCCTTCTTGTCGACCGAGTCCTTCAGGCTGGAGGCGCTGTCGGCCAGGGCCTTGCAGAGCTTGTCCCAGGAAGCCTTGTCCCCCTTGGGGGCGTCGTTCTTGCCGAGGTCGGGCGCGTACTTCGAGAAGGCGTCCGACGCCTCCTTGACCTTGGCCCAGTCGGGCGACGGGGCCTTGGCGGCGGCCTTGAGCGTGTTGTTGGGCGAGGTCTTGCCGGCGAACAGCTTCTTCATGACGACCTCGACGCTGGCCGGGTCGTCGGCCGCGGCGTTCGTCTGGGCGACCGCGGCGAGGGCCAGGACAAGGGCGGCCATGCTCGCACCGCAGATCAGGCTCTTCATGCAATTCTCCTCAAGATCCGTCGAGATCGGGCCGCCGACGCGGCGGGCCCTTATTGCGTCGTCGGAGAGCGGGCCCGGCCGAGTGGTGCGCGGACCGGACCGTCAAATAGCCTAACGGCAATCGCCACGCCGGGCCAGCCGGCAAACGCCCGGTCGGGACCTGGACTCCCCGCGTCCCGGTCCGCTATGATCGTGATGCAAATATCGCCATCATCATGGCGAGCCGTCCGGGATTCGGCCGGCCTGACGAGGGGGGGGCCGTCATGAGGAAGGGCTTCACGCTGATCGAGCTGCTGGTGGTGATCGCGATCATCGCGGTCCTGATCGCCCTGCTCCTCCCCGCCGTCCAGAGCGCCCGCGAGGCCGCGCGTCGCGCCCAGTGCGCCAACAACCTGAAGCAGCTCGGCCTGGGGATGCACAACTACGCGACGGCGCACGGCGTCTTCCCGCCGGGGCGGATCAACAGCCACGTCGCCGGTGCGGGGAACACCTGGGGGGCGTACGCGCAGATGCTCCCGCAGCTGGAACTCGCGGTCGTGTTCAACGCCTTCAACTTCAACCTCTCCCCGGACATCGACCTGGCCAACACGACGGCCGCGGGGATCTTCATCTCCACGTTCCTCTGCCCCAGCGACCCCAGCCCGCCGCAGTACGCCCAGACGAACTACGGCATGCACAACTACCCCGTCTGCGTCGGCAGCCTGTTCCCGGTGGCGCAGGCGCCGGTGGACGCCTCGGGGAACGCCCTGGGGAGCCGCCCGGACGGGATCTTCGCGGAGAACTCGGCCATCCGGCTGGCGGCCGTGTCGGACGGGCTCTCGAACACGACGGCGATCGGGGAGTCGATCCGGTCGGTCCCCGGGGTCGCCTTCGCGCAGAACCCGCTCAACGGGTTCGTCATCACCGGGGACAACAAGACGAGCGGGCCGCCGATCACCTCGGACGCGGACTATCAGTCGCTCTGCGTGACGGCCTCGCCGCCCGGGTTCCAGGTGACGCGGGGGAGCAAGTGGCACTACGGGGCCCCCGGGCACAGCATGTACAACCAACGACGCGCCCCCAACGACCCGCAGGTGGACTGCCGCGGCGGCCTGCCGCACAGCGACAAGTCCGACCCGTTCTGGAACCAGCTCTCGCTGAGCGTCGCCGCCCGGAGCAAGCACCCCGGCGGGGTCCAAGTCCTGTTCGCCGACGGCCACGCCGCGTTCGTGAAGGACTCGATCGCCCTGCCGACGTGGCGGGCCCTGGCGAGCGCGGCCGGCGGCGAGGTCGTCTCGGCGGACTCCTACTGATGGTGGCCCGTCGCCTCCTGGCCCTGTCGATCGCCCTGGCCCTCGCCGGATGCGGGCCGAGCCCCGGCGCGGCCGGGCTGTGGGACCTGCGCGTCGGCGGCCCGGCGCGGATCGTCGGCGAGGGCGGGGCCCCGGAGATCGTCGTTTCGAACCTCGCCGAGCCCGCCGTTCGGGGCCGACGCCCCCGCAAAGGAGAGGCCCCGAAGGTCGAGACCGTGACCCTGGCGGCCGGGACGAAGGCGACGGTCCTGGCGGTCGACGGCGACGACGCCCGCGTCCGGATTGAGGAGGGTCCGCACGCCGGCTCGACCTACTGGATCGAGTGCCGTCGGCTGTCGGCCGGGGAGTAGCGAGGACTCCGGCATGCCCCTTGCCTCCGCCCCTCCCCGGAAATACCCTCTCTCCATGAGGACCGCGGTCGCTCCGCGGCGGGAACGAGGGCCGACCGCACCGACGCGGGACACCGGGAGTCGATCCACATGCGCTGGCAAGGCGGGAGAGAGAGCGAGAACGTCGAGGATCGTCGCGGGATGTCGCCGGCGATGGTGGGAGGCGGGATCGGGACCCTGATCATCATCCTCCTGGGCCTCTTCCTGGGCATCGACCCCCGGCCGTTGCTCCAGATCTTCGGCGGCGGCGCTCCCGGCGGCGGCCCCGGGGCCCCCCCGCAGCGGGAGCGCGAGCTGACCGAGGAGGAGAAGCAGCAGGGCGAGTTCGTCCGACGGCTCATGGCCATGACCGAGGACGTCTGGCAGGAACAGTTCGCCAAGATGGGGAAGCAGTATCAGGATCCGACCCTCGTCCTTTTCTCCGGCCAGGTCTCGACCCAGGGGTGCGGCTTCGCCAGCTCGGCGGTCGGGCCGTTCTACTGCCCGGGGGACCAGAAGGTCTACATCGACCTTTCCTTCTATGACGAGCTGGCGAGCCGGTTCAAGTCCCCCGGCGACTTCGCCCGGGCCTACGTCATCGCCCACGAGGTGGGCCACCATGTGCAGAACCTGCTGGGGATCAGCGAGCAGGTCTCGCGGGCCCAGCAGCAGGTGGACAAGGCCGAGGCCAACGCGCTGTCGGTCCGGCTGGAACTCCAGGCCGACTTCCTCGCCGGGGTCTGGGCCCACCACATCGAGAAGAAGGAGCACGTCCTGGAGACCGGCGACATCGAGTCCGGCCTGCGGGCCGCCACGGCGATCGGCGACGACGCCCTCCAGAAGCAGGCCCAGGGGTACGTCGTCCCCGACTCGTTCACGCACGGGACCAGCGAGCAGCGGGTCCGGTGGTTCACGAAGGGCCTCCAGACCGGGGACGTGAACCAGGGGGACACCTTCAAGGCGGAGGAACTCTGACCGGGTGCCGCCGGTGCGACCGGCGCAACCCTCGCCTCGCGACCGGCCGGCCCTCGGCCGGGGTCGATTCGGGACGGCGGCGGCCCGCCTCGGGCCGATAGAGAGGGCAGTTGGGGATCCGGCGGGGCACGCGCCGGGTCCCTTCGCGGCGTCGGGACCCGGCCGGGTGGGCCGGGGAGGAGTCCCGCCTGTCGCCGCGAGGCCCCGCGATCATGGAGGATCGTCGCATGTCCGCCCCGTCGAACCGCCGCTCGTCGCGTCACTCGTTCCGGCCGACGGCCGACGCCCGGCTCGAAGAGCGGGTGGTGCTGTCGAACGCCTCGCCCGTGACGCTCCACGACTACCTGACCATCTCTCGCCGGCTGTTGAACAATCCCTCGCCGCGGCTGGCCCGCGTGGTGGGCTTCCCCGCGTTCACCAAGGACGCCCCGGGGGTCCAGGAGAATCCGAGGACGATCTACGCCCCGGCGATCCAGACCATCCGCGGCGGCCAGGCGGTCAACGTCGTGACCACCGACGGCTCGCGGTTCCGGATCCAGCTCGGCTACGTCTCCAACACCCAGCAGGCGTCGGCGGCCGAGGGGGCCAACGGCCTGTATGCGGCGGGCTCGGGCTCGACGGCCCTCGGGCTGGCCCAGCCGACCGAGACGCCCCAGCCTCAGGGGACGGTGCGGGTCTATCCCCGGCCGGATGGCTCCGTGGGGATCATCGTGGACGGCTCGACCTCCAACACCGAGCTGACTATCAATCCCCTGCCCCGGTCGATCAAGAAGGGGTACGCCCACAGCTTCGCCTACGGCCAGGCCGAGCAGTCCCGCATCCTGGACGTCAGCTCGATCACGGTCAACAGCGGCTCGATCGCCTCGATCCTCGGGTTCCACACCACCAACCTCACCGGGCCGGTGGTGGTCAGCGGGACGCAGGCCATCGACCGGATGGCGTTCAACTCGATCCAGGCGGGCGGGTCGATCACGACGGGCGGCGACCTCAACACCCTGGACGTCCTGAACGGGGTGGACCTGGCCGACGGCGGGTTCATCTCCATCGGCCGCGACCTGAACCTGCTGAACGTCGGCGGGACGCTCTCGATCCAGGACGGCTCCGCGTTCAACGTCGCCCGCGACCTCGGCCTCGTGGCCCAGGCGCCGAAGGGGACCGGGACCGGCTCGAACGTCCTGACCCTCAACGTACCGCTCGTCGGCACCCAGTCGACCGAGCAGTATCCGGCCGTCTCGGCCTATATCCAGGGTGACGTCATCATCGCCGCCAACGCCGCGTTCAACGTCGGCCGCAAGATCGACGCCCAGTTCCAGGTGAACGGCAGCTTCAACGGCCTCAGCCGCTTCACCTACGTCAACGGCCTCCCGATCCTGATCGACGCAAGCGGCAACCCCTACCAGAATGAGGTCGTCGTCGTGATCGGCAGGCGGGTCGCCTGAGGCTTCATCGGCCCGCGCCGGCCGGCAGGTAGGCCGGCGCGAGGTCCTTCTTGAAGCCGCCGACGCCCGAGTTGTGCGGCTCGTAGGGCGAGGCGAAGTCCGCCTTCACGCCCCCGGCCGGGATGTCGCCCTCCTTGCCGAGGGCCCAGAAGATCCCGTTGAGGGCGAGCTTCCGCATGGGCTCGGCCTTGAAGTCGAAGGGGTGGCCGAGGGTCGTGAAGAAGACCCGGGCGGGCTTGCCGCTCGCGCCGACGTGGGTCTTCGTCCAGGCGACGGGGTTGGTCTCGGGGAAGCGGTCGAACTCCTTGGCGTGGCCCGACTTCGACGCCTTGCCCGTCAGCAGCTTCGTGCATTCGCCCTCCAGCGAGTCGCCCCCCCCCTCGACGTGGTACAGCCACGACTCGACCTCGAACGGCGACGTCACCCCGCGCAGGATGGGGTGATCGGCCGCAGACGGGACGACGGAGACGGCCGTCAGCTTCTCCAGGCCGTCGCCGAAGTGGCCGTGGTGGGTGATCCACTTCTGGCCGAAGACCTTCCGCTCCCAGGATTCGTTCATCTCGGCCGCGTGGGGCGGGCCGTCGTAGCGGAAGGCGTGCGACGCCGTGCGGAATCCCATCATCGGCCGGCCGGAGTCCGCGTACTTCTTGATGCGGTCGAGCTGGTCGTCCGGCAGCTTCCGGAAGCGGGTGAACATCACGACGAGGTCGGCGTCGTCGAGCGCCTCCAGGCCGGCGATGTTCGTCAGGACGTTGGGGTCGATCTTCCCCTTTGAATCGAGGGCGTAGCAGACCGACACCCGGAAGCCGTGCGACTTGTGGAGGATGTCCGCCAGCATCGGCAGCGATTCCTCGCTGCGGTACTCCTCGTCGCCGGTGATGAAGACGACGTGGGGGACCTTGTCGTCCCCGCGCGCGGCGAGGCCCATCAGGAGGAGGCCGGCGAAGGTCCAGCGGGCGAGCGAGCGGGGCATGGGTCGTCCTCGGGCCGGTTGCGGGGAGGGTGGCTTTCGAAGGTTATAAGGGGCGCGGTGGGCCCGTGCAACGGGCCGGCCTCATTCCTCGATCCCCTCATGACGGTGCGGGTAGGGCTCCAGGTGGACCAAAACGTCGCGCAGGTTGGGGAATCGCTCCAGGAGCCGATCCTTGACCTGGTGGCCGATCTTGTGCCCCTCGTGGACGCTCAGGTCCGCGGGGACCTGGACGTGGATGTCGACCAGGTATTCCAGGCCGCTCTTGCGCACCCACAGCTTGTCGACCCGCCGGACCTCGGGCATCTCCGAGGCGGCCCGGCGCACGGCCTCCACGACCTCGGGCTCCGCCTGGGCGTCCATCAACTCCTGGGCGCTGGAGAGGAGCAGCCGCGTCGCCGAGTTCAGGATGACGCCCACCACCACGAGCGCCGCCACGGCGTCCAGGAACGCGAACCGCGGGCCGAGGATCCGGACCATCGCCAGGCTGACGAGCACGGCCAGGGCGCTGAGCGCATCCGAGCGGTGGTCCCAGGCGTTCGCGATCAGGGCGAGGGAGCCCAGACGCCGGCCCAGGCGGATCTTGTATTGATAGAGGGCTTCCTTCACCAGAACGTTCCCGCCGGCGATGGCGAGCGTCCACCACGGGGGGATGTCGGCTTTCGGCTCGGTCGAGAACGACCGCAGGTTCTCCCAGCCGACCATCAGGGCCGAGACGATCACCAGCACCGCCACGTTCGAGCCGGCGACGGCCTCGGCGCGGGTGTGGCCGTAGGGATGTTCGGCGTCGGCCGGCTTCTGGGCCACGCGGAAGGCGGTCAGGACGACGGCCGAGGTGAAGACGTCGCCCAGCGAGTTGACCGCGTCGGAGACCATGGCGCGCGAGCCGCCGACCAGCCCCCCCGCGAGCTTGGCCGCGCCCAGGACCAGGTTCACCCCCAGCCCCAACCGCGTCGCCCCGACGGCTTCTTTGTAGAGCCGCCGCTTCTCCTCCTCCGACCGCTTCCCCATCGTCGCGCCCACCGCCGCGACGACGGCGCACCCGTCCCCGGCGGCCCCCATCATAATCGCTCCTGCCCGCGATTCGAACGGCTCCGTTCGCCGCCGCGACGAGCGAAGCCATCGGACGCAAACCCTTGGCCTGCAAGGGCCGACCCTCGGAAATCGGTGGCTTCGAACGCGCGAAGACGTTGATTCGAGCACGCGGCCCGGCCGCTCGCGACGCCTGGGCTCCTCCGAATGCGCGGCCGGTGCTGAGGCGACGATGCGCACGGCCGGGCGATCGCCTCCGGCGGTTCTGCGTCGATCTCCTCGGCTTGTGTCGGTCATCACCTACCCCCCGCCCCGGTTTGCGATCCCCCCCGATGACCGATGTCCCCGTTTTCGTGCTTGCGACGATCTTGTGAACGAAGTCGGCGCGATCGGGACGGGATTTTCGAGGACTGTGCGGCATCCCGTCCCCTCTCCCGCCGGGAGCGGGTCGCCGCGCAGCGGCGGGTGAGGGTCACCGGCCGCGGCGGAGGATGGCCACGCGGACGCCGGAAGCGCCATGGCGGCGTCGAAGGGTGGTCCGGGCGGTCCGCCCGGACGTCCCCATGCGAAAGCCTTCGACGTCCGGGCGGACCGCCCGGACCACCCTCTAGCCGCCCTACGCTCCATCCGAACTCCGACGACCCTCACCCGGCCCTTTGGGCCGCCCTCTCCCGGCGGGAGAGGGGAAGTCGGGCTCATCAGCGTCGCTCTCCCGGGCGAGGGCGCCCGGCGGCCGGTCAGCGCCGGCGGAGGGCGCGGTCCATGTCGCGCTTGGCCTCGTTCTTCTTGATGGCCTCGCGCTTGTCGAAGGTCTTGCGGCCCTTGGCGACGAAGATCTCGACCTTGGCCATCCCGTTCTTGAAGTAGATGGCGGTGGGGACCAGGGTGAGCCCGCGCTCGTTGGTGCGGGCGGCGAGCTTCTCGATCTCGCTGCGGTGGAGCAGCAGCTTGCGGCTCCGCTTGGGGATGTGGTTCATCCGGTTGGCCTGGAGATACTCCGGGATGTCGCAGCCGTTGAGCCAGACCTCGCCCCGGGCCACGTCGGCGTAGGCGTCTTCCAGGTTCGCCTTGCCGTTGCGCAGGCTCTTGACCTCGGTGCCGGTCAGGACGATGCCGGCCTCGACCTTCTCGATCAGGTCGTAGTCGTGCCGCGCGCGGCGGTTCCGGGCGACGATCTTGATGTCGTCCTTCTCGTCCTTCTTGGCGGCGGACTTCCCCGCGTCTTTCTTGGCCATGGTCTCGACCCAGCCCCGTGACGGTCCCTCGTGTTCACCCGGCCTTCATCATACGCATCAGGCGCGAGTCGCGTGGCAGGCGACGACGATTTCCTCGACGATCTTCGCCGGGGCGGCCGACTCGAGGACGAGGACGGGGCGGGGGAAGCCGCCGTCGCGGATCGCGGCGGCCTCGCGGCCGATGAGGACGACGAACGTGGCCGGCAGGGCCCGCTCGACGGCCGCTCGGGCGGCGCGCTCGTAGGTGAAGTGGTGCCAGACCGCCTTCCATCCCTCCGGCCCCGCCGCGGCCGGGGGCATCGCCAGGGCCCTGTGCAGGGCGAGGTCGAGCGAATAATCGGCGACGACCCAGCGATCCCCGAGCCCCCGGGCTCCCCACCGCCATCCCGCGATCCGCGTCGCCGCGGCCTGGACGACGGCGAATGCGCGGTCGCGCGGGTCGGCCGGGTGGTCCGAGGACGGCACGCGCTGGTCGTCCGCCCGGCGCAGGGGATCGGCGTCGAGGGCTCGGACGAGGCGGTCGTGGACCTCCGACGCCAGGGCGACTTCCGCCGGATCGTCGGGGTCGGCGGCCGACACCGCCACCTGACTCGGGCGGCGGTCCAGGTCGCCGAGCAGTTCGTTGACGGTCCGGCCCGTCAGCGGGTCGAGCATCCACGGCGCGACCTCGACCGTCGGCACCAGCGCGAACCGCCGGAACGGGAGCCGGGGGTGCGGCAGCGTGAGCCGGGGCGTCCGGCGCACCTCCTGGCCGTACAGCAGCAGGTCCAGGTCGAGCGTCCGGGCCCCCCAGCGCTCGTCCCGCACGCGGCCGAGCTTCGCCTCGATCGCGTGCAGCCGCTCCAGCAGGGTCAGCGGGTCGAGCGTCGGCTCGGTCAGGAGCGCCGCGTTCAGGAACGGGGCCTGGTCGGGGGGGCCGCCGACGGGGACGGTCTCGTAATACTTGCTGACCGTCCAGAGGTGGAAGTGGGGCTCGGCCTTGATGATCGCGACCGCCTCGTCCAGGGTCGCCTCGCGGTCCCCCTGGTTGCTCCCCATCCCGATGATCGCCAGCGAGCCCTCGCTCATCTCCGCCTCGATTCGATGCTTCGCGCCGCGTGTCGACTGATACGCCCCAGGGGACTCGGATGACATCCGTTCTCCCGCGAGGATGCTCCGTCGATGACCGGAGGGGCGAGCCCCCCCCTTCTCCCACGAGGGGAGAAGGATGATTCGCACCGGCCCGCCCGGCTCTGATTATAGCGTCGGCGACGCCGGACGGCTTTCTCGGAGGCAGGTCGACCGCACGGGCCCCTTTACAGCGCCAGCTTGCCGATGCGGTCGACGGCCTCCAGCAGGCGCGGGGTCTCGACGGTCAGCGAGACGCGGACGTAGCCGTCGGCCGTGCGACCGAAGCCGAGGCCGGGGGTGGTCACCACGCTGGCCTCGTCGAGCAGCCGGCCGCAGAGGTCGGTGGAGGAATACCCCTTCGGGCACGGGATCCAGACGTAGAAGGTGGCGCCCGGCGACGGCACGTCCCATCCCAGCTTGCGCATCGCCGAGACGAAGGCGTCGCGGCGCTCCTTGTACAGGGCGCGGATGGGGGGGGTCAGTTCGTCGTACCCGTCCAGGGCCGTCTTCGCGGCGAACTGGACGGCGGTGAAGATGCCGGAGTCGCAGTTGGCCTTCACCTGCTTCAGCGCCGAGATCATCGGTTCGCCGCCGATGGCGAAGCCGACGCGCCAGCCGGTCATGTTGAAGGTCTTCGACAGGCTGTGGAATTCCACGGCCACGTCCTTCGCGCCGGGCACCTGGAGGATGCTGGGGGCGGGCTCGTCGAAGTACATCTCGTTGTAGGCGGCGTCCTGGGCGACGGTGAAGCCGTGCGTCCGGGCCAGGCCGACGACCTTCTCGAAGTACGGCAGGTCGGCCGTGCCGCCGGTCGGGTTGTTCGGGAAGTTGAGGAACATCAGCTTCGCGAGCGCATAGACGTCGGCCGGGATGGCGTCTAGGTCGGGGCGGAAGCCCAGGCGGGCCTCCAGCGGCATCGTGTAGACGTCGGCCCCGGCGAACTGGCTGGCCGAGCGGTACACCGGGTAGCACGGGTCGGGGACCAGGCTGATCTCGCCGGGGTTGAGCACGGCCAGCGGGAAGTGGGCCAGGCCCTCCTTCGAGCCGATCAGCGGCAGGATCTCGGTCTCCGGATCCAGATCCAGGCCGTATCGGGCCTTGCAGAACGCGGCGATCGACTTCCGCAACTCCGGCGAGCCCTGATCCAGGGCGTACTGGTGGAACGCCGGGTTCTCGACGTTCTTCTGGAGACTCTCGATGATCGGCCGGGGCGTGGGCCGGTCGGGGTCGCCGACGCCCAGGTTGATGACGTCGCGCCCGGCGGCGATGGCGGCCTTCTTCTTCCTGTCGATCTCGGCGAACAGGTACGGCGGGAGATTCTGGAGCCGCTGGGACTTCACGAACGGGGTGGCCATCGCGTCGAGCCTCGCTTCAGACACTGGTTTTCTTGCGGTCCACCAGTGTATCCCCGCGTCCCCGCCGCGACAACCGCCGGCGTTTCGCGCGCCTTAGCCGCTCCCCCGGAGAATCCCGGCGAGCGGTCAGGTCGGGAACTTGCAGAGCCCGGCGACGTGATCCCGGCCGCCGTCGGTGACCCAGCCGTCGAGCTGCGCCGCGTCCTTGAGCTGCTGACCGCGGCGGCGGTCGACCGACAGGAACGAGCACGGCAGGTCGGGCAGCGAGGTCAGGTCGCTCCAGAGCTTCTCGAACTGGGCGACCGGGAGGACGTCCTCCTGGCCGTGGCCCCAGCGCCGCTTGACGTCCTTGATGGTGACGTAGGTCGGCACCTTCGCCGCCAGCCCGCGCACCGCGGCGGCGACCTTCTCGGGCGATCGGTCCAGGTCGTCTCGCGTCAGGTGGAGGGCGTCGAGCAGCCCGTCGATGCGGACCCAGGTCGTCATCGAGTTGTAGTAGCGAAGGGCGAACTCCGAGTCCTCGCGCGGCTGCGCCAGCCCTTCCAGCAGGCGGAGACGGCCGCCGACGCGCGCCAGGCCGCCGCCGCGGTCCTCGATCCGACGGGGGATGACCTCGAAGCCCAGCGTCGAGCCCGCCCCGGCCGCCAGCCCGAGCACGCCCGGGTCGACGGTGGCACCGAGGGTGTCGATGTTGTGGACCATCAGCCAGTTGAGATTCGGGTTCTCCTCCAGCAGCTTCGCCAGCAGGCCGTTGAGCAGGAGGTTGGGGACCTCGTAGAAGTGGCCCGGCGGGTTGAAGCGCTGGAGGGGGAGGTTGTCGGTGTAGTCGCTCCCCTCCCCTTGCGATCGCGCCCAATCGAGGATCGCCCGGCGGCCGGCCTCGCGGACCTTCTGCTTGTTCTCGTCCAGCGTCTCGTGGGTCGACTCCTCCCACAGGAACGTCAGGTCGCGGGCCATCGGGATCAACCGCTGGCCGATCGACCGGCCGGGCGAGAGGAAGACGGGGCCGTCGTGGCCGTAGTTGGACGTCGCCCTGAGGTGGCGCTCGATGGCGGCGTGGGTCAGGTAGCTCGTCGTGACGACGTGGGGGATGGTCGCGCCTAGGGCGTCCTGCACGGCCTTCGTCTTGGCCAGGTGGACCTCCAGGAACGAGCGGTGCCGGCCGCCGAACGGGGCGAACGGGTTGACCGCCTTGACCACCCCCGCCCCGCTGGTCCAACGGCTGCCGACGCCCGCCGCCAGCGACACCACCGCGACCTCGCCGCCGCGGATCAGCCGCTCGCCGAGTGTGCGGGCCTCGTCGGGGGCCGCCCCGGAGGCGTCGATCAGGTCGGCGTCGTCGACGTCGCGGATCTCGACGTCCACCGTCAGGCGGTTGCGCGCCAGGCCGATCCGGCCGCGGACCAGGTCCTCCCGCAACGCCTCGTGCTGGACCGCGTCGAAGCCGTTCTCGCGGCGGATCGCCTCGGCCTGCTCGTCCCAGCGGGCGGACGAGGAGTCGGCCGCGCCCCGGGCGACGGGGAACAGCTTGTTGACCATCGTGCGGAAGACGCGGATCAGCTCCGAGGCGTCCTCGCAGCGGTTGGCGAAGGCGTCGACGTCGGCCATGCGGCCCGGCGCGAGCGCGCCCGTTTCCCCGCCGGCGACCATCCGGGGGATCTGGAGCGTGTAGTAGCGCGGGGGCATCAGCGGGGCGTCGGCTTCGAGGGTCGCCCAGGTGCCGCGGGGGTTGATGCGGAAGTCGTAGACCACCGGCTGCATCGCGAACGGCAGCGCGTCGTCGAGCGACCGCTTGACGCTCGCCATGATCTCGGCGATGCGGCCTTGGAACTCCGCGCGGCGATGGGGAGCGACCAGGAACGCCATCCCGCCGCCGGCCATGCCGCCGAGCATCAGGAAGCCCCAGAAGTCCGCGCCCATCGCGGCGCGGGCCTCGCGGATGATCCCCTCGGTGAAGGCGCTGGAGATCCAGGGGATGATCCCCTTCAGCGGGCCGTCCCAGTTGGCCGTGGTCCAGCCGCCGAGGGCCCTCACGTCGGCCTTCTCGACCGAGTCGACCACGCCCTCGAAGATCCGCAGGGCCTCGCGGCGGTGGGCCCATTCTGCCTCGTCGCGGAGGAGGTACTTGGCCGTCACCATGTTGAGGATCGGCCCGACGTTCTGGGCCATGCCGCCGTGGACCAGCACCATGCCGTCCGCCAGCGCCTCGGAGAACGAGGCCCCCGGCGCGACGCCCTCGCGGGGCGAGACGTCGACGAGCCTGTGGTCGGGGAGGAGCCGGCCGCGGCTGACGCCCCATTCCGGGTCCTCCTCGGCGGCCGGGACGCCCATGATGAGCTTCACGCCCGGGAAGACGCCGCCGGAATCCTGCCAGCCGCCGCCGGAGCCCCCCAGCCACTCGCCGAGGATCGCGCGGGCGACCACCACGCGCGCCTCGTCCATCGCCAGCGGGCCGGTCAACTCCTTCGCCTGGCCGGTCGCGCGCATCAGCATCGCGATCAGCGACGCCAGCAGGTTCGTCGAGACCGCCAGCCGCGAGCCCTTCGGGATGTCGTTGACCTTGCTGACGATCTCCAGCCCGTACCCCGGCCGGACGACCTGCGCCAGCACGTCGGCCAGGCTCGCGTGCGTCCCCTCCAGCGACGGCGGCACCACCCCGGAGGCGATCACGCCGGCCTTCACGAGCCCGAGATAGTCGTTGCCGAAGTTGAACAGCTCCTCCAGCGAGTCGACGTCCTTGGTGGCGTCGAGGTCGATGCTGGTCAGCCGCAGGATGGGCTCGGCGATGACGCGCAGGCGGCACTCGATGGGCGGGATGGCCTCGGCGTCGCGGCCGTGGACGCCCAGGTCGACCGAGATGTTCATCACCCGGGCCCCCTCGGGGAAGTCCATCCCGAGGAAGAAGATGTCCGACCAGCCGCTGTGCGAGAGGTCCAGCCGGACGGGCGTGCGCTCGACCAGGATCGGGAACGGGTCGTCGGCCGAGGGGCGCTCCAGCAGCCTGGCGTCGAGCCGCAGCGGGTGCTCGTCGACCCCGCCGACGCGGAACATCCAGCGGTTCCCCTGGCCGCTGCGGACCGAGCGCCGGACCTGGTCGGCCAGCGTCTGGAACGCGAGTTGGTCGTACGCCTGGGCCAGGGCCGAGCCGATCGCGCCGTCGGGGCCGTTCGCCTTCAGAACGGCGCGGAACGAGGTCAGCGCCTGCTCGTAGCGGCGGCCCATCAGGTCCATGTAGCCGTCGAACGGGATCAGGCCGGCGCGGCGGACGTCGGGATGCTCCTGGACGTCGTAGCGGTAGATCGCGTGCAGGAACAGCGAGGCGCGCACGCGCTCGTAGAGGTTCTCCGACTCGCGCCGGAACCGCTCCAGGTCCTCGCACGCGGCCAGCCGATCGGCCAGGCTCGCGCCGGCGACGAGGGCCCGGACCGAGCGGTCGCGCGCGGCGGGGTCGGGGGAGGTGATGGTGGCGATCAGGTCCTGGCCGAGTGGGGTCATGGCGGTCGCGGGGTCCGGGGCTCGGGTCGGTTCGAGGTCTCAGCGCGTGGGGGCCTGCTCGATGCGGGCGGCGGCGTCGAGCAGGACGGCGAGGATCCGCTCGCGGTCGACGCCCGCCATCGCCAGCGCGACCTGGGCCTCGATCGCGCCGAACTTCGCCCCGAGGTTGAACCGCTGGCCGCACGTCTCCAGGGCCAGGTACTTCTCGCGCCGGGCCAGGGCGTTCAGGGCGGTGGTGAGCTGGATGGACCCCTGCTCCCGGCGGTCCTCGCGGACGGCCTCGCCCAGCAGGTCGAAGACGCCGGGCGTCAGGACGTGCATGCCGAAGAAGCAGAGGTAGTGCCCCGCGCGCAGCCCCGGCACGTTCAGCCGAAGCTCCGCCAGGGTCGGGTTCGGCTTCTCGACGACCTCCTCGATCGCGTAGACGTCGGGCCGGCCCGCGAGCCGACGCCCGGCGAGCGTGCCGTACTGGTGGATCAGGTGCTCGCGCGTGGCCTGCACGGCCGAGACCGCGCAGCGCTCGGCGACGGCCAGGTCGATGAGCTGGCGGGCGCAGCGGCGGGGCTCGGCCGAGAGGTAGAGGTGATCCCCCAGCAGGAGGAGGAACGGGTCGTCGGCGACGAACTCGCGGGAGCACCAGACGGCGTGGCCGTAACCCCGGGGCTCCTCCTGGACGGCGAACGTCAGCCGCTCCTCCAGGCTCGACAGCCGTCGCGCCTGCTCCTCGGCCCACCCGACCCCGTCGAAGCCGGCCCGGAGCGTGCTCGCGTAGTGGCGGAAGTGGGCCCGGTAGACCGCCTCGTCGCCCGGCGCGGCGATGACGCAGATGCGCTCGATGCCGCTCTCCAGGGCCTCCTCGGCGATGATCTGGAGGACGGGCTTGCTCAGGCCGTCCCGGTCGACCACCGGGAGCATGGCCTTCTGCACCGTGTCGCACGCGGGGTAAGCCCGGGCCCCGCGGCCCGCCGCGGTGATGACCGCCTTCGATATGACCACGTCTCGATCCCTTCCGCCGGATACCGCCGTTCGAAACCCCGGGGCGTCGCCGTCACCGGCCCCGAGCGACCGAGGCTCGCGACGCCCGCCTCATGCCGGCGGCGCGGGCGGCCCCCGCGAATCCTTCGCCGTCCCCGGGGTCGTCGCCCCGCATCGGCCCGCAGTCTACCCCCTGCCCGAGCCCGAAGGAAGCGAACGCCTTGCCGACGTCCTCCCAAGGTGCGCGGGCCCGGCGGCGACGCGATTCGGCAAACGGTTTTCCAACCAGGATTTACGGAGTTTTCGAGCCCGTGGGGCGTCGGGTTCTCGCAATCTCGGCGGCCAGGCCCTTGACTTCCCCCCCGTCGCCCCTTATCTTGTGTCTACCAACGCGACGGACGCCGGTTTCACAAAGCCTCGCCGTCCTTGGGGATGTAGCTCAATTGGTTAGAGCACCGGCCTGTCACGCCGGAGGTTGCGGGTTCGAGCCCCGTCATCCTCGCTTCTCCTTCCTTGCCGCCATTTCCTCGCGGCTTTCCATCTCGGCCCTGACGCCGAGTTTCGATTTCTCTCCGACGGCCTCATTCATGCGGCGAACGTCGGCTGTCGACCCACGGCGGCGGGGTTCCATCTAGGGGCGTGATGATGCTCCTCCGTATGGGGATCCCGCCGTGGTAGTCGACCGCAGGCCGTCGATTTCTGGGGTTCGACTTCGGGCTTGTGGCCTTGATACGGATCGGGGCCGACACGATAATCCTTACTTCGTCAGATCGTGCGCGCGGTGCGGCGACGACGCGGGCTCATCGCAGACAGCGGGGCGGTCGTCGTCCGTGACAAGGGACCGGCCGGACCGGGAGGACTGAAGCCAGAGATGTACGTACCAGCGAAGTTGTTCTTCACCAAGGGAGTCGGCACCCACCGCGAAAAGCTGACCAGCTTCGAGTTGGCCCTCCGGGACGCCCGGATCGCCTGCTACAATCTGGTGCGGGTCTCCAGCATCTTCCCGCCGCGCTGCAAGGAGGTCACGATCGAGCAGGGGCTCAAGGAGCTGAACCCCGGCCAGATCGTCCACGTCGTCATCAGCGAGTGCGCCACGGCCGAGCCCAACCGGCTGGTGGCCTCCAGCGTGGGCGTCGCCATCCCCCGCGACCGCGACCAGTTCGGCTACCTGTCCGAGCACCACGCCTACGGCCAGACCGCGAAGACCGCGGCCGACTACGCCGAGGACCTGGCGGCCGAGATGCTGGCCACGATCCTCGGGGTCGAGTTCAACCCGAACAGCTCGTGGGACGAGAAGCGCGAGATCTGGAAGATCGCCGACGTCATCTACAAGACGAAGGAAGTGACCCAGACCGCCGTCGGACACAAGGACGGCCTCTGGACGACCGTGATCGCCGCCGCCGTCCTGCTCCCCTGAGGGCCGCCGTGATCCGCACGCGGGTCCTGCTCGTCGACCGCGACGAGCCCGAGCCTGGTCCCATCGCCGAGGCCGCCGCCGTCCTGCGACGCGGCGGCCTCGTCGCATTCGCCACCGAGACCGTCTACGGCCTCGGGGCCGTCGCCACCGACGCCGACGCCGTCCGCGGGATCTTCGAGGCCAAGGGCCGGCCCTCGACGAATCCCCTCATCGTCCACGCGGCCGACGTCGACCACGCCCGCACATTCGCCGCCCGCTGGGACGACCGCACCGACCTCCTGGCGCGAAGGTTCTGGCCCGGCCCCCTCACGCTGGTCGTGCCGCGCGCGGCCGCCATCCCGGACGTCGTGGCCGCGGGGGGGCCCACCGTCGGCCTGCGCGTCCCCGGCCCGACCGTCGCCCGTCGGCTCATCGAGGGCGTCGGCCTGCCGCTCGCCGCGCCGAGCGCGAACCGCTCCAACCACGTCTCCCCCACCCGCGCCGAACACGTCCTGGCCGACCTGGACGGCCGCGTCCACCTGATCCTGGACAGCGGGCCGGCGACCGTCGGGCTGGAGTCGACCGTCCTGGACCTGACGGCCGATCCCCCGCGCGTCCTGCGGCCGGGGCCGATCTCGCCGGGCGTGTTGGCGAACGTCCTGGGGATGGGCGTGGATCATGGCCCCGTCGCGGCCGATTCCGGCCACCTGGCCAGTCCGGGCCTGCTCGCCGTCCACTACGCGCCGAGGACCCGCGCCGTGCGGATCCCCTCCCCCGCGCACCTGGCCGATTTCGACCGGCCGGCGCGGTTCGGGCTGATGGCGTTCGAACCGATCCCCGATGCCCTTCGTTTGAAGCCGGTGGCCGCGAGCATCGAGCCGGATCCGGCCGTCGCGGCCCGGGACTTCTACCGGGCGCTGCGCGACCTCGACTCCCGGGGCCTCGACCTCATCATCGCCGTGGAGCCGCCCGAGGGCCCCGAGTGGGACGCCCTCCGCGACCGGCTGCGGCGCGCCACGACGCCGCACGCCTGATCTCTATTTAAAGGAACAGCCGACGCTGGGGGTCGAGGATGTCCTCGTCGGGGTCGCGCTCGGGGACGGCCATGCCCAGGTGGCGGTAGGCCGACGCGGTGGCGACGCGGCCCCGGGGGGTGCGGACGACGAACTCGCGGCGCAGGAGGTAGGGCTCGACCTCGTCGCGGATCGTGTCGACGGACAGGGTCATCGTGGCGGCGAGGGCCTCGGCGCCGGTCGGCCCTCCCTTGAAGACGCGGATGAGGGTGTCGAGATAGCGGCGGTCCTGCTTGTCCATCCCCTCGGCGTCGATCTCCTGCATGGCCAGCGCGTCGTTGGCCACGGAGACGTCGATGACGCCGTCGGCGCGGGCGAGGGCGTAGTCGCGGACCCAGCGGAGGCGGGCGTTGGCGATGCGCGGGGTGCCCCGGCTGCGGCCGGCCAGCTCCCAGGCGGCCTCGGGGCTGATCGTGGCGCGGAGCTTGGCGGCGTTGATCGTGATGATCCGCGCCAGGTCCTCCTGCTCGTAGAACTCCAGGTGCTCGTGCATGTGGAACCGCTCGCGCAGCGGCGAGGAGAGCATGCCGCTGCGGGTGGTGGCCCCGATGATCGTGAACTTCTTCAAAGGGAGGTTGATCGTCCGCGCGGCCATCCCCTCGCCCAGCACGACGTCGACCCGGAAGTCTTCCATCACCGGGTAGATGAACTCCTCCACGGCGCGGGGGAGGCGGTGGATCTCGTCGATGAAGAGGATGGAGCCCTCGGCCGCGTTGGTGAGGTAGGGCATCACGTCCATCTTCTTGTCGAGCGACGCGCCGCTGGTGAGGCTCAGCTCCACGCCCAGCTCGTTGTGCAGGACGCCGGCGAACGTCGTCTTGCCGAGGCCCGGCGGGCCGTCGAAGAGGATGTGCGGCAGGGGCTCGTTGCGCTTCTTGGCGGCGGCCAGGGCGATCGAGAGCCGCTCGGCCACGGCGCGCTGGCCGATGATCTCGGAGAGGCGTTGCGGGCGCAACTTCTCCTCGACGGCGTCGGCCGGCGCGTGGGCTTCGGCGCGGGCCTCGGCCCGGGGCTCGCGGTCGGCTTCGCGGTCGCGGTCGGGCTGCTTGTTGGTGATCTTCACTTCCCGCGCCATGGCGTCATCCTCCCTCGGCCGAGGTTCAGGGCTTCTCCTGCTGATAGATCGCTTCGATCAGATCGGCGACCGACTTGAACTTCTTCCGGCCGGCCATCACGCGGTCGATGGCCGCGCGGGCCTGCATCTCGGAGTGGCCCACGGCCAGGAGCGCGGCGTAGGCGTCGCTGACGACGTCGGGCTCGGCGTGAGCGGCCTCGCCGTTGCTGGGCGCCGGGGCCGAGGTGGTGCCGTCCGGGTTGACGATCAGGGCGTAGATGCCGACCTTCCGCCGCAGCTTGGCCACGATCCGCTCGGCGGTCGCCTCGCCGATGCCGGGGAACGTGGAGAGCGTCTTCACGTCCTGCTCCTGGATCGTCCTCGCGATCTCCCGGACCGGCCTGACCATCGCCCGCAGCGCCTTCTTCATCCCCACGCCGTCGACCGAGCAGAAGGTGTCGAAGAATTCGCGCTCGATGGTCGACAAGAAGCCGATCAGCCGGGGCGTCAGCCGCCCCCCCATCGCCTGCCCTTCGATATAGAAGGTGGTGTGCAGCGTGATCGGCTCGCCGACCTTCCCCTGGATCTGCCGCCGCGTGTGCTCCGGGATGAGCACCTCCAGCTCGAACGGCTCGACCCCGAGGGTCAGGCTCTCCTCGTTCACCGCCCTGAGCACGCCCCGAATTTGAGTGATCACCCCTGGCCCTCGCCCCTGGACGACTGTGTGTTTTTGTTCAGTCATTGTAGACCACGAAAGCGACGCCCGCAAGCGGGGATTCCGTCGAGGCGACGAGGGCCGACGAGGGGGGCTCATCGACCGAGCGTGCCGGAGGATCAAGGCGCGAGTCCGACGCCTCACGGCGGGCGAGGAGCGACGAGGCACGCCGGGTAGAGACGCTCGAGCAGGCCGACGATGCGCATCCTTCTCCCCTTGAGGTGCTGCGTCGCAAACACTCAGGATTAGAGCGAGGAACGGCCTTCCCCCCTCGCGGGGGAAGGTGGCCCGAAGGGCCGGATGAGGGGGGGGACGAGCCGGGCGGCCGTCGCAATCCCGGGCCGGTCGGACGGGCCTTCGAAATCCCGGCGGCTCGCGTGCTTCGCGTCCCCCTCATCTGACCGCTCCGCGGTCTGTCTTCCCCCGCGAGGGGGGAAGACCGGCTTCGACCCGCATCGGCATATCTTCGACGCAGCACCCTTGAGGGGGAAGGGGCCGATCGCCCCAGGTCGTCTCGAAATCCAACGGCTCGCGCCGCCGTCCGTCGCGGCGCGAGCCGGGACGGCGCGGGTGCCTTCGAGCGGCGCCCTCTCGAGGCGCGCGATCGGCCCCGTCGGGTCATCACATGGCAGGCCCGGACCATCCTCGATGCGAGCGCCGGAGGGGCTTCGCGCGGCCCTCGCGCGGAGGCCTCCGAGGCGCGCGACGAGGAGACCTCGCGAGGAGCCTCGGAGGCGGCCCGCGAGGCCCGATCGCGCGATTCACGCGCGGGGTTCGCGGGCCCCGAATCGCGAAGTCCCTGGAAATCACCGGGCGAAACGCACATCCATTGAGAATCCAAGATGTCTCCGTATCTGAGTTTGATAGGATGAAAGCGAACGGGCGCGCGACGATGCGACGGGGCCGGCCGCCCGAAAAACCCGGAAAATCCCGAGAATTTCGAGGATTTCGAAGCAGCTTCCTCTTCCACTGGTTCAAAGATTTGGTATGAATTGGCGCAGGGGCCGCTCAATGAGAGATGGTCCGCCACGAGATCACGCCCGAGACGAGGTGCCCGATGGCCACGAAGAAAGCGACTCCCAAGAGCAGCGCCCCGAAGGCCGCCCCCAAGAAGGCCGCCCCCAAGAAGGCGGCCGCGGACAAGGCCGCCGCCCCCAAGGCCGCCGCCGCCCCCAAGGCCCCGAAGAAGGCCGCCGCCCCCAAGGCCGCCGGCGTCAAGAAGGCCCCCAAGAAGGCGGCCCCGGCCATCAAGCTGTCGGATTCGCAGACGAACCTCCTGAAGGAGATCGCCGGCGCGGGCGAGGCGGGCGTGATCGCCACCAAGAAGACGCAGAAGTCGCTGGACGCCCTCCAGACGAAGAAGCTCATCAAGAAGGGCAAGAAGGAGGGGGAGTTCTTCAAGTACCACGTCTCCAAGGTGGGCGAGAAGCACGTCGCCGGCCTCTCCGCCGCCCCCACCGCCTGAGCGCCGCGACGCGGCCCGGACGGACGAGACGGACCATCAGGGCCGGGCCCGCACCTCGACGGGCGCCGGCCCTTTCTCTTGCGCGGGCCCCGGGCCCCCGGGCCCGAAGCGACCTTGGCGGTTCGGCGTCCGCCCGCTATGATCCCCGCGCCTCGTCGACCGTCGCGGCGCGTCGCCCCTCCCTCGCGACGCCCCCGCGGGAGACGCCCCCATCTCAACCTCCATGAAGGATGGTTCCACGGCCATGGACGACCGAGCTTTCTGGAAGGGCGCGAAGCGGAGCGCGGCCCGGGGGGTCGTCGCCCTCGCCGTGCTGGCCACCGGCTGCGGCACCTACGTCGGCACCACGGCGAGGAGCTTCCTGGGCCACGTCCGCAACAACCCCGACCCCAACGCCCGCTACCTCGCCTACGCGAAGCTCGGCTCGAAGGACGTGTACGACACGGACGAGCAGCGCGGCGAGGCCGTCGCCGTCCTGATCGACCGCTATTACAAGGGGAACGAGCCCCTGGCCAGCCGCGCGATGATCTGCCGGACGCTCGGCGAGCTGGGCGACCCCCGCGCCCGCGACGTCCTGCTGAAGGCCGTCCACCACCACGACGCCGTCGTGAAGATCGAGGCCTGCCGCGCCCTGGGGAAGGTCGGGAAGCCCGAGGACGCCTCGGTCCTCGCCCAGATCATGAGCCTCGACAACCTGGAGGACGCCCGGATGGCCGCCATCGACGGCCTGTCCGACCTCAAGAGCCAGGACCCGCGCATCTACAAGGTGCTGCTCGACTCCATGGAGCACGACGACCCGGCGATCCGCCTGGCCTCGCTCAACGCCTTGCGCAAGATCACCGGCAAGGACATGGGGACCGAGGTCGACGCCTGGCGCAAGGAGCTGGAGCCCATCCTCGCCGCCACGCCCACCGAGCTGGCCGCGCCGTCGAACACGCGCACGGCCGCCGACGAGGCCGCCGCGAAGTCGGCCGCCGCCCAGGAGCCGACGGGCGAGCTGCGCTGAGCGACAGCGCGGCTGTTGGGATGGCCCCGCCCCGCGGGCGTCCGTCATAATCGAGCGACGACGCGAACCGCGCCTCGGCCCCGTGCGTCCGAGGGGAATCCCGCCACGCGCGTCGGCACCCGAGAGGCGAGATGGACAGTCACACGCTCGAACTGCTAGGCGTCTCCAAGATCAAGGAGCTGGTCGCCGCCCGCGCCGCGTGCTCGCTGGGCAAGGAGGCCGCCCGCGCGCTGGAGCCCTCCCGCGACCCGGCCGAGGTCGCCGCGCGGCACGCCGTCACCACCGAGATGGTGGAGGCCCTGCGCTCCGGCCTGCGCCCGCCGCTCGGCGGCCTGCACGACATCCGGCCGCTCGTCCGCCGCGCGCAGGTCGGCGCGATGCTGGAGGCGGAGGAGCTGTCCCAGGTCGCCGAGACCCTGCGCTCCGTCGCCTCGCTGGCCGACTGGCTCGAACGCCACGGCGAGAACTTCCCGCGGCTCGGCGGCATGCGCGCGGACGTCGGCGAGTTCGGCCCGGTCGGCACCGCCATCGAGGGCTGCCTCGACGCCCGCTCCAAGGTCCTCGACACCGCCAGCCGACGCCTCTCCACCATCCGCGCCGAGATGGGCGAGGTCGAGGGGAAGATCCAGGAGAAGCTCCGCTCCATGCTCCGCTCGCCGGACGTGAAGCGGGCCCTGCGATACTCCAACTTCACGATGGTCGGCCACCACTACGTCCTCCCCGTGGCCAAGGACCACCGCGGCGAGATCCCCGGCTCCGTCCAGCGCACCAGCGCCAGCAACGAGACCGTGTACGTCGAGCCGGCCGCCATCGCGGAGAAGTCCGCGCAGCTCTCCTACCTCCGCGCCCGCGAGCAGAAGGAGATCCGCCGCATCCTGCGATGGCTCACCGCCCAGGTGGGCCAGGTGGCCGACTCGCTCCTCGGCACGCTCGCCAACCTCGCCGAACTGGACCTCATCTACGCCAAGGCCCGCTACAGCATCGACTACCAGATGCGCGCGGCCGACCTGAGCGACGAGGGGAAGCTGGTCCTCCGCCGCGCCCGCCACCCGCTGCTGTCCGCCATCTTCCGCCGCGACCCGGCGATTTTCGCCGAGCCGGCCCCCGACCCCGCCCCGGCCGACGCCCTCGAGTCCCCCGCCCCGCCCAGGCCCGCCCCCGAGCCCCCCCGCGAGGTCGTCCCCATCGACGTCCACCTCGGCCTGCGGTTCCGGATCCTGGTCATCACCGGGCCGAACACGGGCGGCAAGACGGTGGCGCTCAAGACGGTCGGCCTGCTCGCGGTGATGTCGCAGATGGGCCTGCACGTCCCGGCGGCCGAGGGGTCGCAGCTCCCCATCTTCGACGAGGTCCTGGCCGACATCGGCGACGAGCAGAGCCTGGAGCAGTCGCTCTCGACCTTCTCGTCGCACGTCCGCCGCATCTCCGAGATCTTCGGCAAGGCGACGGAACGGTCGCTGATCCTCCTGGACGAGCTGGGCGCCGGCACCGACCCCGCCGAGGGCGCGGCGCTGGGGCGGGCGATCCTGGACGAGCTGGATTCGGTCGGGAACCTGGCGATGGTCACGACCCACATCGGCGACCTGAAGACGTACGCGCTGACCAACGCCCGCGCCGAGAACGCGGCCGTCGAGTTCGACGTGGAGACGCTCCAGCCGCGCTATCAGGTTCACATCGGCGACGTGGGCCAGTCGAACGCCCTGAAGATCGCGCGCCGGCTCGACATGGCCGAGCACCTCGTCGCGCGGGCGCAGCGGTATCTCGACCAGGCCCAGGGCTCCACGGTGCCGGAATGGGACCTGATCGCGAAGATGCGCAAGGAGGCCGAGGCGTCGCGACAGGAGGCGATCGCCGCCCAGGCCGAGGCCGAGCGCACCCGCGACGCCCTGGCCGAGCGCCTTCTGACGCTCGAACTGGAGAGCCGCCGCGAGGCCGACCTCGTCGACGCCCGCGCGAAGCTCCAGCCCGGCGACAAGGTCGTCGTCCCCCGCCTCGGCTACGACCGCCCCGGCCGCATCGTGAAGATCGACCCGCGGAAGAAGACCGCCACCGTCGCCGTCGGCCACATGACCTGGGACGTCGCCGTCGACGAGCTGATGCCGCAGGAGGTCGCCCCCGCGGCCGTCGGCAAGCCCGCCCGGATGAAGGGGCCGCGGCTGGAGGACTTCGAGGGGTGATCGCGGCGATCGGTCACGCCGCGGGCCTCGGCATTACGTCCGGGAGTCAGCTCGGGTTGACGACGGCGAGCCCTTCAAGGGCCGCCACGTCGCAGAGCCGTTGATCGGCACAGACGAAGCCGTCGAGGGGCTGAGTCCGATGGGCCTTGAGTGCGACTGCGAGTTGGAGGGCGTCGAGGGTCCGAATCTGACGGTTCGGTCCATACGTGGTGACGAGGTCTGATGCCAGTTGATAGGGGGAGTTGAGCACTCGCAGCGGACGCAGGATCTTTCGCTTCACGTCGGCCAGGAACAGGCCGCGAAGCCGTTGAAACTCCTGTGCCAGGATGAGCCCGGTTCGCACCTTCGTGGCGAACCCGGACAGGGTTTCGACCCACGCCAATCGGGAGATGAAAATCTCGGCCCCGGGCTCTGACAGGAGGCGTTGGACTTCCGCCGTCCCGCTCTCGACGTGGTAATTCTTGATGAGGGCGCTCGTGTCGAAGAAGTATCGGGGCATCAGAAGCGTTCCGCCCGTTCTTCCTCGACGATGACGCGAGCCATCGAATCCTGGACTCTCGACGTGGCGGCCCTGACTTCGTCAAGGGTTACCGAGTCGTCCGCTTCCCGTTCGCAGTACTTCACGAAATCATGGTCGATGAGTTCGCCGAAAGGGGCGTGCGGGACGGGCTCGTCGGCGAGGAACCGCACCAACGCCGCTTCAATGACGGCTTCCTGGGAGGGGTAGATCCCGGCTGCGACTTTCCCCTTCAGGAGCCGTTCAAGTTCGATGGAAAGATGTATATTCATTTTGATTAATCCTTCCGCTTTCGGGCCGCCCTCCGACTATTGTATCACAACCCGCAGTGCCGCATCATTTTGCAAATGAACCCCCGGCCAGTAACGGCCGCTCACGCCGGGCATAGGCCCGCGAGGTCTCGGATCGCCGCCTGGGCGATGGGCGAGGGGCACGACCAGACGAGGAAGAAGAGGGCCTGGCGGGCCCAGCGCTGGGCGGGGTCGGTGCGGAGGAATCCGCTGCCGCGGCGGGCGGTGAGATAGGACTGGGTGGTCCGCAGGGCCAGGGCGTTCGCTTGGGCGCGGAGCGAGCCGGCGGTCGCGGCGTCGCCTTCGCCGCGGGCGCAGGCCATGAGGGTCGACCAGGCCCCGGACCAGGTCTCGCGCATCAGGTCGACCGGCTCGACGAGGTCGACGCGCCCGGCCGTCAGGGCGGCCAGGCCGGCCAGCGCCGCCGCGGCCTGGCCGAGCGCCAGGGCCGAGGTCTCCAGCCCCGCCGTGCCGACGGCCCCGGGCTGGGCGCTGATCTCGGTGGTCGGGCCCGTGAGGACGTCGTCGGCGTCGATCTCGACGCCCGTCACGACGACCTCGGCCGTGCGCGAGGCCTGGAGCGCGGCGAGGTCGAACGCGGGGAGGACGGACAGGCCGGGGCGGTCGCTCGCCAGCGCGATGAGCATCTGGCGGCCGTCGTCCAGCAGCGCGCCGGTGACGAAGACGTCGGCGTTCTCCGCGCCCGTCACCCACGGCATCGCGCCGTCGAGGCGATACCGGCCGGGGCCGATCTCCGTCGCCGTGAGGGCCTTCGCGCCCAGGCGTCGCGAGGTGGTGAGCTGCGAGATCCCCACCGTCGCCATCGCCTCGCCCGCGGCGACCGACCGCAGCCACTCGGCGGCCCGGGGGCGGTCGGCCACGGTCATGAGCCGGCGCACGGCGGCGTCGTGCTGCGAGAGGATGAAGACGGCCGTCAGGCTGGACTCGGCCAGCCGGGCGTAGCGCTGGACTAGCAAGGGCCGCGGGACGGCGTCGCCCCCCTGCCCCGCCGGGACCGACCACCGCAGGACGCCCGCGTCGACCAACGGCCGCCAGAGGGGCTCGGGCCAGCCGCCGTCGAGGTCCGCCGGGCCGTCGGCGGCGCGGAGGACCTCGGCCAGCGCGACGACCCGCGCCTCGTCCGGGTCGCGTTCGGTCCAGAAGCCGTGATGCACCGCGTCGTCGCCCATGCTAACCTCATCTCCTCGGGCCGCCGCATCTCCCCCGGTCATCGTCGCACAAGGCCGCGAACCATGTCAGCCCCGTATTGCTACAAGCACCCGCGCCCCGCCGTCACGACGGACCTGATCGTCTTCGCCTGGATCGACGCCAGCCTCCGCACGCTCCTGGTGCGGCGCAAGGCCGAGCCGTTCGAGGGCCGATGGGCCCTCCCCGGCGGGTTCCTCGACGTCGACGAGGAGGCCGAGGCCGGCGCCCGCCGCGAGCTTAAGGAGGAGACCGGCCTGGTCGTCCCGGGCGCGATCGACCCGCTGGGCTTCTTCGCGAAGGTCGGCCGCGACCCGCGCGGGAGGACGGTCACGCTGGCCTTCGCCGCGATCCTGCCGTCGGGCTCGCACCCAGTCCGCGGGGGCGACGACGCCGCCGAGGCCGAGTGGGTCCCGCTCGACCGCGCGAAGGGCCTGGCCTTCGATCACGACGAGATCCTCGCCGCGGCGACCGCCTGGCTCCGCAAGCGGATCTCGACCAAGACGCCCGACGCCCTCGCCATCCTGCCGCGGCCCGTCGAGCGGCCCACCGTCTTCGCCCTGTTCAAGGCCGTCGAGCTCCCCCCGCGCGGCGTGCCGCCCTGGCTTTTGGCGGCGGGGGGCTGAGCCGCGGGGGAATTCGACATCGTAACGGCCTTCCCCCCTGGCGGGGGAAGGTGGCCCGCAGGGCCGGATGAGGGGGAAGACGAGCGCGATGGCCGTCGGGATCCCGAGCCGGTCGGGCGGGCCTTCGAAATCTCGACGGCTCCCATGCTTCGCATCCCCCTCATCTGACCGCTTCGCGGTCTGTCTTCCCCCGCGAGGGGGGAAGACGTCGAGCACCGCGGTTCGACTTGCCCGGTCGGCCGGGGCGCGATAGAGTTCCGCGGCTTCTCGGGCGACGCAGGGACGGCGCCCGCCGCGACGTGGACGGAAGGGACGCCCGGATGAGCACGATCGGATCGACCAGGCGCAGGCGGGCCTCGCGCCCCGACGGGCCCGCCCCCGCCGACCACCGCGCCGAGGCCGCCCTGATCCGCGAACTCTGGGGACGCCAGCGCGAGGCCGACGGCTCGCTGAGCGACGACGAGCGGCGCTACCTCGACGCCCACTTCTCGATGCCGCTGACGCTCCGCCGCCGCCTCGCCATGGTCGACTGGCTGGCGGCCGGGATCCGCCCCGGCGACCGCGTCCTCGAATGGGGATGCCGCCACGGCGTCGACTCGTGCATCTACCGCCGCCGGTTCGGCCCCTCCCTCGAACTCCACGGCTGCGACTTCGTCGAGGCCGACGACTACCGGCCGTTCTTCGAATACAGCGGCCTGCGCTACACCCGCCTCGTCGACTACGTCCGGCTCGATTATCCCGACGCCTCGTTCGACGTCGTCACCAGCAACGGCGTCTGGGAGCACGTCTTCCACGAGGAAGCCTCGCTCCGCGAGGTCTTCCGGATCCTCCGCCCCGGCGGGTCATTCCTGGTAGCCTGCCTCCCCAACCGCTACAGCTACACCGAGGCCGTCCAGCGCAAGTTGGGGCACTCGGCCCACGATCGGCTGTACACGATCGACTCGGCCACGGCCCTGTTGAACACGACGGGGTTCGAAGTGCTCGCCTGGGAGCGCCGGCTGCTGCTGCCGACGATGCTCAACGGCTTCCCGAAGCCCCTCAAGGCGGCCTACAGCAAGCTCCACGGGCTCGTCTGGGCGTTCAACGCCGCCCTCGAACGCACCTGGCCCGTCGGCCTGCTGGCCAGCAACCTGAACCTCGTCGCCCGCCGGCCCGCCGAGGGCTGAGCGGGCCCCGACGTGGCCGGAATCCGGCCACCCGGGCGCGCGAGGTGCATGAAGGCCGCGGCGTCAGCTCGCCAGGTCGGCCTCGCAGAGGATTTCGAAGCCCATCTCGTGCAGCGAGCGGCTGGCCTGCTCGTTGTTGTCGACGTGCATGGCGACCGCCGGCCGGCCGTGGGGCTGGACGATCAGCGGGTAGGCGTAGTGGATGTTGATCTCGGCCCGCAGGAGCGCCAGGCACATGTCGGCCAGCGACGAGGACGAGATCGGCAGCTCGGCGGCGACCAGCTCGTTCTCGGCGAAGGCGTGCTTGTTCAGCGAGAGGATCTCGCGGCCCTGCTCCGGGTGGCTGAGGATCAGTCGGATGATCGAGCAGTCGGCCGAGTCGGAGATGGTCAGGCCGACGATCTTGACCTTGCTCCCCTGGAAGGAGCGGATGACTTCGAGCAATTGCCCGACGCGGTTCTCCAGGAAGACGGAAAACTGGGTGACGCTCGGCCAGTTCCGGCCGTGCAGGGTCTCGACGTCGATCTCGGCGCCGCCGTCCTCGCCCAAGCTCATAAAGTCCGTCCCTCGCGTTTAGCCAGGACCAAGGGGTCGCACGGTCGCGACTCTCACAAAGTAATGGGCCCCCTCCTCCCGGGTCAATGCAAACTCGCCCGGGGGGTGTTCCTTTGGAATTTGGTGGTCGATGTTTGACGTCTTCCCCCCTCGCGGGGGAAGACAGACCCCGCAGGGGTCAGATGAGGGGGATGCGAAGCATGGGGGCCGTCGGGATTTCGAAGGCCCGCCCGACCGGCCCGGGATCCCGACGGCCATCGCGCTCGTCTTCCCCCTCATCCGGCCCTGCGGGCCACCTTCCCCCGCCAGGGGGGAAGGCCGTCATGATGCCTCCTCAACCTCCGACGCGATCCGACGAATTCCAAAGGCGCCCCCCTCGCGCAGGTCTGCGACATCCTTCGATCGAACCCCGAGGCCCCGCCATGATCGCCCCGTCCTCCTTCGGCCTGGTCCTGCTCCTCGCGACCCTCGTCCCCGCCGACGAGCCCCCGGACGCGACGGCGCGCGACCTCCTCGCCGCCCACAACCGCGAGCGCGAGGCCGAGAAGCTGCCGCCGCTGACGCTCGACCCGAAGCTGACGGAGGCCGCCCGGCTCCACGCCGAGGACATGGCCGGGCGTCGCGAGATGACCCACGAAGGGGCCGACGGCTCGAAGCCATTCGAGCGCGTGAAGCGCGCGGGCTATCGCTTCGTGAAGACCGGCGAGAACGTCGCGCGGGGTCAGCGGGCCGTCGCGGAGGCGATGAAATCGTGGATGGAGAGCGAGGGGCACCGCAAGAACATCCTCGGCGACTTCGCCCAGATGGGCGGGGCGAGGGTCGAGGACGAGGACGGCGAGCCCTACTGGTGCGTCGTGTTCGGCACGCCGAGGACCCGGCTCGACCCCGACGCGGCCGAGAAGGCCGTCGCCGAGAAGGTCGCCGCGGCCCGCAAGGAGGCCGGCAAGGGGGAGCTGGAGGTCGACCCCAAGCTGGCGAAGGCCGCACGGGCGCTCGCGGCCGACATGGCGGAGTCGGCCGCGAAGCCCGAGAACGAGCGGAAGCCGCCCGACGTCGCGGCGCGGCTGAAGGAGGCCGGGGCGACGTACCGGAGCGTGGCGGTCGTCCTCGGCGGCGGGAATCCGACGGCCGACGATTTCGTCCGGGCGATGCTCGACGACCCCGCCCGCAAGGAGCCCCTGCTGGGGGATTCCGAGGCCGTCGGGATCGGTTACGCGACGGATGCCGAGGATGCACCCTTCTGGTGCGTCGTGTTGGTGGAACGGTGAGGCGCGGGGCGCGGAAAGTCCGCCGCCGCCGCCATTTCGCGCGAAGGTCGCGGGCCGGGCTGCCGAAGAATCAGACGTGACGAGTTCGAATAGCCGCGCGCCGGGGGGCGTCTCTAGTCCAGGGGCGTCGCGATGGCGTGATGCGCGAAGCTCGGTCGACGGTCTCCGGTCTCACGACGACGCACGAAGGGCCGGGAGGCGGGGAAGCCCCCCTCGTCCGCGGCCCGGTCCAACAATAAAGGTGACTACCCCCATGCCGTGGCGACGCCTCCACCCGGCCCGGGCCCTCTCGGCCGCGGGACTGGTCAGCAGCCTGATGTTCCTCAGCGGCCCGGCCGCGGCCGGCCGTCCCCTCGACGACGAGCCCTCCACCCTGCCGGCGGCGGCGGCGACCACCGAGACCGTCGACGTCCTGAAGGCGGCCGACGCCGGCGACCTCAAGGTCACGGCGCGGGGCCAGGGCCAGGACAAGGTCCGCCTGAGCATCGAGAACGTCTCCGGGAAGCGCCTGAACGTCGTCATCCCGCCGGGCCTGGTCGCCTCCAGCAACCTCGGCCAGGGGGGCCGCGGCGGCTTCCAGAGCATGGGCCTGGGCGCGATCAACAACCGCCCCGGCAGCTTCGGCCGGTTCGCGGGCTCCGCCGCCCCCGGCTTCCGCTCGATGCCCGTCACGGGGTCCGACTCCCCCGCCCTCACCGTCCCCGCGGGCGAGACCCTGGACGTCTCGGTCCCGGGCGTCTGCCTGAACTACGGCGTCGATGCCCCCGGCCCGCGCGACGTCTTCACGCTGATGGACGTCGACCGGTACACGGAGGACGCCCGCGTCCGCAAGGGCCTGCGCAGCCTGGCGCTGCTGGGGACCAGCCAGGGCGTCGCCCAGGCCGCGATGTGGCGGATCTGCAACGACGTCTCCTTCGATGAGATGGCCTCGCGCGACGGCAAGCTGCTGAACGACCAGGAGCTGGCCCTGGCCGCCCGGTTCGTCGAGGCGGTCGACGCCGCCGGCCCCGACGGGCTGGTCGACCCCGCCCTGCTGACCGAGGGCCGCGTCTTCGTGAGCGTCCAGGCCGAGGGCGCGTCCGCCCGCGGCGAGGCTGCTCGCCTGGCCGGCAAGCTCGACGGGCTCCGGCTGTTCGGCCTGCCCGTCAAGCTCGTGGAGGGGGATGACGTCCCGGTCGCCTCCGCCCCCGCCCTGTTGGTCAGGCTCGCCCTCAGCGAGACCGCGGAGGGCGAGGCCCTCGGCCGGATGCAGGTCGGCTCCTCGCCGTCCGGCGACCAGTGGCGTCCGCTCGGCAAGGTGACGTTCCGCGACCACTCGTCGCTGGCCGTCCTCGACGCCCAGAGCCTCGCCGCCCTGATGGAGCACGAGCTGGCGACCGCCTTCGTGACCGTCCGGGCCGCCAAGCGGACCGCGACCAGCACCACCCTGCGGGTCGACAACAAGCTGCCGTTCACGGTCTCCGGACTGAGCCTCCGCGCCGGGTCGTCCGCCGGCTCGCCGCTCGTCCCGTTCGACGCCGTCGGCATCGGCCCCGCCCGCTCGGCCATGCTGCCGATCCAGGCCGGGCAGGCCCAGGTCGCCGGGGTCGAGCTGAACGGCCTCTGAGCCGGCCTCCCGTCGACCGAGCCCCATCGCGGAGGGCGGCGTCCCCGGGGACCGCCGCCCTCCGCATTTCGAAGCGGCGAAATCCGCCCCGAGGCCGAACCGACCGGCACCGGCCGACGTAGCACGCACGGCCCTCGCCGCGCGGCGGGTCCCTTGTCGCTCCCCGTCGGGAGCGGCTAGGATAGGTGGATTGAGCAGTCTCCGCGACGCGGCGTCCGGCCGCGAGGTCTCCCCGGGGTCGCACGGCCGGCACATGGCGATCGAACGACGGCGGGTCATCTTCTCGGGGCGGGTCCAGGGCGTGGGCTTCCGGGCCTCGACGTCCTGGACGGCCCGCGGCTTCAACGTCGTCGGCTACGTCCGGAACCTCCCCGACGGGACGGTCGAGGTCGTCGCCGAGGCCGAGGCCGACGAGCTGGACCGCTTCGTCGCCGCGGTGCGGGAGCGGATGTCCGGGTTCATCCGGGGGGTCGACTCCGCGCCCCTGGCCGCCGGTCATCCGCCGCTGCTCGGCTTCCACGTCCGATCCTGACCCGACCCGCTCCCCGACCGGTCCGATATCCGTCCGATCCTTCCTCCGAATCAGAGCACCATGAAATCTTTCACGATCGCCCTCGCGACGGCCAAGGAAACGATCCGCCAGCCGTCCTTCTTCGTGATCGCCTTCTTCGCCGCGGCGCTGCTGGTCGGCACGATCTTCGTGCCGTACTTCACGTTCGGCGAGGACATCAAGATGTACAAGGACACCGGGCTGACGACGATCTCGTTCTTCAGCATGCTGCTGGCGCTGCTCACGTCCAGCTCGACGGTCGCGGAGGAGATCGAGGGGAAGACGGCCATCACCCTGCTGTCCAAGCCGATCAACCGCCGCCAGTTCATCGTCGGCAAGCTGATGGGGATCCTGATGGGGGTCCTGCTCCTCTACCTGATCCTGGGGAGCCTGTTCGCCGCCGGCGTCTGGTACAAGATCCCGTATGACCTGCGCGAGTCGGCCGGGACGCTGGAGAGCGGCATGCGGACGGGCCAGGTGCTCCAGGTGCTGCCGGGCCTGGTGCTGGGCTTCTTCGAAGTCACGATCCTGACGTCGATCAGCGTGGCCCTCTCCACCCGGCTGCCGATGCTGGTGAACCTGATCGTCTGCATCATGATCTTCTTCCTGGGCCACCTCAGCCCGGTCCTGGTGGACGCGACCCGGAACACCCAGCAGCTCATCCACTTCATGGCGCAGCTGTTCGCGTGGATCCTGCCGCCGCTGGAGCTGTTCAACGCCGGGCCGTCGATCGCCACGGGGGCCGTGATCCCCTGGGCCGGCTACGTTCTGCCGGCGCTGGGCTGCTGCGTGTTGTACAGTGGAGCGGCCCTCTTCTTCGCGTTCCTGCTCTTCGAGGATCGCGACCTGGCCTGATCCGGCCCGACCGAGGCCGCCGACGTCGCCCCGCACCGCCGCGGGGGCCGTCGGCGGTCGCCCGCCGCCCGGCCCCGGGACGGCCCGCGTCGAGAGGGTTCGCCGACACGAGAACCGGCCCTGGACCCCTTGGCGGGGAGCCCCCTGCATGCAAGCCGAAGCCTACTCCCGCGCGAAGAACCTCCTCGCCGCGGGCCGTTCCCCGCTGATCGCCCGCGTCCTGGGCGCGGTCGAGGCCCTGCTGGCCCTCGGCCTCCTGGTCCTCGCCGCCCTGTTCGCCGGCCTGATGGCCTCGCGCGGCGAGATCAGCATCGCGGAGAAAGCGACGGCGAGCCTCCCCGCCTGGTCCGCCGGGCGTCAGATCGGCAAGGCCGGCGACTACGTCGTCTACGAGAATTCGGGCCTGTTCCCGCTCGTCGGGGCCAACCTGAACAGCCCCAACCCGGTCCACCGCCTCGGCGCCCGGGCCCTGAACGGGCTGACCAACGTCCTGCCTACGCTGCGGAACAACGTCGGGGCGCTGGCCACGCTGCTGGCCCTGGGCCTGGCGCTGGCCCTCCTGCTCTCGCTGGCCGCCCGGCTGAGGCGGGCCGCCGTCGCCGCCGCCGTCGCCGACCTGGCCACGAACCTGCGGAATCAGATCCACCGCCAGATGTATCGCCTGGGCCAGTCGTCGCTCCCCACCGAGGGGGTCGGCCCCGTGGTCAACATCTGGACCCGCGAGGTCAACGACATCCGCGACGCCCTCGCGGCGGACTTCGAGGTCAAGCCCGGGATGATCGTCCTGGCCGCCGGCCTGGCCGCCCTGGCGCTCTCGGCCTCCCCCATGCTCACGCTCTTCCTGGCGTCGCTGGGCCTTCTGGTCTCCATGATCTCCCGGGCCATGAACCGCGAGGCCCGCGCCACCTACGACGCGGCCCTCCGCGACGCCTCGCTCCAGCTCTGCCTGCTCCACGAGGACCTCGGCCTGCTGCGGACCGTGCGCACCTACGGCGTGGAGGACTTCGACCGCCGCCGGTTCGACGAGCACCTCGACCGCTATCAGGACGCCGACGTCCGCCGGATGCTGGCCCAGGGGACGCTCACCACGTCCTCCGCCCTCCTCTTCGGCGCGGCGACCGCCACGGCGCTCGGCCTGCTCGGCTACAACGTCCTGGTGAAGGACCGGATCTCGATCGCGACGATGCTGGTCCTGGCGGCGTCGTTGGCCGGCCTGGCCTATCCCATCCTCCGCTGGGCCCGGATGCGGCAGGCGATCCGCCACGCCAACCGCTCGGCCGCGGAGATCTTCGAGTTCCTCGCCCGCTCGCCCGAGCTGCACCAGAACGTCGGCGCCGAGTTCCTCCCGCCCCTCCGCGACCGCATCGTCCTGGACGACGTCACGCTGGAGAGCCGCTCCGGACGCCTGCTGCTCGACCACGTCTCGCTGGAGATCCCCGCCGGCGGCCGCACGGCGCTCGTCGGGCTGGACGAGGACTCCAAGCTGGCCCTCGCCTGCCTGGTCCCCCGGCTCATCGACCCCCAGGCCGGCCGCGTCCTGATCGACGGCCGCGACCTCCGCGAGATGACCCTGGAATCCGTCCGGGCCCAGGCCGCGACCGTCCTCCAGGCCGACCTGGTCTTCACCGACTCGATCCTGGTCAACATCGGCCTGGGCGACCCGCGCAACACCCTCCAGCGCGTGATCGAGGCGGCCAAGCTGGCCCACGCCCACTACTTCATCCAGGACCTCCCCCACGGCTACGACACCGTGGTCGGCCCCCTCGGCCATTACCTCCGCCCCGACGAACAGCTCCGCATCGCCCTGGCCCGCGCGTACCTCCACGACCCCTCGATCCTGATCGTCGAGGAGCTTCCCACCCCCGTCGACGACGAGGTGAAGCTGCTGCTCGACGACACGCTCTCCCGGCTGGCGTCCGGGCGCACGGTCCTCGTCATCCCGCACCGGCTCTCGTCGATCCGATCGGCCGACAACGTGGCCCTGCTGCACAACGGCCGCCTGGAAGGCTTCGCCACCCCCTCCAAGCTCCAGGCCGAGAGCAAGCTGTTCCGCCACATCCTCTACACCGAGTTCAACGAGTACGCCACCGGCGAGATCGAGGCCGGCCAGGTCGGGGGCTGACGAAGTCGCCCGGCGGCCGTAAGCCGGGTCGTCCCTATCATCCCCTCTGCCGCCGGGAGAGGGCGGCCGCGCCGCGGCGGGTGAGGGTCGCCGGCGAGCGCAAGGTATGACGGGCTCGCGATCTCCGAGCCGGCCCACGCCAAGCATCCTTCTCCCCTCGTGGGAGAAGGTGCCCCGGAGGGGCGGATGAGGGGGGCGCGACCGGAAACCCTCGACTTCAAAGCCTACGCCGGTCGTGAGATGCGGAGGCGGTCGCCCCCTCATCCGGCCTGCGGCCACCTTCTCCTACGAGGGGAGAAGGATGCCTGTCATGAGGCTGCTTCGATGTTTTCGACGCAGCACCCTTGAGGGAGAAGGCCCCGATCGCCGCGGTCGTCCCGAGATCCGACGACCCTCACCCGGCCCTCCGGGCCGCCCTCTCCCGGCGGGAGAGGGGACGTCGATCATCGTCCCGACCCGCCGCCGGCGATGGCTCCGTCTCCCCCGCCTCGGGCCTCGTCTCAGCAGAAGTCGTCCACCGTCGGCGTGAGGACCAACTCCGGCACGCGGGCGCGGGGGTTCAGCTCGACGAGGAACTTGACCGCCGCGGCGACGTCCTCGGGCTGGAGCATGGCGAGCTTGCGCTCGGGGGGGACGGGGACCAGTCGGGCTTCGAGGATGGGCGTGTTGACCTCGCCGGGGTAGATCACGGTGGAGCGCACGCCGTCCTCGCGGGCCTCGCGGCCCAGGCAGAGGCCCAGCGCGGCCTGGCCGAACTTGGAGGCCGAGTAGCCCGCCCCGCCCAGCGTGCTCGCGCGGTAGCCGGACAGGGAGCAGACCTGGACCACCAGCCCGTCCTTGCGCGCCCGCATCCCCGGCAGGATCGCCTTCACGAGGTTGAACGGGCCGGTCAGGTTCGTCCGGATCATCAGGTCCCAGTCCTCGGGCGTCAGGACGTCGAGCGCCCGGTGGCGGACATTCGTCCCCGCGTTGCAGACCAGGACGTCGATCGACCCGAACTCGGCCTCGATCGCCACGGCCGTCGCGCTCACGGCCTCGCCGTCGGTGACGTCGCACGGGGCGACGAGCGCACGCTCGGCCCCGTCGCCGAGGAGGGCCTTGGTCGCCTCCAGCTTCTCGCGCCCCCGGCCCACCAGGGCCACCCGCAGGCCCATGCCGGCGAGCGCCTGCGCCACCCCCCGCCCGATCCCGCTCCCGGCCCCCGTGACGACCGCAGTCCCCGGCTTCCGACTCATGGCTGTCGCGTCTCCAAGCAAAAAACGAAAGGCCCCGCGCTCGGATGCCGGCGCGGGGCCTTCGAGGTCGTCACGGATTGTATCGCGGGGCCGGGCTCACTGCGACGTCGAGGCGCTCCAGGCCCGGACCTTGGAGCCGCTGGCCCACTTGCTCATCGCCCGCAGCAACTGGCCGACGTCCGCCTTCGCCAGCTTGGTCGTCGAGGCCGCCTGGTCCACGGCCGTCGAGGTCAAGTTCTGGACCGTCGTCCCGTTGAGCACCACCGGCACGTCCAGGGTGGTCGGCGTCGGCTCGACGTCCTCGTCATCGGTCGCGGGGGCCGTCGGCGTCGCGGGGACGGTCGGGGTGACCGGCGTGTAATCGACGGGAGTCGTCGGCGGCGTGAGAACCTGCTGGGCCGGCGGCGTCACGACGACGGGCTTGGTCGGAGTGGTCACGACCGGGGTCGTCGGCGTGGTCACGACCGGCGTCGTCGGGGTCGTGACGACGGGCTTGGTCGGCGTGGTGACCACCGGAGTCGTCGGGACGGCCGGGGCCCCGGGGATCAGCGAGGCCGACTTCAGGACGTCGAGCCGGCCCAGGTCGATGCCGGTCACGTCGTCGTGGATCGTCCGGGCACCCTGCTTCAGCCAGCCCTGGAGCTGGTCGACCGTGGGGAGCGAGCCGTAGCGCTGCTTGTAGATCGACTGGAGCAGGACGATCGAGCCGGAGACGAGCGGCGCGGCGAAGCTGGTCCCCTCGACGTTCGAGTAGCCGCCGCCGTCGATCAGGGCGCCGATCCCCGAGGCCGGGGCGGCGAGGTCGGTGGCCGTCGAGCCGCCGAGGGCCGAGCCCAGGCGCTGGGCGTTCGCGAGGATCTTGTCCGAGGTGTCCGTCCCCGTCACGCTGATGACGCCGTCGAGGACCGCGGTGAAGCCCTCGCCCTGGTTGCCGGCGAAGCTGTTCCCCGTGGCCGCGACCACCGGGATGTTCAGGTCCCTGAGCTTCTTGACCAGCTCGGTCATCCGCTGGCCGACGCCGCCGTCCTGGGCGAACCAGTTCTTGGCGTAGTTGCGGCCGTTGGACAGCGAGATGTTGACCACGCTGATGTTGTATTCGTCGTGGTGGTCGACGACCCACTGGAGGGCGTTGGCGATGTTGTTGGTGTCGGCCGTGTCGGAGCCGTTGGTGACCTTCAGGGCCACGACGTCCGCCCCGGGGGCGACGCCCAGGTGTCCGGCGTCGTCGCCGGCGATCAGGCCCGCGACGGCCGTGCCGTGCTGGGAGGACGAGGCGATCGGGTCGGAGTCGCCGTCGCCGAAGTCATAGCCGGCGACGACCTTGTTCCCGGCCCCGTAGCCGCCGCCCAAGGCCGAGTTGTTGTAGTTGACGCCGGTGTCGATCACGGCGACCGTCAGCCCGGCCCCGTCGACGCCGTAGGTCGACCGCGCCTGGGCGGAGCCGATGATCGGGTCGAAGGCCGTGGGCGTGCCGACGGCGACCGAGCCGGCCGGCTCGGCGACGGCCTCGGCGCGGGCGGCGCGGCGAAGGGCGGCGCGGGAGGCGAGGTCGCCGCCGGCCCGCGCGACGCGGGCGTTCTGCAAGGCTCCCATCGCATGGGGCCGGGGCGCGGCGGGCGCCTGGTCGACGGCCGACCGCAGCCGCTGCACGGCCTCGGCGCGGCGGGCGGACTGCTCGGCGGCGGCCCCCCCGATCCCCGTCGAGAGCAGCCGGCGGGCGTCGAGCTCCTCGATCGCGGGGCGATGCTTGCGACGAGAGTCTCGGCTGTTGCTGCCGGTCAGGGTCCATGCCATGGAACGAATCTCCCCAGACGGCCGCCATGCCTTTGGCTGGGCCGCCCCGCGGTTCGGTTGTGATCGCCCCCCGTCCATGGCGGGCCCGGCGTCCCCGCATCGTCCGGGGGCCTCCGGGCCCGGGGGGCCCCGCCCCGGGATTCCTCCCGGACGCGGCCCCGCAGAGCGCGTGACAAGGTTGTTCGGCACGAGAAAAGGCTTCGAGACGCGGGGGCGGCGCACCGCCCCCGGCGTCCCGGGCCCTTCAGCCCGAGCGCGGAGAATCGACGTCGGTCCTCGCGGCCGGCCGGGAGTCTGGGGACACCCTCGGCTCCGCTTGGGGCCGTCGATTCGGCTTCGTCGTCCTGACATCCGGCCGGTCGCATCCCGTACGACTCGGCCGTTCCGAACGGGCCCATCCCGGGCCCCTCGCCGACGCCGATCCTGTGGCACCGGGGCGGCGGGCCGACCCGACCGGCCTCAACGCCGGTCGCCGCCGCCCGCCCCCTCCCCCTCGACCTCGTTCCGCCTTGCGTCCCCGCCGGGGTCGCAATAGATTGAGGTCGCCTCGGGGGAGGCCCACCGGAGACTGGCGTCCCCGGCGGTGATTCAGGTATCGGAATCGAGGCGAACCGATGTCCGCAGGAAAAATGGAAAATGTCGCGGTGATCCCGGCGCGGTTCGCTTCCACCCGCCTCCCCGGCAAACCCCTCCTGTCCGACACCGGGAAGCCCCTCATCCAGCACGTCGTCGAGGCCGCGCGACGCGCGAAATCGCTGCGACGCGTGATCGTCGCCACGGACGACGAGCGCATCGCCGACGCCGTGCGCCGCTTCGGCGGCGAGGTCGCCATGACCCGCGCCGACCACCCGACGGGCACCGACCGCGTGGCCGAGGTGGTCGCGACGATCCCCGAGGCCGGCATCATCGTCAACGTCCAGGGCGATGAGCCCGAGATCGACGGATCGACGATCGATCGCCTGATCACACTATTAGAAGAAGACCCCGACGCCCCGATGGCCACGCTCGCCACGCCGATCCGCGACGAGGCCGTCTACCGCGACCCCTCGTGCGTGAAGGTCGTCGCCGCGCGCCACCGCGCCCTCTACTTCTCGCGCAGCCCCATCCCCCACCACCGCGACGGCTCGCCCGACTTCTCCGACCCCGCCGCCCCCGCGGCCTTCCTCCACCTGGGCCTCTACGCCTACCGCCGCGACTTCCTCCTCACCGTCGGCACCCTCCCCCGCTCGCCGCTGGAGGCCGCCGAGAAGCTGGAGCAGCTCCGCGTCCTGGAGGCCGGCCTCCCCATCGCCCTCGGATTCGTCGACGAGCCCTCCATCGGCGTCGACACCCCCGACGACTACCGCCGCTTCGTCGACCGCTGGCGCGCGCGAAATCCGGGGTGATCGAGCCGACGTCCATCCGACATCTAAGGTCGACCGATTACGCCCTGGGTTTCACGCCACATCCCAGGGTATACGTCCCTGTGTTGCGATCTCGATCACCAGCGGGTGAGGATCAATCGCTTTCACGCGCCTACGAAGGTCCATCTGTACTTTGGCCGGGTCGATCGCGCGCGGGAACAATTTCGACGGATTGTCTGGTTGCTCCAGGTGCAGGACCACCCGAAGGTTGTCGGCACGCAACGCGCGCCTGGCCGCTTCCCGCTCCTTCGGGTCGCTCGCACGGATCTGGGCCGCAGCCACCCCCGCCAGCGTGTTTCGGACCTTGTCGACGATCTCGACCGCCAGGTCGATCGCCTTGGTGCGGCGATGCCGACGATAGTCCTTCACCTCGACGAGCCAGCAGCATGAAGACGGAGACGGCGATATTGCGAGGATGTCGACCCCCTTGACGCCGTCCATCATCCTGACGAACTGCTGACGATAGTGGGCCCAATCGTCGTATTTCGAGGCATGCCATCCGTTATGAAATGTAAATCCCAGCTGCCCTTCACGGATCTTCGCCATCATCGGACGCCCTGGGCGAGGTAGCGGTCCGATTGGCTCAATTCTTCGCTGAGCGAGTCGATATCTCCCACATCATCGATGGACTCGCCCTGTTCGAGGGCCACGCCCCCGGGGGCTGGGTGCAAGCCGATGAACCGGGTCTCCACGTCGGCGAACTCCGCTCCACCGGCCAAGATGTCGAGCTCTCGCAGCAGGAACAGGCTATGGGTTGCGACGAAGACCTGAATCCCCGCCGCGCAAAGGCCCAGGATCGTCCGCGCGACGAGCTTGATCACCTTCGGATTGAGGTTGGCCTCCGGCTCGTCCCAGTAAAGCGACCCCGCGCCCACGAGCGATCTTGTCGCGATCAATCGTGCGATCATCGCCAGTTTTCGCAATCCCTCTGCGACCAGGTGCGCCTCCAGGTCGCCCGCGGGGGTCTCCACGTAGAATCGATCGTTCCTGCCCAGCACGACCTTGCCCCCTAACTCCTCCTCAAGAGGGGTCGCCAGCCCCTCCAAAGGGCGAGGTCGCACGCCCCTGGTGGCTGGGACTCCGAGCAGCAAGCAGGTATCTCGCCAGGTCTCTTCGATTTCGAGGTCGGTCGTCTCATAGAGCGAGACAAATCCCGGGTAAATGGATAGCAACTCGCGACTGGGAAGGAACACCGGGGGATGGTCGGCCCACCGTCTCGGGAGCGAGATGACGTTCACTTCCGACTTGCTGTTCGTATTGAAGTGGAACGACAACGGGTGCGATTTCGGCTCGAACACCGCCTCGACCTCGCATCGGCTTCGCCCCTTCCGCCGGCTCGCCAGGCGACCCAACTCCTCAGGGCGGAAGACGCGACGGAGTTTGCGGGCGATCTCTCCCTCCAGGTACTTCTTGGTGGGGGCGGGCGGGAGGGCGTCGCGCTTGAGCGGTGAGACGACCGATTGGACGCAATACGCCGCTTTCAAGGCATGCGACTTCCCTGCCCCGTTCTCTCCGATGACGACGTTCAAGCCGGAGCAGAGCCGGAAATCCGCATCGGCGAAGACGGTGAAGTTCCTCAGGGTCAGGCGAGATAGCATCACGTCCCCTTGGTGGTGCTCGATGTCTGGGAGTCGGGACGAGGCCGCCGCGACGCAGTTCCAGCCCATTGTAATCTCGAGCCCGCGCCCACGCGATGCGACGGGGTCGGGGGCCCGGCTGGCATAGCTGCGGGGAATTGGGGCCTCGACTCAGGGCCGTCCCGTGCCTTCCAGCGCCGCGACGATCGCGTCGGCGATGGCCTTCATGCCGTGGTCGCCGGGATGGCCGGCGACGCCTTCGTGCTTGTAGGGGCGTTCGGAGCGGGCGGCGTTGGCGGGGTCGCGGCCGAGGTGGGCGATGTCGAGGAAGACGGCGTCGGCCTCCTTCGCGGCGGCGCGGAGGCGGGCGTCCTTGGACTCGACGGGCCAGAAGCAGCTCCGGACGAGGACGATCGGCCGTCGGCCGTCGCGACGGACGCCTTCCAGGATCTTCGCCACGCCGGCCTGGAACTTCGCCGCGTCCTCGGGCGAGGCGAACTCGGGCGTGTTCTCGCCGATCGCCAGGACGACGAGGTCGGCGTCGAAGGCGAACAGGTCCTTCATCTTCTCGGCGACGTCGTAGTCGGCGTAGCCGCGTTCGAAGTCGGCGATGTTCCGGACGAGGGTCTCGGGCTCCTTCCCCGCACGCTTCGCCACGGCCGCCGTGACCAGGTGGACGTAATCCTTCTCGGGCGCGGTGGCCGCCATGCCCCAGTCGCCGTGCCAGTCGATGTGGGGCGCGGGGCCGTGGCGGGTGATGCTGTTCCCCAGGAACAGGATCTTGCGCACCTCCGACAGCTTCGGACCCTCCGCGCCCGCCGTCCCGATCACGCCCGCCGCCAGCACCGCCAGCCAGAGCCCGCGTCTCATCGATGTCCCTCCCGGATTTCGTCGTCGCCAGCGAGCGTTGTATCGCGAAGCCGGGACGTCCGCCACGGTGCGATTCCGGAGTTCCTCGCGGAATCCTGAAATCTCGACGCCCGCGATGCGGAACGTACGAGTGTTGGGTCGGTCTTTGACAACCCGTGCGGATCGAAACGAAGGGCGGGAACCGATTCCGGCGAACGTCCCTCTCCCGCCGGGAGAGGGCGGCCGCGCAGCGGCGGGTGAGGGTCGCCGGAGGCGCGGAGGGCATGACGGGCTCCAGGTCGCCGGACCGGAGCCATGCTTACAGTCCGGCGACCCTCACCCGGCCCTCCGGGCCACCCTCTCCCGGCGGGAGAGGGGACGGACGGATGCCGGCCGGGGGATGCGGGCCCACAATCGACTTCGACGAACGAAGCCGACCGCGTTCGCCGCAAGTTTCAATGCATCAAGAAGTTGCCGCGCCGCTCGCCGAAACCGTCGCCGCGAACGAAGCCATCGCGGGTCGGCTCAGTAGTTGAACAGGCGGCTGACGCTCTCGCGGCGGTGGATGGACATGATGGCGTCGGCGAAGAGGCCGGCGACGCTCACGACCTTGCAGCAGGGGGCCAGGGGCTCGAAGCGGTAGCCGATCGTGTCGGTCATCACCAGCTCCTTGATCGGCGAGGCGGCGAGCTTGGCGGCCGAGCCCTTCGAGAAGACGCCGTGGGAGACGCAGGCGTAGACGTCCTTCGCCCCGCGCTCCTTGCAGGCGACGGCCATCTCGATCAGGGTGCCGCCGGAGATGGTGAAGTCGTCCACGATCAGGACGTTGCGGTCCTTCACCTCGCCGACGATGTCCAGCATCTCGGCCTTCTCGTCGTGGCCGCGGCGGACCTTGTTGCCGAAGACCACCGGCGCGTGGATCATCTCGGCGAACTTGTACGCCTGCTTGCCGAAGCCCACGTCCGGCGACGCGACCACCAGGTCGGGGATCTCCTTCTTGCGGAAGTAGTCCACCAGGACCGGCATGGCGTACAGGTGGTCGACCGGGATGCGGAAGAAGCCCTGGATCTGCGGGCTGTGCAGGTCCATCGTCAGGACGCGGTCGGCCCCGGCGGCCTCGATGCAGTCGGCGCAGACGCGGGCGCGGATGGAGACGCGGGGCTCGTCCTTCTTGTCCCCCTTGGCGTAGCTGAAGAAGGGGATGACGGCCGTGACCTGGGTGGCGCTCGCCCGCTTGAAGGCGTCGATCCAGAACAGCAGCTCCATGAAGTTGTCGTTGACCGGGTATTCCGTCCCCTGGATGACGTACACGTCGCGCCCGCGCACGTTCTCCAGCACCCGGACGAAGACGCACCCCTCGCTGAACGTGCGCGTCTCGGCCTGCGCCACGTCCGTCCCCAGGCGCTCGCAGATCGCCCGGCCGAGCGAACCGCTGGCGCTGCCGGCGAAGACCTTCAGCTCGCCGTAGGGGTCGACCCGGTCGGTCGAGGAACAGATCAGGGGCATGTCCTTGCTCACGGCGTCCGCCCTGTCGTCGGGGGGAATGGGATGGAAGGACTCCGTGCGATCGCCCCCGCGGCCGCAATCGACGGGCCCCGCCCCCCGCGGCGGGCCGTCGACATCTGATCTTAACACCGGCCCCCGTCCCCGGCCACCCTCCCACGACCCACCCATCGGCGATCGTCGGCGCATCCCGCCGGATCCTCCTGTCGCGCCGGCCGATCGTTTACAATCGCGCGGTCCGTACGACGCCCTCCCCGCCACCGCCCACCAGGAGGCCCCGCCATGCCGCGACGGAGTTCCATCCTCGCCCCCCTGCTCCTCGCGACCGCCCTCGCACCGCTCGCCCCCGCGGCCCTCGCCCAGGCCGAGCCCGCGCCGGAAGCCCCCAGCTTCGACGGCGCCGTCGGCTGGATCAACTCCGGGCCGATCACGCTGGAGTCGCTCAAGGGGAAGGTGGTCCTCCTGGACTTCTGGACCTACTGCTGCATCAACTGCCACCACATCCTCCCCGACCTGGCGAAGCTGGAGGCCAAGTACAAGAACGAGCTGGTGGTGATCGGCGTCCACTCCGGCAAGTTCGACGCCGAGCGCAACACCGAGAACATCCGCCGCAAGGTGGCCGAGTACCGGATCAAGCACCCCGTCGTCAACGACGCCGAGATGGAGATCTGGACCCGGTTCGACGTCCACTCCTGGCCCTCGCGGGTCCTGATCGACCCCGAGGGGAACGTCGTCGTCTTCGGCCGCGACGAGAACGGGAACCCGGTCACGGCCGTCGGTGGCGAGGGCCGGTACGAGCTGTTCGACTTCGCCATCGGCAAGCTCGCGGCCGACGCCCGCAAGAAGGGGATCCTGGACGAGAAGCCCGTCGCCTTCCCCACCGAGGAGAGCCAGTACGCCGACAAGCCCATCCTCTTCCCGGGCAAGGTGCTGGCCGACGCGAAGTCGAACCGCCTGTTCATCTCCGACACCGGCCACAACCGGATCGTGGCGACCGACCTCGACGGCAAGGACCCCGTGGTCATCGGCGACGGCGGCGAGGGCCTCGTCGACGGCGACTTCGCGAAGGCCCGGTTCAACCGCCAGCAGGGGATGTGCCTGGACGGCGACGTCCTCTACGTCGCCGACACCGAGAACCACGCCATCCGCGCCGTCGACCTGAAGGCGAAGACCGTGGCCACCGTCGTCGGCGACGGCAAGCAGGCCGACCGCGACCCCCGCGAGCCGTTCGTCGGCCCCGGCAAGTCCTCATCCATCTCCAGCCCCTGGGACGTGATCCAGCTCGAAGGCTCGAAGCGGATCTACATCGCGATGGCCGGCACGCACCAGATCTACGCCTACGACCCCGAACCCGGGACCGTCCGCCGGTTCGCCGGCTCCGGCTACGAGAACATCCGCGACGGCCTCCCTGACGACGCCCGCTTCGCCCAGCCCAGCGGCCTGGCGACCGACGGCGAGGACCTGTTCATCGCCGACTCGGAGGTCTCCGGCGTCCGCGTCATCTCGAACATCGCCGCCGGCCTGCCGAAGGTCGGCCGGGTCGTCGGCAAGGGCCTGTTCGACTTCGGCGATCGCGACGGCGCCGGCCCGGAACAGGTCCGCCTCCAGCACTGCCTGGGCCTGGCCTTCGCCGACGGCAAGCTCTACATCGCCGACACCTACAACAACAAGGTGAAGGTCGCCGACCCCAAGACCGCCGAGGTCGCCACGTTCCTCGGCGACGCGAAGTCCGGCGACTCCGACGAGCCCGCCCGCTTCCACGAGCCCGGCGGCCTGAGCGTCGCCGCCGGCAAGCTGTACGTCGCCGACACCAACAACCACAAGATCAAGGTCGTCGACCTCGCCACCAAGACGGTGAAGACCCTGGAGATCCCCGGCCTCGCCCCGCCGGCACCGGCCCGATGAACGGGGACGCCCGGCACCGCTGGCGTGCGATCCGCCGGGGCGATACCATCCCCCTGATGGACGAGTCGGATTGGGCCCGATCGATTTCCCTCGGAGTCTCCTCGCATGCCGCCCGGCTCCCTCGGTCGCCTTGCTTGCGCCGCCGCGCTGATCCTGGCCCCCGTCGTCGCGCGTGCTCAAACCCGCCCGGGGGCGGCCGCGGGCAAGGCCGCGGCGAGCCGCGCCGCCCTGCCGACGCGCCCGCGGGCCGTGCTGAAAGGGCACGCCAAGGAGGTCCAGGCGCTCGCCTTCTCCCCCGACGGCAAGGCCCTGGTCTCGGGCTCGCACGACGGCACGGTCCGGCGGTGGGACCCGGCCACGGGCCGCGAAATCGCCCGCTACGCGATGGCCGGCGACGGCCCGATCCTGGACGCCGTCGCGGTCTCGCCCGACGGCAAGACCATCGCGGCCTGCGCGACCGACGGCGGGATCCAGACCTGGGACGTCGCCACCTCGAAGCCGGGCGCCACGCATGACCATGGCCAGGTGGTGGAAGTCCTCTTCATGCCCGACGGGGCCCGATTGGCGTCCAGCGATTTCACGGCCGTCCACATCTGGGACCTGGCGACCGGCGAGGAGACGGCCGAGATCGAGCCGCGCAGCCTGATCCACACGCTCGCGGCGTCCCCCGACGGCAGGCTGCTGGCCTGGGGCGCCTTCTACAACGACCAGCCCAACGAGGTCGCCGTGTGGGATGTCGCGGCCGATCGCCACGCCGTCCAGCTCAAGGACGCGGACATCCGCGCGTATCGGGTCGCCTTCTCCCCCGACGGCAAGACCCTCGCCGCCTGCGGGCTGCGGGACACCGGCCGGAAGATCGAGGGCGTCTCCGTCAACGTCACGTTGACCGTCGGGGTGATCAAGTTCTGGGACGCGGCCACCGGCGCGCTTCGGGCCGGGTACGACTCGGAGAAGGACCGGGGCGAAAACCGCACCTTCCACGACCTGTCCTACTCTCCCGACGGCTCCCTGATCGCCCTGGGTACGTCCGAGAACGTCGTCGAGATCTGGGAGACGTCGCCGCTCCGCAAGCGAGGGGAGCTGAAGGGGCATGGCGACACCGTGGAAGCCGTGGCCTTCTCTCCGGACGGGAAGACGCTCGCCTCGGCCTCCAACGACCGCACGATCCGGCTCTGGGACGTCCCGACCGCCCCCGCGAACCGTCCGGCGGCGCGGCCGAGCGTCGCCGGGCCGGGCGAGATCCGCCGCTTCGAGGGGCATCGCGGCGCCGTCGCGGCGGCGGCCCTCTCCCGCGACGGCCGCCTCGCCGTGTCGGGCGGGGAGGACGCCGAGCTCCGCGCCTGGGACGTCGCGACGGGGAAGCTCCTGCACGCGATGAAAGGCCACGACGGCCCGATCACAGGCGTCGCCTTCTCCCCCGACGGCAAGCGGGCCGTCTCCGCGGGCGCGGATCGCTCGGTGCGGCTCTGGGACGTCGCCGCCGGCCGGGAGCTGCGCGGACTTGAAGGGCACTCCTCGCCCGCCGCCTGCATCGCCTTCGTCCCGGACGGTCGCCATGCCGTCTCGGGCGGCGACGGGGAGATCATCCTGTGGGATCTCGACGCCGGCAAGGCGGCCCTCAAGTTCTCGGACGTCGGGGAGAAGGTCCGGGCCGTCGCCGTCGCGCCGGACGGCCGCGCGTTGACCGGCGGCGACGCCAAGGCGCTTCGGACCTGGGACATGAAGACGGGACGGCGGCTCCGGAGCCTCGACGGCCACGAGGAGCCGATCGCCGCCGTCGCCGCCGCCCCCGACGTCCAGATGGCCGCGACCGGGAGCGAGGACGACTCGGTGAGCCTGTGGAACCTCCAGACCGGCGAGGAATCCGTGAGCATCGCGGAGGAGCACGAAGGGGGCGTGACCGCGGTCGCCCTCGCCCGCGGCGGGCGACTCCTGACCGGCGCCGGCGACGGCAAGGTCCGGCTGTGGGACGGCCCGCGCGAGAAGCTCTTGCTGACGCTCGAAGGCCACGCGGGAGCGGTCGCGAGCCTCGCCTTCGGCCCGGACGGGCGCACCGCGCTCTCCGCCGGCGCCGACGGCACCGTGCGCCTCTGGGGCCTGGCGCCGGCCGGACGCTGACGGAGGGCGAGCCGAACCGTCGCGACGCCCGGTCGCGATCCGCCTCAGGTCGGATCTCCCTCGGCCCGCAGCCGCAGCCCGATCGGCAGCGAGTCGCCGAGGGCCTGGCCTTCCTGCGACGCTTCCAGCTCGTGGTATTCGCGGACGGGGCGCAGGGTCGCCTCGTCCGCGCCGAGGCTCACCAGCTTCTCCAGGGCCCGCGCGCGGACCGGCTCCGACAGGTCGCGGACGCGGTCGCCGGAGGCGCGGGCGAGCTGGGCCAGGGCGAAGATCGCGTCGGCCGCCTCGCGGCCGGGGGCGTAGTCGCGGGCGGCGAGGGCGTCGACCCAGCGCCCGGCGGCCTCGCGACGGACCGCCGTGTTCGCCGGGCCGTAGAGCGGGACGCGGGCCCCGAGCCGGCCCAGGCTCCAGAGGGCGTGGCCCGGGATCGTCGGCCGCGACAGCTCCGCGGCGAGGGCGTCGCCGAGCGGCTCCTTGACCTCCGCCCCCAGCCGTTCCAGGGCGGCGGCGCATCGCCACATCTCGGCGAGTTCGTGGGGCTCGGGCCTGGGGCGGCCGGCCTTCTTCGCGACGTTCGAGCCCTTCGGCGGGATGAGGAACGGGGCGAGCCGGCGGTGGATCTCGTCGTGGTGGGCCTTCGTCAGCCCGGCCGCGACGCGGCGCCAGAGGATCCACCACTCGGCCCAGCACTGGACGTCCTTGGCGTGCTTCACCCCCTGGTGGAACGCCGGCCAGAGGGCCTTGATGCGGACCTCGTCGAGCGGGAAGCCGCGGCCGGGCCGCAGGGCGTAGCCCGCCAGGTTGAACCAGCGCGACTCGTGCCGGGGGCTCTTGAGCCGGTGGTCGGCCAGGTCGCGGAGGGGATCCCACATGGCGCGCAGGGCGGATGGAGGCCAGCCGTCGCGGGGGACGTCCAGCACCTCCTCCAGCTTCTTGACCAGCCGCGCGGGGCCGCCGTCGGCGTTGGCGGCCGAGGCGGGGGCCTCGAACGCGGCGCGGATCGCCGCCGTCGCCGCGTCCAGCTCCCCTTGCTCGACGACGATCCGGTCGGCCTCCGCGCCGGCGACGGTCTCGCGCGGCCGGGGCTCGGCCGGGCCCCGGAGCTGGATCTGGAGCCGCCAGCGGCGGTCGTCGGACCGGGCCTGGCACCAAAGCTCGATGGTGCCGACCTCCGTCACCCGCGCCGCCAGGTTGACAGCCGCCCGCTCGGCCTTCGCCTTCCGGCCCACGCGCATGAGCCCCTGGAGGGGCGGCAGCTCGCGGATGGAGTCGGGATCGGCCGCGACGAGGTCGCCGGGCTTGTCGTCGGGGCGCACCGAGCTGCTGGCCAGGGGGAAGACGACCGGCTGGCCCATGAGCAGGTCGAAGTCGCGGCCGACGATGGCGATCTTGTCCCCCTCCTCGGCGTCGCGCGGGACGACGCAGAGCCAGGGCCGGTTGGGATCGCCCTCCAGGCCGACGTAGAACGACCGGGCCGTGCCGCCGCCGATCCGGATGCCGCCTCCGCGGCGGACGACCCCGTAATACGCCGCCCCGTGCGCCACGGCCAGGTCGAGCGAGGCGTTCGACAGCACTCGCGGGGCGTAGGGCGCGCCCGGATCGTCGCCGAACCACGAGGCGACGACCTCCACGACGCGGTCCCGGATCGTCTGCGGGGTCAGGGCCCCGCCGTTGAAGAGGATGGCGTCGGGCCGCGCGGGGCGGTCGGCCGGCGCGTCCCCCTCCTGCCCGATCGCGTGGGTCTGGTGCCGGCGCAGGAACGCGGAGAGGTGTTTCGGCACGGCGGGATCGGACACGAACGGCAGGCCGAATTCCTGGAGCCCCGCGCGCGAGCCCTTCGACGGCTCATCCCCCGCGGCGACCTTCGGGAAGAAGCCGTCCAGCGCGATCCGGCGGACCTCCTCGCGGGTCAGCTCCGACTGGATGCCGCCGCCGATGATCCGGGAGCCCCGCCCGGCGATCGTCACCGGCCAGCGCTCCAGCGCAGGGGACTGGTCGGCGAGGAGCTTCTCCTTGGCCGTGCGGCAGGCGAACCGCAGGGCCGACCACTGCTCGCCGTCGAGCCGCAGCCCGTTCAGCTTCTTCTCGACGTGGTGGGCGAGCGCCAGGTCGATGTTGTCGCCGCCGAGCATCAGGTGGTCGCCGACGGCGACGCGGCGGAAGCCCGGCCCGGTGGGGGTCTCGGCCACGGTGATGAGGCTGAAGTCCGTGGTGCCGCCGCCGACGTCGCAGACGAGGATCAGCTCGCCGGCCCGGACCTCGCGCTGCCAGCGGTCCTGGTGGGTGACGATCCAGCAGTAGAACGCGGCCTGCGGCTCCTCCAGCAGCGTGACCAGCTCCAGCCCCGCCCGCTTCGCCGCTTCGAGGGTCAGCTCGCGGGCGGCCTCGTCGAACGAGGCGGGGACGGTGAGGACGACTTCCTGCTTCTCCAGCCGCCGCGACGCCTCGCCGCCGGACATCGCGTGGTTCCAGGCGTCGCGGATGTGGACGAGGTAGTCGGCCGACGCGTCCACCGGCGAGACCTTCTTGACTTCCGGCGGCGCGCCCCACGGCAGGATGGCCGCCTCGCGGTCGACCCCCGCGTGGCACAGCCAGCTCTTGGCGCTGGCGACCAGCCGCGAGGGGACCTTCGCCCCCTGGAGCCGCGCGAACTCGCCGACGATCCGGTCGGAGCCCTCGTTCCAAGGCAGGAGCGCCGCCCCCGTGGGGAGTTCGGGGCCGGCGGGGAGGTAGACGAACGAGGGGAGCATCGCTCGGGGCGCGGTCTCCCCGGGCGCGACGAGCTGCGGGACCTCGAACGTCCGGATGTCGGCCGCCGGCCGCTCCTTCCCCTTCGTGTCGACGTACGACACGGCGCAGTTGGTGGTCCCCAGGTCGATCCCGACGATGTAGCGTGTTCGCGTCATCCCCAGCCCTTGCCCGTGGGGCGTGCCTTCGATATTCGGCGGTCGGCACCCGACGTCTTCCCCCCTGGCGGGGGAAGACAGACCCCGCAGGGGTCAGATGAGGGGGACGCGAAGCATGGGAGCCGTCGCGATTCCAGGGCCCGCCCGGGGCGGCCGTCGCGAATTCCAACGGCCTTCGTGCTTCGCGTCCCCCTCATCCGGCCCTGCGGGCCACCTTCCCCCGCCAGGGGGGAAGGCCGTCAGGATGCGGCCTCGACTTCCATCGAGATCCGCCGGATTCCAAAGGCAGACCCTTGCCCTTCGCGCGTTTATCCGGCCCCGTCGCAACGATCATAGCCCGGCGGCGGCCCCCGCACCAACGGGACGGCCCGGCCGGGCCCGCTCGCTCAGGCCGCCGATCCGACCGCCCGCGACAGCCTCGGCCGGACCGCGGCCCACACCCGATCCGGGCTGACTTCGGCGTGGCATTCCAGCCGATCGCAGGTCTTCACGAAGCTCGGGGCGCACCAGACGCAGCTCCTCACCACGGCCGCGTTGGGGCCGTAGGGGCCGGTCAGCTTCGGGTCGGTGCAAGTGTAGATCCCGACGACCGACGCCCCGGTCGCCGCCGCCAGGTGGAGCGGGCCGGTGTCGTTGGAGAGGTAGACGTCCGAGCGTCGCGCCAAGGCCCCCAGTTGCAGCAGCGTCGTCGCGCCGCAGAGGTCCAGGACGGGCGTCCGGCCCAGCGACGCGCGGAGGGCGTCGACCAGCGGCCGGTCCTCGGGCGCGCCGACGGCCGCGATCCCCGCGCCGAACTCCGCCACGGCCCGCCGCGCGACCTCGGCGAACTGGCCGACGGGCCAGCGCTTGGTGAGCCATCGCGAGCCGACGTTCAGGACCAGCCGAGGGGCCGGCAGGGCCGCCAGCGTCCGCTCGGCCCAGTCGTGGTCGTCGGGGCGGATCGGCAGGGAGAACTCGGGCGTCGAGGGATGGCCCCCCAGGGCCTCGGCCACGAGCATCACCCGGTCGACCGCGTGGACGCCGGCGCGGGGGGCGTCGACGCGGTGGGTGTAGAAGTAGCGGGCGCCCTCGCGGGCGTCGGCCAGGCCCACGCGGATCGGCGCGCGGGTCGCGGCCGTCATCAGCCCGGAGCGCAGCAGGCCTTGCAGGTCGATCGTCAGGTCGAACCGCTCGCGGGCCAGGGCGCGGCAGAGGTTCGTCAGCCCGCGCAGGCCCCGGGCGGAGACGCCGGACGGGCCCTTGTCGTAGGGGATGACGCGGTCGAGGTCGTCGCGGCCTTCCAGCAGCGACCGGAACGGGCCGGCGACGACCCAGCTCAGGTGGGCCTCGGGCCAGAGCCGGCGCAGCTCGGGGAGGATGGGGACGGAGTGGACCACGTCGCCGAGGGAACTCGGCTTGATGATGCAGACCTTCCCCGGCGGCCGGCGGCCGAGGATTTCCGACAGCGATGCCATGGCCGGGAGACTCCCTTTCCCGTAACGTGACGATGGGCCCGAAGCCTAGCCCGGACCGCGATTCCCGACAACCCGGCTTTCGCAGGGAGCACCGCCGATGTTCGTCGCTTCGTTGCTGTTAGGCTCGATCCTCGCCTCCCAGGGCGCGGAGCGGGGCGAGGTCGAGGTCCGGCCCGGCCCGCGCGAGTCGGCCGTCCCCGAGCGGTTCCGCCTGGAGCCGGCGGCCTTCGCCTACGAGCTGTCCGGCTTGATGGACGCCGATCGGTACGCGGTCAAGAAGCTGACGTTCCCCTCGCCGATCGTCACGCCCGACGAGGCCAACAACACCGTCCACGCCGAGTATTTTGAGCCCAGGGGCTTCCCCGGCAAGCGGCCGGCGACGGTCGTCCTGCACATCCTGGGGTCGGACTTCCCCCTCTCCCGCTACTACGCCGCCCGCCTGGCCGATCGGGGCGTCGCGGCCCTGTTCGTCAAGCTCCCCTACTACGGCGAGCGTCGCCCGACGGACGGCCCGGGGCCGGTGCCGAAGAAGTTCCTGTCGGACGACATCGAGCGGACGATGCGGTCGATGCGGCAGGGCGTCTGCGACGTCCGCCGCGCCGTGCGGTGGCTGGCGTCGCGGCCCGAGGTCGACCCGGACCGGTTGGGGGTGACGGGGATCAGCCTGGGGGGGATCGTCTCGTCGCTGGTCGTCTCGATCGACCCGGAAGTCCGCTCGGGCGCGCTGCTGCTCGCCGGCGGCGACCTGGCGAACGTCCTGTGGGAGATGCCCGAGACCGCGCCGTTCCGCAAGGCGTGGGCCGACGAGGGGAAGACCCTGGCCGACCTGAAGGCGCTGACCGGGCCCTACGACCCGCTCACCTACGCGGCCGGCATGAAGGGGAAGCGGGTCCTGATGATCGACGGGGCCGTCGACGAGGTCATCCCGCCGGCCTCCGCGCGGGCGCTCTGGGAGGCGGGGGGGCGGCCGCCGATCATCTGGTACGATTGCGGCCACTACTCGGCCGCGGGCTTCCTGCTCCCGGCGATCCGCCGCGCCGTGGAGTTCCTGGAGGACGACGGCCCGCGGTGAGGGCGTTCGCGATTGTCAGGACCCGGGGTTGGGGTTATCTTGCCGCCGATTTCGGGACGGTGCGGTGCTTCGGTCTCATGCGGAAAGGGTCTTGCCATGGCGGCCTCCGTCACGAGCGTCTTCCTCTATGTGAAGGACGTTCGGCGTTCGCTGGAGTTCTATAACGAGGTCGTCGGCGCGGAGATCCTCCAGGTCCACGCCGAGCAGGAGAACGGCCCGTATAGCCTGGCCATCCTGCGCATCGACGCGTTCGTCGTGATGCTCCACGCCCAGGAGGCGCACGCCGAGGAGTTCGCCGACGCCCGTCTCGGCGTGGGGATCCACCTGCAACTCCAGGTGGACGACGTCGACGCCTTCTACCAGCACTGCATCGACGAGGGGGCGATGCTCAGCGTCTCCGGCGAGCCGGCCGACCAGGAATGGGGCTGGCGCGAGTTCGCCCTGCGGGATCCGGACGGCTTCGTCTGGTCGATCTACCAGGACAAGTCCGAAGGTCAGTGGACCGGCTGAGCCCGGGCCAGGATCGCCGCGGCCCCCGCGACGACCGCCGTCTCGACGCGGAGGATCGCCGCGGCGAACCGCACCGGAGTCCAACCCGCCTCGCGGGCCCTCGCCGTTTCCTCGTCGGTCAGCCCCCCTTCGGGCCCCACGACGAGCCGCACCGTCGACCCGACGGCGATCGCCGGCCAGTCGTGCGGAAGCTCGCCCGCCGGGTCGGCGACGAGCCGGACGCCGTCGGACCGCGTCAGATATTCGGAGAGGTCTTCGGGCGGGGCCAGATCCATGAGCCGGCTTCGCCCGCACTGCTTCGACGTCTCGACGACCGTGCGCCGGAGCCGCTCCAGCTTCGAGCCTCGCGGATCCACGACCGAGCGCTCGGTCGTCAGCGGGACGACCCGCGCGACGCCCGACTCGACGGCCTTCTCGACCAGCCAGTCGAACCGATCCCCCTTCGGCGCGGCCGTCGCGATCTCGACCAGGCAGGCGGCCTCGCGACCGGGGAGCGGATCCCCTTCGGCCGCGAGCCGCGCCGCGTCCTTGCCGACCTCGACGATCCGCGCGAGCGTCGCGAAGCCGCGGCCGTCGAACAGCTCCACGACCTCCCCCACGGCCTTGCGGCAGACCCTCGTCAGGTGCCGCGCCTCGTCGGCGTTGAGTCGATACAGGCCGTCGACCGGCGGCGCGGGGCAGTAGAAGCGCTGAGACACGGGGGGCCTCCGGTGGGTATCGGGTGTCATTATAAAGTCCCCTCTCCCGACGGGAGAGGGGACTTCGGATGCCGCGTCCTCGCCCCAATGGGGCGATCCCTGCCGGACCGTCTCGCCTTGCGGCGCCACCGCCCCGAGCCGGTCTGGCCGGGAGGACGGCGGGCGTGCTAGAATCGGCGCAAGTGCATGCTCACGAACCCGCCGAACCCGGTCAGGCCCTCCCGAACATGACGGACACGTCGATACCGCTGCGCGAGCCCGCGAAGGCCGCATTCCTGGCCTGGCTGATCCCCGGGCTGGGGCACTTCTACCAGGGCCGCACCGGGAAGGGCTGGCTGTACGCGACGTGCATCCTGGGGCTGTACGCCGTCGGGTTCTACCTGGGCTCCGGCAAGAACGTGTACTGGCGCTGGGTCAGCCCGTTCAACACCGACAGGTTCATGCTCCATTACGTCGGCCAGTTCTTCGTCGGCCTCCCCGCCCTCCCGGCGCTGATCCAGGCCACGATCGAGCACTTCCGGCCCGGCTCGAACTTCCTCGGCGGCTTCATGGCCGAGCCCCCGGCCAACGTCCTCAACGGCCTGCTCCTCCGCGGCAAGCCTTATGAAATCGGCCTGATCTACACCACCGTCGCCGGCCTGCTGAACGTGCTGGCGATCTACGACGCCTACGAAGGCCCCGCCTACGGCCGCGGCGACGAGCCCGAGGCCGACGCCAAGGATGCCGAGGGCGCCAACACCGTCGTCACGGCCGGAGGCGCCGCCTGATGAACTCCGCGTCGAACATCTACTGGCTGATCCTGCCGCTGGTCGTCGCGATCAGCCTGGTCTACACGGCCTCGCGCTACGAGTCCTGGCCCGTCATCTGGGCCCGCTCGACGCGGCTCTGCCTCTGGATCCTCGCCGCCCTGATCGGCACCACGGCCGTCCTGCTGCTGGTCAACACGCAGAGTTGAGCGGTTCGGGTCGCCCCTTCGCCGCGACGACCAACGCCGCCGCGCCCGCCGCCTGGATCGCGACCAGCGGCAGGAACTGGACCCACGCCCACGCCGCGGGGAGGCCCGCGACGAACGACGGCGACGCCAGCGAGAACAGGTTCCGCGCGAACCGCTCGCCCGTCCACCACATCGGCACGGCGTCGCCCCTCCAGAGCGGCCAGGCGACCTCGACGAGCGGGTCGAGCACGTCCTGCGGCATCCTCGCGCCGACGGCCTGGAACAGCAGCGTCAGCGCCGCCCCGGCCAGGGCGAGGGCGACGGCCGTGGTCCCCGCAATCTGACCGATCCGGCCCGATTCGGCGAGCAGCGCCGCGACCGGGATCATCGCGAACGGCAAGAGCGGGACGAGGAGTCGGGGCCCCGTCGACCAGCCGCCGGTCCACTCGGGGTAGCTCAGGTTCACGCCGAACACCGCGACGCACGCCGCCATCGAAACCCCGGCGAGCGACCACCGCCGCCGGGCCATCATCGCGACCCATCCGGGGGCCGACAGCGCCAGGATCGGGGCGTAGAACAGCAGGCCGCGATGCCGCCCCCAGAGGAGCGGCACGAGCCGACTCCAGTCCGGCCCGCCGATCCCCAGCGGGTTCTCCCGGCTGTGGACCTTCGCGAACTGCGCCGTGGCGTGGTGGAAGTACCCCATGTCGAGCGGCCCGGCGAACGCCAGCGTGTTGTACAGCATCAGGAACAGCGCCGGGATCAGGGCCCCGAGCCCGAACGCCGGGATCGCGTCCCACCTCCGGAGCCTCGCCGCGACCTGGCCCAGCAGGTAGAAGCCCAGCACGGCCGACACCGGGCCGACCTGAAGCTCGACGACCGCCGCGTACGAGGCCAGCAGCCCCGCCAGGAAGGCGCGAAGGCCGTCGCGACCCGTGCCGGTCCGCATCAAGAGGGCCAGCGACGCCAGCAGCGCGAAGGCCGACGCCTGGTGCCCGTAGGCGAGCGTCGCGTAGATATAGGCGGGCGTGGCCAGCCCGTAGGCCAGGGCGACCAGCACGGCCGACCGCGCGGAGCAGCCCAGGGACCGGGCGATCCCCATCAGGACGACGGCCGTCGCCGCCGTCAGCACGCCGGACGTGGCCAGGGTCACCCCGTAGTCCGACGGCCAGTGCGCCAGCGCGGGGCCGTCCAGCGGGTGCGCCCGCGCGCCGAGGGCTCGCATGACGGCGTACGGGACGGCCGCCAGGAACGGGTAGCCCGGCAGCTTGTCGCAGAAGTACCGGCCGCGGTAGAACGCCTTGTCGCCGGTCTGGTCCTGGAGGCCGTCGATGGAGAGGCCGCCGCGGTCGACGAGCGAGTACGTCAGCATCAGCCGGCTGGCCGTGTTCCAGTCGCGCGAGTGCCAGAAGAACGCGTAGCTGGCCAGAAGGAGGGAGAAGACCCCGAGGCACAGGCCGGTCCAGGCTCGATCCATCAACTCGGCTCCATCCTGGGCTTCCATCCCGCGAACCTCGCGATCCCGTCCCACGCCCCGACGATCGCCCCGGCCGCCAGGAGGGAGAACGGGGCCTGGATCGGCAGTTGGTATCGGTCCCAGGCCATCGGCAGGTAGAGCGTCACCACCGCCAGCGAGACCAGCGCCCAGGCCGCGACGGCCCACGCGGCCGGGGGCTCGCGGCGTCGGAATTGAGCCCGGCCGTAGGCCAGGGCGTACCCCAGCGCGGCCAGGCCGAACGGGAACCAGGCGAACGCCCCCCAGTCCTGTTTCATGTCGTAGCGGATCGTCGAGTCCGACTTCGCCGGCCCGAAGGGCCCGAACCGGCCGAACCCCTGCACCACGACGACCTTCGCCCGCTCCGGGATCGTCTTCAGGGCGTTGTGCGGGAACGACTCCTGCTGGCCGGCCGACATGGACCGGCGGTGGTCGATCAGCAGCCGGAAGCGCCCCCAAGCGTCCATCGGGCCGATGCGCTCGCCATCGGCCGTCCGGTAGCCCGAAGGCTTGGCCGTCATGTAGGGGTTGAGGATCGTGAACCCGACGGCCGCCGCCACGGCCGCCAGCGCGGCCCCGTGGGCGAACCAGAGCCATCCCCATCCGGCCCCGCGAGGGATGGACCACGCCAGCGCGGCCCAGGCGGCGATCGTCATCAGGGCGAGCAGGCCGTTGAACTTCGCCAGGACCGACAGGGCCGCCGCCCCCCCCGCCGCGAGCATCAGCGCCAGGACCCGAGGGCCGGAGGGACGGCCGGAGAACGAGGACTTCCACGCCGCCAGCGCCAGGGCCAGGGCGATCATCAGGAAGGTCTCGCACGGCGCCTCGGACATCGCCCGGTGGGCGTGGAGCGCGTAGAGGGGGTTGAGCATCAGAAGGACGCCCGCCGCCAGGCCGACGCGGAGGTCGAAGGCCGCCGTACCGATCGCCGCCAGCGCCACGCAGCCCAGGGCCCCCATGAGGACGAACGGGATGCGCGCGGCCGTGAGCGTCCTCGGGGTGCCGTAGGTCGCGTGCGTGTTCGCGTACCACATCTGCGCCGCGACGCCGGTGGGGCGGGGCTCGCCCGCGATGCGCAGGGCCGCGCCGATGAGGTACTTGGGCAGGGGGACCAGGTCGAAGGCGGGGAAGTCGACCCAGGCGGGCTCGTCCCGGTCGCCGTCGAAGAAGAAGTCGGCGTAGTACGACTGGGTGATGTAGGCGTACTCGTCGACGAACGCGACGTCGTCGAGGCGGAAGGCGAAGCAGACCAGGGCCGCCAGGCCCAGGAGGCCGAACGCCGCGATGCGAAGCCTTGCCGGGGGCGCAAACCCTGCGGAGGGTGCGGGTCGTGGAGGGGTCATCGGGCGGCTTTCGGCGTCAAGCCTGGGAAACTTTACCGACTTAACGATCTGGACTTACGCGCCCATTGTAGGACCCCTCCGGAATCTTTGGCAACGGCGGGATCGTCGGCTAAGTTTCGGTGACGGCCTCGGAAGGCGGGGGCCGTCGGGACGGCTCCGGGACCGCCCGAGGCCGTCCGCGTCCGGGAAGCAGCGAACTCCACGATCCGGCACCCCCGAGAACTCCCGATGCGCGCCCACAGCATCCCCCCCGATCCGGCTGCGCCCGGCCCCCGGCGACGTCCCGCCGCGTCCCCCGACGCCGACGGTCGCGGTCGTTCGAACGGGCCCGGCTCCCGCCAGGTGCGGGGAGGACGACGAGGAGAACCCTCCGGCCGCGCTTCGACGAACGAGGGGCGGCCCGCGAGGGGCGTTCGCGCGTCGGCATCTAACGTAAGGGAGATTCTTGCGATGTTCAGCTTGAGCTGGTTGCGCGAGCGCGGCATCAGCCGGGGCCGGCCGTCGGGCCGGCGGCGCGCCGCGAAGGCCGTCGCCCTGGGGTTCATGGTCGCGACCACGTTCCTCCAGACCGGATGCCGCTCGGGCGGCTTCGGGAACGGTTGCGGGCTGTTCAGCCCCTGCGGCTTCCCCGCGCGGGCCACGACCCGGATCATGCAGCCGTTCCGCCGTATCGGCGGCGGCTTCGGCGGCTGCTCCGACGGGTGCGGCACGGGCGCCTGCGAGTCCGGCGTCGTCGAGTACGCGGCCCCGTCCGCGGTGATCGCCCCGGCGGTCCCGCTCGGCGCCCCGACCACCATCGGCCCCGGCTCGACGCTCCCCTCGACGGTCTCGCCGTCCGTGGAGAGCCCCACCGAGCTTGAGGCCCTCCCCTCCGCCGCCCCCGGCGCGGCCCCGACCCGGGGCGGACGCTCCGGTTCGAGCAGCGGGGTCCGGACGCCGTCCACCTACGATTCCCGCCGCCCGGTCCAGAACCCGGGCGTCGACCTGACGCAGTCCCTCACCTCGACGCCGACCGCGCGCCGCACCGCCGACGCCGGCCGGCCTCGGGCCCACGCCGACCTCGACACCGACGACGTGCTGGACTATCTCCCGCCGCTGGACCCGGCCGAGGTGACCAGTCGCGCCGACAAGGCGCTCGCCAATCCCCCGGCGGTGAAGACCCAGGCCCCCGCGGCCGTCAACGACCCCCCCGCGGGGCCGACGCCCACCACGACGTCGGCCCCGTCGCACGACCCCTCCGGTGGTCGTGCGGTCGGGGGGGCCGGGGCGGCCCCGGCCGTCGCCCTGAAGCCCGAAGCGACCGACCCCGCCCCGACCCCGGACGTCGACGCGACGAACGGGGCCGTGGGCATCGACCGCTTCTATCCCGTCGACCTCAAGCTCGCCGGCGGCTCCGCCCCCTCCACCGTCGGCCTGGGCTGGCTGGCCGAGAAGGGCTTCCGCACGGTCCTCGACCTCCGCGACGCCTCCCGGATCGACTCGGCGTTCATCGCCGAAGCCTCGCGCCGGGGGCTGCGATACGTCTCCTGCCCGACCGACCTGGCGAAGCTCGACGCCGGGCAGGTGGAACGGTTCTCGGCCGAGCTGGCGCTCGACGCCGCGCGGCCGCTCTACTTCTTCGACGACGACGGCCGAGCCGCCGGCGCGCTCTGGTACGTCCGCCGCGTCCTGACCGACAAGGTCGCGTGGGACCTCGCCCGCCGCGAGGCCGAGTCCGTCGGCCTGCTCGACGCCGCGTCCTGGAAGCTGGCTCGCGATTACGTCGATTCCCGGGTCGAGCCCAAGCCCGCCGAGCCCGCCCGTCCCGCCGCGCCCGCTCCCAAGCCGCCGATCCAGGCCCAGGCCGCGGAGCGAAGCGTCGCGTCCGCGCCCGCCGCGCCGCCGCAGGTCGCGTCCGCCCCGTCGCGCCCGGCCGCCCCCCAGTCCTCGGACGTCTGGAAGCCCTTCGCCGCCCTGCTCGTCACCGGCCTGAGCTTCCGCGCGGCGTTCATCGGCCGCTCGGCGATCCCCACCATCCTGTCGCGGTCTCGGGCCAGTCTGCCTGCACCGAAGCCTCGATCCTGACCTCGTCCCCCTTCGTGGGGTGCTTGAAGGTCAGCTCCCGCGCGTGAAGCGCGATCCTCGGCTCGCCGTCCAGCGCACGCACCCGCCGTCCCGAGCCGTACTTCCGATCGCCGACGATCGGCATCCCCCTCGCCGCGAGCTGCACCCGCAGCTGATGGCTCCTCCCCGTCGCGGGCCGGAGCGCCAGCTTGGTCATCCCCGCGCCGGCTTGCAGCACCTCGAACGCCACCCGCGCGATCTTCCCTTCTCCTTCGCGGGTCGTCCGCACCACGTTCGTCCGGTGGTCCTTCTCCAGGTGGTCTACCCACTCGCCCGCGTCCCGATCGGGCCGGCCCTCGACGATCGCCCAGTACAGTTTCGAGACGCCCCCGACCCGGAACTGGTCGGCCAGCCTCCCCGCGGCCTTGCTCGTGCGCGCGATCAGGACGACGCCGGACGTCGGCCGGTCCAGGCGATGCACCAGGCCGACGAACACGTTGCCGGGCTTGCTGTACTTGCGCCGCCAGTAGCCCTCGGTCCAGGAGACGAGGCTGGGCTCCCCCGTCTCGTCCCCCTGGGAGAGCATCCCGGCGGGCTTGTTCAGGACCAGGCAGTGGTTGTCTTCGAAGAGGATCTCGGGCTCGAACGTCATGCGTCGGCCCCGACGGCTTCGGTGATCCGCTTGACGAGCATCGTCGCGTACGCGCCCTTCGGCAGCGAGAACTCCAGGCGGACGGCCTGCTTCTTCTTGTGCAGCTCGTCGTCGAGAATCGTCGCGGCCACGTCCCCCAGCGGGATAAGAGGCTGGCGCGTCCCCTTGGAGAAGAACACGTCCTTCAGCTTCTTCACCCGCATGTCGGCCCAGGTCAGCCCGAAGGCCGAGAGGACGCCCGCCGCGATCTCGTCGAGCGGGCCGTCGGGGAGCGGCGTCCGCGACGACGGCAGCGGGATGGCCGCGCCGTCGATCAGCGCCCGCTGGTCGGGGTCGAGGCCGACCGGGAACGGCAGCGAGCCGACCTTGAGGTCGACCGAGACTCGCTGTTCGGGCGCCGTGTTCCGCTCGATCCAGCCGGCGAGGATCAGGTTCCACAGCCAGCTCTGGAAGGCCGAGAAGTACAGGCCGCGGAGGTCGCGCTTGAGCCGGGCGAAGGCCCCGGCGTGGTCGGTCGGATGATCGACGAGGTAGGTCACGATGCTGCGCTCGGACGAGCGGTCGAGCGCGGCCTTGGCGGCGGCCCAGTCGCCCCAGTGGTCGCGGAGGGCCGCCTTGCGAGCCTTGGTGTCGGGGCGGTCGAAGGGGTTGGGCTCGGCCATCGCCAGCCGCAGCGCCTTGTCGTAGTCGCCGACCAGCCAGGCGTGGCCGATGAACTCGCCGGAGAAGCCGACCGAGCCGAAGCGTTGGTCGTCGAAGTAGTTGGGCACGCCGTCGCGGCCCGCCGCTTCGAGCTGCTTCGCGGCCTCGGCCGCCGCGCCGGGGGTCATGTCGCGGAGCACGACGCCGAAGCGGTTGCCGGTGAAGTCGTTCGGCCCGTAGGCCCGTTCGAGCTTCCCCAGCGGCTCCAGCTTGAGGCTGGGCTCGTCGACCGGATGGGCGGGGCCGTCGAAGATGGTGAGGTACTGGATCGTCTCGGCGTGGCGGTCCTTGAGCCCGCCGTAGGCGACGCGCCCGCGCGGCAGGTTCCAGCGCCGGCAGATGGCGTCGACGGCCTCGATGGTGCCGATCCCGCGCTTGGAGAGGCGGTAGAGCGTGTAACGGCCGCGATCGGAGCCGACGGCGGTGGTCAGCTCCTCGACGCGGAAGTCTTCGGGGAGACGCTTGACCTTCATCGCGACGCCCCCCGATCGGGCCAGGCGAGGAGCGTCGTCCGGGCCCAGTTGAGGGCCTGCTTCGCCGAGCGCCGCTGGACGATGTCGCGGGGCTGCTCGGGGCCGATCTCGATGCGGCGGGTCTCGACGCCGTCGGCCGTCGCCAGGCCGAGGTAGACCAGGCCGACGGGCTTCTCCGGGGTCCCGCCGCCGGGGCCGGCGATCCCCGTGGTGCTGATGGCGAGGTCGGCCCCGGACCGCTCGAACGTGCCCCGGGCCATCGCCGCGGCGACCTCCGCGCTGACCGCCCCGTGCTCCCGGATCAATTCGGGGGGGACGCCCAGCATGTCGGTCTTCGCCTGGTTCGAATAGCTGATGACGCCGCCGAGATAGTATGGGCTGACGCCGGCGATGGCCGTGATGAGGTGGGCGATGATCCCGCCGGTGCAGGACTCGGCGGTGGCGATCGTCGCGCCGGTGCGCTTCAGTTGCTCGACGAGGGCGTCGGCGACGTCGGTGGCCCCTTCGCCGAGGACCAGGGGGCCGAACCGGCTGCGGATCTGCTCGGCGGTCTCCTCGGTCTGGGCCCAGGCGGCCTCCGGGGTGAGCCCTTCGCCACGGATCCGGAAGCTGATCGTCGAGTCGCTGGCCGTGATGCCGACCTCCGGGACGTGGCCGCGCGCCGTCAGGTCGAGGGCGTCGGCCTCGATGTCGGACTCCCCCTTGCCGAACAGGGCGATCTTGCGATGGACGATCACACGCTCCACCCAGTGTCGCAGGCGGAGGCGGGGGACGACCTGCTCGGCGAACATCAACTTCATCTCGTTCGGGACGCCGGGCATGGCGGCGAACGCGGCGCGGCCGATGGTCATCCAGACTCCGGGGGCGGTGCCGATCGGGTTGGGCAGGGCCTCGGCCCCTTCCGGCAGCAACGCCTGCGAGCGGTTGCGATCGGCCATCGGCCGGTTGCGGCGGGCGAAGAACGCGGCGATGGCGGCCAGGGATTCGGGGTCCTCGCGGAGCCCCACGCCGGCCGCCTTCGCCAGGGCCTCGCGGACGAGGTCGTCCTGCGTGGGGCCGAGGCCGCCGGTGGTCAGGACGAGGTCGGCGCGGTCGGCGGCGAGGCGGAAGGCGGCGACGTGGTCGTCCATGTCGTCGCCGATGGTGGTGTGGTAGGCCGCGGCGATGCCCAGCTCGCCCAGGGCGCGGGCGAGCCAGGGCGCGTTCGTGTCCAGGTTCTGGCCGCTGACCAGCTCGCTGCCGATCGAGAGGATCTCCGCCTTCAACGCCATCATCGGGCTCCGGATCGGGCCGGCCCCGGGCGTCGGCGACGGCCGGCGCGGGGCGGGAACATCAATCTATAGTCCGCCACGAACTTGCGAAAGCCCGGCCGGGTCTGGGTGGTCGCCGCGGCCGGGCGCCGGGATGTTGCGAGCCCCCCCGGGCCGTCGGGTATGATTGTGGCGGCCAGTGCTCCGCCTAGCTGAACGACGCGGCATCTATGCTCCTCGCAATCCTCGCGTGAGTGGAGAGCCTCGAATCATGGGGGTGAGCGTCCTACAACGGCCCACTTTAGTCCTCAACCGCCACTGGCAGCCGGTCCACGTCGCCCCGGTGGCGAGGGCCCTGGTGCTGCTCTGGAACGAGGCGGCCCACGTCGTCGACCCCGACGATTTCCAGCTGTATTCGTGGAGCGACTGGGCCAGGATGGCCCCCCGCGCCGGCGAGCCGTTCATCCGGACGGTCCGGTTCAACCTCCGCGTCCCCGAGGTGCTGACGCTCACGCGACACGACCGGCCCCGGTACAACACGGTGACGTTCAGCCGACGCAACCTCTTCAAGCGCGACCACGCCACCTGCCAGTACTGCGGCGGGCGGCCCGGCACCGAGGAGCTGACCATCGACCACGTCCTGCCCCGCGCCCAGGGGGGGCAGACGACCTGGGAGAACTGCGTCCTCGCCTGCGTCGCGTGCAACTCGCGCAAGGCCGCCCGGACGCCCGAGCAGGCCTCCATGAAGCTCAAGCGCCCCCCCTTCCGCCCCGCGTGGAAGCCGCTGTACGACGCCTCGACCGTCCGGATCGCCAGCTGGTCGCGCTTCCTCAGCGACGCCTACTGGAACGTCCCGCTGCTCGACGAGGATTGAGACCCGCCCCGGGCCCCCCGACCTCGGGGGGCCTCTCTGGGATTTTGCATCCTAACGGCCTTCCCCCCTCGCGGGGGAAGGTGGCCCGGAGGGCCGGATGAGGGGGACGACGCGCGAGGGGCCCGTCGGGATCCCGAGCCGGTCGGACGGGCCTCCAGAGCCCGACGGGGCCTGTGCTGGTCGTCCCCCTCATCTGACCCCTGCGGGGTCTGTCTTCCCCCGCGAGGGGGGAAGACGTCCGACGCGATCTGCCAAATCCCAGACACGCCCGCCCGCCACTTCGCCTTGACCGTCCCGGCCCGCTCGGATAGGGTCCGTCGCGAACGTCCTTTCGCACCCACGTCTCGGATCGGATCCCCGTTCCCATCAGGCGCCCCTCGTCGGGCGCGGCCGCGGGGAGAACAAGTTCGGAGGATCGATCGCGACGGCCCAAGGCCCGCCGCGATCGTCGCCGCCGCGACCGAGACGAGCCGTGGGTCCGGATCGCGGGACGGCCAAGGACGGCCGCCCCCCTCGACTCGTCGGCCGATTCTCGGGAGGTACCGTGCGCGAGCACGACCAACCCAGACGTCCCGCGCGGATCCGCGTGTGGATCGGGTTCATCCTTGCGGCCTCGCTCCGCGGCCTGGCCGCGGCCGAAGACCCGCGCGCGGTCCACCCGGACCTCTCCGGGGCCATCGACCTGGCGGCGGCCCGCGCCGTCGTCTGGGACGCCCCGGACGGCCGCTGGGCGGTCCTCCAGGGGTCGGCGACCGCCTCGCAGGGGGGCCGGGGCTTCTCGGCCTCCAGCCTGGTCGTCCGGATCACCGGCCAGGAGCTGGACGGCCGGACGATCTACCAGGCCGAGCTGTACGCCGAGGGGGACGTGCGCTCTCTGGGCGTCGAGGCCCCGCCGCGCAGGGGCGGCCGCGCCGTGCTGCGCAGCGTGGAGGGCGTGAACGTCTCGCCCACCGCCGTCTGGCTGAAGGCCCCCCCCGCGGGGCTGGACGTCGTCGCCCGCGCCGGGTTCCCCGCCGAGGCCCCCGCGGTCTCCGCGCCTCCGGGGCCCCTGCCCCGCGAGGTCGTCGAGCAGGCGCGGGCCGTCGTTACGCCCGCCGACCGCGACCCGAGGCCCGCGGACCCGCACGTCGTCGAGGCCCAGGCCCTCGTCCCGGCGACCGACGTCGCGAAGCCCGCGGCGGATCCCGCGCTGACGCCCGCGCAGGGGATGGAGGCGCAGGAGCCCCCGATCGACCTCCCCCCCATCGACGCCGACCCGGGGGTCGAGGTCCCGAACCTGGACGACGACTTCGACCCGGCCCCCAGGCCGCGCGGGGAGCCGCTCCCGGGCGACCTGGAGGACCCGGGCCAGGTGCTCGGCCCCGCGCCCCTGCCAGGCGACCGCGACGACGAGCCCGCGCCCCCGATCCGCGCCGACGAGCCCCATCCCCCGGCGATGGAAGGGGACGAGGACGAGGACGAGGACCCGCTCGCCGCGCCGCCGGCCTTCCGGCCGCCGATCGACCCGGGCTCGCAGCGGATCACCTGGATCAACCCGCGCAGCAGCCGGCCGATGTCGATCCAGAAGGAGCAGTCGGGCGACACGTCGATCTGGATCATCCGCGGCGGCGTCCACGTCGTCTCCACGACGGAGAAGCAAGGCACCGTCGACCTGGAGGCCGAGAGCGCGATCGTCTGGCGGCACAAGGGCCCGACCGACGGCGGCAAGTCGATGACCGGCCCGCAGGGCGAGCTGGTCGACGACGTCGACCAGCCGATGGAGATCTACCTGGAAGGGGACGTCATCCTCCGCCAGGACGAGAACAAGTTCGCCGGCCGGGCCGACCAGCGGACCTTCCGCGCCGACAAGCTCTACTACGACTTCATCACCGACCGGATCATGGCCACCCAGGCCCAGGTGGACGTCTTCGCCCCCAACCTCATCAGCCCGATGAAGCTGAAGGCCCCGCGGATCGAGCAGTTCCGCGCCGTCGTCCGCGCGCCCGACGGATCGCTCGTCCTGGGCCCCGACCCCGAGATCCGCGCCGAGCGCACCGTCTCCACCGGCAGCCGCTTCCCCGACCCCGCGTACAAGATCTACAACCGGTCGATCACCCTCACCCGCGAGGGGACCCAGTCGACCGACCCGAACTCGGGCAAGCCCTTGCGCGGCCTCGCCGGCGCCGAGGATCCGGTCTGGCGCTACGACGCCCGGACCAACTTCTTCTACATGGGCTGGATCCCCGTCTTCTACTGGCCCCGCTTCACCGGCGAGTCCGACGACCTCGACCCGCCGCTGCGCATGATCTCGTTCGCGACGAACAACTACTTCGGCCAGCAGGTCCTCTCCGACTGGAACGGCTTCAAGCTGCTCGGGATCCGCCGGCCCCGCCAGATCGACAACTGGAACGTCGACATCGACTATCTCAGCTACCGGACCAAGACCTTCCCCGCGCTGGGGAGCGAGATCGGCTGGTTCGGCAACGACCTCATCAACGACCTCCGCGACCCGTTCCGCCGCGACCGCTTCGCGAACCCGACGTTCACGCGCGACTACTTCGGCTACTTCGACATCTGGGGCCTGCAGGACAAGGGGATCGACAACCTGGGCTCCGGCCCGGCCATCATCACCAACGGCCCGCCGGGCGCCGGCAGCCGCGGCTACCAGCGCTCGGGGGTCCCCGCGTTCCAGGACATCCGAGGCCGGTTCAACATCCGGCACATGCAGCGGTTCCTGCCCGACGACGAGGAACATCGGTTTGAAGACCTGAAGCTCCAGGCCGAGGTCGGCTACTTCTCGGACCGCTACTTCCTGGAGGAGTATTACAAGCGGCTGTTCGACATCGGCATGGACCAGGAGACGCTGCTCTACGGGCAGTGGCAGAAGGACAACTGGTCGATGAGCCTCCACGCCGAGGCCAACCCGATGGACTTCCGCACCGACAGCCAGTGGCTGCCGAAGTTCGACTACTACCGCCTGGGCGACACGTTCTTCGGCGACCGCCTGGTCCACTACTCGCACTCGGGCGTGGACTACGCCAACACCCACACCGACGTCATGGTCAACAACCGGAACCTGTTCCCCCTGAAGGTGGGCGAGCCGGACCTGGCGTTCATCCCCTACGACCCGATCTCCAACACCAGCGGCGTCTTCAAGGCCGGGCGGGCCTACACCAACCACGAGCTGAGCCTGCCGCTGAACCTCGACGACGTCGTCCGCATCAACCCCTACGTCCAGGGCCAGGCGACCGGCTGGTCGGACCAGATCGGCGGCGGGTTCTTCAACCAGCAGAGCACCGGGGCCCAGGGCCGGCTCTGGGGCGCCGCCGGCGTCCGCGCCGAGTCGACCATGTGGAAGGTCTACTCGGGCGTCGACAGCGAGTGGCTCAACATCCACGGCCTGAACAACAAGGTCAGCTTCTTCGCCGACTTCCGGACCGCCTACTCCAACACCCGGCTCAACAGCCTGGCGATCCAGGACGACCTGGACGACGACACCTACGAGATGGTCCGGCGCTACTTCGCCATCACGATGTGGCAGAACGGCATCCTGCCGAACGGGTTCGACCCCCGTCACCTGATCCTCCGTCGCACGCTGTCGCCGATCTCGGGCCCGAACGACATCCAGGCCTCGATCGACACGCTCAACTTCGGCATTCACCAGCGGCTCCAGACCAAGCGCGGGCCGGAGGGGAGGAGGCGGATCGTGGACTGGATGACGCTCGACGCCTCCACCACCTACTTCCCGCAGGCCGAGCGCGACAACATGGGCAAGCCCTGGGGCCAGACCATGTACAACTACCAGTGGTTCCTGGGCGACCGGACGAGTATCATCTCCACCGGCTGGTTCGACTACTGGGACCTCCGCGGCGGTACGCCGCAGGACAATTACCTGGTCGGGGCGGTCAACCCGCAAGGCCTGAACGTCATCACGACGGGGATCTCGCTCTCGCGACCCCCGCGCGGGAGCGTGTTCATCGGCTACAGCGTCATCGATTCGGCCATGATCCGGACGTCGGCCCTGAACACGTCGATCAACTACTGGCTCAGCCCGAAGTGGTACGGCACGTTCTCGAACTCGTACGACTTCGGCAATCAGGTCCCCCTGGGGAGCATGTTCTCGTTCACCCGGATCGGCGCCGACTACCTGTTCTCGCTCGGCCTGTCGGTCGACCCGCAGCGCGGGGCCACCCAGTTCGCGTTCCAGATCTCGCCGCGGCTGGCGCCCACGCTCCGGCTCGGGTCGGGGACGGGCATGAACCAGTTCGACTCGCGACTGGCCCCGGTGCAGTGAGCCGGGGCGGGCGTCGACGCCCGCCGGAGACCCCGAGGAGGGAGGAGCGGCCACGGGCCGCGGAGCCCATGCCACGACCGACCCCCAGCCCGCCCGACGACCTCCCGGCGATCCCGCCGGGGGCGGCCGAGGAGCCCGAATCGCGCGGGCTCCTCCCGGTCCCCGAGTTCGACGAGCAGAGGTTCCGGCTCCAGTTCGAGGACGCCCCGGGGGTCGCCTCGCAGGCCGACCGCCGCGGGACCAAGGGGAAGCTGCTGGCCGGCTTCCGTGGCCTGAAGGCGGCCGTCCGCGGCGATTCCAGCTTCTACGCGCACCTGTACCGCGGGGTGATGATCGCGATCATCGCCGCCATCCTCCGCGTCAGCTTCTGGGGCTGGTGCCTGCTGGTCCTCGGCGGCAGCCTGGTGCTGCTCGCGGAGCTGACCCACAGCGCCGTCGACACCCTCGCCCGCGCCATCGGCGACCCCGACGAGCCCCGGCTGACCATCGCCCGCGAGATCGCCGCCGCCGGCGTGCTGGTCGTCGCCTTCGCCACCGGCGCGGTCACGACCGTCGTCCTGGCCACCCAACTCGTCGAGCTGTTCGGCCTCCCCTGATCGACGCGCCGCGGCCATCGAAACGTCTTCATTCCGCCCGCGGGCTTGCATCGGCGAGGCCGTCGATGCACGATGGGGCCGACCGACGTCCCCCCCCGGCGAAAATGGAGCCGACGATGCGCAGGTTCAGCCTCGGCGAGGCGGCCGACCGCAAGGTCGTGGTGATCGAGCTGCAAGGGAAGTCCCTGACCGTGACGCGGGTCAAGCCCGACGGCACCAGCAGCCGCCAGGAGCAGGCGTTCCCGGCCGAGGCCGTCGCGAAGGCCGCCGCCGACAAGCTGGCCGGCGAGTTGCTCGCCCGCGGCTACCGGGAGCACGGCGGTAAGAAGTCCGCGCCGGCCGCCGCGACCGCGGCCCGGCCCGCGAGCCGTCCCGCCCCCAGGCCGAGCCCCGCCCCGCCGAGCGAGCCCGAGGGCCTGGGCCTCTTCGACGACCTGGAATCGGTCGAGTCGTCGTCCCCTCCGCTCGCCCGCCTCGCCCCCAGGCCCGAGGCGGCGGCCCCCTCCGACGCCCCCAAGAAGAAGAAAAAGGCCGGCAAGAAGAAGGGGAAGGGCCCGAAAAACCCCGATGCGCTGGACAAGCGGGTCCTCGCGGCCGTCGCGGCCGTCGGCCTGCTGATCGTCGGCGGGGCGGGCTACATGATGTACGACCTGTTCCTCAAGCCGGCCTCCATCGTCGGCGTGTGGAAGGGGTCGATGGTCGAGCACGAGATCGGCCACTCGTTGTCGCACACCTCCTACGCGCTCACTCTCGACGCCGCGAAGCACGCCTCGATGTCCATCAACGGCGAGAACCTGGGCTCCGGCACCTACAGCGTGAAGGGGGGCCGCCTGACGCTGAAGCTCAAGGACGAGGAGGGCGAGGAGTCCGAGCGCCAGTACAAGATCAAGCTCGACCGCGCCGCGCTCTCGCTGATCGACCCGGATTCCAACAAGCTGCTGGTCGACCTCGTCCGCCAGTTCCACGAGCCCGAGTCGCCGGCCGCCGGCAAGGCGAAGGCCGCCGCGACGGCCAAGGCCCTCGTCGACGACGGCGACAAGACGGTGAACCCCGACGCCGACCGGGCGCTGGCCTCGGTGGAGATGTCGGCCAAGGACGGCGCGTTCCGGCTCCGCCACCCGCCCGGCTGGGAGACGCAGACGGGGGGCAAGGCGGACAACACCTACTCGTACATCCTGCTCGACAAGGGCGCGGCGAAGATCACCGTCTACGCCGACATCACCGGGGCGCTGGTCTCGGGGGCCGACTCGTCCAACGCCTCGGACTTCGAGGAAGGGAGCCCCTTCGCCCCCGTCCACAAGGCCCACGAGCACTACGCGAAGAACGGCACCGGGGAGTTGAGCGACTACCAGGAGAGCGAGCCCGAGGTGTTCAAGGACAGCAAATTCGGCGAGGGCCGCATCTCGGTCTTCACCGCCTCGGCCGGGATGTTCGGCGGCAAGTTCAAGGGTTACCACGCCACCGTCATGATGAATCGCGACCGCCGCATCTCCGTCCTGGCCTACGGCCCCGCCGAGGACTTCCCCAAACTCCGCGCCACCTACCTGGCCGTCTGCCGCAGCCTGTCGCCCTGACGGGGGGAGGCCGACGTGTCACCCCTTGAGTTCAACATCGCTCGACTGGAATCGGTATCCAGGGAGATCGACCCGATCCGCCCCGGCTGCCGCGCCTGGGTCGCGATCGATCCGTACCTTGATATCGACCCCGATCATCCGGAACGGCCGCCACCGCTCCGGATCCGCATCAGGATCGTCGACATCCCGATCCAGGAATTGGAACGCCGAGGCTGGGACCTGGACGGCGACGAGGACTTCATCGCCGATCGACTCGACGTCGTGGTCGACGGCCCCGAGGCTGTGCGCGAGGTCCTCGACGCCGCCGGGATCGATCGCGACGGCCTTGGACCTTCGTTCGACTCGCGACTGCCGTTCTAGCCGTCACTCCTCGCCGGGCTCGCGGACGTTGAATTCCAGGCTCCAGCGGCGGTCGTCGCGGGCGCTCCGGCAGGAGAGTTCCAGGGTGCCGACCTCGTTGACCCGTGCGTGGAGCCGGACGGGGACGGTCGCCCCTTCGGACTCGCCCTCGACGGCCAGCGCGGTTTCGAGCGGGGCGAGTTCCTGGATCTCCTCCGGGGCCCAGCGCTCGACGACGGCCCCGACGGGGTCGTCGCGGCGGGTCGTCGAGCTGAGGAACCGGAAGACGGCCGGCTCGCCGACCACCAGGCCGAGTTCCGGCCCGGGCACGTCGGCGTCGGTCCCCTCCTCCATCCCCATCGGCACCACGCAGAGGGCCTTGATCTCGGGCTCGATCCCCGGGACGGCCGGCGCGGAGGTCTCCAGGCCGACGTAGTACGACCGGGCCACGCCGCCGCGGATCCGGACGCCCCGGCCCCGGCGGACCTGCCCGTAATACGCCGCGCCCCGCGCGACGGCCAGGTCGAGGTCGTTCGACCTCAGCTCGGGCACCGGCTTGCCGGCCCAGTTCGAGAGGACTTCGAGCACGCGGTTGCGGAGCGGGTCGGCCTTGAAGACGCCGCCGTTGAACAGGACGGCCGAGGGCCGGATGACGCCCCCCTCGGCGTGCAGCGAGCCCGCCTGGCGGTTCAGGAACCGCGCCAGGTGGCGGGTGATCGCCGGGTCGGCCGCGTAGGGGAGGCCGATCTCGGCCAGGCCCACGCGACGCCCCTTCGCGGGCTGGTCGGTCGGCTCGCACATCGGGAGGAAGCCGTCGACCAGGACGCGGTCCAGGGTCTCGCGGTCCAGCTCCGCCTTGATCGAACCGCCGATGACCTTCGATCCGCGGCCGAGGATCGCCACCGGGGCGGATTTCTTCTTCGGGTCGGCGAACAGGGCCTCCTTGGCCGCTCGGCAGGCGTGGTTGAGCGCCACGCGCTGGGCGGCGTCGAGCCCTTCCATGCCGCGCGGGAGCGTCGCGGCGACGGAGTAGGCCAGGGCGAGGTCCATGTTGTCGCCGCCGAGCAGGATGTGCTCGCCGACGGCCAGCCGGTTCAGCGCCAGGTCGCCGTCACGCCCCTCGACCGCGATGAGGGTGAAATCGGTCGTGCCGCCGCCGACGTCGCAGACGAGGATCACGTCGCCGACCTTCACCTGCTTGCGCCAGCGGTCGCCGGCCTCGGCCAGCCAGGCGTAGAACGCGGCCTGGGGCTCCTCCAGCAGCGTCACGCCGGCCAGCCCCGCCTGCTTCGCGGCCTCGACGGTCAACTCGCGGGCCACGGCGTCGAACGAGGCGGGGACGGTGAGCAGGACCTCCTGCTCCTCCAGCCGACCGCCCGCATCCTTCCCCGCGCCCGCGTTCCAGGCGTCGCGCAGGTGGGCGAGGTACGCGGCCGACGCCTCCACCGGGGAGACCTTCGCCACCTCGGGCGGCGCGGACCACGGGAGGATCGCCGAACGCCGGTCGACCCCCGCGTGCGACAGCCAGCTCTTGGCCGACGACACCAGCCGCCCTGGCGACTTCGCCCCGTGGTCGCGCGCGAAGACGCCGACGGCCCGGTCGGCCCCGGCCTTCCAGGGGAGGTCCAGGGCCTTCGGGGGGAACTCGCCGGGGGCGGCCAGATAGAGGAACGACGGCAGCAGCGGGCGCGGGGAGGCGTCGTTCAGCCCGACCACCTGCGGCACGTCGAGCTGCTCGATCGGCGACGGCTTCGTCGGATCCTCGGCCTCCGCAAGGGCGAAGGCCAGGGAGCAGTTGGTGGTCCCCAGGTCGACGCCCACGACGTATCGCGCCATGCCTATCCTCGCGATGGGCCTACGGGATCAACTCAGGGGATCTCGACCTCGGCCGGCGAGAGGACCGAGGAGTCGTCGCGCGCGACCGGGAGGACGGGGAGGCGGACCGAGCGGACCCGCCAGCCGTGGTGCTTCAGCACGCCCTGGAACGGCGGCTTCGCGTCGACGTTGCCGATCAGCCGGACCGCCGCCGGGTCGAAGTCGGCCGGGATCCGGACCGAGGACTCCTCGGCCCCGGTCAGGACCGGCTCGATGCTGAGGTAGTCGTGCAGCGCCTTGCGGCAGCCCCGGTGGATGTCGCGGACCGCGGCGCCGACCTCGGCGTCGCCGTAGCCGTCGATGTCCTCCTCCAGGAAGTCGACCAGGCGGCCGTCGCGCTGGAGGACCGCCAGGATGCGGAGGTCCGGGCCCGTCGGCCGGTCGGAGAAGAGGGGCTCCACCCGGGCCGCGAAGTCGGCCTCGGTGAGCGTCCGCCAGAAGGTCCGCAGCGCCAGCCAGAAGCGATTCAAGCCAGGTCCCCCGCCAGGTCGCGCCGCCGCCCCGGGTCGGGCCCCCTGCCCTCCCGCCCGCGCCGGCGACGTTCCGCTCCCTGGATTCTAACACCCGCCCGGCCACGAGGAAACGATTACCGCCGGGGGGTGGACGGGGCCGGGCCGGAGTTCTAGTGTCGAATAAGGCGGCGGGGCGCGAAGGGCCGCGAGCCCGATCCCCGCCGCGACAGTCGCCAGTCCGAGGGGGCGAACGATGACGGGCCGAGTAGGGATCGCGATCGCGCTGGTGGGGACGCTGGCCGCCGGGACGGCCGAGGCCCAGATGATGTATCCGGGGGGCTACGGCGGCTACGGGATGAGCCGATGGGGGGCCGACCCCGGTTCCGGCTACATGGCGGCCCTGGGCTCCTACGGCCGCAGCCAGGGCGTCTACGCCGTCGAGAAGGCCAAGGCCGACGCGATCAACGTCGTGACGATGCAGAAGTGGAACGCCGCCCTCCGCGCCCGCCAGATCCAGCTCGCGAAGGACAAGGCGGCGGCCGAGGCGAAGAGCGACGCCGAGCTGAAGGCCCGCGTCGATCGGCTCGACGCCCGCGACGGCACCACGCTCAACGGCCTGCTGTTCCAGATCCTCGACTCCGACCCCGACGCCGCCCGGGCCAGCCGCGTGGCCACGCCCCTCAGCCCCGACGCGATCCGCGAGATCCCCTTCGAATGGGCCAGCGAGGCGATCACCGTCTGCCTCGACCAGATGACCGCCCAGGGCGCGCTGCCCCCCCTCCTCGCCGGCCCGGACTACGAGGCCGAGCGATCCGCCGTCCGCGCCGCGATGTCCGCCGCCGTCGCCGAGGACGCCAAGGGGGCCGTCTCGCCCGAGACGCTGGCGAAGGCCCGGGACGCCGTCGCGAAATTCCGCGCCAGCTTCGCCAGGAACGCGGCCGACTACGACCCGGGCTACCCGGACGCCAGGGACTACCTCACCACGCTCGACGGCCTGATCCGCACCCTGGACGACCCCAGCATGAAGGCGTTCCTCAAGCTGCTGGAGGACGGGAAGGAGCGGACGGTCGGCGACCTCATCGCCTTCATGCACGCGTTCAACCTCCGCTTCGGCGCGGCCGAGACCGATCGCCAGGCGGAGCTTTACGCGCGGCTCATCCCCGCCCTGACCGCCGTCCGCGACGCGGCCGTCGCCGCCCGGACGGCGCAGCTCCCCGCCGACCCCGACGGGGCCGCCCTCCGCGCCGCGGCCACCGCCGCATTCAAGGGGCTCGACTGGAAGGAATTGGACGCCCACGCCCGCAGCCGGTGAGGCCGTCACGCCCGGGGGACCGGGGTCGACGTCCGGCCCCCCGGCTTCCGATTCTCCCCCGCGATCTCATTTGCACGGGGGCGAAAACGTGCGTTAAGATGGAGTGGAAGCCCCCTGCATCCCGCGTCGGTCGATCGGTCGGGGATGGGGGCGGGCCTTGCCGGCGTCCGTGGCCGTGGGTGGCGGGGCGGGTTCATCGAGGCCGAGGCGGGCCGTCGAAGGGGTTGTCGTCGATATGAGCACGTTCACCACGCGAGACGATTCTGGCGTCCTGGTCGTGGCCTTCACGGATCCCTCCGGGCTCAATGATTTCCGGAACACCCCCCTGCGCGACGCCCTGTTCGAACTCGTCCAGGACCGGACGGAGCCCCGCGCGGCCCTCGACATGCACAAGGTCGACTACCTCTCCAGCTCCGGCGTCGCCATCCTGGTCGGCTTCAAGCGCAAGGTCGAGATGAAGGATGGGAAGATCGCCCTCTTCCGGCTCCAGCCCGCCGTCCACGACCTCCTCAAGGTCATGAAGCTCGACCGCTACTTCACCATCGTCGAGGACGAGGCCGAGGCCGTCTCCCAGCTCCGCACCGCCCCCTCGGTTTAATCGTCTCTTCCGTTCCCCTCGATTCCCTCGTCCCCCGAGGGCCCCCATCCCCCCGCGGCGCATGAAGTCGACGCGAGGGCATCGCCGAACAAGAGAGTCGTAAGCGAGTCGCGTCGCGACGGGCCTCCGCCCCCGAACCGGGGAGGCCGCCGGCGCGGCCCGCGCGTCTGTCCGTTCGGCCGGATGACCAATCGAGTCACGGAGGGTGGCCCGCCGCGGCGACGCCTCCCGGTCTTGCGACCGGGCCGGCGCCCGGCCCTCGGGCCGCTGGGGAAGGGAGTCTTCCATGGGAAGCAAGCGGAGGGGGTCCAGCCGGCCCGCGACGGCCCGGCGCGGTCGGTTCCACGCCGTCGAGGCGCTGGAAACCCGGCAGCTGATGGCGTCCAACATCGCGAGTTATCTCTCGCCGTACATCCCGACCGACCTGTACGTCCGCAACCCGGCCACGAACATGAAGGAGGGGTCCTACACGGCCGCCTCCCTCTACCGTGCGCACGACGTCGACGGGGCCCTCGTCAGCAACCAGGGCAAGATCGTCACCGGGACGGACCGATCCGGCAACCAGTGGACGATCACCGTCCACGGCCCCGGCGAGGTGATCGTCACCGACACCACGCCCAACGACGGCGCGCTCGACGACGACATCGACACGATCCAGATCGTCGGCTCCAACATCAACCGGACCTTCGTCACCGGCTCCACGACGGCCTCGGCCGCGACGGTCACCAGCGGCACGGTCCGCTTCAACCGGCTGATCGCCGCCGACGGCGTGAACTCCGTGGTCCTCAACGGCTTCGACCTGACCAGCATGGTCACGCCCGCCGTCGCCGGCGAGACGGGCGTCTTCCTGCTGGGCGGGGCCCGCCACCTCGAATTCCACGACATCATCGGCATCTTCGACACCGCCACCGACCCGGCCCCGTACCAGATCCAGATCGGCCAGTCGAACTTCCCGACCAAGGTGAAGACGTCGATCTACCTCGACTCGATCTACAACTCCGTCTTCAACAGCGAAGACGAGTCCATCCCGACCGCCCCGATCACGACCCCCTGGGTCCAGTTCTCGGTCAACGGGGTCGTCCAGGAGTTCAGCATCGTCTCGACGACGCAGTCGGCCCTGCCGCCGAATTACGTCATCGACTCCCAGCAGGGGACCGTCGACGCCTACGCCGGCGTGCCGATCTCCGGCCCGGCGCCGGCCGCGTACCAGTTCTACTACAACGTCGTCGGCACCACGGGCCGGACCTCGCTCCAGGCCGTGGCCGTCAACAAGCTGAAGGTCCGCGGCTCGGCCCGGAACTTCACCGCCCAGCGCGACACGACCCCGTTCACGTCCTCGACCAGCGGCCTGAACCGCCTGGGGACGGCCGAGTTCGGCGGCGTGGCCGACGGCGTGGCCCTGGACGTGAACGGCCCGATCCGACGCCTGCGGTTCAACCGCGGCCTCGGCGACCCCACCGGCGTCTTCACCGCCACCACCCAGACCCCGACGACCGAGGACAGCGACGAGACGCGGACCATCCCGCTGCCGGCCACCCTCTACGGCACCCCGGCCGGGACCACCGGCTATCCCGCCGCCGGCCTGCTCGGCGGGGCCGTCCGCGCCCGCCGGATCGACGGCCTGAGCGCCCGCGCCGCCAACCTCTCGGTGATCTACGCCCAGAGCCCGGCGTTCGTCTCGCTCAACCTGCCCAACTCCCCCACGCCCACCAGCACCCCGGGCATGGCCCTGACCAACGCCTCCATCACCACCGACGGCTCGATCGGCCACGCCAACGTCGAGGGGAACCTCCTCAACAGCGCCGTGGCGAGCGGCTACGACTACCAGGCCCACCTCCAGGGCCTCCAGGCGGCCCGCCGGGCCAGCCGGATCGCCTCGTACCGCCAGCGCGGCGACCTCATCAACAGCACCGTGACGGCCTCGGTCGACGCCGGCGTTACGCCCCCCGTCGTCCGCGACGGCTCGATCACCGGCCACGTCACCGGCAAGGCGTACAACACCGGGGGCCGCAACGCCCTGGGCCAGTACGGCTCGGGCGTGATCGCCCGCCATAAGTCGGGCCGCCTCCCCATCGCCCCCAACTGATCGGGGCGGCTTCGAACGCACGCGAGGCGTCCCGGCCGGATTCCCGGCCGGGACGCCTCGCTCGTTTCGAAGGCCGACGGGCCGGGTCGGATCACCAGCGGAAGAGGACGGTCCCCCAGTTCAGGCCCGAGCCGAACCCCGAGGTCAGCAGCAGGTCGCCGGCCTCCAGCTTGCCCGCGCGATGGATCTCGTCGAGCGCGATCGGGACCGAGCCGGCCGAGGTGTTGCCGTAGCGCTCCAGGTTCTTGTAGACGGCGTCGCGGTGGAAGCCCAGGACGTCGCTGGCGGAGTGGATGATCCGCACGTTCGCCTGGTGGGGGACGAACCATTTGACGTCGCCGACGGCCCGGCCGGCGTGGCCCAGGACGGTCAGCGCGGAGTCGGCCAGGATGCGGACGGCCCACTTGAAGATGGCGCGGCCGTCCATGGTCAGGTAGTGCAACCCCTGCTCCACCGTCTCGGCCGTGGGGGGCATGCGGCTCCCGCCCGCCGGCCGGGTGAGGAGGTCGGAGCCCGAGCCGTCCGAGCCGATCTGGTAGGCGATCAGCCCCTGCTCCTTCGACCCCGGCCCCAGCAGCACCGCGCCGGCGCCGTCGCCGAAGAGGGGATACGACTTCTGGTCGCCGGGGTTGATGACCCGGCTGTTGCAGTCGCCGCCGACGACCAGGCAGCGCTTGCTGTTCCCCGTGGCCACGAACTGCGAGCCGATCACCAGCGCGAAGACGAATCCGGCGCAGGCGGCCTGGATGTCGAAGCCGGCGCAGTTGAGCTTGAGGCGGTCCTGGACCAGGTTGGCCGTCGAGGGGAGGGCCATGTCGGGCGTGAACGTGGCCAGGACGAGCATGTCGACGTCGGCCGGGTCGCAGTCGGCGTTCTCCAGGCAGCGCGCGGCGGCCTCGGAGCAGAGGTCGCTGGTGGCCTGGTGCGGCAGGGCGAACCGGCGCTCGTGGATGCCGGTGCGGTTGACGATCCACTCGGGATCGAAGCCGAGCGAGTCCTGGAGGTGGAGGTTGCTGACGACGTTGTCCGGGACGTAGCTGCCGGTGCCGAGGATCTGGACCCCCGTGAGCGTGCGCGTCCGGGGCGCGATGTGGGGCTGTCCATTGCTCAGGGTCGACGGGCGGGGTTCGGAAACCGCCCGGACGCCGCCGATCTCGCCATTGGTACCGGTCATACGGCTTTGGTTCTCTCAAATGATCGGGCGACGGGGTGCGGGGGCAAGGCCCGCCGGTCGCGAGGAGCAGCAGAAGGATCGGCTTGCGGACGCGGTCGCGCCGTCGTCCCCCGGCCAACGCACGGCGCCGAGTCGAGTCGAGGATGACTCAGGGAAGGGCTCGACTATACTTCTTATCGACCGATTCGGCCATACCATTGCGGAATTTGCCGGTCGCCCCGGACCCGCGCCCGAAGCCCTCCCCGAAGGCCGCGAGCATGCACGTCATCAACCTCAAGGCCGCGTGGGAGGCGTCGGACGCCGACTCCGACGCCCCGCCGATCCGCGTCGCCCTGCCGCTCGACTGGGCCGCGATCCCCTGGCCCGACGGACGCCCGCCGGCCCGGGCCCGGCTGGCCCGTCGCTTCGGGCGGCCCCCGCGTTCGGAGTCGCCCGCCCCGCCCCGCATCCTGCTCCGCGGCCTCGCCGGCGTGATCGCGATGGGGTTGAACGGCGCGCCGGTCGCCTGGCGCGAGGAGGATGGCTGGCACGTCGTCGAGCCCGGGGGGCTCCTGCCGCGCAACATCCTGGCGATTGAAGTCGACCCGACGCGGGCGGCGCAAGCCCCCGGCGCCTGGGGCGACCCCGCCTTCCTGGAGTGCGGGCGACTGCGGGCGGGGCCCCTTGGCTTGCCGGGCGGGCGGGGGTAGGATGGTCTCGGGCATCCTCCCCATCGTCGCCGCGGACATCCTCCGAATCCTCCCCGGGCCGGGGCGCTCATGAACGACCACGGGATCGACTTCGCGAAGTCTTACCGGATCAGCCGCCTGGGCTTCTTCCTGCTGGCCGCGGGCCTCGTCCTGGTCTGCGCGGTCGACCTCCCCGGCGTGGTCGTCCGGCTGCTGGGCCGGCCGGCCCACTTCCATTTCTGGAGGTGGATGCAGGAGTCCGGGATGTCGACGCTGGTGGGGACGGCCACCCCCTGGGCCACGCTGGCGGGCTCCGCCCTGCTCTGGGCCGCCTGGGATTCGCCCGGATGGCGTCGCCGCGCCGGGCTGCTGATGACGATGTGCCTCGTCGACGTCGGGAGCTGGATCCTGGACCAGGGGGACCCGAACTTCCGCGGTCCGCACGCCTATTTCCGGATGCAGCTCGGTGCCGCGCTGGGCTGGGCCGAGTTCGCCCTGCTGGCGGGGCTGTCGGGCGAGATCCTCTCGCACCTAGAGGTGGAGTCGGCGGAGGAATCGGCCCGGTCGACGCGGTCGCTGGCCGCGACCGGCGCGGTGGTCTGGCTGCTGCTGTTCTTCGAGACGACGAACCTCCGGGCGGGCTGGCCCCTTCAGCGCAACCCCTGGATGACGCTGCACGCCCACCTGCTCTGGCTGGCCAACGACGTCATCCACGCCATCTGCCTGGTCCAGGCGACGGCCCTGGTCGTGGCGGCGTTCCGCCGGCTGAACGCGGAGATCCTGCGGGCCGATGCGGAAGGGCCCGACCCGCGGGACCCCGGCGCCTTCCCGCCCGACCGAGATCCGTTCGGCGGCCCCGGCCGGGAAGGCTTCACGGCCGCCTGAGCCGCCGGATCAGCCCCGGACGACGGCCGCCGGCGGCTCGCCCCCGGCGATCAGCTCGCGGAGCGACTTGGGGAGCGGGAAGTGGACGTCCTCCTCGCGGACGACGGCCTCCTCGAACTTCGCCCCGAACGTCTCCTGGAGGTACTCGACGCACTCCTGGACCACGTTCTCCGGCGCGCTGGCGCCGGCCGTGATGAGGACCGTCTCCGCGCCGTCGAACCACTCGGCCCGGATCTCGGCGACGCCGTCGATGAGGTGCGACGGGATCCCCATCGCCAGGGCGATCTCGGCCAGCCGTCGGCTGTTGGAGCTGTTCTGGCTCCCCAGCACCAGGACCACGTCGGCGCGGGCGGCCAGCTCGCGGACGGCCTCCTGGCGGTTCTGGGTGGCGTAGCAGATGTCGTCCTTCGGCGGGTGGTTGATCTTCGGGAACTTCGCCTTCAGGGCCGCGATCACGACGTTCGCGTCGTCGACGCTCAGGGTGGTCTGCGTGAGGTACGCGACCTTCTCCGGCTCGGCGATCTCCAGCCGCTCCACGTCCTCGGCCGTCTCCACCAGGACGATCTGCTCCGGGGCCTCGCCCATCGTGCCGATGACCTCGTCGTGGCCCTCGTGGCCGATCAGGACGATGGTGTAGCCGGCCTTGGCGTACTTGATGGCCTCCAGGTGGACCTTGGTCACCAGCGGGCAGGTGGCGTCGATCGCCAGCAGCTTGCGGGCCTTCGCCCGGGCGCGGATCTCCGGCGAGACCCCGTGCGCGCTGTAGAGCAGCGGCGAGCCCTCCGGCACCTCGTCGATCGAGTCGACGAACACGGTCCCCTCGCGGGAGAAGCGGTTGACGACGTACTTGTTGTGGACGATCTCGTGATAGACGTACACCGGCGGCCCGAAGAACCCGAGCGCGCGCTCCAGGCACTCGATCGCCATGTTGACCCCCGCGCAGAAGCCTCGGGGGTTGGCCAGGAGGATTTTCATCGGGGCGTCGGCTCCTCGGTCGCGTCCGGTTCCGTTCCGGCCTTCATCCTACCGGACCCCCGCGAGGCCGGGGAAGACGGATCGGTCGATGGATCGGCCGGCCCGCACGGCCTACAATGCCGGTGTGATCCATCCCCTTCGTTCCGTCGCGAGGAGGCGGCCCCCATGGTCGGCGCGATCCCCGTCGTCCGCGAGCACATCGTCGCCACCCCGGACACCTGCGGCGGCAAGCCCCGCATCGCCGGCACCCGGATCCGGGTGAAGGACGTCGCGGTCTGGCACGTCCACCAGGGGATGACGCCCGAGGTCATCGTCTCGAAGTGGACCCACCTGACCCTTGCGGGCGTCCACGCCGCGCTGGCCTACTACTACGACCATCGCGACGTCATCGAGCAGGAACTCGCCGACGAGGCGGCGTGGTATGAGGCGCAAAAAGCGGCCCAGGCCGATTCGCCTTTCAGCAGGTCGGTCCGGGAACGGGCGCGAGAAATGAAGGCGGAGCATGTCCCGGGCGATCCGCTTTCATCTCGATGAGAACGTCGATCCGGCCGTCGCGGCCGGGCTGAGGCGCCACGGGATCGACGTCACCACGTCCCAGCAGGCTCGTCTTCTGGCGGCGTCGGATCCGACCCAACTCGCCTACGCGCGGGACGCGGGCCGGGTCCTCGTGACTCACGACGGCGACCATCTCCGCCTGCACGCCCTGGGGGAACGGCACGCGGGGATCGCTTACTGCTATCAGGGCAAGCTCCACCTCGGGGGCCTCATCACCGCCCTGGTCCTCCTGTTCGAAGTCTACGATCCGGCGGAGATGGCGGATCGCGTCGAATACCTCTGACCCCGCCCCACCCGCCCCCGCTCCGCCGCTTGCCCCGCCTTCGTTGCGTCTGCTAGACTTCGCCAGAGACGGAGGTGGGCCTGATGGGTTCGCGAGAGGTTTGCGTGCGCGACGAGGGGGAGACCGCCGCCCTCGTCGCCGAGATGGCCCGGCGGATCTGGGCGGGCGCGGAGGACGCGCCGCCGGTCCGGCTGGTCGGCGTGAGGGCGCGGGGCGTCCCGCTGGCCGAGCGGCTGGCGGTCGAGGCCGCGCGGCTCGGCTTCGAGGGCGTCGCCGTCGGGGCGGTGGACATCACGCTCTACCGCGACGACCTCGACCAGGCCC
>MKTT01000076.1:100211-168462 GCA_001898385.1 Planctomycetales bacterium 71-10
GCCGCTGGCCCGTGCTCCGCGGGACCGACATCCCGTTCGACGTCGACGGCGCGGACGTCGTCCTGGTCGACGACGTGCTGTTCACCGGCCGGACCATCCGCGCGGCCATCAACGCCGTCTGCGACCTGGGGCGGCCGTCCCGGATCCGGCTGGCCGTGCTCGTCGACCGCGGGGGCCGCGAGCTGCCCATCCAGCCCGACGTCGTCGGGCTCGCGCTGGAGACCGACCTTCGCGATCGCGTCCAGGTGCGCCTGAGGCCGTTCGACCCGGGCGACGAGATCGCCCGGATCCCGGCCCCTCCCGGCCCCGAGAGGAGCCCCTCGTGACCACCGCATCGCTCGCCGACCCGGCCCCGGCCGACTCCGGCCCGGCCCCCTTCGCCTGGACCCGCAAGCACCTCCTCGGCCTGGAAGACCTGTCGCGCGAGGAGATCACGGCCGTCCTCGACACCGCCGAGTCGTTCTCCGAGGTGTCGAAGCGGAGCCGCAAGAAGGTCCCCGCGCTCCAGGGGCGGGTGGTCTTCAACCTGTTCTTCGAGAACTCCACCCGCACCCGCACCAGCTTCAGCCTCGCGGCCAAGCGGCTCTCGGCCGACGTCCAGGACTTCTCGGCCAGCGTCTCCAGCATCTCCAAGGGGGAGACGTTCATCGACACGGCCAAGAACATCGAGGCCATGGGCTGCGACGTCATGGTCGTCCGGCACCCGACCCCGGGCGCGCCCCACCTGCTCTCCCAGCACGTCCAGTCGTCCATCATCAACGCCGGCGACGGCGCGCACGAGCACCCCACGCAGGGCCTGCTCGACCTGATGACGATCCGCCGCGCCAAGGGGGGCTTCGAGGGCCTGACCGTCGCCCTGATCGGCGACATCGCCCACTCCCGCGTCGCCCGCTCCAACATCTGGGGCCTGCTGAAGCTGGGCGCGAAGGTCATCCTCTGCGGCCCGCCGACCCTCGTCCCCCGGGGGATGGAGCGCCTGGGCTGCGAGGTCGCTTACCGCCTGGACGACGTGCTCCATCGCTGCGACGTCATCAACGTCCTGCGGATCCAGTTCGAGCGCCAGCAGCGGGGCCTGTTCCCCTCGGTCGGCGAATACTCGCAGTTCTACATGATGACCCAGGAGCGGGTGAAGAAGGCCAAGGACGACCTCCTGATCCTCGCCCCCGGCCCGATCAACCGCGGCGTCGAGCTGACCCCGGAGGTCGCCGACGGCAAGCACTCCGCCATCCTCGACCAGGTCAGCAACGGCCTGGCCGTCCGCATGGCCGTCCTCTACCTCCTCAGCGGCAAGATGCCCGCGGGGGAGTGAGGCCGCCCGCCTCGCCCTTCTGCGCCCGGGGCCGTCCCCTCTCCCGCCGGGAGAGGGTGCCGCGCAGCGGCGGGTGAGGGTCGCCGGGGCGCAGAGGGCATTCCGGGCGCGCAAAAGCCGGGATGGACCTGGTCGGGACCGGGAGGGTGGTCCGGGCGGTCCGCCCGGACGTCCCTATCCCCGACGGCCATCGACGTCCGGGCGGACCGCCCGGACCACCCTCCCGGTCTTACTTGACTCCCTCCGAAAGTCCAGCGAACCTCACCCGGCCCTCGGGGCCGCCCTCTCCCGGCGTGAGGGGACTTCAACGTCCGCATCCCGACCCTTCGTCTCAAGGACCCTCGCCTTGCCCACCATCCAGATCACCGGCGGACGGATCATCGACCCCTCGCGCGACCTCGACGCGGTCGGCGACGTCTGGATTCGCGACGGCAAGGTCGTCGCCGACGGCGGCGGCGCGGCGGCCGACCGGGTCGTCGACGCCCGCGGGCTGATCGTCGCCCCCGGCCTCATCGACGTCCACGTCCACCTCCGCGAGCCGGGGCAGGAGGAGGACGAGACCATCGCCACCGGCGCCGCCGCGGCGCTGGCGGGGGGCGTCACGACCGTCGCCTGCATGCCCAACACGCTCCCGCCGATCGACACCCAGGCCACGGCCGAGTTCGTCGTCCTCCAGGGCCGGCGGGCCCGGCAGGCCAACGTCTTCCCCGTCGGCTGCGTGAGCAAGGGCCGCAAGGGGGAGGAGCTGGCGGCGCTCGGCCAGCTCGTCGCCGGCGGCGCGGTCGCCTTCACGGACGACGGGGCCCCCGTCTCCGATGCCGGCCTCATGCGCCGGGCCCTCGAATACTCGAAGATGTTCAACCTGGTCATCATGCAGCACTGCCAGGTCATGGAATTGACCGCCGGCGGCGTGATGAACGAGGGGTTCGAATCGATGCGGCTCGGCCTGGGCGGCATGCCCGCCGCGGCCGAGGACATCATGGTCGCCCGCGACATCCGGCTCGCCGAGATCACCGGCGGCCGGCTCCACGTCCAGCACATCTCCACCGCGAGGGCCGTGGAACTCGTCCGCGAGGGCAAGCGCCGCGGGATCCGCGTCACGGCCGAGGCCTGCCCCCACCACTTCAGCCTGACCGACGAGAGCCTGCGAACCTTCGACTCGAACTACAAGATGAACCCCCCGCTCCGCACCGCCGAGGACGTCGCCGCGGTGATCGACGGCCTGAAGGACGGCACGATCGAGATCCTCTGCACCGACCACGCCCCCCACGCCCGCGAGAAGAAGATGCGCGAGCTGGACCAGGCCCCGTTCGGGATCGTCGGCCTGGAGACCCTGCTCCCCATCACCGTCACCCACCTGATCGAGCCCGGCCACCTCTCCTGGCCCGAGGCGATCCGCAAGATGACCATCAACGCCGCGAACCTGCTGAATCTATCCAACAAGGGCTCCCTCCGCCCCGGCGCCGACGCCGACGTCACCGTCATCGACCCCGCGCTCGCCTGGACCGTCGAGGCGTCCCAGCTCCGCAGCAAGAGCAAGAACACCCCCTACGACGGCTGGCAGGTCCGCGGCAGGGCCCACACCGTCATCGTCGACGGGGAGGTGCGCTACACGCTGGCGGGGGCCGCCGCGACGGCTTGAATCCGCATCCTCCCGCCCTAAACTTGGATCAGGGCGGGAGTTTCCTGCGGCGATCGGGGTGCGCGAGGTCCATGCGCTGGCTCATCGACGGCTACAACGTGATGCACGTCGCCGGCGTCATCGACTCCAAGATGGGCCGCGAGCGGTTCCGCAAGGCGCGAAAACGGTTCCTGGACCACCTGGCGTCGAAGCTGGGGGACCTCGCGGCCGAGACCACCATCGTCTTCGACGCCAACAAGCCGCCGGTCGACTTCCCCGTCGAGTCGACCTACCGGCGGATCTCGGTCATCTTCGCCCTCTCCGACCCCAGTGCCGACGCCCGCATCGAGCGGATCCTGGCGAAGCACTCCACCCCCAAGGCCCTGACCGTCGTCTCCAACGACCGGGAAGTCCGCCAGTCGGCCACCCGCCGCAGGGCCCGCGCCCTCAAGGCCGACGAGTTCCTCGACCGCCTCCCCACCCTCGCGTATCAGCGACGAGCGCCGATGAACGTCCCCGACCCCGAAGCCGTCCGGACCGCCCCCGCCCTCGACGACGCCGAGCGGGCCTACTGGGAGGAAGTCTTCGGCGCGGCCGACGAGGATCCCGCCCCCCGCGAGCCCGCTCCTTCGAAGAAATCGGTCACCCGCGGGGCCCCCCCCGCCCCCGACCGCCGTCGCGTGGAGAAGCCTCGCCGGGTCGACGTCGACGACGTGCCGGACCTCCGCCGGGCCATGATTACGGATGCCGACATCGCCGCGATCCGACGCGAGATCGAGCGCGAGGGGTGAGCATCCGGGGGCTCGCCGCGTCGCGCGAAGTCCCCTCTCCCGCCGGGAGAGGGCGGCCGCGCAGCGGCGGGTGAGGGTCGTCGGAGCACCGAGGGCATGCCGACGGCGCGGTCGCCGAGTGGGCTTACGACAAGCGGCCTTCCCCCCTCGCGGGGGAAGGTGGCCCGGAGGGCCGGATGAGGGGGACGACGAGCAGGACGGCCGTCGGGCTCCCGGGCCGGTCGGGCGGGCTTTCGAATCCCCACGGGCCTCGCGCTTCGCGTCCCCCTCATCTGACGCCTTCGGCGTCTGTCTTCCCCCGCGAGGGGGGAAGACCGTCTTCGACCCGCATCGGCATGCTTTCGACGCAGCACCTCGAGGGGAGGAGGACTTGATCGCCGCGGTCTTCTCGAAATCCGACGACCCTCACCCGGCGGGAGAGGGGACGCGATCGGCCAGGTCCGCCTCTCGATTCATGCGGAGGCGATCCCATCGACGGGGATGGGACGAGGAGGGCGACGCCCTTCGAGCCCGTCGCGTTCGCGTCGCCTTATGGCATCCGGGGCCCGCGCGCGGTTAAAATGCCCCCTTCCATCGCCCGCCGGCGAGCCCGGCGGACGAGGCCGGCGATGCGCGCCGTTCCCGTTCTACCTACTGGACAACAGGGCCGTTCGGCAATGAAGGTTCACGAGTATCAGGCCAAGGAACTGCTCGCCAAGGCCGGGGTCGCGGTGCCGGCGGGGATCGTCGTCTCGACGCCCGCGGAGGCCGCGAAGGCTTACGAGGAACTGGGCGGCGGCCTGATCGTCGTCAAGGCCCAGGTCCACGCCGGGGGCCGCGGCAAGGGCGTGGCCGTCGGCCCCGAGGTCGACCGCGGCCTCGCCCTGGCGATCGCCAGCGGCGAGAAGTCTCGCCCCGACGGCATGGCCAAGGGCGTCCAGCTCGTCAAGTCGGCGGCCGACGCCGAGAAGGCCGCCGCCAGCCTGCTGGGCAAGACCCTGGTGACGTACCAGACCGGGCCCGAGGGCCAGGCGATCAAGAAGGTGCTGATCACCGTCGGCCACGACATCGCCAAGGAGCTGTACCTCGGCCTGGCCGTCGACCGCAACACCAAGCGGCCCGTCGTCATGGCCTCCACCGAGGGCGGCGTCGACATCGAGACGGTCGCCCACAACACGCCCGAGAAGATCGTCCACGAGCCCGTCGACGTGGCCCTCGGCCTCCAGCCGTTCCAGGCCCGCAAGCTCTGCAAGGCCCTGGGCCTCTCCGGCGACTCCGCCAAGAAGGGCGCGGTCTTCCTCAAGAACTTCGTCAAGTTCTGCATCGACTCCGACGCCTCGCTCGCCGAGATCAACCCCCTGATCGTCACCGACAAGGGCGAGGTGATGGCGCTCGACTGCAAGCTGAACTTCGACGACAACGCCAACTTCCGCCACAAGGACTACGCCGCGCTGATCGACGAGGACGAGGAGGATCCGGCCGAGCTGCGAGCCGGCCGCTCGGGCCTCTCGTACGTCAGCCTCGACGGCGACATCGCCTGCCTGGTCAACGGTGCCGGCCTGGCCATGAGCACGATGGACCTGATCAAGTACCACGGCGGCGAGCCGGCCAACTTCCTCGACGTCGGCGGCGGGGCCGAGAAGGACCAGGTGCTGGAAGCCTTCCGCATCCTGCTGTCGTCCGACAAGGTCAACGCGGTCCTCGTCAACATCTTCGGCGGCATCATGCGGTGCGACGTCATCGCCCAGGCCCTCCTGGCCGCCTACGACGAGATCGACTTCCGCGTCCCCCTGGTCGTCCGCCTGGAGGGGACCAACTCCGACATCGGCAAGGCCCTCCTGGAGAAGTCCGGGCGCAAGATCATCACGGCCGACGGCCTGACCGACGCCGCCCAGAAGGTCGTGGCCGCGGCCAAGAAGCACTCGGCCGCCTGACCCGCCCCGGACCCGTCCCAACACACACGGCTCGCATCCACGGAATCGATAATCCCATGAGCATCCTGGTCGGGAAAGACACGCGCCTCATCTGCCAGGGGATCACCGGCAAGTCGGGCGGCTTCCACTCGGAGAAGTGCAAGGAGTACGGCACGAACCTCGTCGGCGGCGTGACGCCCGGCCGCGGCGGCGAGACCGCCGTCGGCGTGCCGGTGTTCGACACCGTCGCCGAGGCCGTGAAGGCCACCGGCGCCAACGCCACGATGATCTTCGTCCCGCCCCCGGGCGCGGCCGACGCCATCGTCGAGGCCGCCGACGCCGGCATCCCGGTCATCATCGCCATCACCGAGGGGATCCCCGTCCTCGACATGGCCCGCGCCGTCGCTTACCTGAAGCTGTACCACCCCGAGAAGCGGCTGATCGGCCCCAACTGCCCCGGCGTCATCACGCCCGGCGAGTGCAAGATCGGCATCATGCCGGGCTATATCCACAAGCCGGGCCGCATCGGCGTCGTCAGCCGCTCCGGCACCCTGACGTACGAGGCCGTCTGGCAGCTCACCAACCTGGGCATCGGCCAGAGCACCTGCGTCGGCATCGGCGGCGACCCGGTCAACGGCACCAGCTTCGTCGACGTCCTCACCATGTTCGAGGCCGACCCCGACACCGACGCCGTCCTGATGATGGGCGAGATCGGCGGCGACGCCGAGGAGCAGGCCGCGGCGCTGAAGGCGTCGGGCAAGTTCACCAAGCCGCTCGCGGCGTTCATCGCCGGCCAGACGGCCCCGCCGGGCAAGCGCATGGGCCACGCCGGCGCCATCATCTCCGGCGGCTCCGGCAAGGCGTCCGACAAGATCGCCGCGCTGGAAGGCGCGGGGATCCGCGTCGCCAAGAGCCCGGCCGACATGGGCCTGGCCCTCAAGGCGGCGATCGGCGCGTGAGCGACCATCGCGAGAACCCGTGGCGGGCCGTGGCGACGCGGCCCGTCTACGACAACCCCTGGATCCGCGTCCGCCAGGACGAGGTGATCCGCCCCGACGGCCTCCCCGGCATCTACGGCGTCGTCGAGTTCAAGAACCGGGCCGTCGGCGTCCTCCCCGTCGAGGACGACGGCTCGATCTGGCTCGTCGGCCAGCATCGCTACCCCCTGGACGCCTACTCCTGGGAGATGCCCGAGGGGGGCTGCCCGCCCGAGGAGTCGCCCGATGAGGCCGTCCTCCGCGAGCTGAAGGAGGAGACGGGGATGACGTGCGACCGCCTGGAGCTGGTCGCCCGCTGCCACCTGTCGAACTCGGTCAGCGACGAGGAGGCGTTCATCTACCGCGCCTCCGGGCTGACGCACGGCCCGAGCGACCCCGAGGGCACCGAGCGCCTGGAGGTCCGCCGCGTCCCCTGGGCCGAGGCCTGGCGGATGCTCAAGGACGGCGAGATCACCGACGCGATGTCGGTCGTCGCCATCCTCCACGAGGCGGTCCGTCGTCTTGAAGGGTGAAATGAGACGACCCGCATCCCTGCGGGCCGGAGATGGAAGGCGAGGCGTGGCGATCGATCAGCGGGCGGGCGCGACCAGGGCCGGGACTTCGAGGTCGCCGTCCTGCATCCGCCACGCGGTCGGCACGGCGCGACGGTCGACGCCGCGCGGGGCCGGCGTGGCGTCGGCCTGGGCCTCGTTGCGCGTCGGGATGTTCAGGGCGTCGTCCGGGAAGTGCTTGCCGGGGCAGACGGTCGGCGTCGCCGCCATGTGCGAATGCGTCTCCATCCGGGCCTGGTCGATCCGGTACTTCTCGCTCAGGTAGGCGATCAGCGCCTTGAGCGCCGCCTGCTGCCTGGGGGTCGGCGGGGCCTTCTCGAAGTCGCCGATCAGGCAGACGCCGATGCCGTACTCGTCGATGTCGGCGCGGCGCGCGTTGCGGCAGTGGACGCCGTGCTTCTGCTTCACCCAGCGCTGGGAGACCTCGATCTGGCCGTCGCCGCTGCCGGTGCCGTTGCCGATCACGAAGTGGTAGCCGCAGCCGTCGGCGCTCCCCAGCAGCTTGCGATGCTCGGCGTCGATGTCGGCGTACGAGCCCTCTTCGGTCGCGCTGTGGTGGACGACGACGTACTTCCACGGGCGGTCGGCCTTGTCGGGGAAGAACAGGTCGTCGGCCGCGTCGCCCGCGAAGTAGCCTTCCAGCGCCCCGCTCGTGCTCGCGCGGCGGACCACGCCGGCCGAGGAGGTCGTCTTCAGCGAGCCCGACCCGCCGGGGCCCATGCTGGTCGGCGAGGTCATCTCGGGCGTGGTCGCCTTGGGCTTGGACTCGATCGGCGGCCGGAGGCTGCGCGAGCGGGTCGTCGAGGAGGCGGCGGGCGACAGGTCGAGGTCGTCGGGCGAGGCCGTGGGGGCGCGCTCGACGGAGGGGGCCCGCCGCGAGCTGGTGGTCGGCGAGGGGGGCGTGATCTCCACGTCCGAGGGGATCGAGCCCGACGGCGAGCTGATGACCGGCTCGTCGGCCGGGGCGGCGAGGGAGCCGCCGCGGATCACCGCGCCGGGGCTCTCGACGACCGTCGCGCCGCCGGCCCCGCCGCAGTTGGAGCAGCCGGGGGTCACGACCGCGCGGGGCGCGGGCATCACGGGCCGGAGGACCGATCGCCTGTGGTTGCAGCCGGCGGTCAGCAGGGCGCCGACGGCGGTCATCGCGAGGCACGCCTTGTGGGCGCGCACCGCGAACGGGGCCGAAGTCTTGTCAGCCATCATCCCATCTCCTCGTCGGGCCGGTCATACGCTCGACATCCCGGGTCGAGCCTCGACACCCACGAATCGCAAGAGCGATGCCGAACCATCGATCGTGCTTCCGTGGCGAGGGACCAGAAATCCCGACTTCGACTGAAGTCTACACGCCGTTCGGCCGATGGGCGGGAATCCCGGGAAATTTTCCAGGAAATCCTCAAGTCGCGGGGGCCAGGCCGCCGTCCCACCCTTGTAAAAACTTCAAACGCCTGCAAGATTCAGCATTCTTCGACGTATGGAAGCGACGGTTTTTCGGGTCGCGAGGGCGGCGCAGGATGCGCGGGCGATCCCGCCCCGGCCCTCTCCCCTCATCCTCGGCCGAGGACGAACTCCGCCAGGCCGGAGAGGTCCCGCCCCTCGGCGTGCGGCCGGACGCCCAACTCCTCGACGGGGGCCCCGAGGCGGTTCGCCCAGTACGTCGGGAATCCGAACCAGGCGGCGCCCGCCGCGTCCCAGCCCGCGAACGCCGCGAAGGCGACCTCCTCCGTTCGCAGCCCGAAGGCGTCCGTCGCCATCCGGTAGGCGCGAGGGTCGGGCTTGTACGTCCGGATCCGGTCGGTGCTGAGGACGTGTTCGAAGACCCCGGCGAGCCCCGAGTTCGCGATCCCCGCCTCCAGGATCGCGGGCGTCGCGTTGGAGAGGAAGGCCAGGCGGATCCCGGCCTCCTTCAGTCGGGCCAGCGTCGGGGGGGCGTCGGGCCAGGCGCGCAGTTCCAGATAGGCCGCCATCAGGCGCTCCCGCTTCTCGGCCGTCATGTCGAGCTTGAGCGACGCCGCGGCGTAGATCAGGGCGTCCTCGGTCGCTTGTCGGAAGTCGGCGTATCGCCCCGCGAGCGCCCGGAGCCACTGGTACTCGAACTGCCGCGTCTTCCAGGCGTCGCCCAGGGCCCTGCCATGCCCCGGGAAAAGATCCTCGGCGAGCGCGAAGATCGGACGAGGATCGAGGATCGGGAAGGCGTCGAACGCGACCGCTCGTATCGGCCGTCGCTCGCGCCCGGACGACGCGGCGGCGACGGCCCCGGCCGCTCCGGCCCCGGCGATGAGGTTGAGGCAATTCCGACGGCTGATCGACGCCATGGATTTCATCACCGAAATCTCCAGGTCTGGATGTGGCCTGTGAGGAGTCTACCCCGATCGAGCCACGAGTTCACGGCCCTGGTGCATTGACCCGAACCTCGTCGCGCCAGGGCGGGTCCGGACTGCACGCCATCGCCCGCGCGATGCCGCCCGCGCCACCTCCGGCTCGGTGGCGACGCGCGGCCGGAAACGGTATGCTCGATTCCCTCGGCCCCCGGGAACTCGGCGGGCCGTTTTTCGTGTCCGGGACGGTCGAGTCGAGTTCGAAAAGGTCGGGGCGCGCCGCGACGCGCCGGAGAGGATCCATGCCCGCGTATCACCCTCAGCGGATCGAGCCCAAGTGGCAGGGCTACTGGGAGCAGCACCAGACCTTCGCGACCCCCGACCTCGACCGCGGGCGGCCCAAGCTCTACATCCTCGACATGTTCCCCTACCCCAGCGGCGCGGGGCTGCACGTCGGCCACCCCGAGGGGTACACCGCCACCGACATCGTCTGCCGCTTCAAGAGGATGAAGGGCTTCAACGTCCTGCACCCGATGGGATGGGACGCCTTCGGCCTCCCCGCCGAGCAGTACGCCGTCCAGACCAACACCCACCCCCGGATCACCACCCAGGCCAACGTCGACAACTTCCGCCGCCAGATCAAGTCGCTGGGCTTCTCCTACGACTGGTCCCGCGAGGTCGACACCACGGATCCCGGCTACTACAAGTGGACGCAGTGGATCTTCCTCAAGATCCACGACACCTGGTACGACCCCGACTTCGAGTGGGCCGACGCCCAGGGCCGAGCCCGCCGCGGCAAGGGCCGGCCCATCGCCGAACTCCCGATCCCCGAGGGCGTCGACCCGGTCGCCTACCGCGACTCGAAGCGCCTGGCCTACCGCGCCGAGGTCCCCGTCAACTGGTGCCCGGCGCTCGGCACCGTGCTGGCGAACGAGGAGGTCGTCGACGGCAAGTCCGAGCGCGGGAACCACCCCGTCGTCCGCATGCCGCTGACCCAGTGGATGCTCCGGATCACCGCCTACGGCGACCGCCTGGTCGAGGACCTGGAGATCGTCGACTGGCCGAAGTCGATCCGCGACATGCAGCGCAACTGGGTCGGCCGCAGCGAGGGCGCGGAGGTCGACTTCCCCGTCCTCGTCGGCGGCGAGGCCCCGCCCCGGCCCTCGGGCCCCTTCCCCGCCACGCCCGCCGAGGACGTCATCCGGGTCTACACCACCCGCCCCGACACCCTCTTCGGCGCGACGTACATGGTGCTGGCCCCGGAGCACCCGCTGGTCGACCGCATCACCACGCCGGAGCAGAAGGACGCCGTCGCGAAGTACCGCGAGCAGGCCGCGCGCAAGAGCGACCTGGACCGCACCGACCTGGCCAAGACCAAGACCGGCGTCTTCACCGGCGGCCACGCGGTCAACCCCGTCACCGGCGAGCCCATCCCGGTCTGGATCGCCGACTACGTCCTCATCAGCTACGGCACCGGCGCCATCATGGCCGTGCCCGCCCACGACGACCGCGACTTCGAGTTCGCGAAGACCTTCGGCATCCCCATCCGGGCCGTCGTCGAGCCCCCCGCCGAATGGCTCAGGGCCAACGCCTCGCCGACCCGCGAGGAGGCGCCCGCCGACCCCGCCGCCCTCCTGGCCGCCTACAAGGCCGACCCCGGCGCGTTCGCCGCCGTCTTCCACGACGAGGGCGTCGCGATCCAGTCGCGCAACGATGCCTTCGTCCTGGACGGCAAGCCCACCGCCGAGGCCAAGCCGGCCATCACCGCCTGGCTCGCCGAGAGGGGCGTCGGCAAGAAGGCCGTGAACTACAAGCTCCGCGACTGGCTGTTCTCCCGCCAGCGCTACTGGGGCGAGCCGTTCCCGGTGCTCCTGGACGATCAGGACCGCGTCACCCCCATCGGCGAGGACGAGTTGCCCGTCCTCCTCCCCGACCTCGACGACTTCAAGCCGACCGGCACCCCCGAGCCGCCGCTCTCCAAGGCGAAGGAGTGGGTCAACTACTCCGAGGCGTACCGTCGCGAGATCAACACGATGCCCCAGTGGGCCGGGTCGTGCTGGTACTACCTGCGGTATATCGACCCCAAGAACACCGAACGCCCCTGGGACCCGGAGAAGGAGAAGTACTGGCTGCCGGTCGACCTGTACGTCGGCGGGGCCGAGCACGCCGTCCTCCACCTCCTCTACAGCCGCTTCTGGCACAAGGTCCTGTTCGACCGCGGCCTGGTGAGCACGCCCGAGCCCTTCCAGCGCCTCGTCAACCAGGGGATGATCCTGGGCGAGACCGAGTACACCGCCTATCGCGACGCCGCCGGCGCGTGGGTCCCCGCCCCGAGCGTCGAGCACGCCGACAAGGGCCCGATCCGCAAGGGGGACGCCACGGGCGCCCTCCTGGAGACGGTGAAGCTGGACGACGACCAGGTCGTCAAGAAGGGCGAGGGCTTCGTCATCAAGGACGCGCCCGAGGTCAGGATCGACGCCCGCGCGCACAAGATGTCCAAGAGCCGCGGCAACGTCATCAACCCGGACGTCGTCGTCAACGAGTACGGCGCCGACAGCCTCCGCCTCTACGAGATGTTCATGGGCCCGCTCGAAGCGGTGAAGCCCTGGAGCATGAAGGGCGTGGAGGGTGTCTACCGCTTCCTCGGCCGCGCCTGGCGCATGGTGGTCGACTACGAGGCCGAGGAGGTCGTCCTCGACCCTCGCGTGACGGACGCGCCGCCGACGCCCGACCAGGCCAAGCTCATCGCCCGCACGGTCGCCGCGGTCGGCGACGACTACGAGGCCCTGCGCTTCAACACCGCCGTCAGCCGGCTGATGGAGTTCGTCAACGCCTTCACCGGCGCCGAGGTCCGCCCGAAGGCGGCGATGGAGACCTTCACCCTCCTCCTCGCCCCCATGGCCCCCCACCTGGCCGAAGAACTCTGGCAGATCCTCGGCCACGAGTCGACGCTGGCCTACGAGCCCTGGCCCGCCTTCGACCCCGCGCTGCTGAAGGACGACGAGGTCGAGATCCCGGTGCAGATCCTGGGCAAGCTCCGCGGCAAGATCACCGTCCCCGCCGACGCCGACCAGCAGGCCATCGAGGCCCTCGCCCGCGGCGACGCCCGCATCGCCGCCCTGCTGGAAGGCAAGACGGTCCGCAAGGTGATCGTCGTCCCCGGCAAGCTCATCAATTTCGTGGCCAACTGACGAGCCGGGGCCAATCCGCGGCGATTTCCCGTTTTCGTGAAATCGCCGCGGCCCTCCCGCAGATCATCCGGGAGACGGAGGCGAACGTCTCTCGCCCCGCTCCTTGGCAACCCGGAAGCAGGTGAAGGAGTAGTCCGGGTCGAGAGCCGGCCTACGGGTTGATAAGCCGCGGAACGCGGCGACGGTCGGCCCCTCAGTGCGCTTGCCCCCGAAAACATCCCCTCTCCCGCCGGGAGAGGGGCCGTCACAACGCCACGCCTCCGGCTCCGCGTGCAAGTCGTGCCACGGTGGGGAAGGCGCGGAAATCAACGTCGTCTTCGACGATCGAAGCCAATCAATTCACGGCGCAACAATATTGGCAACAAGGAATTACGACGTCGCAACGGACGCCGCAACGTAGCGAACGGACCCGACCGAACCCGCGATCCCGTCGGCGTGGATCAGGGCTTCTTGTAGAGGTCGTCGATGTTGAAGTCGGGCGGGATCTGGTTGACCTGGATGGAGTGCGAGCCCCCCTGGACGTAGCCGCGGCCCTCGTCGACGATCTGGCTCTGGACGGACTCGGGGTCGCTCGGGTCGTCTTCGGGCACCTCGGCGACGGGCGGGCGGGGAATGGAGACGGTCGGCCGGGCGGCCGGCGTCGGCGGGGGGGGCGTCGGTGTGGGGGGGAGCGCGGCGGGCTGGGGCTTGGCGACAGCCGACATGGGCCGCTGGGAGTCCAGCAGGTGGCCGCCGTCGAAGCGCTCGCCGATGTAGTGGCGGCGGACCTCGGCGTTGTTGAGGATCTGCTCGCGATTGCCGTAGGCGAAGACCCGGCCCTCGCGGATGACGTAGCAGCGGTCGGTGACCTCCAGCGTCTCGCGGAACTGGTGGTCGGTCAGGAGGATCCCGATGTTGTAAGTGTCGACCAGGTCGCGGATCTGCTCCTGGATCTCGCCGACCGTCTTCGGGTCGATGCCCGCGAACGGCTCGTCGAGCATGATGAGCTTGGGGTTGGTGATCAGGGCCCGCGCGATCTCGGTGCGCCGGCGCTCGCCGCCGGAGACCATGTGGGCCTTGGTCTTCAGGATCTTCTGGAGCCCGAAGCGGTCGACCAGCTCGTTGAGCCGGTCGCGGCGCTGCTTGCGGCTCATGTCGCCGCGGGTCTCCAGGATCGCCATCAGGTTCTGCTCGACCGTGAGCTGGCGGAAGACGCTGGAGTCCTGGGCCAGATATCCCATCCCCGCGCGGGCGCGGAGGTACATGGGGAGCTTGGTGACGTCGCGGCCGTCGAAGGTCACGGAGCCGCCGTCGGCGTCGATCAGGCCGATCGTCATGCGGAAGCTGGTCGTCTTGCCGGCGCCGTTGGGGCCCAGCAGGCCGACGACCTCGCCCTGGTCGACGTCGAACTCGACCCCGTTCACGACCTGGCGACGGCCGTACCACTTCTCCAGGGCGCGGACTTCCAGCAGGGCCATCGCTCGATCCTCCGTGATCGCGTCGCGTCGTTCGGGCCGATCCTCGTCGCCCCCGGCCTCGTCAGCGGATCCAGCGCATCCGTTCGACGTAGGGGCGGAACGGGACGCGGAAGTCGTGGTTGAGGCGGATGGTCGGGCCGAACGGGACGCCGTGCGGCCAGTAGACGAAGAACGCCTTGCCGGTGATGAGGCTCCGCGGGACCTCCCAGGACTTCCGGTCCAGGAAGTCCCACGAGCGGTCCGACGAGTCCCACCCCCGGCTGTCCTTGCTGCGGGGGCTGTTATCCCCCATCATCATGAATCGGTCCTCGCCCAGCTCGAACTCCTCGCTCCGCAGGCGGGCGATGTTCTGGAACCGGGCGGGGTCGGACAGGAAGTCGAACAGCTCGGACGGCCGCCGGGGCTCCCGGGCGTCCCAGACCGGGCCGTAGTCGGTATACCCCGGCGTCTGGGTATAGTAGATATCCCGCTTCAGGACAAGGCCGCTCGCCGAGACCGCCGCCCCCCTGGCCGCGATCGCCGCCGGCGACAGGTCGTCCGCGGTCGGCGTGGGGACCTCGTCGCCCCGGTCGTATTCGGCCCCCTCGCCGCCGACGGCCCGGCCGTCCACCATCAGGGTCAGGCGGTCGTCGACGTTGCCGAACTCCAGCCGGTGCGAGCCCTTGCCGACGACCGGGGTGTCGAACTCGGCCAGGGTCTCGTCGCCGCGGGTGAAGCGGCCCTTGCCGGTCGCCACGTCGATCGTCGCGAAGTGCCGCACGCCCCCCTTGACCAGTTCGAGCCGGACCTCGCCGGAGTCGGACTTCACGTCCAGGTCGGCCGCGAGGGTCAGGTCGCCGACCCAGTGGGGCTGGAGCCAGGCGTTCTGGTTGCCGTAGCGCGACTGGACCAGGTCGGAACTCTCGGCCGGCAGGTTGGTGTTGTACGAGTAGAAGTCGGTGACGAGCGTCGGCCGGGGGCCGCGGGCGGGCGTCCGGTCGACCAGCAGCGCCTCCCACTGCTCGGGCTCGGGGACCAGGTGACGGTAGCGGAGGTCGGCCCAGTCGGCGGCCGGCGCGTCGAGATCGTAGAGGCTCCGGCCGGGCTCGACGGCCTTCCAGCCGGCGTCGGACGACCAGCGCCGCCACTCGGCCCGGTCGCGCAGGGCCCGGGGCTGGAACGAGTCGTCGTAGACGGCGACCTGCATGCTCCGCAGGTGCTCCATCGGCTTGCGCTGGAGGCGGAACTCGTCGGCGTCGGCGGCCTTGATGTAGAGGTCGCCGTGGTGGATCCGGATGGTCTCGCCGGGGAGGCCGACCAGGCGCTTGATGTAGCTGGTCTCGGGCTCCTCGGGATACCGGAAGACGACCACGTCGAACCGCTCCGGCGGCGACGCCCCCGGCAGGCCGGGGAGGTCGTAGGGGAACATGGAGACCAGGATCCGGTCCCCCTTGTAGCTGGGGGCGTCGTTCAGGTTCCGGGCCTGGTTCCGGCAGTTGACGCAGACGCCGGAGTAGACCGGACGGAGCGGGAAGGTCCCCTCCACCTCCTCCGAGGCGTTGACTGCGAAGACGAACCCGCACTGGGGGCAGGCGACTTCCTTGTGGCGGCCCATGAGGGTCGGCGCCATGGATCCCGTCGGGATCACGAACGCCTGGGCCTCGAACCCCCGGACCAGCAGGGCCGCGACCCCCGCCACCACCAGGGCCTCCACCAGCTCCCGCAGGCCGTCGCCCTTCCTGGCGTCGGCCGGCGTCGCGCGGGGGGCGGCGGACGTCTTCGGGGCGTTGGCGACGGCTCGTCCCATGATCTTCGGGTCTCTCCAAACCGGGAGGCGGGCGGGGTGGTCCGATCAGTGAATGTAACGGATCCGGCGCGGGTCGGGAATCCAGTAAAGCGACCGGCCGAAGACCTCCAGGGCGACGGCCCGCCCCGGCAGGTGGACCAGGAACGGCTTTCCCAGGAACAGCTCCCGCCGCACCACCGGCCCCTGGGCCCAGAACCGCGAGTCGTTCGAGACCGGGCTGTTGTCCCCCAGCACGAAGTATTCGCCCGGCCCCAGCCGGACCGGATCCACGACCGCGTTCGGACGGCGGTGGGCGACCCCGAGGTTGCTGGTGTAATAGACGTCGCGGTAGACGCGGACCTCCGGTGCCTCCAGCGAGCCCCCCCGCACCCCCAGGGCCACGGGCGATTCGTCGTTCCACGGGGCGTCGGCCGGGTCGTCGTAGTCGTGGGGCACGAACAGGGGCAGGCCGTCCACCAGGACCATCACGCGGGCGTCGAAGACCGACGCCTCGATCGTGTGGGCCTCGCCGGGCGGATCCGAGGCCAGCGGGTTGCTCAGGAGGAAGGCTTTGCAGTCGACGCCGTTGCGCGTCACCTCGACGGGCTCGTCGGCCCGGGTCGGGATGCGGACGACGAAGCGGTCGCCCCCCGATCGCAAGGCCAGGGCCAGCGACTCGACGCCCGGCCCGAGCGTCACGCGGGCCTCCAGGCCGACGTCCCGCACCGCGTTGTCCGACCGGCCGTCGCCGCCGTTGTAGCCGTAGTAGTCGCGGATCGGGGCGTAGCGTTCCAGCCCCGGATCCCAGTTGCGGTAGACGAGCCAGTCGTCCTCGTCGCCGCCCGGCCCGGCCGGGGCGCGGCGGAAGCCCTCGGCCCCCTGCGACCACCCCGACGGCGACTCGCCCCGCGAGTCCCCCCGGCGGAACTCCCACCGCGGGTAGCGGTCGGAGTCGGCCGGGGCGTATCGGCTGTCGTGGACCAGGATCCGCATCGCCCGGACGTCCTCCGGGCCCTTCCGCGCGACCGCGCCGTCGACCCAGACGTCCCCCCGGGCCAGCCGGATCGACTCGCCCGGGAGCCCGACCACCCGCTTGACGTACGCCTGCGAGGGGTCGCCCGGATAGTGGAAGACGGCGACCTCCCAGCGCTCCGGGGCGCGGAAGTCGTACAGGAACTTCTGGACCAGCACCCGGTCGCCGTTGCAGGGGAGGGCGGGCTCGGACTCCAGGCCGCCGCGGCCGCAGTTGGGGCAGACCGGGCGCGGGGGCGGGGCCTCGTCGTCGAGGCCGACGTCGAACGGGAACTTGCAGTTGGGGCAGGTCACTTCCAGGTGATGGCCCAGGAGGGTCGGGGCCATGGAGCCGGTCGGGACGACGTAGGCCTCGGCCGAGAAGGTGCGGAAGAGGAGGACGCCCACGCAGAGCGCGACCAGCAGCTCGACGGTCTGGCGCGCGACCCCGGGCGTCGGGGCCTCGGCCTCGTCGAGCGGATCGGGGGTCGCGGGGTCGGCGTGCATGGGGCTGGTCGTCCGCCGTCGGGGTCGGGCCGCGGGCTCGGCGCCGCGGCCCGGGGGGTCGTGGAGGACGCGGGCCCGGCTCAGTCCTCGCTGTCGTCCAGGACGGAGAGGAAGGCTTCCTGGGAGATCTCCACGTTCCCCACCTGCTTCATACGCTTCTTGCCCTCCTTCTGCTTCTCCAAAAGCTTCCGCTTCCGGGAGATGTCGCCGCCGTAGCACTTGGCGGTGACGTTCTTGCGGAGGGCCGAGATGGTCTCGCGGGCGACGACCCGGCTGCCGATCGCCGCCTGGATGGCGACCTCGAACTGGTGCCGGTCGATCTCCCCCCTCAGCTTCTTCACGAGCTTCCGGCCGCGGCGGTCGGCGTGGGCCCGGTGGACGACGATCGAGAGGGCGTCGACTTTCGTCCCGGCCACGAGGATGTCGAGCCGGCAGAGGTCGTCGGCGCGGTAGCCGATCAGCTCGTAGTCCATCGTCCCGTAGCCGCGGGTGGCGCTCTTGAGCTTGTCGTACAGGTCGTAGATCATCTCGGCCATCGGCAGTTCATACGTCAGGATGGCGCGAGAGGACGACAGGTACTCGGTCTTCAGGTAGGTGCCGCGGCGATCCTCGCAGAGCTGCATGATCGCGCCGATGTTCTCGGTCGGCAGGATGAAGTTGATCTTGGCGATCGGCTCGCGGAACTCCTCGATGTCGCCCGGGTCGGGGATCCGGGTGGGGTTGGAGATGTGGAGGGTCTCCCCCTTCTTGGTCAGGATCTCGTAGGTGACGTTCGGGGCCGTCTGGACCAAGGCGAGGTTGCTCTCGCGCTCCAGCCGCTGCTGGACGATCTCCATGTGGAGCATGCCCAGGAAGCCGCAGCGGAAGCCGAAGCCCAGGGCGTCGGACGTCTCGGGCTCGAAGGTGAAGCTGCAATCGTTGAGGGCCAGCTTCTGGAGGGCCGTCCGGAGGTCGTCGAACTGGTTGTGCGAGGCCGGGAAGAGGCCGCAGTAGACGACCTGCACCGGCTCCTCGTAGCCCGGCAGGGCCTCGACGGCCGGGTTCGGGACCTGGGTGACGGTGTCGCCGATGCGGACGTCGGACAGCTTCTTGATGTTGGCCACGACGTAGCCGACCTGCCCGACCCCCAGCTCGTCGCAGGCGACCTCGCGGGGGCGGAAGCGGCCCAGTCCGATGACCTCGTAGTCGGTCTCGCCGGCCATCAGCCGGATCTTCTGGCCCACCTTCAGCACGCCGTCGACCACCCGGACGTACACCACCACGCCCTGGTAGTCGTCGAACTTGGAGTCGAAGATCAGCGCCCGCAGGGGCTTCTTCGGGTCGCCGGCGGGGGGCGGGACGCGCTCGACGATCGCGCGGAACAGGTCGGTGACGCCGGCCCCGGTCTTGCCGCTGACGGCCAGCACCTCGCTGGGGTCGATCCCCAGCGTGGTCATGATCTCTTCCTTGATCTCGTCCGGGCGCGACGCCTGCATGTCGATCTTGTTCAGCGCCGGGACGATGGCCAGGTCGCCGGCCACGGCCAGGTAGGCGTTGGCGACGGTCTGGGCCTGCACGCCCTGCGTGGAGTCGACCAGGAGGATGGCGCCCTCGCAGGCGGCGAGGCTGCGGGAGACCTCGTAGTGGAAGTCGACGTGGCCGGGGGTGTCGATCAGGTTGAGTTCGTAGGTCTGGCCGTCCAGGACGTAGTTGATGGCGACGGCGCGGGCCTTGATGGTGATCCCCCGCTCGCGCTCCAGGTCCATGTCGTCCAGGAGCTGCTCGCGGAACTCGCGCTGGCTGATCGCGCCGGATTGCAGGAGGATCTGGTCGGCCAGGGTGCTCTTGCCGTGGTCGATGTGGGCGACGATCGAGAAGTTGCGGATGTACTTGGGATCGAAGGCCATAAATCAGGTCCGATGACGTGGATCGGGCGACCCGAGCGCGACGTGCGTCGGTCCTCGTCCGGGCGGGGCGGTCGGGATGGCGGCGGCGGGCGGCCCTCGGCGCGGTCGGAGGCGGGTCCGACTCCCCGTCGGCGATTGTTCCGGTAGTGGGCCCTCCGCCCGGTGATTATAGTGGATGGACGCCGTCCGGAGAAGTCGGCTTGTCACGGACCCGCCCGCGGGCCCAGGGATGATTGCAGGTGCGGCCATGAAATGCGTCTCGGCCCTCTCCACGGCCCGGAGCGCCAGCACGGCGTTCCACCAGATCCTCGAGCGCCTGGACGCCATGCCGGACGCCGCCGAGGACGCCCCGCCCGCCGACCTCACCCTGATCTTCAGCTCCCGCCACCACGCCCCCGTCCTGGGCAAGCTGTCGCAGGCGTTCCTGGAATCCGGCCGGACCCGGCACGTCCTGGGCTGCACCGGCGAGTCCATCGTCGGCGACGACCTGGAGGTCGAGAACAAGCCCGCGCTCGTCGTCTGGTCGCTGCACCACCCGGCGATCGAGATCCAGCCCGTCCGGTTCGACCCCGGGGGCGGCTCGCTGCGGCGGTCCCTGGCCGCGCTGGAGAAGCCGGGTGAATCGACGCTGATCCTCCTGGCCGACCCGTTCACCTTCGCCGTCCAGGACCTGCTCAAGCTGGCCAACGACCAGCACCGCGGCCTGCGGATCGTCGGCGGCATGGCCAGCGGCGGCATGGAGCCCGGCGCGAACCGCCTGCTGTTGGACGGCGAAGCCTACACCGACGGCGCGGTCGCCCTGCGGCTCTCCGGCCCGGTCTCCGTCCGGACCGTCGTCAGCCAGGGCTGCCGGCCGGTCGGCCGGACGCTGCTGGTCACGAAGGCCGAGCAGAACATCATCCGCGAGCTGGGCCGCCGCCCCGCCCTGGAGGTGCTCCGCGAGGTCCTGGGCGACCTCCCCGAGGAGGACGTGGAGAAGGTCCAGGAGGGCCTGCACCTGGGCCGGGTCATCAACGAGTATCAGGAGTCGTTCCACCGCGGCGACTTCCTGGTCCACAACGTCATCGGGGCCGACGAGTCCGGCGCGATCCAGATCAGCGACCTGATCCGCGTCGGCCAGACGGTCCAGTTCCACGTCCGCGACGCCGAGACCGCCGACGAGGACCTGCGCGAAGCCCTGGTCCGCCGCCCCAAGGAGGACGCAGGCGGAACGATCCCCGTCGGCGCCCTGCTCTTCTCGTGCAACGGCCGCGGCACCCGCCTGTTCCCGGCCCCCAACCACGACGTCGCCGCGATCCGCGAAGTCCTCGGCCCGATCCCCGTCGCCGGCTTCTTCGCGATGGGCGAACTCGGCCCGATCGGCGGCCAGAACTTCATCCACGGCTTCACGGCCAGCGTGGCCGTCTTCGAACAGCCGGTGGCGTGAGGGAGACGGCCTCCTTGCGACGAGGCCGGCCGGGCGATAGCCTTCCGACGGGTCGGCATCGCCCCGGACCTCAGCCCCTCCCCCCTCGGAGAACACCCATGCCCGGCTACCAGGCCCCGGAGGACTTCGCTTACGCCAAGGAACTGATCGCCGTCGCGAGGAAGGAGGCGGAGGCGTTCTTCAACCTGAAGCACACTGCAGAAAGGTCGGACGGCGTCATCCCGGCCAAGTATCGCGAGTTGATGTCTATCGCCGTGGCGCTCACGACGCAGTGTTCGTACTGCATCGACGCCCACATCAAGAATGCGGTCGAGGCCGGGGCCACGCGCGAGGAGATCGGGGAGACGATCTTCATAGCCGCCGCGCTCCGGGCGGGCGGCGCCGTCGGGAACGGTCTCCTGGCGCTGCGCCTCTTCGACGAGGCGACCGCGGTCGCCGACTGAGCCCGGATCAACGAGTTTCGACCGTCCCGACGCGCTCGCCCTCCGAATCCGGTGCGCGGCCGTTCGTCCAGCCCTCGGGCGGGAAAGGCCGGCTCGTCGGCGGCGGATCGTCGGGCCGCTTCGTCGCCCGTTCGAATTCCCGTCGCATGTGGTCGTGCCACGCGGCGATCTTCAGCATCCCGGGCGCGCCGGCCGAATTTCGGGCGTATTCGCCCGCCAGCGAGCCGTGGCTCGCGGCGATCTGTAGAAGTCGATGATGGCGGTCGAGCGCCCGCCGCTTGATCGGCTCGGTGAGGACGAAGCACAGGATGGCCGCGACGGCCACGGCCAGGATGGCCCGGAAGATCGTGAGCTTCGGGCGGATCGGTCGCATCGTCGGCCCTCCCCGGGTCGGCCCGATCGGGAATCTCTCCGACATCCGTCTCATCCTATCGCCGACGCGTGGCGCGGTCCACGGCCCGCGCCCCAAGCCTTGCCCCCCCCGCGGGATTCTGCCATGATCGACCGGCCGGGCGGGGCGACGCGGCCCTCGGTCGGCCCACGGCATTGAAGGTGACGCGCGGCCTTTTGACGCGGCGTCGGACGGTCCCATCGAGCACGAGTCAACGGAGAGCGTTTCATGGCGAGCCCGAAAGTCGAGGCTCCGGCGGGCGGACAGAAGATCACGATCCAGGGGGGCAAGCTGAACGTCCCCGACCGCCCGATCATCCCGTTCATCGAGGGCGACGGCACCGGCCCCGACATCTGGCGCGCCAGCGTCCGCGTCCTGGACGCGGCGGTCGAGAAGGCCTACGGCGGCAAGCGGAAGCTGGAGTGGGTGGAAGTCTACGCCGGCGGCAAGAGCCACTCGCTCTTCAACACCTGGCTCCCCGACCAGACGGTCGAGGCCTTCCGCGAGTACCTCGTCGGCATCAAGGGCCCGCTCACCACGCCGATCGGCGGCGGCATCCGGTCGCTGAACGTCGCGCTTCGGCAGCTCCTGGACCTCTACGTCTGCCTCCGCCCGGTGCGCTGGTTCAAGGGCGTCCCCTCGCCCGTGAAGCACCCCGAGAAGGTCGACATGGTGATCTTCCGGGAGAACACCGAGGACGTCTACTCCGGCGTCGAGTTCGAAGCCGGCTCGGCCGACGCGAAGAAGCTCCTGGACTTCATCAAGGCCGAGTTCCCGGCCTCGTACAAGAAGATCCGCTTCCCCGAGACCTCCGGCGTCGGCATCAAGCCGGTCTCCCGCGAGGGGAGCGAGCGGCTCATCCGGTCGGCGATCGAGTACGCCGTCGCCAACGGCCGCAAGAGCGTGACGCTCGTCCACAAGGGGAACATCATGAAGTTCACCGAGGGCGCGTTCCGCAACTACGGCTACGCCCTCGCCGAGAAGGAATTCGCCGACAAGACGTACACCTGGGACCAGTGGGAGCGCACCAAGGCCGCCAAGGGCGAGGCCGAGGCCAATGCCGAGCAGAAGGCCGCGCTCGACTCGGGCAAGGTCCTCATCAAGGACGCCATCGCCGACATCGTCCTCCAGCAGGTCCTCACCCGGCCGACCGACTTCGACGTCATCGCCACGATGAACCTGAACGGCGACTACCTGTCGGACGCCCTGGCGGCCCAGGTGGGCGGGATCGGCATCGCCCCCGGCGGCAACATCAACTACGCCACCGGCCACGCCGTCTTCGAGGCCACCCACGGCACGGCCCCCAAGTACGCCGACCTCGATCAGGTCAACCCGGGCTCGGTCGTCCTCTCCGGCGAGATGATGCTCCGCTACCTCGGCTGGACCGAGGCCGCCGACCTCATCATCAAGGGGATGGACGGTGCCATCGGCAAGAAGACCGTCACCTACGACTTCGCCCGCCTCATGGACGGCGCGAAGCAGGTCAAGTGCAGCGAGTTCGGCACGGCCGTCATCGAGAGCATGTGAGGCCGCCGGCCTGAATCGGCCGGGGGCGCGATGCGCGTCCCCGGCCCCGCCTCGACGCCGAGGGCCCGATGCGCGTGACGATCGTCACCGAGACGTTCCCGCCCCAGGTCAACGGGGTTTCGCGCACCCTCGGCGAGCTGGCCCGCCGCCTGGAAGGGCGCGGCGACGCCGTCCAGGTCGTCTATCCCGACTACGGCGACCGGCCCGACCGACCCCACGCCTGCCGCGTGCGGTCGATCAGCCTGCCGTTCTACAAGGAGCTGCGCCTCCCCCTGCCCCCCTTCGGCCGCGTCCATCGCGCCGTGGACGCCTTCCGGCCCGACGTGATCCACGTCGCCACCGAGGCGTTCCTGGGCCTCAGCCTCCTCCGCCACGCCTCGCGACGGTCGATCCCGGTCGTCTCCAGCTTCCACACCAACTTCGACCAGTACAGCGCCCACTACGGCGTCGGCTGGGCGCGCTCGCTGATCTGGCGCTACCTGCGGTGGTTCCACAACCGCACGCGCGAGACCTACGTCCCCTCGCGGACGACCATCGCGCAGCTCGAAGCGAAGGGCTTCGAACGCCTGGTCCTCTGGCCGCGCGGGGTCGATTGCACCTTCTTCCGCCCCGATCGGCCCGCCCGCGACGCCGTCCGCGCCGCCTTCGGCTGGACGCCCGAGGACGTCGCGATCGTCTACGTCGGCCGGATCGCCCCGGAGAAGAACATCGACTACCTCGCCGACGCCCTGGCGATCGTCGCCGAGCGCCGGCCGGGCGTCCGCATCCTGTTCGTGGGGGACGGGCCCTCGCGCGAGGAGCTTGAGGGGAGGCTGGGCGGCGTCGCCGCGTTCGCCGGCTATCAGGTCGGCGACGCGCTGGCCGACCACTACGCGGCCGGCGACCTCTTCGCGTTCAGCAGCACGACGGAGACGTTCGGCAACGTCGTGCAGGAGGCGATGGCCTCCGGGATGCCCGTCGTCGCCCTGCGAGCCGGGGGCGTCGGCGAGATCGTCCGCGACGGCGAGACCGGGACGCTGCTCGACGAGGACGCCCCGCCCGACGCCTTCGCCCGCGCGCTGATCCGCCTGGCCGACCGCACCGACGAGCGCCGTCGCATGGCCCAGGCCGCGCGGGCCTACGCCGAGTCGCAGAGCTGGGACGCGATCATGGACGCCCTGCGCGACCGCTACGAGCGGGTCATCGCCCCGACAGCCCCCTGAGCGGCCCGGCGGACCTCGGCCCGTCGAACTGCTCGAACACGGCGTACTTCTCCTTCGCCACCCATAACCCCAGGCCATTCCCGCTCGGGACCAGTTGCGAGGGGAGATAGCCCTCCGTCAGGAACGCGCGCAGGGCCGGGAACGGGGGATAGCCCACGAAGATCAAGGGCGGTCGATTCGCGCGAAGGTCGTCCATGATCTCGGCGACGCGCGGGGTGATGAGCGGGTGGGGCCGGTCGGCGTAGTCGCGCAGGAGGTTGTCGACGAACAGGTGCCGGCTGGCGCCGTCGAGCTTGCCGTAGAAGAACAAGGGGCTCTGCCAGCCCCAGACGTAGAGCTTCGGGTCGTCGAAGACGATCTTGCGACGGTCCAGCTCCTTCCCCAGCTCGCGCAGGACGACCCACTGGCCGCCCCCCTTGTATCGGACGGTCAACTCCTGCGGCGGGCAGAGCAGGTAGTCGCGGACCTGGAGCCCGACCGTCGCGATCGCCGCCGCGGCCACCACGCCGAGGCCGCCCAGGTCGGCGACTCGGAACTTGCCCCGCAACCCGACCAGGCAGTCCCCCGCCGTGACGCCCATCGCGAGGGCGAGGCCGGGGGTCGCTAGCAGGTAGTAATGCGGCCAGTACATCCCCGGCAGGGCGACTTCCGCCAGGCTGGCGACGATCCAGCCCGCGGCCAGCCGTCGCGTCGGCGAGGTCGTCGGCGCGAACGCCAGGTGCAGCAGGCACGGCGCGAGCACCAGCCACGCCGGCCAACTCCCGCGGGCCCACCAGACGAGATAGTCCGTGTTCCCGAACGGCCAGGGCAACACGCCCTTCGGGTCGGCGTTGCCGGTCAGCCAGCGGATCCACCCCGAGGGCGCGCCGGGCTCGGGCGCGACGTCCGTCGCCATCGCCCGGCCGAACTGGATGACGTCGACGTAGGCGTCGCGGCCCGCCCCTTGGAGCCACAGGACCAGCACGGCCGCCGCCAGGGTCAGCCCGAACCCGAGCCCCAGCCCGACGACGCCCTTCACGCCCTCCTTCGATCGCCTCGCCAGGAGCGCGACGCCGTAGACCGCCAGCGGCAGCACGCCGATCTGCTTCACCAGCGTCGCCGCCCCGAGCGCCGCGCCGGCCGCGAGGAACGGCCACGCCTTGCCGCGATCCCAGCCGAACACCATCAGCGCCAGGGAGGCGACCGAGAAGGCGTTCATGAAGTGCTCCATGTTCGACCCGTTGCCGAACAGGTAGGGGTCGGTGGTCAGGATCGCGACCAGGAACGCCGCCAGCCCCCCCGCGAGCGGCCCGGCGAACCGCGAGGCGATCCACCAGACGCCCGCGATCGTCGCCAGGACGAAGGGGATGGGGAGCAGGCGGATCGCCGTCTCGTTGTATCCGAGAAGTTTGATCGGCGTGGCGTAGAACCAGTAGCCCAGCGGCGGCTTGTTCTCGGTCAGGTCGCGATAGAGGACGTCGCCGGCCAGGATCCGACGCCCCATGTGGGCGTAGATGGCCTCGTCGCAGTCCAGCGGCTCCGACGGCCCCGAGACGACCGGCCAAAGCCGCAGGCCGACCGTCGGGCCGAACGTGTGCGCGCGGTACCAGACCGTGAACGCGAGGATTCCCAGCAGGACCCAGATCGGCTTGCGCATCGCGGGGCGGCCCCTAGCGGAGTCGGTACAGGCGGACGGGATAGAGCCGCACGTCGCGCGGGGAGCGATACAGCTCCTTCGCCGCCGTCAGCCCCAGCGAGGTCCGCACGCCCTCCAGGTACGGCCCCCAGACCTCGGCGTCGACGTGCTCGGGCGGCTCGAACGATCCCCAGAGGAGGTGCGTCGCGCCGTACTGCCGCGCCACTTCCTCCACCCTCGCCGCGCTGTAGTTCCGGGGCATGAGGATCGTCGTCCGGCCCGACGTCAGGCGCATCTCCCAGGGGAACCAGGTCATGACGCGGGCGTCGGGCGGGACGGCCTCGGGGTGCTCGCGGATCCACGCGCCCGCCGCGCGCAGGCCCGGCCAGTGGAGCTGGAACGGCTTCGTGAACCACGAGGCGTCGTAGGCCCACGTCGGGTCGGCCCAGACCAGCGCGACGTAGCACGACGTGAGCCACCCGAACGCGCGGCGGTCGATGCTCAGGCGGTCCAGCCAAGCCAGCACGCCGGCCGCGGCCGTCGGGGTCATGACGAGGAAGGCCGGCAGGTAATACCGGCCGAGCTGCTCGACCTGCGTGACGTCGGCGATGCTCTTGATCGTCCCCGCGACGAACGCCGCGAACAGCACGGCCGACAGCCAGTCCAGGTCGCGCCCCGCCGCTCCCTTGCCCGTCCGCAAGCGGTACAGGTAGCCCGCGACGAACGGCAGGCCCACGATCATCGTCAAGTAGACGGCGATGATCCCCAGCATCTTCACCTTCACGCGCACGATCTCGGGCGCGTTGGCCAGGGTGTAGAACTGGCCAGGGGTCGTGTTCCCCTTCTCGTAGTGGTGGACGGTCCACGAGAAGTTGTATTCGAACAGGTTCGTGTAAGCATAGAACGGCTGGCCGTACTCGCGGTAGGTCGCGAAGGCCCACGGGAGGACGACGACGATCAGGACGCCGACCCAGAGCCCGATCAGCCACGGCCGCCGCCGCAGGTGGACGAGCGCGTTCAACCCCGCCGCGCCCGCCAGCGCGATCCCCGTGTTCCGCGCCAGGATGGCCAGCCCGCCGCACACGCCCGCGGCGACCGCCCAGGCCGCGGCCGTCCGACCGCGTGTGCTATTCCAGACCTCGACGATCGTCCAGACGGCCAGGATCGACGTCAGGGCGACGAGGCTCTCGCGGAGGATGAAGGCCGCGTAGATCGCGTGGACGGGCAGCACGGCCAGCACGGCGACGGACGCCAGCGCCACGCGCGGGCCGAAGCGTCGCCGCGCCAGGCCGTAGAGCGCCGGGAAGGCCAGCAGGTTGACGAGGAAGCTGGTCCCCTTCGCCACGGCGATCGTCGCGTCCAGGTCTTCCCCCGGGGCGACGCCGACCAGCCGGTACGCCGCGGCGCGGACGTAGGCGTCGAGCGGGGGGGCCCAGTCGTCCAGCACGCCGCGGCCCTCGCGGATCCGCGGGTAGTCGTTGAAGAAGCTCTCGACGTAGTGCTTGACCGGCCCCTCGCCGCGGTGGACCGACGTGGCCACCTCCAGGTAATGGCTGGAATCGCCCGGCACCAGCGGGACGTTCCCGCCGCAGATCCAGGCTGCCGCGCGGATCGCGTAGCCGACCCAGATGATCGTCAGCCCGAGCCTCAATTCCCGGCCCATCCACCGCGAGGCGATCAGCCCCAGCCCCGCCAGCGCCGAGCCGATCGCCAGGTGCCAGCGAACGAGGGCGAGCTGCGACGGCCGCCGCACGGCGGCGAGCATCGGGACCTCGTAGAACTGGTGGGCGACGAAGTCGAACGCCGGGTCGATCCAGCCGGACGCCCGGTCGGCGAACGCCCCGGCGACGGCCAGCGCGAGCAGGCCGACGCCGGTGGCGACGCGACGCCTGGATGATCCGTCCATCAGCGCCCGGCCGCCTTGAGCATGGCCTCGCGACGGGCCCTGAACTCGCTGTCGGGCTTCCACTCGGGCCAGCGGTCGCCGTCGGCCACGCGGACGCCCACCTCAAGCATCAAACGGGCGTCCTCGACGGCCCCGGAGAGGTCCCAGTCGGGCTTCACCTCGTCGCTCGGCTTGTGGTAGTCGTCCTTGGTGTACTCGTCCTGCTTCTGCTTGCCGTACTCCGGGGCCTTGCCGATGTACTCACGGCCTCCCTCGGGGTCGAGCGCCGGCACGCCCTTCTTGGCGAACTCGAAGTGGTCGGACCGGTAGTACGCCCCCTTCTCCGGCTCGGCGTCGGGCTTGACCGTCCGCCCGCGCGCGCCGGCCAGCTCGATCAGCAGGTCGTCCAGGTTCGACTGACCCATGCCGATGCTGATGATGTCGGTCGTCGGCCCCCAGGCGTTGATGCCGTCGATGTTGATGTTCGCCAGGGTCCTATCCAGCGGGTAGAGCGGGTGCTCGGCGTAGTATTTCGAGCCCAGCAGGCCCTTCTCCTCGGCTGTGACGAACAGGAACAGCGTCGACCGCTTCGGCGGGGGGGAGAGCTTCGTGAAGCCCTCGGCGATCTCCAGCACGGTCGCCACGCCCGAGGCGTTGTCGATGGCACCGTTGTAGATGCCGTCGCCCTGCGCGGCAGCGTCGCGGCCCAGGTGGTCCCAGTGGGCGGTGTAGACGACGTGCTCGTCCTTCAGGGCCGGGTCGGCCCCCTCGGCCCGGGCGACGATGTTCCGCGACTGCACCTTGCGAAGCTCGGTCTTGATCGAGAACCCGGCGCGGGCGTCGAGCGGGACGGGTTGGAACGCGCGGTCGAGCGCCGCCTTCTTCAAGGTCGCCAGATCCTTGCCGCAGGCGGCCATCAGCTTGCCGGCGGTCTCCACGTCGATCCAGCCCTCGACGGCCGGGCGCGGCGGGGCGCCCTCCGGGGAGGGCTCGTCGATGCCGAAGTTCTCGCGGCTCCAGCTCCCCTGGACGACGCTGAACGGGTAGCCGGCGGGGCCCTCCTCGTGGATCAGGATGGCGGCGGCGGCCCCCTTCTCGGCGGCGATCTCGTACTTGTACGTCCAGCGGCCGTAGTACGTCATCGCCTTCCCCTTGAACATCGCGGGGTCGAGCGCGTTCGGATCCTTCGGGTCGGGGATCGCCGGGTCGTTGACGAGCATGACGAGGGTCTTGCCGCGGACGTCGACCCCCTTGAAGTCGTCCCAGCCGTACTCCGGCGCGACGACGCCGTAGCCGACGAAGACGACGTCGGAATTCTCCACGCCGATCTCCGGCGCGAGCCGCCGCGAGACGGCGACGAAGTTCCCGGGGAACTCCAGCGCCACGTCGCCGTTGGGGGCGTGGAAGGCGCCCTTGACCTCGGTGGCGCGGAAGCCGACGAGGGGGACGGGCTGCTCGTAGGAGCCGTCGGGGTTGCCGGGCTTCAGGCCCATCGCCTTGAGGCGGTCGACCAGGTACGCCGCCGTCTTCTCCTCGCCGGGCGTCCCCGGGCCGCGGCCCTCGAACTCGTCCGAGGCCAGGGCTCGGATGTGTCCCAGGAGGCCATCGGCCTGGATCGCCTCCAATGCGGGCTTCAGTCGATCGTCCGCCCCGGCGGTCGACGCCGCGCCCAGGACGGCCGCCGCCATCGCGACGGCCCCTCCGATGTGGAATCTCATGCCCTCGCTCCTCGCCGCACCTCACGCGATCGCCCGCCAGGACGACCATGATACGCGACGACCGGCCGCCATGCGACGCCCGTCCCGCCCCGGTCGCCCCGCGCGACGAAAGGGCCCCCGGCCGGCCGAGGGCCCCTCGCGATGCGTCGCCCCGCGGCGATCAGCCCGCGCGGCGCCGGCGCAGGCCGATGAGGCCCAGGGCGGCGGCCCCGGTCCCCAGCGCGATCGCGCCGGCCGGCTCGGGGACGAAGTTGATCTGCCCGCGGATCTCGCCGCCCCCGAACTGCACCGTATGGAAGTTGATGTAGGAGAGGCCGGCGAGGATGGCCGGGAGGTTCGTCGTCAGCGTGGTCCCCGCGTTCCCCTCGTCCAGGTTCCAGACGCTGGTGAACGTCCCGCCGACGCCGCTCGCGAACGGCGTGACCACCAGGTCGTCCGGGTTGTTGTCGTTGTCCGGCGAGCCGAAGAATCCCCAGCGAACGGGGGCGTTCGCGCCCGGCCCCGCACCGACGTGGATGTGGGCCGCGGTGAGGTTGTCGTTCGTGTCCGCAGTCTGCGCCCCGGTCACGTCGATGTCGTAGATCGTCACGGTCATCGCGATCTGGGTGCGGGCCGCGTTGAGGACGAGGGTGCCGACGCCGTGGGCGAGCGGGCGGTCATCCCCGGTCGACGTCACGGGCGTCCCCGAGACGGTCTCCTGGGCATGCGTGAGGTTCACCTGGGCGATCAGGTCCGCCCTCGCGGCGGCACCGGTCCAGCTCAGGGCCGCGGCGACGGCCACGACGCGCAGAATATTCATCATGGCTGACTCCTCATAGATATCATGGTCAATCGAATCGAGCCACCCGACCTGCGCCGCAAGCTTATCGCGGCGCCGACGGCGTCGAAAGCGGAATTTCGACTCGCCGAAAATTTGGGCGAGCACGCACGCAGGCGCCGGGAGGCGGGGCGAGGATCGGCCTTTGCGAAGTCTTGACGGCTCTCGCTTGATCGCGCGCCTCCTGCGGCCGTCCAATGGCGTAGGCGACGAGGCGGAGCGCCGCCCGCGGACCAGGCGTCGACCCCGGAGCATGAGCCATGAGCCCCACGACGATCGGACGTCTGGCGATCCTCTTCCTCATCTCGACGGGCCCGGCCGCGGCCCGCGGGGAGGACGGCCCGTGGTTCCGCCGGGCGCTGGTCGGGATGGAGGTCGGGCCGACGGGGGCCCAGTTCGGGTCGGACCCTCGCGACGTGGATTACGCCGCGAAGTTCGACGGCCGCGAGGTCGTCCGCCGGTGCGCCGAGGCCGGGTCCGAGTACGTCGTGATCTGGGCCCGCGACGGCGAGTACGCTTATTACGATTCGAAGGTCGTCGCCAAGTGCCCGGGCCTGGGCGATCGCGACGTGCTGCGCGAGGCCGTCGACGAGGGGGCCCGGCTCGGGTTGCCCATCATCGCCTACTGCGTCGTGCAGCAGGGCGGGCGCTACCTCGCCGAGCACCCCGAGTTCGCCATGCGCGGGCTCGACGGCACCGTCGTCCCCGGCCGCTTCTGCCTCAATTCGGGCTACCTGGAGACGCTGAAGGCGCTGACGTCCGAGATGCTGGCCTACGGCGTCGCCGGATTCCACGTCGACATGATCGACCAGGGCTTCGGCCCCCCCTACGGCTGCGGCTGCGGGACCTGCCGCAGGCTGTTCGAGGCCGAGCACCATGCGCCCATGCCCGCCGCCGCGACCTGGGACGAGGGCTGGGGCCGCATGCTCGACTTCCGCTACGAGACGAGCCGCCGGTTCGAGCGCGAGCTGTACCGGCACGTCAAGGCGACGGACCCGAAGGCGACGGTTGACTTCAACTATCACGGCAGCCCGCCGTTCTCGTTCGAGGTCGGCCAGCGGCCGGTCCGGCACGGCGGGAACGGCGACTTCCTCACCGGCGAGACCGGCGTCTGGGGCTTCAGCGCGCTGGGCGTCGGCCTGAACGCCGAGTTCTACCGCGCCGCGACGCCCGGCCTGCCGTTCCAGGTGGCCATCCAGCGCGGGGTGAGGATGTACCACGACCAGACCACCCGACCGCTGAACGACATCCGCTGGGAACTCGCCACGCTCCTCGCCCACGGGGCCTTCGTCACGATGGTCGACAAGACGGGCTACGACGGCGCGCTCGACCCGGTCGCCTACCGCCGCATCGGCGAGGCGTTCCGCGAGGCCCGGTCCGCCCGCGCGGAGTACGGCGGCGTCCCGGTGCAGGACGTCGGGATCTACTTCTCCTCGAAGACCCGCGACTGGCACGGCCGCGAGCAGCCCTCGCGATACTTCCGATCGTTCCAGGGGGCCCACCGGGCGATGGCGATGGAGCACATCCCCTGGGGCGTCGTCCTGGACGAGAACGCGACCGACGAGTCGCTGCGGGCCTTCCCCGTCCTCATCCTGCCCAACGCGGGGGTCCTCTCGTCGGACGAGGTGGAGCGGCTCTCGCGGTACGTCGAAGGGGGTGGCAGGCTGATCATCACCGGCTGCACGGGGACGATGGGGCCGCGCGGCGAGCCGATGGGATCGTCGGCCCTCCGCGACCTCGTCGGCGGGTCCCCCGTGCGAATCGTCGAGGCCGAGGACGTCCACGTCCGCCTGCCCGCCGGCGATGATGCGGCCGGGCTGGTCGAGGGGGTCGAGCCGGGCTGGAGCTTCCTCGTGGAAGGCCCGGCCCTCGTCTACGAGCCGAAGGCCGCCCGGCCCGTCGGCCGATTGCTCGGCCCCCATCGCACCCTGCGTCAGCGGCGGAAGGAGGAAGGGACGCCCTGGCCGATGAGCGCGGGCGAGGAGTTGGGCCCCGCCGCGCTCCTGCACGAATTCGGGAAGGGTCGCGTGCTGACGTTCGCCGCGTCGCCCGACGCGGCCACGACGAGCGAGCACCCCGTCGTCGAGGCCCGGAAGCTCCTGGCGAACGCCGTCCGGCTCCTCCACCCGGCCCCGAGGATCCGCATCGAGGCCCCGGCGTTCGTCGAATCCGTCGTGACGGACGATCCGAAGTCCCGCACCCTGCGCGTCCACCTGATCGCCTACGCGCCGACGCCGACGGCCACCCCGCCGAGCAACCGTCCCTACGCCGTCCCCGGCCTGATCGAGGACGCCCCGACCTACCGGGCGCGGATCACCCTCCGCGACGCCCCCCGCGCGGCCCGAGCCGCGAACGCCTCGACCGTCGCGACGATCGACGGCCGTTCGGTCGCCGCGATCGTCGACGACGTCCGCGAGGTCGTCTCGATCGAATACTGATCCCACCGCCCGAAGCCCCACGGCCGGCGGCGGCCCATCCCCGCTCGTCGCAACCGAGGCCGGGCCTCCGGCCGCGGGATCATGACGCCCGGCGACCAAGAGGAGATGCAAATTATCAACAACGTCTGTTTTAATTTATCCGTTGCCGCGACACGTTGTAATCTGCACCGCTGCGTGCCCAACGCGACATTTCCGAAAACTCACGTCAGTTCTCGCGGGCGGTCCCGGGCGCGACCGTCCCCCCCTTCAGGTAAGGAACGTGGCCATGAAGCGCATTTTGGCCCTGATCGTCGCCGTCTTCGCCTTGACGCGGCCGGCCCTCGCAGAGGACATCCGGATCGACCTGTCGAACTACCTGAGCCTCACCCCCGGCAACTGGAACAACATCGGGAACATCGCGGGGCTGACCAACAACCTGGTCGACTTCCCCACCGGGAACGTCACGAACGTCTCGATCGACGGGACGGGGGGCCCCTGGCAGGATTTCTACGGCGACGACCCCGTGACGTTCCCCAACCAGGACTGGCTCATCCAGCCGGCGACGCAGGACGGCGCCGGCCTCCAACAGGGCCAGACGGGGACCTATGTCATCTCCAACCTGGCGTACACCTACTACAAGGTGGAGATCGTCTCGGCCAGGACGTCGTTCGACTATCTGAACACGATCACGGTCAATGGCGCGCTGGCCGACCGCACATACCAGGGGACGCCGGTCGTCACGCCCTGGGGGAGCACGACCGACGGCCTGACGCCGTCCAACTGGCTCATCTGGGACAACGTCATGGCGATCAACGGCGTCATCACGATCATGGACGTCGCCGACGCCAACACGCTGGGCATCCTCAACGCCATCCGCATCGTCACCGTGCCCGAGCCCGCCTCGTTCGCCATGGCGGGGATCGGCGCCGCGTTCATCCTGGCCGCGATCGGCCGGCGCAGGGGCCGCATCGCCTGACTGACGACGCCTCGTCGCACGGCCCCGAAGCCCGACCGGCTCCGCCCTCGGCGGCCGGGCCGGGCTCCGTTTTTCGCCGCGCAAGGCGGGCGGCCGGGCCGCATCGCGCGGCCCGTCACCCCCGGAACTTGGTCTTCGGGGCGGCTTCGAGCAGGCCGTGGATGGTGTGCATGATGTTGTAGGCGGTCAGCTCGCAGAGGAGGCGCGTGACCTCCTCATGCAGCTCGGGGGCCAGCTCGGGCTCGATCTTTTTCATGAGGGCCACGACGCGGGCCTCTTGGGCCTCCAGCTCGTGCTTCTCGATCTTGCCGTCGGCCATGGCGGACATGAAGCCGGAGAGTTTCTCTGCGTACTCGTGGACCAGCGGGGCGTCCCCTTCGTCGTCCAGCCAGGGGGTCCGGTGCTTCTTCGACATCAATCATCTCCCGGTTGGGTCGGATGGATCACTCTTCGAGGACGCGACGGATGGCGGCCATCCGTTCCTGGAGCTTGGCGCGGGCGTCGGGCCGCTCGACGCGTTCCTTCCACTCGGGAGGGAGGAACGACTTCGACGTGCATTCGAGCACCGCCGCCAGTTCCTGCTTCTCCTTCTCAAGCCCCTGCGCCGAGGGGACGAAGTCGTCGAGGGCCGTCGCCACGTCCTCGGCCGTGGCCTGCTCGCGTCCTTCCGTCAGCGCGAGCCGCTTGGCCGAGAGGACGACGCTCTCGATGTCGGCCCCGCTCAGGCCGCGGCCCGAAAGCCCCTCGGGGAGGACGGCCGGGTCGAGGCGAAACCTGTTCTTGCGCGCCATGGCGAGGAACATCGCGCGGACTTCCTCGTCGTTGGGCGGGTTGAACAGCGGCAGGTGGACCTCGGCGCGGCCCTGACGCTTGAGGTCGATCGGCAGCAGGTCGGGGCGGCTGGTCAGCAGCATCCAGATGAGCTTGCCGCGATAGCGGGTGTCTCCCATCTGGCTCGCGATCATGGAGAAGACCCGGCTGGACGTCCCCGAGTCGCCCGACCCCTCGCGGGTCCCGAGCGCCGCGTCGGCCTCGTCGATCACCACGACCACCGGGCCCATCGCGCGCAGGACGTTGAGGAGCTGCTCCAGGTTCCCCTCCGTCTCGCCGACGTACTTCGACCGGAAGTTCCGGAGCTTGACGCACGGCACGCCGACCGACCCGGCGAAGCACTCGGCCAGGTACGTCTTGCCGGTGCCGACCGGGCCGCAGATCAGGTAGCCCATCGGCGCGGCGTCGAGCCGGCCCCTCGCCAGCAGCTTGGCGTCCTCGATCAGCCGCCGCTTGACCCCCTCGTTGCCGACGAAGTCGTCCATCGTGGTCGGGGGCTCGACGAACTCCACCAGGCCGCGGGCCTGGCGCTCGATCAGCCCCTTCTTGAGCTTCTTGAGCGCGTCGGCGTCCAGCTTGATGTGGGACCGCTCGGCGAGGATCAGCAGCCGCTCCAGGCTCACGAGGTTCAGCCCGCTGGTCAGCTCGGCGAGCTGGGCGGGCGTGAAGTCCGTCAGGTTGCCGAGCTTGCCGTCGCGGGAGTCGAACCACTCGGCGAACTCCCGCCGGGCGTCCGCGTCGGGCATGGGGACGGCCAGGGCCGTGACGTGCGGGCTGCCGACCAGGCGCTCGTTGATCTCGCCGAGCTGGTCGGTCAGCAGGCAGAACGCCATGTTGTTCCGCTTGATGTACGGGTTCTGCGCCCAGGAGAGGAGCCGGACCAGCCGCGAGCCCAGCGGCCCGGAGAGCTGCGCCAGGTCGCTCGACGGGGCGAGATACTGCGCGTGGTCGAAGACGACGGCGAGGCTCAGCCGCTTCGCCGGGTCGGTCTCCATCAGGTTCGACTGGATCAGGCGGTCCAGCAGGTCGAGGACGGCGTCCGGGTCGCGGGGCCAGGTCTTGGGCTCGCCGATCTTCTCGGACAGCCGCGCGATCATCTTCCGCAGGCGCTCGCCGTCCGCCCCGGCGAAGGCGCGCAGGCCGTGGCTGAGGTCGTGGCGGAGGACGACGTCCCAGCCCCCGAAGAGCTGGGTCGCCAGGTAGTCCGGCACGCCGCCGTACGAGGCGGCCTCCCTTTCGTCGGACTGGCGTACGATATCGTGGACGTTGCCGTGCAGGACGAACAGGCAGCTCGCGCCGGCGAAGAACTGCTCGGCCAGCTCGCGGGCCCAGGGGGGCTGGCCGGCCGTGGCCGGACCGGCCTTCCGGACCTCCGCCCCAAGCAAGTCCGGCGCGACGGCGTCGACGGCCGATGGATCGGTGCTCACGGGATCACGCCCCGGGGTTTCGGTTTCGGTGGGACCGCCCGCCGCGGGCGACGTTCAGGGGAGTTCCGGCAGCGGTTCGAGCTGTTTGGTCTTCGCGGGGCCGAGCTGCTTGTCGGCCGGGCCCGCGCCGACGGTCTCGGGCGTGGCCAGGCCGTTCTCCTTCTCGAACTCCTTGAGCGCGTCCTCGGCCAGGTTCTTCTCGATGGCCATCTCGCGCCGGATGTCGTCGACCCCCTCGCCCGAGAGGTCGGCGGCGACGCGGACCCGGCCGCGGTTGCGGTCGATCTGGTCCTGGATCACCTGCTCGGCCTGGCCGAAGTCGGTCGTCACGTTGAAGTTGAACTGGGTGGCGATCTGCGACAGCTCGGCCTCGGCGCGGCTCATCTTCAGGTCGGCGTCGTACTTGGTGATCTTGTGCTTCACCGCCTCCAGCTTCTCGACGGCGTGCTTGATCTTCAGCAGGTTGTTCTGGTACGCCTGCTCGTGGAGGTCGAGCTGCTTCTGGTTCTCGGCCAGGTCCTCCTTGGCGCGGCGGAGGTCCAGGGCGAACTTGGCGGCCCCCTCGCGATCGCCCGCGTTGAGGAACGCCTTGACCTTGGCCTCCAGCGTGGCGACCACCTTCGTCTGGTTGTCGACCTGCCGCTGCACCCGCTCCACCAGGGCGCGATACTGCGCCAGGCCCTCGCGCCCCTCCTTGAGCTGGGCCACGGAGCGGTCGTATTCGAGCTGCATCTCCGCGATCGGGTCGTAGCCGCGGATCGCGTTGGCGAGCTTGTTGAACTGCGCGGCGATCGAGTTCCAGAGTTTGCCGAGGATCATGGCGTCACCCGTTCTGGGACATGAATGCGGAGAAGTTCGAGAGGCCGTTTCATCTTAAGGCGGCGGCCGGGGCGTTCCAATCGCGGACGCCCCCCGGCCTCGGATTCGTCGACGGACTCACCACGAGCCCTCCGCCGCGTCGCTCTCCCACGAGCCGGAGGCCGCCTCCGGGGCCTCGACGGCCGGCGCGGGGGCCGGGCGGCGCTCGGGCGCGGCGGCCGTCGCGGCCCCGCCGAGCATCGCCCCGGCGGCACCTACTGCAGCTCCCATGCCGAAGTTCTGCACGGCGACCGCGCGGCGACGCTGCTCGGCCTCGACCTGCATCTGGCGGGCGTAGGCCTGCTGCACGGCCCACTGGTGGGCCTGGCGGACCTGCTGGATCGACGAGCCGGCCGCCTGGATGGACTGCTCGTACCGCTGCTGATGGTAGAACGCCTGCGCCTGGCTCAACATCGACTCGGCCGGGGCCGTGTCCAGGCCGACGCCCATCGACAGGAACGTGCGGCCCTCGCGGATGGTCCGGGCGGCCTCGGCCATCTCGGCCTCGGCCTGACGGGCCAGGCGGACGTCCTCGCGGGCCAGCCGCTCCGAATGCTCCAGGTCCCGGCGGGCGCCGCGGACCTGGTCCAGCAGCCTCGGCCACTCGTTCCCCGCGCGGGTGCCGTCGTCGTCGACGAGGTTGAGCACGTCGACGGCGTGGCGATAGTGCTGATTGGCCGCCGGGCGGTCCTCCGTGTGCCCGGCGAGGAACGCCTCCACCCGCGAGGCGTGCCGTCGGGCGTCGTCGTACTCCCCGGTCAGGACGTGGTAGACGTCCAGGTCGGATTGCGCCTGCGACCGCGCGATGCCGTACTCCTCGCGCGCCTGCGCCAGGGCCTTCAACGCCGACGGCCAGTCGGGCCGCGGCGTCGAGGCGATCCGGATCGCCTCCTCTTTCGCCTTGGCCGCGACCTGGAAGCTCCCCCTCGCCTGGCCGCCGACGACGTGGTCGTACTGCTGGTAGAACGCCCGGACCTCGCGATCGAGCGCCGCGAGGTCGTCGACCAGCCGCCCCGCCTGCTCGCGCACGCCCTTCAGGGCCGTCAGCCGCTCGGCGACGCCGTTCATCAGCCGGAAGACGGCCTTCTGCTCCAGGTTCAGGCGGCCCAGCAGCCGGGAGGCGAGGAGGTACTTCTGGGCCTGCGGGTCGGCCGCCTGCTCGACCTCGTCGGCCTTGCGGTCGAAGGTCTCCAGCAGCGCCCGCGCCTGGGCGAGGTTGCCGGCGACGTCTTGCCAGGACGCCGGGGCGAAGTCGCGGCCCAGTTCCTGCTCGAACGCCGCATACTGGGCCGCGGCCTCGGCGAGGCGTCGCGACTCCCGCCGCGCCTCCGGGAGCCCCCTGGAGACGGCGTCGCGGGCCTGGACGACGGCGTCGAGCACGCCCCGCGCCTGGTCGAGCGAGCCGCGGGCGGCGGCCAGCTTCTTCGCCGCCTCGGCCGGGTCGCCCGCTTCGAGCGCCGTTTGCAGGCCGGCGAGCGCCTGGTCGGCCTGCGCGGCCGGGTCGTCGGGGTCGCCGCCGTCCTCGTCCAGGCGGAGGCCGTCGCGACGACGCGCGGCGACGTCCTGACGCAGCTTGGTCAGGCCCTCCTGAACCTTCGCCCCCTCCTCCAGCCGCGCGACCACGTCCCCCGCGCGGCCGGCCAGGGCGTCGGCGTCGGCCTTCGTGCGCTCGTAGACGACCTTCGCACCCAGCGGGTCCGGGACCAGGAGGGCGTCGGCCCGGCGGGCCTGCGTCGCGATCCGCTCGGCGTCGGACCGATAGGGCTCGACGGGGAGGCTCCTGGCACCCACGGCCTCGACGCCGGTCGTCGCCCGCCCCCGCCCCTCCTCGGCGGCCTTCGCGGCGGCGCGGGCGTCCTCGTGGGCCGCGTTGAGCCGGTCCATCGTCTGCGAGCAGGCGACCGCGCCCGCCTCGACTTCCTCGAACACCTTGGCGTCGGAGACCAGCTTGTCGGCCTCGCCGACCCCCTTGGCCCCCTGCCCGCCGTGCTTCTCCGCCCGGTCGACGACGTCCATCACCTCCAGCCAGCGGTCCCAGAGCTTACGCAGGTCTTCCTGGGCCTTCTCATAAAGGGCCAGCGTGTCGCCGGCCATCGGCTCGGTGAAGTCGCCGTCCTCGACCGGCAGCGCCTTGAGCCGGGCCTTGAGGGCGTCGAGCCGGTCCATCATGGCCACGGCCTTCCCCTTGTAGTCCTTCAACTTGGCCCGGAACGCCCCCCGGGCCCGCCGCCTCCCCAGCCAGACGAGCAGCGCCGCCATCCCGGCGAGGACCGCGACCGAGGCGCCTAACGACCACGCCAGTTCGTGCTTCGTCGGGGCGTGCAGGGGCGTGGGGGCCGCCGACGCGGCCGCGGTCGCGACCTCCCGCGCCGGGGCGGGCGCGATCGCCCCGGCGCGGGTCGTCGCGCGGGCGTCGATCGCTTTGAGGAGCGAGGCCAGCGCGCCCGGATAGTCGCCCGCCCGCGCCAGGGGGGCGAACGCCGACCCGATCAGGCCCTCGACGTCGGCCGGGGCCAGCCCTCCCCTCTCCGCCAGCGGGTGCGACGGCAGGACGACGACGCGGCGGTCGTCGAGCGCCGCCAAGACCAGGACCGAGGCCGCCGGGTCGAGCTTCAGCCCCGCCGCCTCGGCCTCGCCCCGCCAGGCGTCGCGGAGCCGCTCCGCGTAATCGCGGGCGGCGTGCGCGCCATCGCCCGTCGACCTCACGACCGCGGCGTAGTACGTCCGCGGCGACTTCGCCTCCAGATCCCGGATCGCCTCCCGGACCGCCTGGTAGCGATCGGGGACGTCCGCGACGTAGACGCACCCGCCCGTGAACTTCGGCATGGGCGAGGCGTCTCCGGCGCGGCCGACGGCCGGCCCGACGGCGAGCAGGGCGATGGCCAGGAACGCCCCCGGATGCGTCGCGATCTTCGATCCCATGTTCTCGGCCCGCCGTGGTTGGTCGGGCGACGCGAGGCCGGACGGCCCCGGGGCGTCGCCCGCGCCCGAAACATGCACCTGTTCAGAATATCCCCCTCGCCGGGCCGATTCAACGGGGCCATCGCGCCCCTCGCCACCGCGGCCTTCGCGCCCGACGGGCGACGTGCGTCGCCTCGAAACGACGCCGAGAGCGCCCGCGACGATTCCATGCAACACTGCTCGCCGGCAGGCCGACGCGGCCTACGATTCCTCACGTCATGACGATGTGATCAACCCGGTCGCGAGACGCCCGGGGTGCATTTTCCGAGGAGAGAACGTTGATCCAGAAGTTGACGAGGGCCGCCGTACTGTCCCTTCCTCTGGTCTTCGCCGCGCCCGCCCGGGCCGACCTGCTTCGCGATTGGAACGTCGTGGTGACGGGAGACGCCTATGTGAGGACCGAGACGGAAGGCCCCGTGCGCGTCGGCGGGAATCTCTATCTGGCCGGCGGCGGTTACGGCATCTCGCCCCGCGCCGGGACGCTCGCGGGGACCGGCGGCGTCGGACTGATGGTCGGCGGGAACGTCCTGAACGCGCAGAAGGACGGCGTGAAGCTGAATCCGCCGGAGGGCGGCGGCGTGACGAGCGCCGTGATCGGCGGGTCCTCGACCGATCTGGATCGGTTCGCGAACGGCCCGGCGACCGTCGGCGTCGCCTCCGTCCAGGGGATCGGCGCCGCGGACGCCCCCCTGCTCCAGTCGTATTCGGACGGCTTCAAGGCCCTGACGGCGAACAACACCTACGCCATCGCCAACGGCAACCAGGGCCTGTTCAAGATCACGGACGTGGACACGGTCACCGGCAACGCCGTGTTCAACGTGACCGCGGCCGAGGTCTTCGGCAACACCGGCATCGGGGAGATCAAGCTCGACCTGAACGGCCACACGTTCGACTTCGGCGAGTCGATCGTGATCAACGTGAGCGGCTCCGAGGTCGATTGGGTCGGCGCCAAGAACTTCCTCGACTTCGGCGGCGCGCTGGCCAACGTGATCTGGAACTTCTACGGCGCGACCGAGATCGACATGCACGGCTACGGCAACCTCATGGGGGCCATGTTGGCACCCAAGGCGACCCTCCTGGACACGAACACCATCGATGGCGGCGTCTTCGTGAAGCAGATCGGCGATGCGTCGAATCCCTACAGCGGGCAGGGCGGAGAGATCCACCCGCCGCTCTACCGGGGGTTCGTCCCCACGACGACCGCCGTCCCCGAGCCCTCGGCCTTCGCGATGGCCGGCGTCGCGCTGGCGGCCGGCGCGGCCTTCGTCCGCAGGACGCGCCGCGACGCCTGATCGGCTCCCGCCCACGGCCCGGCTCCCGAAGCCGGATTCAGAGGCCCCCGCCGGCGGCGAGGGGCCTCGTCTCGCGCGCCGCCGCGGATCGCGCCTCCGGAAACCCTCCCCTTGGATCGGCCGACTCGTCGATGTAGACTGAAAGGACAGTCCGAAAGCGAGGGCCGTCGCACCACGACGGCCCCCTCCCCCGAGGCCGGACCGCTCGGCCGCGCCGCCGGCGCGACCGCGGCGGGTGCGCGCCCCGGCCGATCGTGCGACCATCCGGCGGGCTCGCCGCCGACTTCATCAACCAAACGTCCCCAGCCGAGGGAGACGCCCATGTCGTTCCGCGGATTGTTCATCGCGGTCGTGCTGAGCACGGCGATGATCGTGTCGGCCTTCGTGCTCCAGTCGAAACGGCCGAGGATGGAGGTCGACCGACCGACCGCCGACCTCGTCAAGGCCACGGGCAAGTGCGCCGACTGCCACCGCCATGAGACCTCGGCCGTCGTCCACGAGTTCGAGATGAGCCGCCACGCCAAGGCGGGCGTCGCCTGCCTGGACTGCCACCAGCCGACCAAGGGGCAGGAGCCGTACGACCACAAGGGCTTCACCATCACCCGGAAGCTCACCTCCAACAACTGCCGCGCCTGCCACGAGAAGCAGGTCGACGAGTACATGAGGAGCCGTCACGCCGCCCCGGCCTGGGCCGCGGTCGCCGGGACGGCCGACTTCACGCCCGAGCAGGTCGCGTTCTCCGAGGCCATCCACAAGGGGGCCGTGGAGCGCCCGCCACACCCGCTGACGGCCGTGGAGGGGATGGCGGCGATCAACAAGGGCTGCCGGCAGTGCCACGACGTCGGCAAGCCGAACCCGGACGGCTCCATCGGGTCCTGCACCGCCTGCCACGCCCGTCACGTCGCGTCCGTCGAGCTGGCCCGGCTGCCGGAGACCTGCGGCCAGTGCCACATGGGCCCGGACCACTCGCAGCTGGAGATCTACCACGAGTCGAAGCACGGCGTCCTGTTCAACGCCCAGCGGCCGTTCATGAACCTGGCCGCCCGGCCCGAGAAGCTGACGACCGAGGACATGCCCCTCCCCACCTGCGCCACCTGCCACATGAGCGGCCTGGAGGGGGAGAAGTTCACCCACGACGTCACCCAGCGGTTGTCCTACTTCCTGTTCGCCCCGGTCTCCGAACGTCGGCCGAACTACGAGGCCGGCCGTCGGAACATGAAGGCGATCTGCCTGAAGTGCCACACGAACCCCAAGATCCAGGAGTTCTACGGCGGCGCCGAGGGGGTCGTCCGGTCCACGAACAAGCTGGTCAAGGAGGCCGACGAGATCATCGCCGGGCTCCGCAAGGACAAGCTCCTGACGCCCGAGCCGTTCGACGAGCCGATCGAATACCTCCACTTCGACCTATGGCACTACGGCGGCCGGACCGCCAAGCACGGCGCCTACATGGGCGGGGCCGACTTCGTCCAGTGGCACGGCTACTACGAGATCGTCAGCAAGATGGCCGAGCTGAAGAAGTCGGCCGAGGAGATCCGCGAGAAGGCCGGCAAGGCCGAAGGCGGGCCGAAGCCCGCCCTCGCCGAGACCGAGGCCCCGAAATCGGGCGAACTGCCGGCGGACGTCTTCCCGCCGTCCGCAAAGCCGGGAGGCGAGGCCGATGCTTCGAATACTCCGAAGTAAGCCCTGGCTCGCCCGGCCCCTGTTCTGGGTCGAGCTGTTCGCCATCGGCAACATCGGCTTCCTGGCCGTCGACGTGGCGGTCGCGCACCAGATGAACGCCTTCGAGCACCCGGCCGAGTACATCCCGGTCGCCTTCTCGCTGGCGTGCGCCCCGCTGCTGCTGGTCGCCATGCTGGTCGGCGGCCCCGAGCCCGCCACGAGTCGACGCCGGCCCGAGGGCCGCGCCCCATGGCGGACTTCGCTGGCGCGCGGGATCGGGCTCCTGATCGGGTTCGGGTCGCTGGTCGTGGGGATCGCGGGGCTGATCCTCCACCTCCGCGGCGACTTCTTCCACGACATGACGCTCAAGAACCTGGTCTACACCGCCCCGTTCGCCGCCCCCCTGGCCTACGCCGGGTTGGGCCTGCTGGTGATGCTCAACCGCATGGTCGACGGCCGGACGAAGGAGTGGGCGGCGTGGGTGGTGGTCCTGGCGGCGGGCGGCTGGGCGGGGAACTTCGTCCTCAGCCTGGCCGACCACGCACAGAACGGCTTCTTCCGGCCCAGCGAGTGGACGAGCGTGATCGGCGCGGCGGTCGCGTTCGGATTCTTGACGGCCGTGGTCGCCGTGCCCGACAATCGCCCGCTGCGGGCCGTCGCGGCGGCCGTCATGGCGATCCAGCTCGCGATCGGGCTGGTCGGCTTCGGCCTCCACGTCCATGCGAACGTGGTGCGGCCCTCGGCCACGCTGTGGGCCTCGTTCCTCTACGGCGCGCCGGCGTTCGCCCCCCTGCTGTTCGACGACCTGGCGATCCTCGGCCTGCTGGGCCTCTGGGCCCTGGAGGCCGACAAGATCGAGGTCGACGCCTACGCCTGAGCCGGAGCCCCGGATGGACCTGGAAAGCTACCTGAAAGAGCCGGTGTCGACGGACCGCCCCCGCACCAGCGGCTGGCTGTCCGCCGGCCGGCTCGAAGTCCCCAGCGGCGTGATGGTCGTCGCCGACCCGACGTTCCTGTTCCACGCCGAGCCGATCGAGGTCGGCGCGGGGACGTTCGCGATCGAGGTCGCGCTCTCCGACTTCGCCGGCCGTCGCCTCGTCTCGAAGCTCCGCGCCGTGCGAGCCCCCGGCGGGGCCGTGGGCGCGGACGTCCAGCGCTTCATCGTGGATTCCGGCCGCGTCGGCCTGGCCGACGTCGACCGCTTCCACGCCGAGACCGACCCCCTGGACGACGCGGGCTATCAGGATTACATCGCCGGGACGAAGGGCGACGACCTCGTCGGGATCTTGCACGCCGACGGCCCATCGCCCCTGTTCTTCGCCGGGACGGGCTTCGGGAGCGGCGCCTACCTGATCCGCGAGATCGTCCGCGACGGCGAGCGCGTCGGCCTCCAGGTCGTCTTCGCGAACCTGGACGTGGACGATCCGCAGGACGGCTGAACCCGGCCCGGACGCCCCTCGAAACGCGCGGCGCGGTTGCAGGATCGCGACGCCGGGGGATAATAAAGGTCTGTTACGCCCCCGAACGCCGCCGATGGTGAGCACCTTGAGCCTGAGCATCCGCCGGATCGATTGCGCCCGGGACGACGCCCGCGAGGCCATCGCCTCGCTGCGCCGGGAGTTGAGCCCCAAGGGGAACGTCGTCAGCCCCGAGGGCCGGGCCCGCACCGTGGCCGTCTTCGGCGAGCCCCTCTCGCCCCCCCGGGTCGTCGAGCGGATCTGCGAGCACGTCGCGACGCGCGGGCTCGACGCGGTCCTCGACTACACGCGGAAGCTCGACAAGGTCGACCTGAAGCCGGAGGACGTCCGCGTCTCTCGGGCGGAGCTGGACGAGGCCCACCGCAACGCCGACCCCGAATACCTGGCGACCATCGCCCGGATCCGCGAGAACGTCCTCGCCTACCAGCGGGCCATTCTGACGAAGGACGTCCACGTCGAGCCCCGGCCCGGCGTGAAGCTCGGCCTGCGCTACACGCCGCTGCGCCGCGTGGGCGTCTGCATCCCCGGCGGCGCGGCGGCCTATCCGTCGACGCTGCTGATGACCGTCGTCCCGGCCCAGGCGGCGGGCGTGGAGGAGATCGCGGTCGTCGTCCCCCCCACGAAGTTCGGCGGCTACAACCCGGAATTGCTGGCCGCCTGCCGCGAGCTGGGCGCGACGGAGGTCTACCGCATCGGCGGCGCGCAGGCCGTCGCGGCGCTGGCGTACGGCGTGGAGGGGATCCCGGCCGTCGACAAGATCGTCGGCCCCGGCAACCTGTTCGTCGCGCTGGCGAAGAAGCACGTCTACGGCGAGGTCGACATCGACAGCATCGCCGGCCCCAGCGAGGTCGTCCTCATCGCCGACGCCTCCGCCGACCCCGACTACATCGCCGCCGACCTGCTCAGCCAGGCCGAGCACTCCCCCGGCGCCGGCATCCTCCTGACCTGGACGCCCGGGATGGTCGGCCGCGTGGCCGAGGCGCTGGAGCGACAGCTCGCCGAACTGAGCCGGGGCGACCTGGCCCGCGACAGCCTGGAGAAGTTCGGCGCCCTGATCGAGTGCGTCGACGAGGACCAGGCCGTGGCGCTTTCGAACCTGTTCGCGCCCGAGCACCTGCATGTCTCCACGGCCGACCCGGAGCGGCTGCTGCCGAAGCTGACGGTCGCCGGCGCGGTGTTCCTGGGCCACCTGACCCCGGTCGCGCTGGGCGACTACGCGGCCGGGCCGTCGCACGTCCTGCCGACCAGCGGCACGGCGCGATGGGCCTCGGGCCTGTCGGCCAACGACTTCCTGCGGCGTTCCAGCCTCATCGGCGTCGACGCCCGCGGGCTGTCGGCCCTCGCGCCCGACGTCCGCCGCCTGGCCGACGTCGAGGGGCTGACGGCCCACCGCTCCAGCGTCGACGTCCGCACCGCGAAGATCGAGCGGCCCTGACCCGCCCCCCTGTCGTCGATGGAGCCGCACCCGTGAGCGACACCGCCTCGAAGCCCCCGTTCGCGATCCGCCCGGCCGTCCCCGACGACGCGCCGGCGATCGCGAACCTGATCCGCGAGCTGGCGATCTACGAGAAGCTGGAATCGCTCGCCAGGGCCACCGCCGACGACCTGCGCCGGAACCTGTTCGGCCCCCGGCCCTACGCGGAGTGCCTCATCGCCGAGATCGCCGGCGCGCCGGTCGGGATGGCCCTGTTCTTCCACACGTTCTCCACGTTCCGCGGCCAGCCCGGCATCTACCTGGAGGACCTGTTCGTCCAGCCCGAGCACCGCGGCCTGGGGATCGGCAAGGCCCTGCTGGGCTCGCTGGCGAGGCTCGCCCGCGAGCGCGGCTGCGGCCGGCTGGAGTGGGCGGTCCTCGACTGGAACGAGCCGGCCATCGGCTTCTACAAGTCGCTGGGGGCCGGCCCGCTCGACGAGTGGATCACCTACCGCATCGCCGACGCGCCGCTGGACGCCCTGGCCAAGCTCGCCCCCGAAGCCTGATCGAACGAAGCCGGCCGTCCCGGATTCGGGGGCGGCCATCCTGACGGCCTTCCCCCCTCGCGGGGGAAGGTGGCCCGTAGGGCCGGATGAGGGGGAGGACGAGCGAGACGACCGTCGGTATCCCGAGCCGGTCGGGCGGGCCTTCGAATCTCGACGGGTCTCGTGCTTCGCGTCCCCCTCATCTGACCGCTTCGCGGTCTGTCTTCCCCCGCGAGGGGGGAAGACCGTCATCATCGCAGGCCGCCCCCGAATCCGGGACGGCCAGGAACGAAGGAGCCCCGGAAGGTGGACAGCCCCGTCGAGACGCGCCGATTCGTCCTGCCCCACGTCGCCGCGATGGAGGGCTACGTCCCCGGCGAGCAGCCCCAGGGGGGCTCGTTCATCAAGCTGAACACGAACGAGAACCCGTACCCCCCGTCGCCGAAGGCGAAGCAGGCCCTCGTCGACGCCGTTGACGACCGCCTCCGCCTCTACCCCGACCCGACCGGCCGCGCCTTCCGCGAGACGGCCGCCGCCCTCCACGGCGTCGAGCCCGACATGATCCTCGCCGGCAACGGCTCGGACGACGTCCTCACGATCTTGACCCGCGCGTTCGTCGGCCCCGGCGACCTCGCCGCCTACCCGACGCCCAGCTATCTCCTCTACTCGACCCTCATCAAGCTGCAAAACGGCCGCGAGCACGTCGTCCCGTTCGACGACGCCTGGCGGCTTGACGTCTCCGGCTTCCTGGAGCCGGGCGTGAAGCTGGCGTACCTCGCCAATCCCAACAGCCCCTCCGGCACCGCGCTCTCGCCCGCGGAGGTCGCCCGCCTGGCCGAGCGCCTGGAATGTCCGCTGGTCGTGGACGAAGCCTACGGCGACTTCGCCCGCGAGGACTGCGTGTCGCTGGTGAAGACGCACCCGAACGTGATCGTCACGCGGTCGTTCAGCAAGGGCTACAGCCTGGCCGGCCTGCGGCTGGGCTACCTGATAGCCGACCCGTCGATCGTGCACGAGCTGAACAAGGTGAAGGACTCGTACAACTGCGACGCCCTCAGCCTGGCGGCCGGCAAGGCCGCGCTGGAGGACCAGGCGTACCTGGCCGAGACCCGCGCCAAGATCCTCGCCACCCGGGCGCGGCTGGCCGACGCCCTCTCCGAACTCGGCTGGTCCGTCACCGACAGCCAGGCCAACTTCGTCTGGGCCCTCGGCGGCCCGGACGCCGAGGCGACCTTCCAGGAGCTGAAGCGGCGGAACATCTTCGTCCGCCTGATGCGCTACCCCGGCTACCCGACGGGCCTCCGGATCACCGTCGGGACCGACGCCGAGGTCGAACGCCTGCTGGAAGTCCTCCGCGAAATCGCCTGAACTTCCGCCGGCCGATCCGCTACAATCGCCGCCCTTGGATCACGACCCTCCAGACCGGGACCGAGCCCCGTGAGCGAATCGCCGCGCGTCGCCGAGATCGTCCGCAAGACCCGCGAGACCGACATCCGCCTCTCCCTGGCGATCGACGGCCAGGGCCGCGCCGACCTCGCCACCGGGATCGGCTTCCTCGACCACATGCTGGAGTCGTTCGCGCGGCACTCGCTCATCGACCTGGCCGTCACCTGCCAGGGGGACCTCCACGTCGACGACCACCACTCGACCGAGGATATCGGCATCTGCCTGGGGATGGCGCTCGACCAGGCGCTCGGGAAGAAGGCCGGCATCCGACGCTACGGCCACTGCATCCTCCCCATGGACGAGACGCTGGTGACGTGCGCCGTCGACCTCGGGGGCCGCCCCTACTGGGTCTGGAACGCGCCGATGCCCGCGCCCAAGATCGGCGGCTTCGACAGCGAGCTGGTCGCCGACTTCTGGCACGCCGTCTCCACCCACGGCCGGATGAACATGCACGTCCTGCTCCACTACGGCCGGAACACCCACCACGTCGCCGAGGCCATCTTCAAGGGGCTCGCCCGCGCCATCCGCGACGCCGCCGAGCGCGACCCCCGCAGCGACGCCGTCCCCTCGACCAAGGGATCGATCTGACCCCGACGCAACGACGCGAACGACGGAGCGACCCGTGAGCACGAGCCACGCGACGGCGGAGAAGCCGAAGAAGTCCGGCGCCGGGACGATCGTCAACCTGGCGCTCATCGCGCTGGCGTTCGGCCTCCTGGCCCTGATCGTCTACCAGAAGCGCGAGATGATCCGCGACGTCTTCACCCGCAAGCCCGACTACCGCCTGCTGCTGGCCGGCATCGCCATCTTCCAGCTCAGCGTGATGCTGACGTTCGTCCGCTGGTACGCCCTGGTGCGCGTCATCGAGCCGAAGTTCACGCTGCGGTCGACGTTCCTCCTGGGGTTCATCGGCTACGTCTTCAACCTGGTGATCCCCGGCGCGGTGGGGGGCGACCTCATCAAGGCGGCGTACCTCGTCCAGATGCACATCAAGAAGACGCAGGCGGTGGCCTCGATGGTCATCGACCGTATCCTGGGCCTGATGGGGCTGTTCGTGCTGGCGTCGGTCGCCGGGGTGGTCGCCTGGGGGATGGCGACGCCCGTCGTCCAGCGGCTGATCGTGGCCGCGTGGGTCGCCACCGGGGCCGGGTTCGTGCTGCTGGCGTGCATCTTCGGCCAGGTCTTCACGCGGGTCTTCGGCCTGAAGCCGGCCCCCCACAGCAAGCTCGGGACGATCACGGCCGAGCTGAACACCATGGCGTCGACGTACCGCTCGCGGCTCGACGTCGTCGGCCTCTCGCTGGGGCTGTCGACGCTTGGGCATTCGATGAACGTCTTCGCGTTCTACCTGATGGGAAAGATGCTGTTCCCCGCCATGACGACCACGCTGGGCCAGCACTTCCTGATGGGCCCGCTCACCCTGTTCACGATGGCCGTGCCGCTCCCCTTCGGCGCGCTCGGGCTGAGCGAAGGCGTCGCCGACCAGCTCCTCGGCCTCGTCGGCCACCCGAGCGGGGCCCTGGCGATGATGGCCTTCCGCATCCTCATGTTCTGCTGCGGCCTCACCGGTGCCCTCGTCTACCTGGCCAACCTCCGCCAGGTCCGCGGCCTCACCGCCGCCGCCCACGAGATCGAGCACGACCTGATCGAAGGCGACCTCGCCGACGAGGTGCCGGCGACGGTGTGAAGACCGCGGGGACGGGGTCGAGCGGAGGCTCCGGTTTCCTACCCGAACGTCGCGACGTAGAATGACCGAGGGTGGCGGTCCCATCGGGAGCGTGCGCCGTGGATCGATTCGCCAGGGTGGTCCTCGGGTATCACGGCTGCTCGGCCGATTTCGCGGGATCCCTCTTGAGCGGCGAGACGACGCTGGACGATTGGAAGGAAAGCCGGAATCCATACGACTGGCTCGGGCATGGAATCTACTTCTGGGAACACGCCCCGGAACGAGCCCGGCGATGGGCCGAAAGCGAACAAAGGGAAAAGAAGGGAGTCCCAGGAGCCGTGGTTGGCGCCGTAATCCAACTCGGACGTTGCCTGGATTTCACCGATGTCGCCTTCACCCATGCCCTGGCGTCCGTCTACAAGGGTTTGAAAGAGTCGTATGCCGCCGGCGAGGCGTCCTTACAGTCGAACAAGAGGGGGAATCGCATGCTCGATTGCCTCGTCATCAACGAATTGGCTCGACACAACCCAGGCGGCCGGTTCCAAACCGTCAGAAGCCCCTTTCTGGAGGGGAGGCCGGCATTCCCCCACTCCGGAATCCGTCGCGAGTCCCATATTCAGGTGGCCGTCATCGACAGGTCGTGCATCCTGGGTGTTTTTCGGCCCACCTCCGGGTCGAAGGAGGTATAAACCATGGATTCCAAGTCGTTGGCTTCGCAGCTTCTGGAAGAGGTGCGCAAGGATGGCGAGAGGCCTGCGATCGATCGGTGGAAAGAACTGATCGCCCGCGGCGCCATCGACGAGAAGGGGCGGGTCCTCCTCCGGGCGCCGTATCCCATGATGTCCTCGAAGCGCAAGAAGAAGTCTCGCTGATCCTCCGCGCCCGTCCCGGAGACCTTCAGCGGAGAGTCGGCCGGGCCCCGACCCAGCCTTTACCGGCCGGGCCGCCATGCCTTACCCTGGTCTGTCCCACCGACCGCCCGAGCCAGGGGCGAGGACGCGACCCGGAAGGCAGGCCCGACGCATGCGACCGTTCTCCAGCCCCCTGTTCCGCCGCAAGCCGGCCTCCCGGTTGATCGACGACTCCGACGAATCCGACCGCCTCCACCGGCGGCTGGGCCCGCTCTCGCTGGTCGCGCTGGGCGTGGGGGCCACGATCGGCTCCGGGCTGTACGTCCAGACGGGCATCGTCGCCCGCGACGTCGCCGGGCCTTCGATCGTCCTGTCGTTCCTGGTCGCGGCGATCGGCTGCGGGTTCGCGGCGCTCTGCTACGCGGAGATGGCCAGCATGGTCCCCGTGGCCGGCAGCGCGTATACCTACGCCTACGCCACGATGGGCGAGCTGCTGGCCTGGATCATCGGCTGGGACCTGATCCTGGAATACGCCGTCGGCTCGTGCTTCGTCGCCAACGGCTGGTCGGGCTACTTCGACTCCATGCTGAAGAACCTCTTCGGGTTCCACCTCGACCCCCGGCTGTGCAGCTCGCCGTGGGACTTCAACAAGCACGGCTTCGTCTGGAACATGGTGACGCTCGCCGACGGCTCGCAGGCGACGGCCTGGTTCAACCTGCCGGCCGTGCTCATCACGCTGGCGGTGACGGCCGTCCTCGTGATCGGCATCCGCGAGAGCGCGGGGCTGAACGCGGCGATGGTCCTGCTGAACGTCGGCGTGATCCTCACGCTGATCGGCGCGGGGGCCGCCTACATCGACCCCGCGAACTGGAAGCCGTTCCTCCACGCCGACAACGGCTGGAGCGGCGTGGCGATGGGCTCCGCCAAGATCTTCATCGCCTACATCGGCTTCGACTCGATCTCCACCCACGCCGAGGAGGCCCGCGACCCGCGCCGGGACATGCCGATCGGGATCATCGGCGCGCTGATCGTGGTGACGCTGCTGTACGTCACCACGGCCGCGGCCCTCACCGGGATGACCCATTACACCGACCTCGACGTCACCGCCCCGCTGGCCGCCGCGCTCCAGTCGAAGGGGCTGACGTTCGCCGGGACGCTGGTGACGCTGGGGATCCTCGCGGGGATGACCAGCTCGCTGCTGGTGGGCAACCTCAGCCAGCCCCGCGTCCTGCTGGCGATGGCCCGCGACGGCCTCCTGCCCATCAAGTTCTTCGGGGCCGTCCACCCGCGGTTCAAGACGCCGTGGAAGTCGACGATCCTGGTGGGCGCGCTCGTCGCCCTGGGCGGCGCGCTCGCGCCGCTGGGCCTGCTGGCCGACCTGGTGAGCATCGGGACCCTGTTCGCGTTCGTGATCGTCTCGGCCTCGGTCTGGATCCTGCGCGTCACCGACCCGGACCTCCCGCGCGCGTTCCGGACGCCGTTCGTCCCGTTCGTCTCGACGATGGGCGTGCTGGTCAACGGCGGGCTGATGTTCTGGCTCGGCCGCGACAACTGGATCCGCCTGCTCGCCTGGCTGGCCGTCGGCCTGGTCGTCTACTTCGGCTACAGCCGACGCCACTCCATCCTGAATCGGTCTCCCGAAGCCGTGGGGCCTGCCCCCGGCGCGTGACCTCCCCTACAATGGTCGGGGGAGGGACCGCGGCATGACTCGCCTCGACCATCCGATTCGCCCCGAGACCCGGCGCAGGACGGCCGTCCTGCGCCGTCGCACCCTCGTCCTGGTCGGGCTCCTGCTCGCGGGCCTCCACGCCCGCGCGTCGGAGCCGTTCCGCGCGACCCTTTCGCTGGCCCCGGCCGGGTCGTGGTCGCGCCCCCTGCCGGGGCTCAACGCGAATCGCCGCGGCGAGCTGGTCGTCTCGATCGCCGCCCCCGCGGACGACGACCGCGTCGAGGTCCAGTTGAGCGGCCCGAGCGGGCTCGTCCTGCGCAAGACGCTCCACGCCGGCGACCCGGACGTCTACATCCCCTATCGCCCCGCTCGCGACGGCGGCGGCGGCGTCCGGCTGATTCGCAAGGACGCCGGGGCCACCCCCCTGTCGCTCCTCGTCTCCTGGTCCGAAGACGACGCCGACGACGCCCTGGAAGCCGAGCCCAACGACGACTGGCGCTCGGCGAACCGGCTCGTCCTCGGCCGCCCGATCTACGGCTCGGCCGACGACGTGGACTGGCTCGAAAACGCCGAGGAAGGCCGCGCCGGGCTGGATTGGTTCCGCTTCGACGTCGATTCCGAGAAGCCCGTCCTCGTCACCTTCTCCCTCGACCTGATCGACCGCGACGTCTCGGCCGACCTGGCCGTCTTCACGGTGAAGGACGACCGGCCGGAGCCGTACCTCGTCGGGAAGGACCCGATGGAGATCGTCCACGACCGCGAGCGCGTGCGGTACTCCAAGAACCTGGTGCGGACGTTCGCGAAGGGGACGTACTACCTCCGCGTGAACGCCAACCACCCCGCCTACGTCCTGCGGTCTCGAACGTCCGACGTCCCCCCGTTCGATGATCCGACGAAGGCCGTCGAGGCCGGCCTGCACTACATCCTGAACGCGGGCGACGCCTGGCTGGGGCAGGTCCCGCGCGAGGGGAACCGCTTCGTCCGCTCCACCAACCTCCACGAGACGAGCCTCCGCTGCACCGGCTGCCACGCCACGAGCTTCCCCGCCGAGGCCGCCCTCGCCGCGCGTCGCGCCGGCTACCCGATCCATGCGAAGGATGCGCTCCTCAACATGATCGACCGCATCGCCGACGGCCCCGCCCCGCTCTACGGCGACGCCGGCCTGAACTGGCATCGCTACATCGCGACGCCGCTGGAAGTGAACGGCGCGCAGGGGGCCGTCCTCGTCGACTTCGACCGCGAGATCGCCGACGTCCCGACCTCGACCCTCGATCGCTTCGGCCCCTTCCTCAAGGCCGCCTGGGGGGGCCGCGACGCGATGCCCGAGGACGAGCGCAACGTCGTCCCCGCCGAGAGCAAGTTCGGCCTGGCCTGGAAAGGCTGGTGCGTGCTGTCCGAACTGGCCCGCCGCACCGGCCGCGAGGACGACGCCCGCGCCGCGGCCGACGTCGCGTCCCTGGCCACAGGCCGCGCCGCCGACCGCCGGGTTGAGTCGCTCCAGGACCGCATCCACCGCCTCGTCGCCTGGAGCCTGATCGACCGCGAGGCCAACGCGAACAAGATCCGTCGCGAGACCGGCGCGCTGATGGCCCTCCAGAACCCCGACGGCGGCTGGCACGAGAGCGACGCCCAACCCGGCCCGAGCGCCGTCTACGCCACCGGCCAACTCGTCGACGCCCTCCTCGAAGCCGGCCTCCCCCGCGACCACCCGGCGATCGACAAGGCCCTGAAATACCTCCTCTCCACGCAGCAGGATTTCGGCGGCTGGTTCCAGCCCGACACCCACGAGGAATTTCGCACCCCCATGCGCGAGACCCGATGGGCCGTGGCCGCCCTCGCGCGGGCGTTCCCGCGCCCGGACTCATCGGGCCGCGGCTGGGGCGGCGGCCCTCCCCCCCCGCCGAGGCCCGGGCCCCTCGTGGCGGCGCTCGACGACCTCGAAGCCGCCTGGGACGCCCCCGCGGACGACGGCCCCGCCCACGCCAGGGCCGTCGCCGCCCTGCTGGACCATCGGTCCCCCCTCGTCCGGGCCTCGGCCGCCGCTCGCCTCGGGCGACTGGGCCGCCACGACGGCGTCGCGCCGCTGCTGACCGCCCTGGACGACCCCTCCAAGATCGTGCGCCGGGCCGCGGCGTTCGGCCTGCGGACGCTCGGGAACCGAGGTATCGGCGTCGACGTCGCCCTGGACGCCCTCACGTTCGTTTCCCCCCGCGTCCGCCGCGAAGCGACCTCGCTCCTGACGCGACAGGTCCCCGGGTTCGACGGCCGCCCGATCGTCGTCGACCGGCTCGGCCGCCGCCTCGACGACTCCGACTTGCTCACGCGATTCGAATCCGCCCGCGCCCTCCGCCGCGCGTTCTACCGCGTCGACGACCCGGCCGTCCGCAGGCGGATCGTCGAGGCCCTGCTCGCGCGGCTGGCCGTCGAGCGGGTCCCGCTCTTGCGGCGGAACCTGGGCGAGAACCTCTACATCGTGATGGATGAGAACCTCGGCGGCGGCGTGAGCCTCCAGCGCAACCTGGCGGCGCTCCCCGAGCCGATGCGCGGCCCCGCGATGGAGGCCCGAAAGGACCTAGAACGCGACGCGATCGTCGGCCCGATCCTCGCCGCCCTGCGCGATGGCGGCGAACTCCAGCGGGCCGGCGTGCTCCGGGCGTTCGACGGCTCGTTCCTCGCGGGCCGGACCTACGCGAAGCGTCCCGAGGGCGCCGTCGACGTCGGCAACGACCGCGAATTCGGGTTCCTGCACGAGCCGCCGATCGAGGACGTCGAGCCGGCGTTCGCCGCGCTGCTGGCCGCGACTCCGACGGGCCCGGAACGCCGCGACGCGATCCGGCTCGCCAGCTTCTTCCGGGTCCCCGAACGGACGCGCGATCCCGCCGTCCAAACGGCCCTCCTGGCGGCCGTCGACGACCCCGACGCCGAGACCCGCGCCGAGGCCCTGCGCGTCGTCGGACGCGAGATGAGCTTCGACGGCGCGGAGGCCGACCCGAAGCTGTCGGGGACGATCGCCGCCCTCCTCGCCGGCCCGGCCGAGGCCCGCCCGGCGCTGGTCGCCGCCGTGGGACGCAACCCGGCCCTGGCGAGGCGGCCCGAGATCGCCGCGGCGCTCGCCGCGCTGACGAGCCGGCTCGACGCCTCGCCCGACCTCCTGCCGATCCTCGACCGCCTCGGCCTCCCCGACGCCGAGGTCGTCGCCGCGATGGCCCGGGGGTGGGACGCCTACGACCCGGCCCGCAAGGCCCAGGCCCTCGACGTCCTCCTCCGCCTCCCCCCGTCCGAGGCCGCCGGCACCCTGCTCGCTCGCGCCGCGGCCGACGCCTCCGAAATGGTCCGCGAGCGGGCCTTCGCCACGCTCATCGAGCGCGCCCCTTCGACCGCCGAGGCGTCCGCCGCGATCCTCCCCGCGTTCGACGACCCCGCGCCGAAGGTCCGCCGCCTGGCCCTGACGGCGACGGCCCAGCGGGCTTCGTTCTGGGACCGCGGCGACGCGCTCGAAGCCCTGGCCCGGCTCCTGGTCGACCCGGATGCCGGCGTGCGGTCCGACGCGCTCGACCTCGTGAAGCACCACCGCCTCCTCGTCCGCTTCCCCGTCCTGGCCCGCCGCGTGAAGGCCCTCGCCGACGACCCCGCGCTCGGCCCGCGCATCGACGCGATGCTGCGGGCGGCGGGGCGGGACCCGTCGGAGGTCGCACCGGACGTCGCCGTCGACCGGCCCCTGATCCTCGACCTAAACGCCTTCCGCCGCGACGTGAATCCCCTCTTCTATCGCCCCGGCGCCGACGGCCACGCCTGCGTCGACTGCCACGCCAATCACGCCATCCTGCGCCTCGCCGAGCGCCGCGACGGGGGCCCGAGCGACGAGGACGTCGCCCTCAACTTCGCCTCCGCGTCCCGCGTCGCCGACCTGGCCCGGCCCGAGGCGAGCCTCCTGCTCCGCAAGCCCCTCAGCCCCGACGGCCGGGGCGAGGCCGACCCCCTTGGCCCCACCGGCGTCACCCACGTCGGCGGCCCGCGCTGGGAGTCCGTCGACGACCCCGCCTACCGCGCCGTCCTCGCCTGGCTCCGCGCCTCCGCGGCCCAGGCCGACCCGGCCCCGCCCCTCGTCACGGACCCCGACGGGCCGAAATCCCTCGACCCCGCCCCCTGAAGTCGGCGATTCGCCGTTGACGCCGGGGTCTTTGCCTGGCAAAGTCGAATCGCTTTGCGAAACAAAGACACCAAGGAGACCGCGACATGGCGATCGTGGAGGCGGACCGGGAGGGAGACGCGGCCTGGGCGAAAGGGTTCCGGGACCTGGACCGGATCCTGCGGGGGGAGTTGACGCGGCTGCCGGCGTTGCGGGACGGCGAGGTCCCGGTGGCCCCGGGCCGGCTGACGTGGGTCGTGGTCGGGCTGTGCATGGCCTACGGGGCCTGCATGGGGACGTTCTCGCTGCTGTCGCCGCAGGGGCCGGGCCTGATGCAGGTCGTGGCGTCGATGGTGAAGGTCCCGCTGCTGTTCTACCTGACGTTGGTGGTGACGCTGCCGTCGCTGTACGTCCTGAACGCGCTGATGGGCTCGCGGCTGTCGTTCGGGTCGGTGTTCCGGCTGCTGTCGGCGTCGCTGGGGGTGAACGTGGCGGTGCTGGCCTCGATGGGGCCGATCGTGGCGTTCTTCTCGGCCTGCACGACGAGCTACCCGTTCATGGTCCTGCTGAACGTGGCCGTGTTCGCGACGGCCGGGTTCCTGGCGCTGGGGTTCCTGCTCCAGACGCTCCAGCGCCTGAGCATCGCGCGGACGCTGACGATCGCGACGGATCTCGCGGCCGACGACGAGGCCCCGGGGGCGATCCATCCCCTGACGGACCAGTACGCGGGGCGTCGGGTGCGGGCGATCTTCCGGGTCTGGATGGTGCTGTTCGGCCTGGTGGGGGCCCAGATGGGCTGGGTGCTGCGGCCGTTCATCGGCGACCCGAGCCGGCCGTTCGCCTGGTTCCGGCCTCGGCAGTCGAACTTCTTCGAGGCGGTCTTGCACGCCCTGTCCGCCGTCTTCTCGTGAGCGGGGCCGCGACGCATGACGACCCCGACGCTCCTCCGCCGCGCCGACGCGCTGCTGCGGGACCTCCCCGAGCCGGAGGTCCCCGCCGCGGCGGCCTGGCGCTCCCGCCTGGCGATCGTGACGACCTTCGGCGCGCTGTACGGCGCGACGATGGGCTCGTACGGCGAGCGCCCGCTCCAGGCGACGTACTCGGCCCTGAAGCTGCCGCTGATGCTGGCGGCGTCGTTCGCGATCAGCCTGCCGCCGTTCTTCGTGGCCAACACGCTGTTCGGCCTCCGCGACGACTTCCGCCGCGTGGTCGGGGCGCTGGCGACCACCCAGGCGGCGCTCACGCTGATCCTGGCCTCGCTCGCGCCGGTCACGGCGTTCGCCTACTCCGCCTGCGGCCTGGACCACCGCCGCGCGGTGCTGCTCAACGGCCTGATGTTCGCCGTCGCCAGCCTGGGGGCGCAAGTGGTCCTGCGGCGCTCGTACCGCGAGCTGATCGCGGCCAGGCCGGCGCACCGGGCGATGCTCCGGGCCTGGCTGGCGGTCTACGTCTTCGTCGGGATCCAGATGGGCTGGGTGCTGCGGCCGTTCATCGGCGACCCGGGCCTGAAGACCCAGTTCTTCCGCGAGGATAGCTGGACGAACGCCTACGTCGCGGTGTGGAACATGGTCGCGGGCGTCCTGTCCGGGTCGTGATTCATCGCGACCGGGGCTCGACGCCCAGCAGGTGGCGGACGAAGAAGTCCCGGCGGCGACGGTCGCCGTAGGGGCTCTCGCCCGCGCCGTGGTCGGAGTTCGGGAAGACGACCAGGTCGAAGTCCTTGTCGGCCTTGATGAGCGCGTCGACCACCTGCATCGTCGAGGCCGGGTCGACGTTCCGGTCCAGCTCGCCGACGGTCAGCAGCAGCTTGCCCGTCAGCTTGTGGGCGTTGGTCACGTTGGACTGCTCGGCGTAGTGGGGGCCGACGGGCCATCCCATCCACTGCTCGTTCCACCAGATCTTGTCCATGCGATTGTCGTGGCAGCCGCAATCGGCGACGGCCGCCTTGTAGAAATCGCCGTGGAACAGCAGCGCCCCCAGCGCGTTCTGCCCGCCGGCCGAGCCGCCGAAGACCCCCACGCGCGACAGGTCCATCGCCGGGTCCCGTTCGGCGGCGGCCTTCATCCAGAGGATCCGGTCGGGGAACCCGGCGTCGCCCAGGTTCTTCCAGCAGACGTCGTGGAACGCCTTGGAGCGGTCGTTGGTCCCCATGCCGTCGACCTGGACCACGATGAATCCCAGCTCCGCGAGCGTCTGATGCCGGTGATGGGGCGCGAACCGACGGGGGACGAACGATCCCTGCGGGCCGGCGTAGATGGCCTCGATCACCGGGTACTTCGCGTCGGCCTGATAGCCCCGGGGCCGGCAGATGATCCCGTGGATGTCCGTCTCGCCGTCGCGCCCCTTGGCGACGAACCGTTGCGGCGGCTTCCAGCCGGTCGCCTCCAGCCGCGAGACGTCCGCCCGCTCCAGCTCGCAGGCGAGCGAGCCGTCGGCCGAGCGCCGCAGCTCGATCGCCGGCGGCAGGTCGACGCGCGAGTAGGTGTCGACGAACGACTCGCGATCGGGCGAGAATTCGACCTCGTGCGTCCCGTCGCCAGCCGTCAGGACGACCAGGTTGTTCCCGTCGAAGTCGACCCGCGCGAAGTGGACGTGATAGGGATCCTGGCCGGCGCGGATCCCGCCGGCGCGGAACCAGACCTGGCGCTTCTCCTCGTCGACCCGGTCGACGCCCAGCACGACCCACTCGCCGCGGGTGATCGGGTTCTTCACCCGGCCGTCGGCCAGGTCGATGAGGTACAGGTGATTCCAGCCGTCGCGCTCGGACATCCAGATCAGCTCCTTCGACTTCTCCATCCGACGCTCGAACAGCTTGGAGGAGTAGCAGAAGAAGGTCTCGGGCCGCTCGTCCACGATCGCCCTCGCCGCGCCCGTCTTCGCGTCGACGGCGATGAGCTTCATCACCTGATGCCCGCGCTGGTTGTACAGGAACGAGAACCGCGACGAATCGGCGTCCCAGGCGAAGCCCTCCACGCTCCAGGGGTTGGGGGCCAAATCCGGGTCGATCGGGACCTCCTTGCGGGCCTCGACGTCGAACAGGTGGGGCTTCGAGACCGGGACCTGGTCGCCGGGCTTCATGTAGTCGTGGGTGATGAGCTTCGGCTGCAACTGATCCTTCGGCGAGGACGCGACCATGGAAACCTTGCGGTCGGACCCCTTCCGCGTCCGGAGCGCGACGAACCGCTTCGAGTCGGGCGACCAGTAGACGCGGGGCTCGTAGGCGTCGACGTCGCTCCCCTCGAAGCTCATCGGCGTCTCGCGACCGCCGTCCTTCTCGCGGAGGATCAGGTTGTGATCGCGGACGAGGATGGAGAGCTTCCCGTCCGGCGAATCCTCGCCGCGCGGGGATTCCTTCGTCCCCTCGTCGGGCCGCGGCCGACGACGGCGGCGGTCGCCGTCGGGGCCCCCCGAGGCCGGCCGATCGGCGGGGGGGGCGGGCTCCTCCTTCAGCTCGCCCGACGGCTCGAATCGATACGACTTGCCTTCGAACGCGAAGGTCGTTGCGCCGTCCTCGGCGAAGGCGAGGCGGTCGAGCGCCAGCTTCGTCGCGTCCACCGGCTTCCCGGCCGCCTTCGCCAGCGCCTCGGCCAGCCTGGCGTGATCGAAGGCCGGCTTGCGCTCGCCCTTCGTCACGTCGACGAGGATGTACTCTTTCACGCCGTCGGCCAGGTCGTTGCGATACCATAGGCGGCGGCCGTCCCCAGACCATTCGGGCCGGACCGAGGCCCGGAACACCGTGTCGCGGGTGGACTCGTACAGGCCGTCGGCGCGGGCGTAAGCGGCCTTCGATCCTTCGTCCCCCGCGCGGGCCGGGGCGAAGGGCCAGGGCGCGAGCCCGACGACAAGCAGCCAGGCGACGCGGGACGTGTTGGGATGCGCGGGCAAGTCGGGGCCTCCGGTATCGGTCGGGTCGCGTCTCGATTCGATCGCGCCCTCGTCGCGCGAACGACGGGCGTCCATTATGACGACCGCGACGGCCGCCGAAATCGGCCCCCCGCCGGAAGATGGACCGGAGCGGCGGGGTGCGGATGTCGAAGAATTGTTGAAGAACGCCCCGCGATCGGTTACAACGGTCCCGGGCGAGCGTCGAATCCGAGGTGCTTCAAGGCGATGATGATGCGTTTCGCGATCCTGGGTCTGGCGATGTTCGCCGCGGTCGAGGCGGCCCAGGCGGGCGAGCCGAAGGCCCCGATCACCTTCGAGCGGGACGTCGAGCCGATCCTGACCCGGGCCGGCTGCAACTCCGGGCCCTGCCACGGCAAGGCGAGCGGCCAGAACGGGTTCATGCTCTCGCTCCAGGGCTTCGACCCGACCTTCGACCACATCGCCATCGCGCGCGAGGCGGGGGGCCGCCGCGTCCTGCGTTCGGCCCCGGAGCAGAGCCTCCTGCTCCAGAAGGCCGCGGCGCACGTCCCGCACGGCGGGGGGCGGAAGCTGGATCCCGACGGCCCGTTCTACGAGACCATCCGCCGCTGGATCGCCGACGGCCTCCCCCGCACCCCGGCCGACGCCCCCAAGCTCGTCCGCGTGAGCGTCGAGCCGACCGAACGGGCCCTGAAGCCCGAGGAATCGTTCGACCTGCGGGTGACGGCCCACTTCTCCGACGGCTCGTCCGAGGACGTCACGCCGCTGGCGACCTTCGGTTCCAGCGAGGCCACGGCCGTCGCCGTCGACGCAAACGGCCGCGCCAGGGCGGGCAAGCTGGCCGGCGAGGCGACCATCTCGGCCCGCTACGAGGGCCTGTTCGCCAACTGCGACGTCTTCGTCCCCCTGGCCGGCGAGGTATCCGAGTCGGAGTACGCGGCGTTCCCGCGCGCGAATTTCATCGACGACCTGGCGCTCGCCAAGTGGAAGAAGCTGGGGCTGACCCCGTCGGCCGTCGCGGGCGACGCCACGTTCCTGCGCCGCGCCCACCTGGACGTCATCGGCCGCCTGCCGACGCCCGACGAGGCCCGCGCGTTCCTGGACGACCCGGCCCCGGACCGGCGGGCGCGGCTGGTCGACCGGCTGCTGCAACGGCCGGAGTACGCCGACCACTGGGCGACGAAGTGGATGGACCTGCTCCGCCCGAACCCCTACCGCGTGGGGATCAAGGCGGTCTTCAACCTGGACGGCTGGATCCGCGAGGCGTTCCGCAAGAACCTCCCCTACGACGAGTTCGCGCGGCGGATCGTCGCGGCCCGGGGGAGCACCTTCGAGCAGGGCCCCGGCACGATCTTCCGCGACCACCGCGAGCCGATCGAGATCGCGCCGGTGGTCGGCCAGCTCTTTTTGGGCATCCGGCTGGACTGCGCCAAGTGCCACCACCACCCGTTCGAGTCGTGGAGCCAGGACCAGTTCTACGAGTTCGCCGCCTTCTTCACCCGCGTCGGCCGCAAGGGGACCGGCCTCTCGCCGCCGATCTCCGGCAGCGAGGAGATCGTCTTCACCGCGAAGTCCGGCTCGATCAAGCACCCCCTGACCGGCGCGGTCCTGCCGCCGAAGCCCCTCTTCGGCGAGGCCCCCGTCTCCGACGACCCCGAAGCCGACCCGCGCGAGGCGCTCGCCCGCTGGATGACCGCGCCGGAGAACCGCTACTTCGCGAAGGTGATGGCCAACCGCGTCTGGGGCGACCTGATGGGCGTCGGCATCGTCGACCCCGTCGACGACATCCGCGCGACCAACCCGCCCAGCAACGGCCCGCTGCTGGAAGCCCTCGCGGACGACTTCCGCGGCCACGGCTACGACGTCAAGCACCTGATCCGCGCCATCACGGCGTCGACCGTGTACGCGCTCTCGTCCGAGCCCAACGGCCGGAACGTCGCCGACGTCCGCAACTTCTCCCGCCATTACCGCCAGCGGCTGCGGGCCGAGACGCTGCTCGACGCGGTCGGCGACGTCACCGGCGTCCCCGACTCGTTCGACGCCTCCCCCCCGCGCAGCCGGGCCGCGGCGACCTGGACCAACCGCATCCCGTCGCTGTTCCTCGACACCTTCGGCCGGCCCGACGCGAACCAGGACCCTCCCTGCGAGCGCACGAGCGACACGGCCGTCGTCCAGGCCCTCCACCTGATGAACTCGCCCGGCGTCCACGAGAAGCTGACCTCGGACGAGGGCCGCGTCGCGGCGATGGCGAAGGGGGACGCGACGCCGAAGGCGATCGTCGAGGAGCTGTTCCTCCTGGCCTACGCCCGACGCCCCGACGCCGAGGAGGCGGAGGTCGCCGAGGCCCTCTTCCGCGACCCGCAGAAGCCCCGCCGCGCCGCCGTCGAGGACCTCCTCTGGGCGCTGCTGAACTCCCCCGAATTCGTATTCAAGGACTGAGCCGCCGGCCGGCCCGCGCGAAGTCCCACCCACCCACCGTCGAGGCGAGACCGATGGCCCCACCCCGGAACTGCGAATCGAGCGCGACCCGCCGTGACTGCCTCCGGCTCGGCCTGGGCGCCCTGATGGGGGGCGGCCTCGTCGACGTCCTCCGGGCCCGCGCCGCGGCGTCGGCCGCGACCGGCGCCCGCCCGACGAGCTGCATCCTCGTCTGGATGGACGGCGGCCCCAGCCACTACGAGACCTTCGACCCCAAGCCCGACGCCCCCGCCGAGGTCCGCGGCGACTTCCGCGCCATCGAGACCTCCGTCCCCGGCGTCCGCTTCTCCGAGCCGATGGAGCGGCTGGCGGCCATCGCCGACAAGCTGGCGATCATCCGGTCGATCCGCCACGACCAGGGGAACCACGGGGCGGGCAATCATTACATGATCACCGGCGCCCCGCCGCGCATCCCGGTGGGCTGCGGCGCCTTCGTGAGCTTCCACCCCAGCATGGGCTCCGTCGCCGCCCACGAGCGCGGGGCGACCGGCGGCCTGCCGTCGTACTTCTCGATCCCCAGCATGACGCGGTCGGGCGGGCCGAACTTCCTGGGCGCCCGCTACGCCCCGTTCGTCGTCCCCGACGACCCCAACTCGGCGAGCTTCCGCGTCCGCGACGTCGCACCGCCCGGCGGCCTGGAGGTCGTCCGCGTCGACGACCGCCGCGGCCTCCGCGAGCGGCTCGACCACTTCAAGCGCTTCTCCGACAAGTCGGCCGGCGACCCGGCCCTCGCCCTCGACGACTACTACCACCAGGGCTACGAGCTGATGGCCTCGCCCCAGGCCCAGCGCGCGTTCGACATCGGGCAGGAAGACCCGAGCGTCCGCGACCACTACGGCCGGCACCCCTTCGGCCAGCGCTGCCTGCTCGCCCGCCGGCTCGTCGAGGCCGGCGTCCCGTTCATCACCCTGAACGAAGGGGGCTGGGACCATCACACCTCGATCTTCGACGGCTTCAAGAAGCGCGTGCCCCGCTTCGAAGGGGCGATCGCCGCGCTGATCCAGGATCTCGACCAGCGCGGCCTGCTGGACTCCACGCTGGTCGTCGTGCTCGGCGAGTTCGGCCGGACGCCGAAGATCAACAAGGACGCCGGCCGCGACCACTGGTCGAACGCCATGTCGGTCCTGATGGCCGGCTGCGGCACGCCCGGCGGGCAGGTCGTCGGCGCGACCGACGCCTACGGCTACGCCGCCAGCGAGCGCGTCCTCTCGCCCGAGAACTTCGTCGCCACCATCTACGCCAAGCTCGGCATCGACCCGGCCAAGATCCTGCACACGCCCGCCGGCCGCCCCACGTTCCTCGTCTCCGACCCCACCCCGATCCGGGAGTTGATGGGATGAGGCGGCCCGGTCTCGCCGCCTCGCTGATCGCGCTCGCCTCGCTCCTCGCGCCCGATCATCCGTCCGCGGCCAAGCCACCGACCCTCACCGGGCTGTTCCCCGCCGGCGCCCAGCGGGGGAAGGCCGTGACGGTCAAGATGTCCGGGACCTTCGACCACTGGCCGCCGAAGTGCCAGGTCGAGGGGAACGGCGTGTGGGCCGAGCCGGCGCAGGAGAAGGGCGTCCTGTCGGTCCTCGTGACCGAGGACGCCGCCCCCGGCGTGCGCTGGCTCCGCATCCACGACCAGGACGGGGCGACGAGCCTCCGGCCGTTCCTCGTGGGCGCGATCCCCGAGGCGGCGGAGGACGAGCCCAACGACGACCCCCGCAAGCCCCAGAAGATCGAAGGCCCCGTCACCCTCAACGGCCGGCTCGCGAAGCCGGGCGACGTCGACGGCTTCGCGATCGAGCTGAAGGCGGGCGCGATCCTGACGGCCGACCTGGAAGCGGCCCGCCGCCTGGGCTCGCCGATGGACGGCGTGCTCCAGGTCGTCTCGGCCGACGGGTTCGTCCTGGAGCAGAACGACGACGACGGCGGGTTCGACCCCCGGATCGTCTTCACGGCCCCCGCGGACGGCGCCTACACCGTCCGGATCTTCGCCTTCCCGGCGACGCCGGACAGCAGCATCCGGTTCTCCGGCGGCGACGCCTACATCTACCGGCTCACCCTCACGACCGGCGGCTTCGTCGACCACGCCTTCCCGCTGGCCGTCTCGAACGAAGGCCCGGCGCAGGTCGCCGCCGCGGGCCCGAACGTCGGCGACGCGACCCTGGCCGTCCCTCCCGGCGAGGCGGGCGAACGGCTCGCGATCGCCCATCGGTCGCTGCCCGGGGCCGCGGAGGTGCGACGGGTCGCGGGCCCGACGGCCGTCGAGGCCGAGCCCAACGGCCCGGCCGAGCCCCAGCCCCTCGCCGACCTCGCGTCCGTCAGCGGCCGGATCGACCCGCCCGGCGATCGCGACGCCTACCGGATCGCCCTGAAGAAGGGGGATACGCGGGTCTTCCGCCTCGAATCGCGGTCGTTCGGCCTGCCGCTCGACGCCGTGCTCGCGGTCCTCGACGCCGACGGCAAGCCCCTGGCCGAGGACGACGACGCCGGGTCGTCGAAGGACCCGACGCTGAAGTTCACCGCCGCGGCCGACGGCGAATTCCGCGTAGTCGTCCGCGACCTCCACGGCCGGGGCGGGCCCCGGTTCGCCTACCTCCTGAGCGTCGTCCAACCCGCGCCCGACTTCTCCCTGACGCTCGCGGCCGACGTCTTCGAGACGACCCCGGGCAAGGAGACCAAGGTCGCCGTGACGATCGACCGCCGCGACGGATTCGCCGGCGAGATCGAGCTGCGCGCCGAGGGGCTTCCCGCGGGCGTCGAGGCGAAACCGGTCCTGTCGAAGCCCGGCGACGATTCGGCGAAGGCCGCGACCCTGGAGATCCGCGCCGTCGCCGACGCCCCCGCCGGCCCGTTCCGCATCGTCGGCCGGCCCGCCGGCGACGGCACGGGTGAACGGATCGCCCGCGCGAAGATCGCCGGCTTCGAGGTCGAGACTGATCGACCGTGGCTCACCATCCTCCCCGCGCCGAAGCCCTAGCGCGGCGAACGGTCGGTCGACGACGAGCCATCACACGAGCGGCCTTCTCCCCTTGAGATGCTGCGTCGAAAACACCCGGGATGAGAGCGATGAACGGCCTTCCCCCCTGGCGGGGGAAGGTGGCCCGCAGGGCCGGATGAGGGGGAGGACGAGCGAGACGGCCTTCGGGATCCCGAGCCGGTCGGACGGGCTTTCGAATCCCGACGGGCCTCGCGCTTCGCGTCCCCCTCATCGGACCGCTTCGCGGTCTGTCTTCCTCCGCGAGGGGGGAAGACCGCCTTCGACCTGCATCGGTATGCTTTCGACGCAGCACCCTTGAGGGGAAGGATGTTCGCGCAAGCCTTCGTGTCCGATTCGGCCGTTCGCCGTTCTAGAACTTCAGCCGGCGATCCCGCGCGGTGGTCTCCCACTCGTCGACGACCCGGCCGTTTTCGACCACCAGGGCCCGGCGGTGGAGGGCCACGGTCGGGCAGACGTGGGCGGGGATGGCGAGCAGCGGCGTGCCGATGGGGAAGCGGCCGACGTCGTCGACGTCCAGGACCAGGTGCTCCTCGCTGTGGCCGACGACCTTCGCGTCGGGGAGGGCGGGGAGCCAGGCGCGCAGGCCCGGCGGCGGCGTGTCGGCGGCGACGGCCTTGTGGCCCAGGTCCAGGCAGAGCCGCCCGGCGCGGGGGCGGCTGACCACGCGCGTCAGCAGCAGCGCGGCCGGGGTGAACGGCAGGTCGGGATAGCGAGTGCGATAGTTGTAGTCGTGGTAGACGACCGTCCCCGGCGAGCACTCGACGCCCGGCGCGTCGAAGGAGCCGTGGATCGGGAACGTCGGCGTCCCCCCCATCACGATCCGGGGGACCGGCAGGCCCGCGGCGGCCAGGCGGTCGCGGAACGCCGAAACCGTCTCCTGCACCGCCCTCGCCGCGGCCGTCCGCTCGCCGAGGTCCGCGGCGGTCAGGTGGCCGTCGTAGGCGTGGAGGCCGTCCGGGACCAGCCCCGGCAGGCGGTCAAGCTCCGCGTAGAGCGACGCCGCGGCGTCTCCCGGCGCGATCCCGGTCCGGCCCATGCCGACGTCCAGGTCGATCAGCGTCGGGACCGGCCGGTCGAGCTTCGCGGCGGCGGCCGACAGGGCCTTCGCGTGCTCGGGGGCGTCGACCACGGCGCGGAAGGTCGTCGCCGGGAAGGCGGCCGAGAGCGCGACGAAGCGTTCGGCGTTCGGCCCGACCATCGGATAGGCGACCAGCACGTCGGCCGCGCCGGCCTCGGCCAGCATCTCGGCCTCGGCGATCGTGGCGCACTTGTGCTTCACGATCCCCCGGGCCAGGGCCATGCGGACGACGTCGGCCGACTTGTGGGTCTTGGCGTGGGGCCTCAGCCGGTCGACGCCCCCCGCGAGCCGGATCATCGCGTCCAGGTTCGCCGCGACCAGGTCGCGGAACACCAGGAGCGACGGGCTGGGGATCGAGTCCGGGTCGATCAGCCGATAGGGGGGCGATTCGATCATGGGTTCGCCTTCGGGGGCATGAGCCCAGCCACGGCGGCCGTCATCGCCTTCACGCCGACGGCGATGCTCCCCTCGGCCTCCGGGTGGTACTTGTTGGAATGCAGGCTCGGCAGCGGCGGACCGCCGTTCCGGGCCTGCTCGATGCGATCGGCCGGCACGGTCCCCAGCCAGAACATCATGATGGGGACGCCGTCGCGGGCGAAGAGGGCGAAGTCCTCCGCCCCCATCACCGGCTCGGCCTCGCCGACGTGCTCGGCCCCGACCGCCTCCCGCAAGAACGGGACGACGCGGGCCACCAGCGCGGGGTCGTTGGAGGTCTCGGGCGTGTATTCGATGACCTTCACGGTCGGCTCCGGCGCGCGGTGGGCCGCGGCGAGGGCCTTCACCCGCCGCTCGACCCCTTCGACGAGATGCAGCCGGACGGCCTCCTTGTACGACCGGAGGGTCAGCTCCATCTTGACCTCGTCGGGGATGATGTTGTGCTTCAGCCCGCCGTGGATCGACCCCACGGTGACGACCGCCGGGTCGAGCGGCGAGACCTCGCGGCTGACGATCGTCTGGAAGTCGAGGATCGCCAGCGCGGCCAGGGCGATCGGGTCGATCGTCTTATCCGGCATCGAGCCGTGCCCGCCGCGGCCCCGGACGATCACGTCGACGGACGTCGAATTGGCGAGCATCGGGCCCGAGCGATAGTACACATCGCCCACGGCGCCGTCGGCCCTGCAGTGCAGGGCCAGGGCGTAGTCGGGCTTCGGGAAGCGGTCGTAGAGGCCGTCCTCGAACATGGCGCGGGCGCCCTGGATCCGCTCCTCGGCCGGCTGGGCCACGAGGACGACGGTCCCCGCCCAACGGTCCTTGTGCTCGGCCAGCCACGTCGCCACGCCGACGAACGTCGTCATGTGGACGTCGTGGCCGCAGGCGTGCATCACGCCCACTTCGCGGCCCTGGGGATCCGTCCCCTTCGCCCGGCTGGCGTAGGGGAGCCCCGTCTCCTCCGTGACCGGCAGCGCGTCCATGTCGGTGCGCACCAGGACGACGGGCCCGGGGCCGTTCTCCAGCACGCCGACGACGCCGTGCTTGCCCACCCCCGTCGTCACCTTCGCGCCGACTTTTTTCAACTCCTCGGCGATCCGGGCGGAGGTCTTCACCTCCTGCATCGACAGCTCCGGGGCCCGGTGCAGGTCGGTGTAGAGCTTCAACAGCTCGTCGCGATGGGCGTCCAGCCCCGGCCCCTCGCCGCGCGCCGCGACGGCCGACAGCAGCAGGGCCCCGGCGATCAGTCCTCGACGCATGGACGTGCTCCGATCGATGTGGCGATCTCGGGTGCGATGAACGTCCCCTCTCCCGCCGGGAGAGGGTGGCCCGGAGGGCCGGGTGAGGGTCGTCGTGTTTGCAGAGATAGCGAAAAGAAGCTGACCGTCACGGATTTTGGGGGGGTCGTCATGACGGCCTTCCCCCCTCGCGGGGGAAGGTGGCCCGCAGGGCCGGATGAGGGGGACGACGAGCGAGACG
>MKTT01000077.1 GCA_001898385.1 Planctomycetales bacterium 71-10
AGCCCCTCCCCCTCGTCTAGCATCTTCGCGGGCCGGGTGTTCTGCCCGGCCCGCCCCCTCCCCGCAAGCAGAAGGCATGCAAGCCCGGGCCGACCTTCTCGGTCCTGAGCAGTCCGTCCGTGGCGCTCGCGCGCACGTGTCAGATTGGATCGGTACGCCACTACGTCAGTTGCCTACCTGATCGCGACCTGGACGGGATGCCGAGGCCCTCGCTTACAACCGACGCCCCCTCGACGGACAACAGCCAGCCAACTGACTGTTTTGAATGTAAAATATTAGATTCTGTCAGACATCTTCCCTAAGCGGTGCTTAGGGGATTTTTCACCGTGAAAACAGCCTTTCATGCCAGCTTGCTGGCAATCTTTCCTTCTGCCCGGCTGGCTATCTTGCCGACTGGCAGGCCGTCTGGCTTTCCGTCTTTCTTGTATGTTTTCGGGCCATCATTCAGGAATTCTTTATGGGAGCGAGGCATCCAATTCACCCTGGAATCGCGAGTGGCGAGTTGACGTCTTATCGGCCATCCGCAACCACCAAGCCCGTCGATTTGAATGCCTTCTGGCTTCAGGTCTGACGGTGCACTTTCATGAAAGCCTTCTTTCTGGCAGGCTTGCCAGATTGCCTCACGTCTTGCTGGACTAAACTTATGCTTGCCTGCCTGCTTACTTGCTGGATATCCGGAAAGCATGATTTCTGACTTGCCGACTTTCATTCATGCCGACTGTCATGCCGGATGGATGAATGCCACGGACAAATTCGGTGTTGCCAAATCCGGTGGGTCGCAGGCGTTATTGTAATCTGGACATCCATCATTCTTACTGGCTGTCTTTCCAGCTTTCCTTCTTTCCGTCTGGCTTGATTTCATTCCGGCAGACACTCTGCGCCCGATGGGCCGTGATGGCACGAGTCATCGCTCGATCCGAAAGCCTGAAAGCTGGATTTCCATCCTGCTGACATTCTTTCATGCAGTCTTTCTTGCCTGAATTCTCAGCGGCAAACGGCCGGAAGCGCGAGAATCCAATCCCGCTCGATCAGGACGCTGTGGGAGTGAGGCTCTCTCGTCTGCCTTTCCTGCCGTGATGCTTTCTTGCCAGCCAGCATGAAAGACGGCCGGACAGTCATCCAGCTGCACATAGTGCTTGCCAGATGGAAGGAAATCATCTAAGCAGTGATCATGATTATTGTTGTAGCGAATTCTAAGGGCGGCGTCGGCAAATCGACCCTGGCCGTCCATCTGGCAGCCTGGCTCCATAAACAAGGGCACAGCGTGACGTTGGCTGACTGCGACACACAGCAATCTTCCTCGGAATGGATACGCGAGGCCGTGCCGGAGGTGAGGGCGGTCCGCCTGGACAACCCCGACATGATCCTAAACGACCTCCCGACGCTGAGCCAGGAGACTGATTTCGTCGTCGCCGACGGGCCCGGGAGCCAGACCGAGACCAGCCGCGCCCTGCTGCTCCGCGCCGACCTCGCCATTGTGCCGTGCAAGGCGAGCATGCTGGAGGTGAGGGCGCTCGCCAAGGCGACCGAGGTGCTCCGGCAGGCCCAGGATATCCGCGCCGGGAAGCCCGCCGCGGTGATCGTGCTGAGCATGATCGGCAAGAACTACCGACTTACCAAGGACATGATGGACGCCGCGGCCGCCCTCAATCTGCCCCTGGCCAACAGGGCCCTCATCCTCCGCCAGGTCTACGCCGACGCCCCCGGACAGGGCTCCGTCGTGTGGAACCTGGGGGCGAGGGCGCAAGAGGCGGCCCAAGAGGTCGATCAACTCTTCCGCGAGATCTTGCCGGACGCCGTGAAGGGTCGTGCGAAGAAGCGGGCATCCGCGAAATCCAAGGCAGTCGCGTGAAGGAGAAACCCATGGCCGAACGTCGTGCGTTAGTCGAAGGACTCAAAACCCCCAGCCCCGCGGTCGATTCCGAGGCGGAGAAGGCCTTTGTCTTCCGCGAAAAGAAGGATGCCGCACCCGCCGCGGCGCCATCGAACACGACCGCGACGCTCTCCCGCGTGCCCCTGAGCACCCGCATGCGCTCGGACTTCGCGGCCGCGCTCAAACGGGCCTCCCTCGAACGCCAACTCGAAGGCGTCGAGCCGAATACCCTCCAGGACATCCTCGAACAGGCGGTCGAGCCATGGCTCCGCAATAACGGTTACCTGAAGTAACGCGTGATCTGAGTGGGAGGAGGTGAGGGGGGACCTCCCGGTTCGCGCCTCACACCCGAAGGTCCCTGGTTCTTTCACTTGATAGCCCCACCGGACTGGTCTAATGTCGCCCCAGGCGATCGGATGCAGGATGCGGGGACACGAATCCCTGACGACCGCAGCCGCCGAGCCATATGCATCGACCGCGACGGTATCCATGACCAAACGCCTGCCTCCCAGGGGGGATCACCAGCCCGACCTCTTCGCCGCCAATTTCGCGGACATCCCGATCCGCGACCAGCGAGACACCATGGAGCGGCCGTTCTTCAGCCTGGCGAAGAAGCCCCGCTATACGCCCATCGAGTACAACGTCGGCGACGTCTGGGTGGAGGTGTCGGCCAACCCGAAATTCGGGATCGCGACGATCTGGGACGCCGACATCCTGATCTGGGCCTCGACGCAGATCACCGAGGCGCTCGACCGCGGCCTGACCCCGAGCCGCGTGGTCCACTTCCATCCGCATAATCTCCTGAAGTCGATCCGGCGGGCGACGGGTGGCGAGCACTACCTTCGCCTCCGCGCGGCCTTGGAACGCCTGACCCACACTGCCGTGCGCACCAACATCCGCGCCGAAGGCAAGAAGAAGGCCGCCTCCTTCCACTGGCTGGAGAGCTGGACGGAGGTGACCGACGAGCAGACCGGCGAGACGACCGGCATGACGATGACCCTTCCCGATTGGCTCTTCGACGGCATCCTGATGAAGGGCGGCGTGTTGACCATCCACGAAGACTACTTCCTGCTGACCGGGGGGATCGAGAAGTGGCTCTATCGCGTCGCCCGCAAGCACGCCGGGCAGCAGGAGGGGGGCTGGCAGTTCACCATGCGCCAGCTCTACGAAAAGTCAGGTTCCTCCTCTCGCTTCTCGGATTTCGCCATCGACGTCCGCAAGGTCATCGAGGCAGACTCGCTCCCGGAGTACACCGCGCAGCTTCACAAGAACCAGGAGGGGGACGAAATCGTCCATTTCCTGAAGCGCGACCAGCTCGGCGTGAACGATCCGCGCTACGAGACCCCCAGACACCCCCGACGCCGGATCGCGCAGGGAATCTCCTCCAAGTCCTTGAAATTCGTCGAGATACCGCAGTGATCGGCACGGCCTATCAGGCGTAAGTGGATAATCTGCAGCCCCTTCGGCACGGCCTATTGGCCGCAAAGCCGCTCGTGGATCAAGGCGGGACACGGCCTATTAGGCGCACCCCGTTCCTAATCAGGCGTCAAAAGGACTCAATCGAACCAGAAAGCAATGAAATTCGGGGTCAGAGGCGGCCCTCGGAGGGTTCTTCGAGGCACTTCGGGAATGAATCCGGGTCCGGAAGCGAGCGGGCGACCGGGACGGCCTATTAGCCGCACATCTTCATGCTGGAGCTTCGGCGACCGCGCCGAAGAATCCACGTTTGGCTGGTGTGGATTGGCTCGGCCTATTAGCCGCAGCAAGCTCGGCCTATAAGGCGCAGTTCAATACGGCCTATAAGGCGCAAGGGCTCGGCCTATAAGGCGCACGAATCGCCCGAATATCGATTAACTTCAATCGGATGTTTGGGTGCTAACTGTTTAACTTCAAGTATTATATATAACTTACTTAACGTCCGTTGCCTGTGGACAACTTCGGTAAGTGGTCCGGAGCACGATCCCAACGGCGGGGGGAGGGGCAACCAGGAAGTGGCATTCAGGAATGAGTGCTCAGACGCAGCAATCGGGGTCAGTTCCGCCCGACGACACGTGGGTGGGCACGAAGCCGTACCTCGCCTATTCTAGACCGATCGAATATGGCGTGCGGGTTATCGGCGAGAAGAAGGTTCTCACGCCAGACCCGGGCAGCCGGTGGACAATCTGAACACCAGCACCCCTCCTCGGTTGACAAGTCTAACACCTCCGGCTAGAGATAGGCTGGGGAGGATGCGAAAATGAGGTATGAGCGGTCACTTGCCGTCGCGGGTCGGCTCGAGAGCCTTTTGGAGCTGGTCCGCGCGGGCGGATATTCGACGCCGGCCATCGCCGCCAAGCTCGAGGTCTGCGACCAGACCGTCTACCGTGACATCCTGTTCCTGAAGCAGCGAGGTTACAAGATCCGTTCCCGTAAGCATTCCAGCGGTTGGGCTTATGAACTATTAGACGAACCCGGCACGGGCACGGAAACAAAGGGGGCAGTCCGTACATGACCGCCACCCACCCAACCGACTGGCAGGCGGATTTCGGCATCGACGGGAGGCGCCCGCCGTATTTCTTCTCCGGCACCGATGACATCGACGCGAGCGGTGGCGGTGCGCCGCAGGCCCATGTTCTGCGACGGGCCTTCGAAGAACTGGGGCTGAGCGGCATCCTCTGCCAGGACAATGGTCCGATCATTTATTTCCGGGCGATGGAACGCCTCGATGCGTCCCATGTGCTGGCCTTGCACCGCACGTTCTGGAACCAAGGCGTCGCCCCGATCCTCGTGCTGATCGGGCCCGACGAGGTCCACATCTATTCCGGCCTTTCGCAGCCCGGCGTCGATCACGCCCCCGGCGCCGAGCCGGACGGCCTCGTCGAGCGCCTGGACCGCGTGGCCGATCAGCTCCGGGCATTCCTCGTGGCCGTCGAGACCGGCGAATACTATCACCGGCACCGGCGGGCGTTTGACCCCCGCCAGCGGGTGGACCGGAACCTGCTGCGACACCTCCAAGCCGCCCGGGAACTGCTCGCCGAGGTGCCTGCGGGCCGGCTCGATCCCGTCTCGTTGGACGCCTTGCTCTGTCGCATCGTCTTCACCTGCTACCTGTTCGACCGGAAGGTGATCGACCGAAAATACCTGGAGGACGCCGGCATCGAAGGAGTGGAGGGCCTGGCAGATATCCTCGGGCGCAAGCCCCGCTCCCGGGCGAAGGCCGACCTCTACACGCTGTTCTCGCAGCTCGGCCAGGACTTCAACGGCGACCTGTTCAGCGAGGATCTGGACGCCGAGGCCGGGCAGGTGAGGGCCGAGCATCTCGACATCCTGGGAGACTTCATCCGAGGAACCGACCCGAGGTCCGGCCAGCAGCGTTTCTGGCCCTACGAATTCGGGATCATCCCGATCGAGACCATCAGCGCCATCTACGAGCACTTCCTGAAGGCCGCAGGCGAGCAGGAGAAAAAGGAGTCCGGAGCGTTCTACACCCCTCGGTTCCTGGCCGAACTGGTCATCGACAGCGCCCTGGACGGCGAGGGCTCCCTGCTCGGCAAGCGTTTCCTCGACCCCGCCTGCGGTTCCGGTATCTTCCTGGTAGGCCTGTTCAACCGCCTGGCCGAGGAGTGGGTCAGGGCAAACCCAGCCGCCAACTATGACGCGAAGCTCAAAGGGCTGACGGCGATCCTGAAGAACAATCTGTACGGGGTCGACAAGAATCGCACCGCCTGCCTGATCGCGGCGTTCAGCCTCTACCTCGCGTTCCTCGACCAGCTCTCCCCGCCGGATATCCGCCGGGTTTTGAAGAAGGTCAAGGTGCTGCCGCGGTTGGTCGCGGCCGAGGAGAACGGGGAGGCGACCATCCGCTGCGCCGACTTCTTCACCGACGTGGCGGCCCCAACGAGGCAGGTCGATTTTGTGATCGGTAACCCTCCTTGGGCGAAGGTGAGGGACGCGAGCGCCCCTGCCGCAACGTGGTGCGCCCGCCGCAAGCTGCCGTTTCCCGGCAAGCAGATCGCCGCGGCCTTCATCTGGAAGGCGACCGAGCATCTGACCCCGGAAGGGTCCGTCTGCTTCGTCCTGCCGCATGGACTGTTGTTCAACCACACGAAGAGCGCCGTCGAGTTCCAAAGCCATTGGTTCAGGTCCCATGCGGTCGAGCGAATCCTAAATCTGGCCGATTTCCAGCGTTTCCTGTTCGAAGACGCGGAGGCGCCGGCGCTTGTCGTTCGTTACGAGAAGCAGAAGCCGGCCAACAGCGGACACCGCATCCAATACTGGTCACCCAAGACCGACTGGGCGGTGACACAAGCCGAGGTGATCTCGATCTTGCCGCAGGACCGCGCGTCCATCAGCGTTGGGGAAGTGCTCAAGGACCTCCGCGGGGATGATGCACCGCTGATCTGGAAGGAACGCTACTGGGCCACCACGCGCGACCGCAGGCTCCTGGACCGGCTGCGGCTGTACCCCCGCCTCCGGGACGTCCTGGGCCAGCGTGGCAAGGGCGTTGCCAAGCGGTGGATCGTGGCCGAGGGGTTCGAGCCATTCGGGCCGAACGACGCCCCGGAAACAAGGCGAGAGCTGACCCTCCGCCGCACGGCGAGGGTCGAGCGGAGCACGCACCGCCTGGACCTGCTGCTCTTCCCCGAAGACTGCGAAATCGAGGATGAGCTCGAGCTGGAGCTTCGACGTGGCATCAGCAACACCGATATTTTCAAGAAACCCTTGGTATTGGTGAAGACAGGCTTTTCCAACGAGCCTGAGGTCGCATATGCAAACTTCAATGTTGCCTACCGGCATGGCATTCGGGGGATCCACGGTCCGACCGCGGACGCCGACCTGCTGGCCTTTCTGACGTTCTTCCTGCGATCCAGCCTGGCGCGCTACTTCCTTTTCCACACCTCAGCCAGCTGGGGGGTGAGCCGCGCCATGGTCGATATCGACGACCTGATGCGGCTACCCTTTCCACTCCCCGACGAGGCCGACCGGCCGGTCCGCGCGACAGAGATCGTTGCGGAGGCAGGTCGGCTTATGACGGCCGTCAACAGGGAGGCGGGCGGGGCCGCCCTTGGGAGGGATCAGGTCGCCGGGCGGGCCCAAGCACGGGCTGATGTGCTCATCTCGGAATATTTCGACGTCGATGACATCGAGCGGAAACTCGTCGCCGATACCGTCGAAATCGTCATTCCGAGCGTTAGGCCCACACGCGCAAGATTGGACGTTCCCACCCTCCTCCCGGCCCGACCGGACGATTATGCGGATTATGTCGACCTGCTCTGCCGAACGCTGAACCGCTGGGCGAATGCCGAGTACCGCGTGCAAGGCAAATCCTTGGCCGACGTCCACCTTGGCGTCGGCATGGTGGTCCTGCAGAAGACCCGGCGAGGGGAGGCTCCCGGGCAGATCGATGGGGCGACCACGAGCGTCCTCGCCGCGCTCCAGCGGCTTCAAAGGGGCGTTGCGAAAGGCCGGGGCACGTTCGAGCTCGCGCGCGGCCTGAAAGTCTTCGACAAGACGCTCCTCTACGTCATCAAGCCCATCGGCCGACGCTTCTGGTCCGCCACCGCCGCGCTCAACGATGCCGACGAGATCGCCGGCACCATCCTCATGCGATCCGAGGAGGGCGCATGACGATTGGAGATAGCAGCGCGTGGGACGACTTCATTACCCAGGGAGGGGTGGGGACCGTGATGGCCCTCGTGCTCGACGCCTGGGCCCTGATCGAGCCACCCGTCCCGGATGAGCTTGAGGAGGCTACGTCCCTCCGGCTCTACGCCGCCATGGTCAGGAAGCGCGACCGCCAGGCCCACCGATTCCTGATCCGCTACGAGGACGTGGAGATCGACGCCGATCTCGCCAAGGAGACCGGCAGGAAAGATATCGTCTTTTTCCCCGGTCACGACGGAGATTTATACTTCTGCCTGGAGGCCAAACGGCTCAATGCCAGGGTCAAGGGGGTGATGAAGTCGCTGGCCGACGAGTACGTCAAGGAGGGGATGCAGCGATTCGTGGACGGCAAATACGGACGCCACGTCCGCCACGGCGGCATGTTGGGCTACGTCCTCGACGGCGACGTGCCGAGAGCGATGCGCAACGTTTTGGCCAATATCCGCGTCCGGCACGCGGCCTTGGGCATGGACCCGCCCGGCGACTGGACCGAATCGCCGAGCCGTCCGGGCGATGCCCACGCCAAGGAATCAACGCACAGGCGTGCCCACAGCGTCCATCGCTTCATGCTCCATCACGAGTTCGTAGCGAGCGGGAGAGGGGAAACGGCCGCCGATGGGCATACGCCGGTATCGGGACGAGGACGTCCGTCAAAGAAGGATCGAAACGACGAACTATCATGACCCGCAGGCGGGCTGCCCGCCGCACGAAAATGGTGGATGTGAGCGGTGCTGGCGATTCATCGGGGCTAATGTTTGAGGCTGAGAAGGGGGCTAATAACCCATCAGCGTGAAATGATCAAATCCGTTGTCGCTGGAGCCGCTCGCGGTTGATGCGGAAGAAGCGACGAATCTCGCGCTGACGGGCATGACCCGCCATTTACAGGAAGTGGTTGCTTTAGAAACGGTAACTGACGATTGATTTACTTGGCGGACGGGTTTGAGATTTGTTTGCCGGTGGGTGGGGCTCGATCACCCCGCATCTTCGGCGAGAGATTGGCATGGAGCATGCCGATCCATTACGTCAGGGCTCATACCTCTGGTCGGGTCTCGGACCAGCTTCGACAGGGACGAAATCATGAGATTGGCCTTTCGCGGTCTTTTCGCGGTCTTTACGGGATTCGCCTTCCTGGGAGGCGCAGCCCAGGCCCAGGGCCCCGGGAGTTCCGGCTCCCTCGGCGGATACGGCGCGGCGCCGGTCTATTCGACCCCCGAGCTGGGGGGCGGCGGAAACGGCCCGATGATCATTCCTTATGGCGGGATGTTCGAGGGCTTCATGCCCTCCCGGACGGGCGGGGGGAATCCGCTCGCCTACCGCTCCCGGCCAAGCGCGGCGATGGGCTCCGCCCGGACCTCCTTCAGCCTTTCCCCGCTGTCCGGCGCGATGGGGCAGAACCGGAGCGCCCGGATGGCCCCGGCCTTCGGCGGCCCGGGTGGGCTGCGCGTTGGCGGAGGGATGGGCCAGCGTTCCCCGGGCCCCGGCGGCACGGGGGTGATGCCGCCGAGCCTCGGCTATCCATTCCGCCAGCCGCCGAGCCTCGTCCCGGCATCGACCGCCGGGGCGGGCATGTCGATGTGACGCGGGATTCAGAGCGGCCCGGGCGTCACCGGCCCGGGTCGCCCCGCCTCCCGGGCCGCTGCGGACGCATTCGTCCGGAAAGGGCCCGAGTCCGCGGGCGGGGGTGGGGGAGAGGTTGGAGTCGGAGTCACGGCCTCCGCCCCTCGCGCGGGTGGGTGCTCGTTGATCTGGGTGCCGACCGCCCGCTCGAGCGAGGCGAGCGCCTTCCCCAGCTCGCCCTCGACCTGGGCGACCTGGAGCTGGATTTGGAGCACCTCCCGGAGGGCCGAGAAGACCGTCGCGACGTCGACATTCCCCTTCGCGTAGTCGCTCCGGGCGAGTTCGAGCGTGGCGTTGGTCCGGGGCAGGATGTTGTCCCGCAGGAGGCCGATGACGTCCTGCTGGACCTTCGCCTGCACCATGAAGTCCTTGATCTCGCCGAGGGTCTCGTCGCGCTGGGCCTCGTAAAGCTTGGCGTCCGCCTTCATCCGCTCCTCTGCCTCGACGACCCCCGCCCG
>MKTT01000078.1:0-94601 GCA_001898385.1 Planctomycetales bacterium 71-10
CCGCTCGAGGGGGATGAGCGAGCCTCGTACGACCGCGTCGCCGCCGTGCTCCGCGACACCTCCCGAGCCAGCAGCGCCGTCGAGTGCATGAACAGCGTCCTGCGGATGCAGCAGTCGCGACACCGCCGCATGACCCAGTCGATGCTCGACCTTAAACGCCTCTACTGGAACTGCCGCCCGTTCCGCTCCGGCCCTCGTAAGGCCGCATGTCCCTACCAGGCGCTGGGCCTCCCCTTGCCCACCTTCGACTTCTGGGAACTGCTCCGCTCCGACCCGGACCGCCTGACGCAAACACTGTCAGCCCAAGCAAATGCCCTATGAGACAGTCCCCTCGACCCGGATGGACGCCCGGCCGGGCCACCGTCTCCTCGAAAGACTTGCGTCGATTCGCGGTGGAGTTGAGCGAGGAGTATCATAAATCCCCCTTCCCCCCTCGTGGGAGAAGGTGCCCCGGAGGGGCGGATGAGGGGGGCGCGACCGGGAGCCGTCGGACTCGAAGTCTTGATCCGACGGCGCATGGGTCCTCCGTCGCCCCCCTCATCCGGCCTTCGGCCACCTTCTCCCACGAGGGGAGAAGGATGCTTGGCGTCGGCCTGCTGAAGTGGTTTTGAAGGGCAAGCCCCGCCCGTCACCCCAGGTCGACGACGAACGCGCCGGGGACCTCGGCGTCGACGATCAGGCGGGCGAGGTTGAGCCAGGGGCCGCAGCGGTCGAGGACGCCGGAGTCGGCGGTGGCGACGGCGGGGCCGGGGAGGCGGAGCACGGGGTCGGGGTCGGGGACGACCTCGGCGGACCAGCCCGGATCGACCTCGCGGAGCATGGCCGCCAGCCGGCCGCTGTTGGAGACGGGGGCGTCCAGCAGCCACGCGCACGGGCCGATCCCCCACCGCCCCAGCGCCCGCGCAGCCATCTCCAGGGCGGGCCGGGTCTCCTCGACGCGGCGGTACGTCCCGTGGACGCTCGCCAGGTCGCGATAGCAGCCGTCGCGGGCGCCCAGCACGACGGCCCCGCCCAGGGCCGACTCCAGCGTCAGGATCAGGTTGAAGCCGTCGATCCGGACCGGCCGGCCGCGCAGGGCCTCGGGCTCGACCCGGCGCGCGCGACGGTCGGCGACGGCGGCGTCGGCCGCGGCGCAGCGCGCGACGGCGGCCCGCTGGCGCTCGACGAGGCGGCGGCGGTCGCCGACCAGCTTCAGGGCCGAGGGCTCCGCGTAGCCCCGCGAGAGGAGCCACGACAGGTCGGCCGCGGCCGACGCCAGCGCGGGGCGGGCCTCGACGCCGAACCACTCCCGATCCCCGGGGGCCGGGCCGCGATGCGTCCTGGAATCGGGCACGAGCCGGAGCCTCCATCTCGCCGCGATCGGCCCACGCCGCCGCTCGCATCATACGCCGGGCGCCGCGGCGAGGCCATCAAGCGACGTCGGCCGGCCGGCCGTCCCGGCGATTTCGCGATTCCGGCCCGCCCCGAAATCCGCGCCCGGTTTCGGCCCCCGTTGCGATTGATGGTGTGGAACGGCGTCCGACATCCCGCCCGATCATCTCGCCTCGATCCGACGCCGCCATTCGAGATACGACCGCGAGGCGCCCCCGGCCCCGCGGCCCTCCTCGCCCGCCGACGACGGCGGGCCGCACCGCCGGAGGCGCGGCAGGAAGCCCGCCCGGCGGACGCGCCATCCCGATGAAAGGATTCCCGAGATGTCCAGGAACACGGACCGTCCCGAGGCCCCCCGCTCGCCCCTCTCCGGCCGCACCCGCCGCGACCGTCGCCGCACCGCCCCCGCTCTGACCTCGCTTGAAGACCGCAAGCTCCTCACCGGCGGCTTCGGCGGCATGGCCGCTGCACCGATGATGATGCAGCAGGCCCCCGCCCAGGTCTTCCAGGCCCACACCCAGGCGTTCAATCTCGGCGGGGCCGAGGGCCAGTCCAACCCCACCCTCTCGTTCCAGGGCGACGCCGTCTCCCGGGGCACCGCCGGCGGCTGGGGCTCGACGACGCACACCGACGCCAGCGGCCAGGATTGGATCTACTCCGGCGCCAACGCCCAGTTCGGCCCGCTCGGCTCGCTCATCTTCACCGGCGGCTCCCGCGCCGACGTCGCGCCGAAGGCCGGCTCGCCCCTCCCCGGCAAGTCCGACGCCCCCACGACGACCGACTCGACGACGGATGTGACGACGACCGACGCGACGACGGATGCGACGACGACCGACGACTCGACCTCGACCGACGCGACCGCGTCGAGCCGCGAGGAGTTGGACGCGGCCTTCGAGAAGTATCACGCCGACGTCCAGGCGATCCAGGACAGGTCCGAGGTCACGCCCAAGCTGCTTGCGGCCCTCCGCGACGCGCAGGAGACGATCAAGACGGAGGCCACTGGCGATCCCGACGAAGCCCTGGTCACGACGCTCCAGGACGACGCGAAGACGGTGCTCGACTCCGGCACGTTCACCGACGAGCAGCAGGCGACCCTGAAGGCCGACTACACGACCGTCCTCCAGAGCGCCGGCGTCTCCGACGAGACGATCGCCTCGTTCTTCGCCGCCCAGGACGCCGTCAAGGTCGCGAGCCACGTGACCGCCGACGACCTGGCCACCCTGGCCTCCGACCGCCAGGCGATCCAGGACCTCATCGACGCCCGGGGCGACGCGATCGACGGCCAGGCCCCCGGCGGCTTTGACGGCGGGATGGCCGCCCCGACCGGATTCGGCGGCGGGGTGCAGCAGGGCGGCGGCTTCGGCGGCGCGTCGGCCCCCGGTGGGTTGGGCGGCGGGGTGCAGCAGGGCGGCGGCTTCGGGTCGGATCTGCCCGGCTTCGGCGGCGACTTCATGATCCCTGGCGGTTCGGGCGGCCCGCAGGGCGGTTCGACGCAGGCCGTCGCCCCCTCGGGCGGCGCCGACGTCGCGCAGCAGGGCGGGGCCGCGGCCGCGGCGCCCGAGGCCGGTGCGATCGATCAGGTCGGTTCGCAGGCCGCCCCGACGAGCGGACCGCGGGGCGGCTTCGGCGGCCGGCAGGGTGGGACCTCGGCCCGGTCGTTCGGGGGACGGCAGGTCGGCGGCCAGGGCGACCGCATGACGACGCGCTCGATGGGCGGCCGGTCCTCGTTCGGCGGCGGTTCCGGGCAGGCTCCCGGAACCTGAGCCCGCCACGCCGACGCCCCTTCCGCAGCCCGGCGGCGGGGGCGTCGAATCGATGATTATCGACGGTGTTTCACGGTTTCTTGAGCCTCGTTCGACTTTCCGGGTTTTGGGGGTTTTGCCGTCGTCGCCTCGATGCGGCCGACGATTCTTCCCTTACGGACGGCCCGCAACCACGTCGCAACCCCTTCGGCCGTCGTCCCGAGCCTCGCGACCCGGACGCCTTCGGGCGTCCCCGGGCGCGGGGCCATTCGCTCGCCGGAAACGGCGAGTCGCGCCGCCGGGGAGACGAGGCAGGAGGCCCGTCCCGGCGGCGTGGGACCCCCGGAAAGGATTCTCGCGATGTCCCGAAAGCACGACCAGCGCGCCCCCCGCCGGGCGACTTCCCCCACGCTCGCGACGCTGGAGGAGCGCCGGCTGATGACCCGCGGCGTGATGCCGACGCCGGAGCCCGCCCCCTTCATCGTTCCGAAGTCGGCCCCCGCCTTCGCCACGACCGTCGCGGCCTCCGACGCGAGGCTTGCGGGCTCCGCCGGGATCGTCGCGGCCACGACGCTGCCGGCGTACGACGCGGCGTCGACCAAGGACTGGATCTACAGCGGATCGGACGCCCAGTTCGGGCCCGCGGGCCTCTACGTCCTCTCCGGCGGCAACGCCTGGCCGACGCCGTCCTCGCCGTCATCCGACGCCTCCACGCCCCAGGGCAAGCTGGACGCGGCCTTCGCCAAGCAGTCGGCCGACATCCAGGCGATCCAGGACAGGTCCGAGGTGACGCCCAGGCTGCTCGCCTCGCTCCGCGCGGCGCGGGAGAAGGCGGCCTCGGAGGCCGGGACCGCCGACGCCGCCCTGGTCAAGGCGCTCCAGGACGGGGCGGACGCCGTCCAGAAGTCGGGCACGTTTACCGACGCCCAGCGGGCGCAGCTCCGGGCCGACTACACGGCCGCCCTGAAGGGCGCCGGCGTCTCCGACGCCGCGATCGCCGGGCTGTTCGCCGCCCAGGACGCCGTCCTGGCCGCCGGCCACGTCACGGCCGACGACCTCAAGACCCTGGCCGACGACCAGGCCGCCGTCCAGGCGCTGCTGGACGCCATGCCCAGGGACGCCGTCGCCTACACGACCGACATCGCCGCCTCGGCCCGCGGCCCGGCCGCCCTGGGCGGCACCGCGACGGCCTACGCGACCACCGCCTCGACGACGGCCGCGACCTCCACGCCCGCGGCGACGACGACCGCGGCGACGACGGCCGCATCGGCCGCCGCGAAGTCCGCGGCCACGACCGCGGCGATCGGGGCGCTACCGCAGAGCGTCCAAGCCCCGGGGCGGGACACGCCGGCCGCGACCACGACCACGACGCCGGTCGCCATGCGGCCGTCGGGCTTCGAATCCTCGATCCAGGTCGCCCGGCTGTCCCGCCGGATGTCGAACGCGACGACGGGCCGGGTGCGGAACGCGATCGGGAACCGCGCGCTCGTCCCGAACGCGCAGGCCGTCCCGGCCGTCGCCGGCCGTCGGCTCCAGGGCTTCCAGGGCATGCGGACGGCCTCGCGGCCCTGACGCGCCCGCGGCGCCGCCCGGGGGCGACCCCGGCGGCGCCGCGGAACCCTCGCGGTCAGGCCCGGCGCCGCCTCGCGGCGGCGAAGGCGCCGCAACCGGCCGCCAGGCCGGCCATCGCCAGGGCCGACGGCTCGGGGACGGCCGCCGGCTGGTCGCCCACCACGAAGCGGAAGACGGAGGAGGTCTCGACAGTCCCCCCGCCGACCAGGTTCCCCGAAGCCGTGAGGGTCAGGTCGTAGATCCCGGCCGCGGTGAAGCCGAGGTTATAGTGGTCGTGGCCCCCGGCGAAGATGGCGATCGAGTCGGAGGCCGACAGGCCGTCCGCCGTGTTCATTTCGGGCGATCCCCAGTTCCCGTTGGAATACAGGACGAACTGCCCACCGGTGGAGGCGGAGAAGCCCGTCAGGGCGTAGCTGAGGGTGTCGTTCGCGAAGGTCCCGCCCGCGATCTCCTCGGCGCCGAAGCCGAGGAAGGGCCGAGAGCCCGCCCCCTGGCTCGTCTGGAGGAGCAGGTAGAGGGGGTTGCCCGCGAACGGCGAGGGCAGCCGGGAGTCGCCGGTGGTCAGGACGGACTCGGGGACGATCACCGAGATCGTCGACGGGTCGGGCGACGAGCCCGCGCCGCCGACCTGCGCCCCGTTGATCACCGCGGTGCTCGACATCTCGTAGAAGAAGCTCAGGCCGTCCGTCGCGTCGTAGTCGACGGCGATGTCGGCGTGCCCGGCCGTGTAGAGGTCGCCGAAATTCGCCGCCCGCGCGGCGAGGGTCGGCCACGCGGCCAGGGCTGCGCCGAGGGCCAGGGTCTTCAATGCTCGCGACATCATGATGACGTTCCTAAAATCCTTGTTTGAACAAAACTTCACATCAATGGCCCGGGACGGCGTCCGGCCGCCGCCGGGGCCGCGCGAGGCTCGGCGGGCCCGCCCGGGCCGCGCTACATAGCCACGCGTTCCACGCTGGCGAACCAGCCATGGTCGGTTATGAGTTCACGCACCTGGATCTCGACGCCGTCCGAGGACTTCCAGTGGGTGAACCGACATCGCGGCTCCTTGGGCTCGCCGGGGTCCAACCCGGGGATCCGGGAGCGGAGGACGCCCAGCAGCGCCGTGGCGGGCATGTCGTGGGAGTCGGCCTGGGTCGCGGCCTTGCCGCCGGGCCGGGCCTTCGGGACGTCCAGCCAGGTCCCGCCGGGGCGCCGGAGGATCCAGATCCGGTAGGAGCCGTCGGGGCGGGCGTCGTCCAGGCAGAGGACGGCGTCCTCGGGGATCAGCTCGGCGACCTCGGCGGGGAGACGACGGCGGGCCTCGGGCCCCGTCTGCTCCCCGACGTATCCGCCCGCGCGGCCGCAGCCGAGAGCCGAGGCCAGGGCCCAGGCCAGGGCCAACGCCCGGATCGGGCCGAAGTGATCAGAAGGCATCGGAGCCCACCACCTCGCCGCCGTCGCGGGTCCCCAGGGCCCACCAGACCGGGTGTGCGATCGTGCTCCGGACGAACCGGACGGAGCCGTCGCCGAGCAGCACGTTCAGCCCGCCGGGGTGGGCGCTCCCGGGCGTGATCAGGATGTTGCCGTCCAGCTCGCCGCCGTAGATGTGGCAGCTCCGGCCGTTGACGGGCAGGACGTGCATGTAGATCCCGCCCGCGTGGCCCCAGCCCGAGATCCACGCGCGGCCGGGGAAGACGGTCCAGGCGGGGTCGGGGAAGCTCACCGTGCCGCAGTATTTCTGCCAAGCCGGCAGCGTGCGCGAGGTCCCCGACCCGCCGGCGCAGAACGATCGCGAGGACTCGGGCTCGACGAGCATCGCCTCCAGGTCGTTCGGGTCGGTGGCGCGGGGGATGCGGCGCTCGGCGACGGCGGCGGTGTTGCTGAGCCCGTCGGTCGCCATCGCGGCCGAGATCGGCCCGACGTGCCAGTCCGCATGGCCCGCCGGGTCGGCCAGGCCGATGAACCCGTTGTGCCGGCCCATCCGGGGCCCGGCCGTCGCGCCGGAGGTGTCGGGCGTCCAGCCGGCGTTCCCCGCGTAGCTCTGCGGGGCCGGCCGCGACGTCCCCATCGTCTCGGGGACCTGATAGGACTCGGACGGGCACAGGTACACGCCGACGACCGCCCGCGCCGCCGTCCCGTTCGGGTGCGTCGCCGGGATCGTCGCCGCGTACATGGCGACGTCCGGGTCGGCGCAGGTGGCGGCGTTGCCCACCCAGAAGTTGATCGCGTTGTAGAGGGGCTGCTGGTCGACGTTCGGCAGGATGGTCGCGTGCCAGCTGAACAGCCCGTTGCGGCACATCCCCCCGGGGGCCGCCTCGGCCGAGGTGGTGCTCATCGGGAACACGGCGTTGGAGTCGTGGTAGTTGTGGATGGCCAGGCCGATCTGCTTCAGGTTGTTCACGCACTGGGCGCGGCGGGCGGCCTCGCGCGCCGCCTGCACGGCGGGCAGCAGCAGGGCGATGAGCACGGCGATGATCGCGATCACCACCAGCAACTCGATCAGCGTGAAGCCCCGCGCTCGCGGTCGCATCATTAAATGAATCATGAAATAACCTCTGGGTCCTTGTGGCGTGTCGGCGTCCGCATCGCGGGGCTCAATCCCGATCGCGCGGGCGGAGGTCCGGGAGCCGGCGGAGGAGTTCCGCGCCGAGGGCGGCGCGGGCGCGGTGGAGGCGGGAGCGGACGGTGCCGACGGGGAGGCCGAGGGCCTCGGCGGCCTCCTCGTAGCCGCGGCCCTCGACGTCGCGGATGGTGAGGATCTCGCGATGCTCGGGGCGGAGGCGGGCGAGGGCCTCGCGGACGGCCCGCGCGAGGTCGCGGCGCTCCAGGTCGGCGGCGGGGTCGTCGCGGGTGGAGCCCTCGGGGCGGTCGAGGCGGGCCCTCCCCTCGTGGTCGCGGAGCCGACGCCGGGCGCGGGCCAGGCTGAGGCTGCGGAGCGTCACGGCCCGTTGCAGCCACGCGCCGGGGTCCTCCGGCCGGACGTCGTGCCGCCAGAGGGCGACGAGCGCCTCCTGCACGGCGTCGGCCGCCAGGTCCGCGTCGCAGAGGATGCGCCTCGCGGTCGAGGCCATCCGGGACAGGTGCGGCCCGGCCGCCTCCGCGAACTCGTCGTCGCTCACGCCCGCCGACCTCTTGAGTGGCGGCGGCGCCGGCCGCGTCGTCGTGAACCGATCCGGGCCGCCTCGGATCGGCCTCCTCGCCATGGAAACCATCCCCACGCTCATCGAACCTCCCGTCCCCGGCGCGAGGGCGCCGGACTCCTCTCGGGTCGAACCGCACGCGAAGCGATCGGCGCAGGCGATCGAGGGCGGGCGCACCGGTCCCGTCGGTCGGGGGCGGTGCGGCCTCGATCAGGCGTGCGCGGGCGTCGGCCGCGGGGGGGCGCGGGGCCGCGAAGGGAGGGAGGGGACGGCGCGCGGCCCCGCCGAGGTGCGGGCTTCGGGCGCGAAGGCGACGCGCCCGGCGTCGACGGTCGAGGCCGCCTCGGGGGCGGCCTGGGCCTGGGCGAGGTAGGAGCAGACGGGGCAATGCCCGTCGTCGTGCGCCGGGGCGACCGTCGCGGAGACGGTCGCCGAGGAGGGATCGCCCTGCATCCCGGGGCCGGCGTCCGTCCGCACGGGGGCGGCGACTCGGCCGTGGCGGTCGCCCGTCAGCTCGTGCAGGCCCGGGCTGCACAGCGTGATCGCCGTGTAGGTGGCCAGCCAGAGGATGATGGACGGACGGCGGAGCATGGTGGGGGATGATCCTGGGTCGGCGCGGTCCTACGGATCCTACCGCAAGGGCCTTCTACACGGTAGTTGCCGGCCGATCCGCGAAAGTTCCCGGCGGGCCGCGAAATCTCGTTTCCCCGCGCGCCGTCGCTCGCTACAGGATTCGTCCGGGATCCTTCCCGAAGCCGACGACCTTGCCGCGAAGATCCGAGCCCGACATGATGGGGATGGGGGCCGATCCACCTTCCTTTCAAACTCGGGAGGGCTTGCCATGTCCGCGAACGGGCCCGGTTCGCCGCGTCGGCCGCCCCTCGTCCGTCGGCTCTGGTTTTGGGCGGCCCTCGCCCTGGCGGCGGTCGTCTGCCTCGGGCCGTCTCCCACGTCGCGCCGTCCCTCGACCTGCGTCGAGTGCCGGATGGATCGGACGGAGTGGCGGTGCCTCGGCTGGGCGTGGACGTCCGAGGAGGCGACGGACCTGAGCCTCTGGTATCAGGGCGAGGTCGACCCGGGGCATTCGCACACCTGGGTCCCGCGCGGACGCTGCGAACGTATCGGGATCCCCGGGCTCTACAGCGGCTTCGCCTGCTCCATGGGCCATCGGGTCGCCGGCCTCTCCCGGCACTTCCAGCGCGAGATCTACGAGCACTTCGACGACCCCCGGGAGGCCGGCCGGCTCTTCGCGAGCCTCGCGTCCTGGGACGACGATGCGAATGCTCGCTTCAATTCGGTGGTGGAATGGGCCCTGGAGGATTATCCTCGGCCCTGGCCTGTCTGGCTGGCGGAGCACCGCCGGCCGGATGACGATAAGGCGTCCCCGTGAGTCGGGTCACTTCAGTCGTATGTCGAAGTAGTAATAGGTGCGCCCCGACGGCAACAGGCAGTCGACCACGTCGTCCCGGATCGAGCCGTTCCGCGGGCACGAGATCGCCAGGCCGGCGTAGGTCGGCGTGATCGCGTCGCCGAGGCGCTTCTCGGCCAGCAGCTCGTAGCGCAGGCCCTCGGCGTCGACGGCGCCCCAGACCTGGACCCGCGCGGGCTGGGCGTAGGGGACGGCCGCGATGCCATGCCGCCCGGCGGTCGACTGGAACATGCGCATCGACGCCGAATCCTGGAAGGGGAGGAGGTCATTCGATGTGACCGGGCCGTCCGCGCCCAGGACGGCATGGCGGTTGAAGCCGCCCTTCGTCCGGTTGTTGTCGGTCGATCGGTAGAGGACGTGCAGGCGGCCTTGCGCGTCGAGGAAGGCGTCGCCGCCGAAATTGTTCTGCACGCTGGGGTAGAGCCCGGCCGTCTTGTCGTAGACGGCGGCCTCGATGTCGAAGGCGCGGTGGTCGGGGCGGGCGAGGTCCGGGATCTGGAACAGGCGCAGCTCGTCCCAGACGTACTTCGTGCCGGGGTCGCGGCCCGGGTCGGTCGGGGAGACGCCGACGGCTTCGATCCGGACGTCGCGCTCCGAGACGATCGCGACGCCCCCGCGGCCGTCCGCGAAGCCGTAGTTGTAGCAGTGGCGATACGCCAGCTCGGCGACGACCGCCTCGTCCGCCCAGCGCCTCGCGGCGAGGTCGAACCGCACCCACGCGAAGTACCCGGGCGCGTCGCCGCCGCTGTAGAGGGCGTAGATCGCGCGACGGGGCGCGTCGAGGACCGCAGAGCCGTAGCCGAACGAGCTTCCGCGCCCGAACGGGACGGTCGTCCGATGCTCGGTCGTCGCGCCGGTGGATCGGTCGACGTGGTACGCGGCGAGCACGGCCCGCTCGCGCCCGTCGACGTACTCGGTCCCCGGCGCCACGACGTACACCTCCTGGTCGGCGTCGCAGACGACGTGGACGCTGTTGCTGCCGGAGAGCGTCGTGGGGAGGGACGCCAGGCGCTCGGGCCGGCCGTCGCGGATCCGGATCAGGTGGACGACCGCCTTCCCCCCCGCGTCCTTTCCCAGGAAGGCCGCATAGGCCCCGTGCGACGTGCGGACGATGCGGGCCTGCGTCCCGCCGTGGACCCCCTCGTCGCTCGCCGGGGCGTCGCACGTCGCGCCCAGGTCGACCGGATCCGAGACGACGACCGGGGCCTGCTGGGCCGCGGCCGCGCAGGCGGCGAGCCAGAGGCCGAGCGGGACCGCCGCGAGCGAGGCGAATCTGGGCATGGGACGGGAGCCTCCTCAGACGCGAGCCAGGGACGCCGAGGCGCCCGATCCCGATGGTAACCCGTCGCGAGGCCCCGATGAAGGTCCCCCCGCGGGCGGCGTCGCGACGATCCGCCTTGCCGCCGAATCCCGGTCGCATTACCTTGGCGCGTGTGTATCGGACGGGACTTCGAAAATGCTCTAGGGATGGGGCAGGGACGACCATGGCATCCTCGTACAAGCGGATCCTCGTGACGGGCGGCTGCGGGTTCATCGGGTCGAACTTCGTGCGGATGCAACTCCTGGAGCATCCCGAGGTTGAGATCACGAACCTGGACGCCCTGACCTACGCCGGCAACCCGGACAACCTGGCCGACCTGGCGGACGACCCGCGGTACACGTTCGTCCACGGCGACATCGCCGACCGCCCGGCCGTCTCCCGGCTGTTCGAGGCCGGGGGCTTCGACGCGGTGGTCCACTTCGCGGCCGAGAGCCACGTCGACCGCTCGATCACCGACGCCACGCCGTTCCTGCGCACCAACGTCATCGGCACCCAGACCCTGCTGGACGCCGCCCGCCACGCCCGCGTCCCGCGGTTCGTCCACGTCTCCACCGACGAGGTCTACGGCACCCTCGGCCCGCACGACCCGGCGTTCACCGAGGAGACCCCGCTGGCCCCCAACAGCCCCTACTCCGCCAGCAAGGCCGGCTCCGACCTCCTCGCCCGCGCCGCGTTCCACACCCACGGGATGGACGTGGTCGTCACCCGCTGCTCGAACAACTACGGGCCGTACCAGTTCCCCGAGAAGCTCATCCCGCTGTTCATCACCAACGCCCTGGCCGACGTCCCCGTCCCGGTCTACGGCGACGGCATGCAGGTCCGCGACTGGATCCACGTCCTCGACCACTGCCGGGGCGTCGACGCCGCCCTCCGCGGCGGCTCCGCGGGCGAGGTCTACAACTTCGGCGGGCTCAGCGAGCGGTTCAACATGGACGTCACCAAGGGGGTCCTCCGCCTGACCGGCAAGACCGAGGCCCTCATCAAGTACGTCACCGACCGCCCCGGCCACGACCGCCGCTACGCCGTCGACTGCTCCAAGTCCGAGCGCACGCTGGGCTGGAAGCCGACCGTCACCTTCGAACAGGGCCTGGCCGAGACCGTAGCCTGGTACAAGGCCAACGCCGCCTGGGTCGACCGGGTGAAGTCAGGCGAGTACCGCCAGGGCCCGCAAGGCGGCCGGCGCAAGGCCGGGTGAAGGCGCCAGGGCCACGCCCCGCCGTCGAGCTGAAAGGACCGCCGCCGTGCGAGCGTTCGTGACCGGGATCAGCGGCTTCGTCGGCGGGCACCTGGCGGAACATCTCCTGGAGCGCGGGGACCAGGTCGCGGGCGTCTCGGCCTCCGGCCGGTTCCCCGCCGGCCTCGCCCACCTGGCGCGCTCGGCCCGCATCGAGCCGCTCGACCTGGCCGACGCCGACCCGGGGGCGTTCGCCGACCTGATCCGCCGCAAGCGGCCCGAGGCCGTCTACCACCTGGCGGCCCAGTCCAACCCCCGGGCCAGCGTCGACGACCCCCGCGGGACGTGGGCGCTGAACCTCGGCGGGACGCTGAACCTGCTGTCGGCCGTGAAGGACGCGGGACTCTCGCCGACGCCCCGCATCGTGCTGGTGGGCTCGGGCGTCTGCTACGGCGACCCGCCGCCCGACCACATTCCGGTCTCCGAGTCCTGCCCGCTGCGGCCGAACGACCCGTACTCGTCCAGCAAGGCGGCGGCCGACCTGCTGGCGATCCAGATGCACCTGTCCGACGGCCTGGACGTGGTGATCGCCCGGCCGTTCAACCACGCCGGCCCGAGGCAGTCGCCGCGCTACGTCCTGGCGAGCCTCGCCGCGCAGGTGGCGGAGGTCGAGGCCGGGCGGAAGGACGCCGTGGAGGTCGGCAACCTGGACGTCGTCCGCGACTACACCGACGTCCGCGACGTCGTCCGCGGCTACCGCCTGCTGGCCGAGGCCGGCACGCCCGGCGAGGTCTACAACCTGGGCACCGGCCGGGGCCTGAAGCTGGCCGACGCCCTGGACGCCTTCCGCGGCCTGGCGATCCGCCCCATCGAGGTCCGCGTCGACCCGGCCCGCGTCCGGCCGGTGGACCTCCCCCGCCTCGTCGCCGACGCCTCCAAGCTCCGCGCGGCCGTCGGCTGGGAGCCCCGCATCCCGACCGAGCGGACCCTCGCCGACATGCTCGCCGACGCCCGCGCCCGCGTCGCCGCGGGCTGACCGCCGTCGCGGCGCGGGAAAAGCGTATCAAGCGGGGGCCCGGCGGCCATCCTACCACCGTAGCAAGTCGAGGGGCGTCGCCGCACGACGCCCGGTCTCGTCCGCCGCGGCCGAAGGATGCCGACCCATGATCCGAGAGACCCCGCCCCTGCTCGCCCGGCTCCTCGACCGCGGCACCCCCGCCGCGCTGTCCGACGCCCAGCTCGCGGAGCGGTTCGCCGCGACCCGCGACCCGGAGGCGTTCGCGGCGATCGTGGAACGGCACGGCCCGCTGGTCCTGGCCACCTGCCGCGGCGTCCTGGGCGCCGACGCCGAAGACGCCTTCCAGGCCACGTTCCTCGTCCTGATGAACCGGATCGGGACGTTCCCGGTGCGCGGGTCGCTGGCCGGCTGGCTGCACCGCGTCGCCCGCCGCATCGCGCGGGACGCCCGGCGGTCGCAGGCGCGCCGCCGCCTCCGCGAGGAGGCCGCCGGGGCGCGGCGAGGGCCCGGCCCGGACCCCGGCCCCGAGCGTTCGGAGCTGCTCGACGCGGTGCGCCGGGAGGTCGACCGGCTGCCGGAGCGATACCGGGCCCCGATCGTGCTCTGCGACCTGGAAGGGCTGACCCGCGAGGAGGCCGCCGCGGCGCTCGGCTGCCCCGCCGGGACGATCGGCGGCCGGCTCGCCCGCGCCCGCCGGAAGCTGCGCGAGGCCCTGGAACGCCGGGGCCTCGACCCGTCGTCCGCCCCGATCCCGATCGCCCCGGCGGCCTCGGCCGGCTGGAAGTTCGCGGTCGAGACGGCGTCGCGGTCGGCGGCCTCGCTGGCGGCGGGGGCCCGCCCGACGCCCGCGGCGATCGACCTCGCGGCGCAGGCGGCGGGGGCCTGGGCCCCGATCAAGCCGGCCCTCGCGCTGGCGACCGCCGCCTTCCTCGCCGGCGGCCTCCTCGCCGCCGCCGGCCCGAGCGGCCCCCCGCCCCGGCGGGCGGCCCCGGCGCCCGCACCCGGCCGGTCCCCCGAACCCCGGCCGCCCGTCGACCCGGACGACCCGGCCACCGCCGGCCGGTACGCGGGCCGGGTCGTCGACCGCGAGGGCCGGCCGATCGCGGGGGCCCGGCTGTTCATCGCCCGCCGATCCTCCGGGTCGCCCGCCGCGGAGATCGGGCCCGTCCGCGGCCGGAGCGGGCCCGACGGGAGCTTCGAATTCGACGCCCCCGACCTGACCGTCGAGGCCGCCGACCTCCTCCCGAGGCGTCGGCAGGGGCTCCTCGTCGCCGCGGCCGACGGCTACGCCCCCGACTGGGACAACACCTGGGGCGAGGCCCGGTCCACGTTCCGCTCCCACTGGGATCCGATCAAGGGCGCCGACCTCACGCTCCGCCTCGTCCCCGACGTCCCGATCCGAGGCCGGATCGTCGACCCCGACGGCCGTCCCGTCGCCGGCGCGCGGGTGCATGCGGATACGCTCACCATCCCCGATCGCGACGACCTCGACGCCTACCTGAAGCAGGTGACGTCGGCCTTCGGCGGCTCCTGCCACATCCACGCGATCCGGCCCCGTCTCCTGCCCGGGGCGGTCGTCGAGGCGACCACCGACGCCGACGGCCGGTTCCGGCTCTCGGGCCTCGGCGGCGAGCGCATCGTCTCCATGACGGTCGCCGCCGCCGGCTTCGCCGAAGGCCGAGCGACCGCCGTCACCCGCGAGACGCCCGACGTCCCCTCCGTGGAACTCGACGGACGGGGCCAGCCGCTCCGCACGACCTACGGCGCGAGCTTCACGGCGAGCCTGGAGCCCGACCGCACGGTCGCGGTCTCGGGCGTCGTGATCGACCGCGACACCCGCGAGCCGCTCGCCGGCGTCCGGGTCGGCCGGGACAACTGGATGGAACGCCTGGCACCGGACGACGTCGTCACCGGCCCGGACGGCCGGTTCACGGTCCGCGGGGTCCGGCCCGAAGAACTCGACGCGGCCCCGCCCCCCTACGACCACCTTGAGGCCCCGGCCGGGCGAAAGTCGCTCCGGCTCGCCGCCGCGCCGGAGCCCGGCCGGCCCTACCTGCCGGCCTCAATGCACGCCGACCGCCGCGACGGCCTGGTGATCGAGTGCTTGCGCGGGATCCCGTTCCGGCTGAAGGTCGTCGACGAGGAGGGCCGGCCGGTCGACGCCGAGGTCGAATCCCGCCCCGTCACGCCCAACCCCTGGCTCCGCGCCCAGCCTCCGGGGGCGGTCGCCGCCGACCACCGCCCCGCCGGCCGGGCCGTGAAGACCGCCCCCGGCGTCTACGAGGGGGTCGCGACCCCCGGCCCCGGGGCGCTCCTGGTGCAGACGCCGAGCGTCCGCGACCTCCGCCCGCCGTTCCTGAACCCCAAGGCGTTCTTCGCCCCCGGCAAGCTCGACTGGACCGATCCGGCCGACCGCATCTCCTACGGCGACCGCGGCCATCTGAATCTCGGCCACAACTGGCTCCGCCAGGAGGATTACGCGGCGATCGTGCTCGTGGATCCGCCCGCCGGCTCGGGCCCGCTGGAGCTGTCGGCGACCGTCGTCCGCGACCGGCCCCGGCTCGTGAACCTCCTCGACCCGGAGGGACGCCCCCTCGTGGGCGTGGACGCCGACGGCCTGCTCGGCCACGCCGGCGTCCCGGAACCTCGCCTCCGCGCGGCGGTCGCCCGGATCACGAAGCTGGACCCGTCCCGCCCCCGCGTCGTCACCTTCCGCCACGAGGGCCGCAAGCTCGCCGGCTCCCTGCTCGCCCGGGGCGACGGCGACGCCCCCTACACCGTGACGCTCCGGCCCTGGGCGGCCGTGACCGGGCGGGTGGTCGACGCCCAGGGCCGGCCGACGACGATCGGCCCGAGGGCCGGGGACGACCCGGAGGTCGGCGCGTTCCCCATCGTCGAGGTCGACGCCGAGGGCCGATTTCGCATCGACCGCCTCGCCCCCGGCCTCCGCTACGACGTCGAGGCGGCCGGCCAGGGCGTCGGCGTCGCGACGGACCTGATCCTGGCGCCCGGCGAGGTCCGGGACCTCGGCGACGTCCGCCTCGGCGGCGCACGATGATCGGCGCCCCCGTCGCGCTTGTGGCGGGCCGGCCCCGATCTTAGGATGGTGGGGGCGGGCCGGCCGGCCCGCGGAGCCGCCTCGCGACGAGCCGAATACGGGGACGCCCATGCGCAGACTGCTGGCGAGTCGGAAGTTGTGGACCGTCGCGATCGCCCTGGCGACGACCCTCGGGGCCGCGGCCCAGGACGCGAAGAAGCGGAACGCCCGCCCCCTGCGGAACCAGGGGGGGGCCCCCCTGAAGAAGGTCGAGCCCCGCGGCGGCGACCCGCTGGCCAGGGCCGCCGACCCCAAGGCCGCCGGGGCCCTGGGGACGTACCACTACACGTTCAAGCTCCGCTCGTTCGACAACACCCCGCTGGCGTCCTCCTACTATCCTTCCAAGCTCGGGGCCAACGCGCCCGTCGTGATCCTCGTCCACGAGAAGAACCGTTCGCGGAAGGATTTCGAGGATCCCGTCCTGGAGCTGAAGGGCCGCGGCCTGGCCGGGCACCTCCAGTCCGAGGGCTACGCCGTCCTGACGATGGACCTCCGCGGCCAGGGCCAGAACCCGCGGCGGCAGGTCGGCGCGGACGAGCATGAGGCGATGGCCGACGACCTCCAGGCCGCCTACCAGTTCATCCTGGACCGCCACAACCGCGGCGAGCTGAACGTCGGCAAGCTCGGCGCGGTGGGGCTCGGCGAGGGGGCGAACCTGGCCGTGGCCTGGGCCTACCAGCCCGGCGCCGCCGTCTCCACCGAGGGCCGCGCCGGCGACCTCGCGGCCCTGGCCCTGGTCTCGCCCCAGGCCGACGGCTCCGGCTACGTCCTCTCGCGCGTCGCGCCGCCGGTCGCGCTCCGCGTCCCCATGCTCCTCATGGCCGGCGCCAAGGACACCCCGTCGAAGGACGCCGTCGAGGCCGTCCGCAAGGATCTCGAACGCGGCCGGGCCAACAAGGTCGAGACTTTCCCGTCCTCGCTCCACGGCTACAAGCTCCTCCGCCTGGAGCCCAAGGCGGCCGACGCCCTGGTCAAGTATCTCGACGCCAACCTCAAGAACCGCCCCAACGAGTGGGAACCCCGCTACAACCAGGTCCCCGTCGCCTTCTCCGACGTCCAGGTCGTCCACCCCCAGGCCGCCAAGGCCGCCGAGCCCAAGAAAGCCGCCGTCGAGAAGGCCGAGCCCAAGAAGGACGCCGAGCCCAAGAAGAAGGGCGCCGACGAGGGGGAGCCCGCGCCGAAATCCGAGAAATCCGAGTGATCGGGGCTTCCCGGGCCGCCGCGCCGGGGCCACAATGAGCCTGGTTCTTACAAATGTAGGAATACGGCGCGGGGGGCGGGACGATGAGCATGTTCACCGAGGATCCGACGCTGCCGGTGGGGGCCCTGCTGATGGCGGCGGCCTGCTGCTTCGTGGCCCTGAGGGCGCGGCAGGAGGGGAAGTACCTGGCCTGGGGGGCGTCGGCGCTGGCCCTGGCGGGCGTGGTGCTGGCGGTGGAATGGTTCTGGGTGACGGACGAGGAGCGGATCGAGGGGGTCGTCTACGACGTCCGCCGGGCCCTGCTGGCGTCCGACGCCCAGGGGATCCTGGCGCACCTGACGCCCGACGTCCAGTACGTTCAAGGGGGGTCTTCGGCCGGCTCGGAGGCGACCCGGGCGATGATCGCCAACGCCCTCTCCGGCGCGAAGTTCGACGTTGTGAGGATCCGAGAGATGCAGGCCAGCGCCGGGCGGCGGACGCGGCGCGGGAGGGCCGAGTTCAAGGTGTTCGCCCGGGGGAGCCTCCAGGGGCCGCTAGGGTTCGGCGGGCTCGCGGGCGCGGCGGACTCGACGTGGTCCCTGGGCTTCGAGGAGACCAAGCCCGGGGTCTGGAAGATCAACCGCATCACGCCGATCTCGACCCCCATCATCCCCAGCCTGTTCGCCGGGGGGGCGGCCCCCCGGGGCCCCGCGACCGGCCCGTTCCCGGAGATGGACCCCTCGTTGCACGGCCCTATGGGCGACCACGGCCGCGGCGACATGCGCATGACCCGCAAGAGCCTGGCCCGCGAGCGGGAGCGTCAGCGCCAGCCCGGCCGCGTCATGCCGGTCCGATGACCGGCCCCTCGCCGTCCCGGCCGCATGGGGCTTGCGTCACGGCCGCGGCCGCGGTGGAGTAGGGCGTCTTCCTCGGGCCGACGCGGCCCGAGCGCGCGTCGTGGTCGGGGGGCGGGGCCGATGATCCATCAGGTCTGGCGGTGGTTCGCGGCCGGGGCGCTCATGCTGGCGGCGGGGCCCGCGATCGGGGCGACGGCCGACGGCCGGCCGAACATCCTCTGGCTGAGCTGCGAGGACCTGAGCCCCCATCACATCGGCTGCTACGGCGGCCGGGGCGCGATCACCCCGGCGATCGACGGCCTGGCGCATCGCGGCGTGCGGTTCACCCGGGCCTTCGCCAACGCGGGCGTCTGCGCGCCGTCCCGGACCGGGATCATCACCGGGATGGCGCCGACCACCCTCGGCGCGAACGGCATGCGCAGCAAGGCCGCCGTCCTGGACTCCCTCCGCGGCTTCCCGGCCTACCTCAAGCGGGCCGGGTACTACTGCACGAACAACGCGAAGACCGACTACAACCTCGCCGACTTCAAGGCCGGCTGGGACGAGTCGAGCCGCCAGGCCCACTGGCGGAACCGGCCGGACCGCTCGCGGCCGTTCTTCGCCGTGTTCAACTTCGAGATCACGCACGAGTCCCGCGTCTTCGCCCCGCGCGACCAGCACGAGCGGCAGGTGAAGGAGCTTCGGCCCGAGGAGCGCCAGGACCCCGCGGCCCTGGACGTCCCGCCGATCTATCCCGACGACCCGGCCTTCCGCCGCGACCAGGCCGACCTCCACGAGCTGGCGACCGTGATGGACCGCCGCGTCGGCGAGCGGCTGAAGGAGCTGGAGGAGGACGGCCTCCTGGAAGACACCATCGTCTTCTTCTGGAGCGACCACGGCGACGGCCTCCCGCGCGGCAAGCGCTGGCTGTACGACAGCGGCACGCGGATCCCCCTCGTCGTCGCGATCCCCGAACGCTTCCGGGTCGACGGCCAGGGGGCCCCCGGGACGACCGACGACCGGCTCGTCAGCGGACTGGACTTCGGCCCGACCGTCCTGAACCTGGCGGGGGTCGTGCGGCCGGACATCATGCAGGGCCGCCCGTTCCTGGGGGCGAACCTCCCCGCGCCCCGCGAGTACGCCTACGCGGCCCGCGACCGCATGGACGAGCGGTACGACCTGATCCGATCCGTCCGCGACCGTCGCTACCTCTACATCAGGAACTACACCCCCTGGAAGCCGTACTCGCAGCCGGTCGTCTACGGCGAGCAGCAGGACTCGATGAAAGACCTCCGGAGGCTGGCGGCCGAGGAGAAGCTGCCGCCGCAATGCGCCTGGTTCGCGACGCCGGCCAAGCCCGAGGAGGAGCTGTACGACTGCGACGCCGACCCCTGGCAGCGGCGCAACCGGATCGACGACCCCGTGCTGGCCGAGGTCCGCGACCGGCTCCGCCGCGAGCAGGAGGACTGGACCTTCCGCACCCGCGACGCCCACCTGCTCCCGGAGCCGATGCTCGTGCGGGCCGAGGCCGAATTCGGCTCGCGCCAGGCCGTCTTGCAGGGCGACGCGGGGCTCGAACGCCTGCGGGCCGTCCGCCGCGCCGCGATCGGGGCGACGGCCGCCGACCTCGCCGACCCCGACGAGGCCGTCCGCTACTGGGCCGTCCAGCGGCTCGGCTGGCGCGGGGACCTCGACGCGATCGAGCCGAGCCTCCGCGACGCATCGCCCGACGTCCGCATCGCCGCCGCCTCCTGGCTCGGCCTCGGAGGCCGGGCCGATCGCGCGCTCCCGGTCCTGATCGACGCCCTGGCCGATCCGAGCCCCTGGGTCGTCGTCGCCTCCCTGACGGCCCTGGACGAGATGGGCGAGCAGGGCCGGCCGGCGCTGGCGTCGCTCGGCTCGATCCGCGATCCGAAAGAGAACACCACCGCCCGGATGCTGGAGAGCCTCCGACGGCGGTTCGACGGCCTCCCCTGACCCGCGAGAACCATGGACCTGCAAGCCCTGACGCAAGCCCTCGAAGCCGCCTTCGACCGCGTCGCCCCGAAGGGCGACGCCGGCCACGACGTCCACCACGCGCGCCGAGTCCGCGACAACGCCATGCGGATCGCCGACCGCGAGGGGGGCGATCGCGCCGTCCTGACGGCCGCGGCCTACCTGCACGACCTGGTCAGCCCGCCGAAGGACTCGCCCGACCGCAAGCGAGCCTCGGCGCTCTCGGCCGAGGCCGCCGCGCCGGTGCTCCGCGAGCTGGGGTTCGACGAGGATCGCGTCGCGGCGGCCCGACACGCGATCCACGCCCACAGCTTCTCGGCCGGGGTGGAGCCGACGACCGTGGAGGCGAAGGTCCTCCAGGACGCCGACCGGCTGGAGGCCCTGGGGGCGATCGGCGTGGCCCGGACGTTCTACACGGCCGGCCTGATGGGCTCGGCCATGTTCGACGCCGACGACCCCTTCGCCGTCCGCCGCCCGCTCGACGACCGCCGCTTCGCCCTCGACCACTTCGCCGCCAAGCTGATGACGCTCCCCGCCACGATGCAGACCGCCGCCGGCCGCGAGCTGGCCGAGGAGCGCCTGGCCGTCATGCACGCCTTCCTCGGCGCCATCGCCGGGGAGCTGGGGACGCACCCGGCCTGGTGAGCGAGCCTCGCCCGGAACGAACGGCGGCGCGAGATCACTCGACCGGGCGGCCCTCGGCGGGTTCAGGCAGGTACGGCAGATGGACCTCGACGACGGCCCGCATGTCGACGAGGTGCATCCCCACTTCGTCATGGACGACCATCTCGCGACCGTTCGTCGAGATGGATATGAAATCGGGATGCCTGACGAGATAGGTGCGCCCGTCCGCCAGGTAGACCGTGAAAGGCCGGAATGGAGCGGTGTGCATCGCCTTCCGGACCTGATCCATCGTCGCCATGACCTACCTCCGATCGCCCAGGGTCGCCGCGAGCGGCCTGTACCCTCTTGTACACCAAGTCCGGCCCCCCGACCAGACCCGTGGCGGAAGTGCATCGCCTGTGCGACGATCTCCCTGGGCCTCGATCATCAACCGGAAAGGACGGGCGTCCGTTGGGCTTGCGGTTCTGGGACTCGGTGGCGAACAAGCGGTCGATGCTGGCCCGCGGGCTGGAGGCGGCCGGCGCGACGCGGGCGCTGGAGGCGTTCGCCGGCGCGGGGCGGTCGGTGGTGCTGACGTACCACCGGATCGCGACCCCGGGCCCTTCCAACCCGTTCTACGACCCCACGGTCTCGGCCACGCCCGAGGGCTTCCGGGCCCACATGGCCATGCTCCGCGAGCGGTTCCGCGTCGTCCCGGCGGAGGAGATGGCTAGCCCGCCCGACCCGTCCGACCCGCGGTCGCGGGCGGCCATCACGTTCGACGACGGCTGTCGCGACAACTTCGACGTCGCCCTGCCCATCCTCCGGGAGTTCGGCCTCCCCGCGACGTTCTTCATCCCCACCGACTTCCTCGAACGCCCGCGCCTCCCCTGGTGGGACCACGTCGCGTACGTCGCAAAGGCGTCGCGGCTCGACCGCTTCGAAGTCGGGCGGACGGCCGACGACCCCGCGCCGATCGCCGTCGACCTGGCGCCGCCCGATCGCTCGGCCGCGATCATGGGCTTGATCCGGCCCGTCCTCGCCGGCGAGGTCCCCGACGTCGGCGCCTTCCTCAAGCGACTGGAGGACCGGGCCCGGGTGGACGTCGACTCCCCCGCCCTGGGCCGCGAACTGTTCATGACCTGGGCCCACCTGAAGGCGCTGGCCGCCGAGGGCCACGCGATCGGCTCGCACGCCCATTCCCACGTCGCGCTGGGGACGCTGGACGAACGCGACGCTCGCCGCGAGCTGGCCCTCTCGCGGACGATCCTGGAGGCCGCCGTAAGTCGGCCGGTGCGGACGGTCGCCTACCCCTACGGCTGGCCGGGCGCCGTGAGCGATCGGACGTTCCGCCTGGCCGCCGCCGCCGGCTACCGCGCCGGCTTCACCGCCTTCGAAGGGACGGTCCGCCCCGGCTGCGACCCGCTCGCCATCCCCCGGCTGAACGTCGGCGGCGGCGACTCCCCCGCCCTGCTCCGCACCCGCGCCGCCCTCTGGGGCTCGCTCGGCCGGTCGTGGCTGTAGCCGACCCCGGACGAAGCCCAGGGGGGGCCTCGGACCCCAAGGCCCGTTTCCCGGCGCTTCGCGTCGCCAGGGTGTGGGACGCGCCCGGCCGATCCATTAGACTGGCCCGGTCGTGCCGCGCCTTGATCCCTCTCCCCGTTCGAATCGTCGAGGGCGCCCCATGCCGTCGGAAAGCCCAGTCAGCGCCCTGGACCGCGCCCGCAGCAAGGCCTACTGGCGGCTGCTGCCGCTGTTGTTCATCTGCTACGTCGTCGCCTACGTCGACCGGACGAACGTCGGGTTCGCGAAGCTGAGAATGGAGGAGGACCTGGGCCCGCTGGGGTTCTCGGAGAAGGTCTTCGGCTTCGGCATGGGGGTCTTCTTCGTCGGCTACCTGCTGCTGGAGATCCCCGGATCCGTCCTGGTGGAGCGCTGGAGCGCCCGGAAATGGATCTTCCGGATCATGGTCTCGTGGGGGATCGTGGCGTCGATGACCGCGTTCGTCCACCAGCGGTTCGGGGTCGCCACCGACGTTGTGGGCTCGGCCATGAACGCGGTCGGCCGGGCGTTGGAGGCGACGGTCGGCGGCGGCGAGGGCTCGTATGCGGAGTCCTTGCAGGGGCCGGGGGCGGCGTTCGTCGGCCAGTTCTTCGGGGCGAGGTTCCTGCTGGGGCTGGCGGAGGCGGGGTTCTTCCCGGGCGTGGTCGTCTACCTCTCGCACTGGTTCCCGCGCCGGGATCGCTCGCGGGCGCTGGCCTGGTTCCTGATCGCCGCGCCGCTGTCGCAGATCATCGGCCCGCCGATCTGCAACCAGATGATGAGGATCGGCGGCGACGGCCCCGGGCCCTGGGGGCTCGTCGGCTGGCAGTGGGTCTTCCTGCTCTGGGGGATCCCGGCCGTCCTGCTCGGGTTCGTCGTCCTGGCCTACCTGACCGACCGCCCCGCCCAGGCGGGCTGGCTGACCCCCGAGGAGCGCGAGGCCCTCCAGGCCGAGCTGGACGCCGAGAAGGCGATGGCCGCGACCGCCGGCCACTTCACCATCGCCCAGGCCCTGGCCCACCCGCGCGTCCTGCTCCTGGCGCTGGCGTTCTTCCTCTGCACCTGCGGCAACTACGCCGTCGAGATGCAGATGCCCTCGATCATCAAGAACTGGTACGACTTCTCCCAGGACAGGATCGCCTACCTGCTGATGATCCCACCCATCGGCTCGCTGCTGGGGCAGTTGTTCGTCGGCTGGAACTCCGACCGCACCGGCGAGCGCCGTTGGCACGCCTCGACGCCGATCCTGCTGGGGGCCTGCGCGATGGCCCTGATCCCGCTGTCGCAGGGGAATCCGTGGCTGACCGTCCTGGGCTTCACGATCGCCCTGGTCGGCTTCAAGGCGTACCTGCCGGCGTTCTGGACGATCCCCGGGATGTTCCTGACCGAGTCGGCCGCGGCGGCGAGCATCGGGCTCATCAACTCGGTCGCGAACCTCGGCGGCTGGGTCGGGCCGACGCTGGTCGGCGTCCTGAAGCAGAACACGAACTCCTACGACACGGCGCTCTGGATCCTCGCCGGGTTCATGGTCGCGGCCGCGACGATCATCGCCAACATCGGCGTCGTCAGGCGGGTCCCGGCCGCGAAACCGGCCGTCGCGGCCGAGCTTTGACCGCCCCGCCGTGGTAGCATCGACCCGACGCGGCCCCGCCCCGACGACGGACGTCCCGGGGGCCGCACGGGCGACGTTGCGACGGGAAGGTGCCACGATGGGCGAGGGCGCGGAACGGCGGCGGCTGGCCGAGCACGAGGGGACGGCCGGCCCGTGGAAGCTCTGGGGGCCCTACCTCGCGGAGCGGCAGTGGAGCACCGTCCGCGAGGACTACTCGGCCGACGGGGACAACTGGACCAGCTTCCCCCACGAGCACGCCCGCTCCCGCGCCTACCGCTGGGGCGAGGACGGCCTCCTCGGCCTGGCCGACCGCGAGTGCCGCCTGTGCTTCGCCGTCGCCCTCTGGAACGGCGTCGACCCGATCCTCAAGGAGCGCCTCTTCGGCCTGGCCAACCCCCAGGGGAACCACGGCGAGGACGTCAAGGAACTCTACTACTTCCTCGACGCCGTCCCCACCGCGTCATACCTCAAGGGCTTATATAAGTACCCCCAGCGCCCGTTCCCCTACGACGACCTCGTCGCCGAGAACGGCCGCCGCGGCTTCCTCGACCCCGAGTACGAGCTGCTGGACGCCGGCGCCTTCGAGGGCGATCGCTACTTCGACGTCCAGGTCGAGTACGCCAAGGCCGCCCCGGACGACGTCCTGATCCGCGTCACGGCGACCAACCGCGGCCCCGACCCCGCCCCGCTCGTCCTGCTGCCGACCCTCTGGTTCCGCAACACCTGGTCGTGGGGCGGCGGCTACGAGCACGAGTGGGGCGAGCCCTCCATCAAGCGCGACGGCGACGGCGTCGTCGCCGATCACGCCACCCTCGGCCGCTACCGGCTCGACGCCCTCGACCCGGCCGGATGGCTGTTCGCGAACAACGAGACCAACTTCGAACGCCTCTTCGGCGGCGAGAACGCGAAGCCCCACGTCAAGGACGGCTTTCATGACTACGTAATCGACGGACGATCCGAGGCCGTCGGCCGCGACGTCGGCACCAAGGCCGCGGCCCTCTACCGCTTCGAGCTGGCCCCGGGCGAATCGCGGTCGATCCTCCTGCGCCTCCGCGCCGTCGAGTCGGCTCAGGGCGGGCCGTTCGGCGAGGGCTTCGACCGCGCGTTCAACGCCCGCATCGCCGAGGCCGACGCCTTCCACGCCGAGCTTGGGCCCGGCCTCGCGCCCGAGCGCGCGGCCGTCATGCGGCAGGCGAACGCGGGGCTGATCTGGAACCAGCAGTTCTTCTACTACCACGTCCCCGACTGGGTCGCCGGCGACCCCGCGCAGCCGGCCCCGCCCGCGCACCGGGGCCACCCCAACAACGATTGGGGGCATCTCCACGCCCGCGACATCCTCTCCATGCCCGACGTCTGGGAGTTCCCCTGGTTCGCCGTCTGGGACACGGCGTTCCACATGATCCCCCACGTCGACCTCGACCCGGGCTTCGCCAAGGACCAGATGCTCCGGTTCCTGCGCGAGTGGTACATGCACCCCAACGGCCAGCTCCCGGCCTACGAGTTCAACTTCGCCGACGTCAACCCGCCCGTCCACGCCTGGGCCTGCCGGCGGATCTACGAGCGCTCGGGGAAGACCGACAAGGCGTTCCTGGCGCGCGTCTTCCAGAAGCTCGCCCTCAACTTCACCTGGTGGGTCAACCGCAAGGACTTCACCGGTCGGCACCTCTTCTCCGGCGGGTTCCTCGGGCTCGACAACATCGGCGTCTTCGACCGCTCCAGCCCCCTCCCCACCGGCGGCCACCTGGAGCAGGCCGACGGCACCGCCTGGATGGCCTTCTTCTGCGTCGAGATGCTGGAGATCGCCCTCGAACTGGCCGTCGACGACCCGGCGTATGAAGACATGGCGAGCAAGTTCTTCGAGCACTACCTCGCCATCACCAGCGCCATCAACACCATCGACGGCACCGGCCTGTGGGACGAGGCCGAGGGCTTCTACTACGACCACCTCCACCTGGACGGCAAGATGACGCCGCTGCACGTCCGGTCGATGGTGGGACTGGTGCCGCTGTTCGCCGTGGGGCTGCTGTCGAGGGAGCGCCTGGAGGCGCTGCCGAACTTCCGCCGGCGCGTCGAATGGGTCGCCCGGCACATGCCGAAGGCGTCGGCCCACCTGGAATTGCCCGGCTCGCGGCCCGACGCGGGGGACGACTTCTACCTGCTGTCGATCCCCTCCAAGGACCGGCTCCTGCGGCTGATGAAGTACGTCCTGGACGAGTCGGAGTTCCTGTCGCCGTACGGGGTGCGTTCGCTGTCGCGGGTCCACGCGGAGAGCCCGTTCGTCGTCCACGCCGACGGCCGCGAGCACCGCGTCGAGTACGTCCCGGCCGAGGCCGACAGCGGCCTGTTCGGCGGCAACTCCAACTGGCGAGGCCCGGTCTGGTTCCCGCTCAACTTCCTGCTGGTGGAATCCCTCGAACGCTACGGCGCCTTCTACGGCGACGACTGCCGGGTCGAGTGCCCGACCGGCTCGGGGAACATGGTCACGCTGACCGAGGCCGCCGACGAGATCGCGCGCCGGCTCACGCGGCTGTTCCTCCCCGACGAGGCCGGCCGCCGCCCCTGCCACGGCGACGAGCCCCGCTACGCCGACGACCCCCACTGGAAGGACCTCGTCCTGTTCTACGAGTTCTTCCACGGCGACACCGGCCGCGGCTGCGGCTCCAACCACCAGACCGGCTGGACCGCCCTGGTCGCCACCCTCCTGCGCGACCGCCACGGGGCCTGAGCCTCCCCGACCGCCGCGCGACGGATTTTCCGCCGCGCGGCGGACGATTCTCGGCCGTCGACCCTCTCGGAAGAAATCCGGGGACGACGGAAGCCAGGACATCGCTCAGAGTTATCGTGCGGGGCCGCGCCGGCCCGGGACTTGCCCTGGCCCCCGGGACGGCCGCGGGTCGAGCCCGCGGCGAACGACGACTCGAGGACGCATCGTGATGACGCCAGGCGTGGGATCGGCGGGGGGGCCCGTGCGGGTCGAGGGCGCGACGAAGCGCTTCCGGCAGGGGACGGAGACGGTCGAGGCGCTCCGGGACGCGACGGTCGAGTTCGCCCCCGGGGCGTTCACGGCCGTCATGGGGGCCAGCGGGTCGGGCAAGAGCACGCTGCTGCACGCCACGGCCGGCCTGACCCGGCTGGACGAGGGGAAGGTGCTCGTCGACGGGACCGACCTGTCGACGCTCTCCGACCGGGCGCTGACGATCTTCCGACGGCGGCGGATCGGCCTGGTCTTCCAGGCGTTCAACCTGATCCCGTCGCTGACCGCCGAGCAGAACGTCACGCTCCCCGTCGTCACCGACGGCCGCGACGAGTCCTCGGTGCGCGACCGCGTCGACCGGTTGTTCGACCGCCTGGGGATCGCCCACCGCCGCGGCCACCGGCCCGACGCCCTCAGCGGCGGCGAGCAGCAGCGCGTGGCGATCGCGCGGGCGCTGGTGACCGACCCGGCCGTGGTCCTGGCCGACGAGCCGACGGGGAGCCTCGATTCCGTCACCGGCCAGGCCATCTGCCGGCTGCTGAAGGAGCTGTGCGCCGAGACCGGCCGGACGGTCGTCGTGGTGACGCACGAGCCGGCCGTCGCCGTGTGGGCCGACCGCGTGGTCGTCCTCCGCGACGGCCGCATCCTGACCGAGTTCCCCACCGAATCGTTCTCCGACGCCCATGCGCTGGCGGCCCACTACCAGGACGTCGTGGCGGGCCCGGTGGCCGCCGGGGAGGCCGCGTCGTGAAGTCGCTGATCCGCCTCCTGCTGGCCGACGTGAAGCACCGCCCCGCGCGCACGGCCCTGACCTCGCTGGCGGTGATCCTCTCCTCTTGCGTCGTCGTCTGGGTCGTCAGCGGCTACGACGCGCTGATGGGCCAGTCGATCGACGAGAACGCCGCGAAGGCCCTCGGCCGGTTCGACCTGGTGGTCGCGGCCGGCGGCGGCCCCCCCGGCCAGGGCATCGGCCGCGGCGCGAACGCGGCGGCGAAGGGTGCCGGCGGCCCGGCCGCCAAGGGCGAGCGCCCCGACGCCCCCGCGGGCAAGGCGGGCGGTCGTCCCGGCGGACGGGGCGGGCCGGGCGGCGGACCGGGGGGCGGGCCCGGCGGCGGCGTGCTGCCGCCCCCGCTGATCGCGTCGCTGCGCGAGGACGCGCGCGTCGCCGAGGCCAACGTCACGTCGCAGTCGCGGGTCTCCGTCGGCGTCGTCGACCCCGACCCGGAGCGGACCCTCCTGCGCCACGACCGGCCCCCCGTCCTGGGGATGCCGCCGCTCGACCCGCCGCTGATCGGCAGCGACGCCCACGAGGCCCCCTACGAGCTGGAGGACGGCCGCTGGTTCGACCCGGCCCTCCCCGCCGACGGCGCGAGGGAAGGCGTCTTAAGCGCCGAGTATGCGAAGAACCTGGAAGCGAAGGTCGGCGCCGACCTGGAGGTGAACTCCGAGATCGGCCGGTTCGTCGTCCGGCTGGTGGGGATCGTCGAGCAGCCCGGCGGCGGCGGTCGCGGCGGCGGGTCGGGCCAGGCGGGCCTGTTCGTCCCCCCCGCCCTGGCCGAGGCGATCAACGGCTACCCCACCCGCGCCGGCCGCGTGAACGTCGTGCTGAAGGAGGGCGCCGACGTCTCGGCGTTCGTGAAGGAGCTTGAGGAGCGCCTCAAATCCCGCAACTCCTCGGCGACGGTCACGGACCTCCAGGCGCTGAAGGAGGGCATGGCGCAGGTGCTCTCGCAGATGGGGACGTCCACGCTGGCGTACTCGGCGACGGGCGTGGCCCTGCTGGCGGCCTTGTTCATCATCTTCACCACCCTGAGCATGGGCGTGAGCGAGCGCGGCCGCGAGCTGGCCGTGCTGCGGGCCGTCGGCCTGACGCGCGGCCAGGTGGCGGGCATGGTCTTCCTGGAGGGGCTGTTCCTGGCCCTGCTGGGGTGGCTCGGCGGCCTGACGGCCGGCTGGGGCCTCTTGCGGGTCGTGGCGGCGGCCAAGCCCGACCTGTTCCCGCAGGGCGCGGCGCTGGGGTTCTGGTGCGTGGCCCTGACGGCCGTGGCGGCGGTGGGGGGCGCGCTGGCGGCCTCGATCCAGCCGGCGTGGCGGGCGACGCGCGTCGCGCCGCTCGACGCCATGGGCCCGACGCCCGTCGCGCCGCCGTCGCGATGGGTGGTCCCGGCGGCGGCCGCCGGCCTGGCCCTGATCGCGATCAACCCGCTGATCGCCTTCGTCCTGCCGATGGAGGCGACGGCGCGCGCCTGGGCGTATGCGGGCCTCGGCTGCCCGGCGATGGCGATCGGCTTCCTGCTGCTGGCGCCACTGGTGGTGCAGGTGGTGGAGAAGGTCGCCGGCCCGGCCGTCGCGACGCTCCTGGGGCTCCAGCCCCGGATGCTGGGCTCGATCCTCTCGGCGAACCTCTGGCGGACCCTGGGGGCGACGATCGCGCTGACGATCGGGCTGGGGCTCTACATCTCCACCCAGACGTGGGGCTACTCGATGCTCGCCCCGTTCACCCCCGGCGACTGGGCCCCGGACATGCTCGTCGGCTTCGAGCCCTCGGGCCTGCCCGACGACCAGGTGCCGGCCGTGAAGGCGGTCCCCGGCGTGATCCCCGGCCGCGTGCTGGCGATGGCCGTGGAGCAGCCGCAGGTCGTCGGCAAGGCCGCGGGGACCGGCGGCGGCGCGGGGGGGACGATCGGCAAGCTCGACAACGTCGTCGTCGTCGGCGTCGACGTCGACCTGGCGTTCGGCGGCGACGACCCGATGATCCCCCTGACGTACGTCCACGGCGACCGCGACTCGGCCCTCGCCAAGTTGAAGCAGGGCCGCGGGATCATCATCCCGGACCACGTCCTGGAGTCGTCGGGCCTGAAGCTGGGCGACCCGCTGGAACTGGTCGCGCCCGACGGCCCGCCGGGCGCGACGGTCTCGTACCCGATCGTCGGGGCGGTCTCGCTGCCGGGCTGGCACTGGATGACCAAGATGACCGGCCTGCGCCGCCGGGCCGTGCGCACCGGCGCCCTGACCTTCGCCCCCGTGGCCGACGTCCGCCGCGACTTCCACGTCGACCGGACCAACTTCGTCTGGCTCGACGCCCAGCCCGGCGCGTCGGCGGATGCGATCGAGAAGGCGATGCAGGCGATCGCCGAGGCCCACGGCGTCGCGGCGTTCCAGGCCCCCGGCGTGGGCGAGGTCGTCAGCAAGCGGCCCTACGCCCGGCTCACCGCCACGGAGACCGTCCGGACGGGGATCGCCAGCCGGGCCGACGCCATGATCTGGGGGATGAGCCAGATCCCCCTGGTCACGCTCCTCATCACGTCGCTGGCCGTGGTCGACGCCGTGGCCTCGTCGGTGCGCAGCCGGCGCTGGGAGCTGGGCGTCCTGCGGGCCGTCGGCGCCACCCGCTGGGGCCTCGTCCGGCTGATCCTCGCCGAGTCGATCCTCATCGCCGTCGTGGTCCTGGCGCTGGGCTTCGGCTTCGGCGTCATGGCCGGCTGGTGCGGGTCGGGGATGTCGCGCTACCTGAGCCCGTTCGGGGGGATGAACACGCCGCTGGTGATCCCCTGGGCGCGGCTGTGGCTGGGCGTGGGCTCCGCGCTCGTCTTATGCTTGCTGGCGGCGATCCAGCCGGCCGTCGCGGCCGGCCGGGCCGAGCCGCTCTCGCTCCTGAAGGCCGGTCGCGCCGCGGCGTGACCGTTGATCGTGCTGCCTCTTGCGGTTTACTTAGGAAGGATGATCGTAGAAATGAGCACGCGACGAGATTTCCTGGGCGGGCTGGGCGCGGCCGGCCTGGTCGGCCTGTACGGCGGTCGGGCCTTCGGCCAGGAGGCGCCGAAGCCGGCCGCCGCGACGCCCGACGTCGCCAAGGCGATCGCCTTCCTGCGCTCGCGGCAGGAGCCGGCGGGGAGCTGGTCGGGCCAGCGCGAGCCGGGCATCACGGCCCTGGTGGTCGCCGGCCTGCTGCGCTCCAAGCGGGTCGGGCCGGACGACCCGGCGATCGTCAAGGCGCTGGGCTTCCTGGAGGGCTACCTGCTGCCGAAGGACGGCAAGAAGGTGCCGCACTCGGTCTACGCCACGTCGGTCGGCCTGATGGCGTTCCACGAGGCCAACGCCTCGGGCAAGTACGACGCGGTGGTCAAGGAGGCGCAGGGCTTCCTCCGCAACGCCCAGTACGACGAGGGCGAGGGGAAGGGTCGCGACGACCCGCAGTACGGCGGCCTGGGCTACGGCGACGGTCGCAGCCGGCCGGACATGTCCAACACCTCGTTCATGATCGAGGCCCTGCGCGACAGCGGCGTCCCGGCCGACGACCCGGCGTTGCAGAAGGCGCTGATCTTCGTGTCGCGTTGCCAGAACCTCAAGAGCGAGTTCAACGACCAGCCGTTCGCCGACAAGGTGAACGACGGCGGCTTCATCTACACCTCCGGCGAGGTCGCCCCGCCCCCCGGCCGCGCCGGCCGCGGTCGCGAGGCCGAGGCCGAGAAGGCCCGCGTCGAGGCCAAGGCCGAGCGCGAGGAGCTGAACGGCGGCATCCGTTCGTCCGGCAGCATGACGTACTCCGGCTTCAAGAGCATGATCTACGCCGGCCTCAAGCCGGACGACCAGCGCGTGAAGGCGGCGATCGGCTACATCCGGAAGAACTACACGGTCGACGAGAACCCCGGCCAGGGCAAGCGCGGGCTGTACTACTACTACATGGTCTTCGCCCGCGCCATGGCCGCGCTGGGCGAGGACCCGTTCGTCGCCGCCGACGGCAAGTCGCACGACTGGAAGGCCGAGCTGGCCGCCGCCCTGGCCGCCCGCCAGGAGCCCTCCGGAGCCTGGGCCAACGCCGACGACCGCTTCATGGAAGGCGACCCCGCCATCGCCACCTCCTTCGCCCTGCTGGCCCTGGCGGCGAAGTGAGGCGTTACGACTGAATGTTGATGTGACTTGGCGTTGCAACGTCCTTCCCCCCCGGCGGGGGAAGGTGGCCCGAAGGGCCGGATGAGGGGGACGACGCGCCAGACGGCCGTCGGGATTCGCGACGGCCCGGCCGGGTGGGGCTTCGGATGCCGACGGTGCCCGTGCTGGTCGTCCCCCTCATCTGACCCCTTCGGGGTCTGTCTTCCCCCGCGAGGGGGGAAGACCGTTCGCTCGGCCGGCCCGCGCGTCACCGCCCCGCGCGGAGGACGCGGACGGCGTGGACGGGGGGCTCGACGCCTTCGAAGGAGAGGCGGAAGTCGGCCCCGGCGTTCTGGGCCCCGTCGAGGCGGGCGTCGGGGAGTTCGAACCGGGCGGTCTTCCAGGCGTGGGAGCCCGAGAGGGACGCGCGCGGGGCGTCCTTGTAGGTCCCGCCCATCGCGGCCGCCTTGTCGGTCGAGTCGTATTGCAGGCCGATCGCGCCGGGGGCCGCGTCGTAGTAGTCGACCTCGACGACGGCGTGCGTCGCGGGATGGTCCTTGAAGCCGTCGTCGACGCGGAAGTAAAGATAGCGGCCGGAGTCGACCCCCTTCGTCGGCACCCGCGCGGGCTTGCCGGCGGTGGTCGTCGGGGCGGAGCGGCCGTCGGCGGCGTCGAGGCGCTCCAGGCCCTTCGAGGCGTCCTCGACGCCGAGCGTCAGGGAGACGGACGGGGCGTCGCTGTACGGCGTCGTCGGGCGCGGCGGGACGATCCCCTTCTTGAACATGTCGACGTATTTGCGAGTCATGTCGATGTACTTGCGGCCGTACTCGGCGGCCTCGGCGATCGTGGTCCCCTCGTGGAACTCGTTCCAGGTCTCCACGATCACGATGCGGGGCTTGCGGTTCAGGGCCTTGGCCCAGGCGCGCTCGTAGAACGCGCCGCCCTCGCGGTCGACGACCAGGGGCTCGCGGCCGGGGACGGCGGAGTGGTCGTAGCCGGGTCCGATCTCGGCGACGCCCAGGAAGTTCGGCCGCACCGCGCCGCCCCAGGCGTAGACGTCGTCGGCCTCCACCTTCCACGACACCTCCTTGATGACGTAGGGGGTCAGGCCGCCGAACCGCTTCGGGAACTCGGCCTTGAGCCGGTCGATGCACGACTGGTCGTGCGCCTTGGCGAACGCCGCGGCGTATAGGTCGACGATCGGCCTGCCGTCCAGCAGCGCCCAGTGGCGCGGGGGGATCATGGAGAAGAAGTCGCGGATCGTGGCGACGAACCATTCGCGGCCGTAATCGGTCGTCAGGTCGGCGTGGTAGCCCCAGGCGTTCGCCTCCAGCGTCGACGTGTCGTAGAACAGGCCGACGGCCGGCGGCTCGATCCCCTCGGCCTTCAGCTCGTCGAGCGCCTTCACGAACGGCGGCAGGCCCTCGAAGCTCCAGAACATGGGCGAGCCGGGGGTATGGTCGGCGGGCGTCCCCCAGAAAACAGGCAGGACGACGTCGATGCCGGCCGCGACCATGTCCTTCAACTGCTGCTTGTGCCAGGCGACGTTCCGGTACGAGAACCCCTCCAGCGTCGGCGGGTGGGTCGTCAGGGCGTCGGAGCCATCGCCGTCGACGACGTGGGCCTTGCTCGGCGCGTCGTACCAGTAGAAGTAATGCGTCATCACGACCTTGTCCCCCGGCCCGAACCGGCGGGCCTGGGCGAAGTCGCCCGGCTTCAGGTCGATGTGCGGCCCGATCGCCGGCGGTATCGGCCGGGCCGGCTGGGCGCAGGCGGTCGAGGCCGCGAGGACGAAACATGCGACGGGCGCGAGGGCCCGGGGGAAGGTCATTCGATCCATGGCGACGACTCCCCGCCGGCCGCGGCGGGGGCCCGTCGGGCCGGCGAATCCTGGTAGGCGGCCGGGCCCGCACGAGGCCCGACCTCGGCGCGATTATCGACCCGACGGCCCCCCGGAGCAAGGGGCCGGCGTCGACGATCCGCCCCCGCCGGGACGCCGTCGGGGGGCGTACGGGCGATGCGGGTTCGACGATGTTTGAGCTTGTGCGTGCGGCACGGGATGGCAAATCTCGAAAAAAGTTCGTCCATTTTACGTTCGTTAATGGTATTTATGCGTCCGACGTCTTGGGGACGATCGCCGCGTCCGACGGATCGGTGCATCCTCCGTCGGCGCGGCCGGCCTTCAACTTCCACGGAGGTTCGTGATGAATCGCGAGATGAGGGGGCGGGCGAGGTTCCTGACGGCCGCGATCGCGGCGCTGGCCCTCGGGGCGGCGGAGGCGAGGGCGGACCAGCTGTTCACGCTGTCGGGCGTCGTCTTCAACGACGGCACGGCGATCACCGGCACGTTCACGACGAACGACGCCCTCAACGCCCTGCTCGACTTCGACCTCACGACGGTGGACGGGGCGGTCACGGGATTGCACTACGTCCCGGGGACGGTGGACGACTCCTCCACGTCGCTCCCCGCCATCATCGTGCTGTCGACGGCCAGCCCGTTTCGGAGCTTCCAACTGACGCTCGACGGGTTGACGACGGCCGGCGCGCCGGTCCTGATCGGCCAGTTCGACAGCTTCGAACAGACGGCCGCCGGCCGTCGCGAGATCGTCGCGGGCTCGGTCGTCGGCGCCGCCATCCCCGAGCCGTCCTCGGCCCTCCTGGCCGGTCCCGCCGCCCTGGCCGCGCTGGCGATCGCGGCGCGAAGGCGTCGCGCGGGGTGAACCACGCAAGCCCCGCGGCCCCGCCCTCGGGGGTCGCGGAGGCGTGCGATCGCGACCGGGTCGCCGATCACCTTCGAGGTGTGGTTCACGGTGTAATACAATTGCAGTATTACATGCGTCGGAACTTCACGCCCATCGTGATCGGTCCTGAGGGAGAGGGAATCGATGCGTCCGTCAGCCCTTCCAGTCCCGGGGGGCGACTTCCTGGAGCAGGCCGTGGCGGGTCATGTCGAAGTGGAGAGGGCTGAAGACGATCACGTCCCTGTATCGTAGAGTTCGAGTCGCCGAATGGAGACCTCCACCCAGCTTCCTACCGCCGGACAGGTCCCTTCGCACTCGACCAGGAGCAACGAATCCCCGATCCTCAAGCTCGCCGTCTGGTCATCGAAGACGTCCTCGACACTGGCCACGAGTACGACCCTATCCTTCAGAGCAAGGATGCGCGGCGTCTCCTCGTCGGTCGTCTTGGCGTCGACGTCGAATCGCAGCGGGCGGCGCAGATCCAACTCGACGTCGTACTCGCGGCCTGGCTCGGGAACACCCACCGCCCAGACGCCTCGGCCGGCACCGTAGCGGCAGGTGAATTCCACGATCGGGCCGGTGGGCGTTGCGTCCGACGATGTGACGGTGACGTGCATTGGGACGGGGTCCGCCTCGCGCCTCGGCCGCGATCCAGGGCCTCCCCCCCGGCGTCGGGGGAGCGGCCTCGAACCGGCCGCTCAGCCCTTCCAGTCCCAGCCGCCGACCTCCTGGAGCAGGTCGTGGCGGGTCATGTCGAAGTGGAGGGGGGTGACGGCGATGTAGCCGTCGGCCAGGGCGGTGACGTCGGTCTCGGGGCCGGGGACCTCGCGGGGGGGGGTGTAGGTCATCCAGTAATACGTCCGGCCGCGGGGGTCCTGCCGGCGTTCGAAGCCCTCGCCGTGGCGGCCCAGGCCCATCGGCACCACCTTCACGCCCTTCGCCTCGCCCCGCGAGTGCGCCGGGATGTTCACGTTGAACAGCGAGCCGTTCGTCGGCTTGTTCGCCAGGATCTGCTCGATCACCTTCCGCGCCTGCTTGGCGGCGCGGGGGAAGTCGAAGTGCTCGGAGAGTTCCAGCGAGACGGCGATGCTCGTGATCTTGAAGAACGCCCCCTCGATCGCCGCGGCGACGGTCCCCGAGTAGAGCACGTTGATCCCGGCGTTCGCCCCGCTGTTGATGCCGGAGACGATCAGGTCCGGGGGCCGTCGCATCAGCTCGCAGATGGCCAGCTTCACGCTGTCGGCCGGCGAGCCCTCGATGGACCAGCCCAGCGTAGTGCCGTCGTCGTCGTCGACCTGCTTGACCACCAGCGGGTTCAGCAGCGTGATCGTGTGCGCCACGCCGCTCTGCTCCAGCGCCGGGGCGGCCACGGTCACGTCGCCCAGCTTCATCAACTCCTTGCGCAGCGCCCGGAGCCCCGGCGCGAACACGCCGTCGTCGTTCGTCAGAAGGATATGCATCGTCTCGACTTCCGATCCTTTCCGGGGGTTGGACGGGGCGCGAAGGAGCCCGGGACTCCATCCCCCGCCGATCGTACCGGCCCCCGTCCGGCCCCGTCAACGACCGGCCGGGGGCGCATCCATCTCGACCCCGCCCCGAACCCGGACGCCGGCCCGCGCGTCGAAGGGCGGGAGCCCGGGGCGGCCGAGGAGTCGATCGGAAGCGAGGAAAGCGCCATGAAGAAGATCCCCACCATGTTCGAGCGCGATTGGCAGGGCGACCGGAGCCGGGTCGTCGACGAGATTCACGCGGGCTGCGAGTGGGTCGCGGCGGGGGAAGGCGTCGCCACCCGGAAGATCGACGGCACCTGTTGCAGAATCCGCGACGGCCGGCTCTACAAGCGGCAGGAGATCAAGCCCGGCCAGGCCCCCCCGCCGGACTTCGAGGAGGCCGACTTCGACGAGGAGACCGGCAAGCGCGTCGGCTGGCGTCCCGTCGGCGAGGGCCCGGAGGATCGCTGGCATCGCGAGGGCTTCGCCAACCTCGCCGCGAAGGCCGACGGCACCTACGAGCTCGTCGGCCCGCACGCCCAGAAGAACCCCGAGAAGTACGACCGGGACGTCCTGGTCCCCCACACCATCGAGGCCCTCGGCATCGCGGACGACGTCCCGCGCGACTTCCACGGCCTGAAGGCCTACCTGGCCGACAGGGACGTCGAGGGGATCGTCTTCCACCATCCCGACGGCAGGAGGGCGAAGATCAAGAAGCGCGACTTCGGCCTGAAGCGATGACCCGACGCCGGCGGCCCGATCGGGATCGCCGGCGATCATGAAGTAAAGCTCATGTCGGAGCGATGGCCGGAATCTCGACTCCCGGATGGCCGACGAGGGCCGCCGGCGGACCCGGTGTTGGAACGGGGCCCGCAAGCGTACCTCGATCGGCCGCTTTCGTTTCCGCCGGCCGCACGCGGCCCGCAGGGGCCGAGGCGCGACCAGCGAACACACCCGGAGCGACAACATGAGAGCTTCTTCCCATGTTGATCCACGACGCCGTCGGATCGCACCAGACTTCTCCCTCGACCGCCTGGAAGACCGGACGCTGCTGTCCGGCGCCGGGGGGTCGAAGTTCGCGGTGTACCAGGGCCGCCTGACCGTCGAGCCGCCCGCCTCCTTCACCCTGATCGTCGACCGCCACGGCTTCAGCCCGGGGCGGGGGAACCAGGTGCTCCTGCGGGTCGATTCTCAATCGACCGGCGGCGGCCTCGATCCCGGGGCCGTCGAGCTGGATTCGACCGGCCCACGCGGGGTCCGCGTGATCTCCGAGCGGGACGACGCCGGCTCGGGGACCGACGGCGTCGTCATCGCGGCCGTCGGCCCCGGGGCGCTGGGCCTCCGGCCGACGGCCGAGGGGGGGACGACGGGCGACTACCAGCTCGGCGTCTCGCTCGCCGGCGACGTCAACGGCGACCACCGCGTCGACCGGGCCGACCTCATGGCGATCCGCCGCGAGGTCATGAACCGCTCGGCCTCGCCCGACCCGACCTGCGACGTCGACGGCGACGGCGTCGTGGGCTTCCGCGACTGGAGCCTCGCCTTCCGCAACTTCGGCGCGGCCGTCTCCATCCGTCCGCTGGAGCTGGACGCCCGCGTGACGCCCTCGGACGACCCCGACGGCGACGGCGCGGTGGGCGGGGACGTGTCGGAGACCGAGATCGTCGGCGCGACCACGCCCGGCTCCCGGGTGCAGCTCGACGTCGGCGGCGACGGGCTGTACGAGGCGACGGCCGTCGCCGGCGCGGACGGCTCGTACAGCTTCACGGTCCCGCTGAACGTCGGCGCCAACCCGTTCGCGATCCTCGCGACCGGCCCCGACGGCCAGGTCGTCCGGGAGACGCTCTCCATCACCCGCGGGGCCCTCGCCGGGACGGTCTCGAAGTCGTTCGACTTCGCCCAGGGCGACCAGGGCTGGGCCGCCGACTTCGCCGACCTGCCGGTCGACCCCGGCGACACCTACGAGCTGGATTCCGGGATCCGCGACCTCCCCCCCGACCTGGGCGTCGCCGGGACCGGCTACCTGCTCCAGAGCCACAACCGCTCCGACGACGTCTTCATGTTCCTGACCCGCAAGCTGACCGCGGCGGACGGGATCGTGGCGGGCCAGGAGTACCAGGCGAAGTTCACCATCACGTTCGCCTCCAACGCCCCCACCGGCGCGGTGGGGATCGGCGGGGCCCCGGGCGAGTCGGTCGTCCTGAAGGCCGGCGCGTCGACGACCGAGCCGAAGGCCGTCGAGCAGGACGGCTACGACCGCCTGAACGTCGACAAGGGGAACAATTCCGAGGGCGGGACGGCCGCCTCCGTGGTCGGGGACATCGCCAACGGCCTGGAACTCCAGGACGGCCAGTCGAGCGTCCCGTACGTCTCGCTGACCCGCGAGCACACCCACACGGCGACCGTGAAGGCCGACGCCGAGGGGAACCTCTGGCTGATCGTCGGCACCGACTCCGGTTTCGAGGGCCTGACGGCGATCTACTTCCAGAGCGTCGCCGTCGCGCTCACGCCGGTCGCCTCGGCCTGACCCGTGGCACGCCGCGGGCCGATCCGTCCATGACCGTCACGCGGGGGGAGGCGTCCAGGAGGTCCGTCGGGGGGCGCGAGGCCGGAAGCCGTCGCGCAAACCATCCCCCGCCGGATCGCCCCGGCCGCCTCCGCCCGCGCGCGGGCCCGGGCGACCGCGCGAGGCGTCGCATCGGGAAAATCCCCGGGAGTTCACACATCCCCGATCCGCGACCTAGGTTTGTGCTGGAGGCATGCCACCGTGCAACGCGGCGGGCGGCCGGGCGGGACCCACGGCACGACTTCAGGGAGCGACTTCATGGGCATGCTCAAGCTTCGGACGGCGACGATCGCGGCGGCCGGGTTCCTGGCGATGGGGCTGACGGCCCCGGCCTCGGCGGGGCTCATCGGCGGCACCGTCACCTCGCAGTACTACGCCTACGGGGCCAAGTCCGGGGCGGCGACCGTCTTCACGGCCGATGGCCTGGCGCACGCGCGGACGTTCAACACCTTCGACGTGATCGTCACCTCCACCCAGATCATCTACGACTTCCGCACGTCCGGGACCTGGTCGGCGTCGGGGGCGTCGCTGAACAAGGACGGGCTGTCGATCCGCAGCGGCAACCTGCTCACGTTCGAGGGGCTGCCGAGGATCACCGGCGTGACGATCGACGCCGCGACCAACATGGCCGGGCTGACCGCCGCCAACGTCACCTTCAATGACGGCGCGGTCGCGATCGACTGGGTGGGGAGGGCCTACACGGCGAACACCCTCGTCGTCCTGAACGTCGCCACGGCCGCCCCCGCCGCGGTGTCCGAGCCCCCCGCCCTGGCGATGGCGGGTCTGGCGGCCTTCGGGCTAGCGGCGACGGCGATCCGCCGGCGGGGCGCGAGAATTGCATGAGCGATGGGGAGGCGCGCCGATGCCCGACGGAGTCCAATCGGCGGCGCGGCCGATCCCGCGGCGGACGCGGAGACACCCCCTACCGACGAGGCATCGATGAGTCCCGACGACGTGGAAGTCGCGCGTGCGGTCGAGGAGCGCCAGAAGTTCCGGCGGGAGCTGCGGCACGAGCTGGAGGCCATCCGGGGCCGCTGGGGCTGGCTCATGGCCCTGGGGATCGCCCTGGTCGTCTTCGGCGTGGTCGCCATGTCGCTGCCGCTCGCGACGACCCTGGTCACCGCCCTGGCCCTGGGGATCACGCTCATCCTGGGGGGCGGCGCCCAGCTCGTCGGGGCCTTCTGGACCCGCGACTGGAGCGGCTTCTTCCTCGTCCTGCTGATGGGCGTGCTGTACGCCGTGCTCGGCGTGCTGTTCCTCAACCGCCCGATCGAGGCGATGCTGGCCCTCACGCTGCTGCTGGCCGCCATGCTGCTGGTGGGCGGCGCGTTCAAGACGATCGCCTCGGCCTGGCACCAGTTCCCGCAATGGGGATGGGTGTTCGCCGGCGGCCTGCTGGAGCTGGCCCTGGGCCTGATGATCTGGCTGGAATGGCCCTCGCCCGCGAGCCTCGCGGTCATCGGCCTGTTCGTGGGGATCGACATGGTCTTCAGCGGCTGGACCTGGATCATGCTGGCCCTGCGCCTGAAGCACCTGGGCGACCGCCACCGCCACGCGACCCCCGCCCCGGCCGCCTGAACGCCCCCCCGACCGGCGGGCGCGCCCGCGACGTCCCGCGTCGCGCTTTCACTTCTTGACTCGACCGTCACAATCCGCGCGCCGGCGATTGCGTCCGGCGCGCCGGCCTGCTATCATCGTCGGTCGATCCCTCCCCGGCGACATGCGGCGGGCCGTCCGATATTCATCGGGCGGTGCGACGAGCCCGCGCGTCGAGAGTCCCAAGCTCGCGGCTTGATCCCGAATTCATACGGATTTCACGCACGGCGTGCGCGCCGAGGGTACGTTGAGGGTCGCAATCCCGGGCGGCGGTCAACATCCGCCCTCGCGGAGCGAAGTCGCTCCCGGCGATCCCGACGTCCGGGTCGTTTTTTGCATCCTTCATTCCATCCACGCTTGTCGACGGAGAGATCCATGAGAATCGCGAGGCGTCGCGGGTTCACGCTGATCGAGCTGCTGGTGGTGATCGCGATCATCGCGGTCCTGATCGCCCTGCTGCTCCCCGCCGTCCAGTCGGCCCGCGAGGCCGCCCGGCGGATGCAATGCACGAACAACCTGAAGCAGATCGGCCTGGGCATCCAGAACTACCTGTCGGCCTTCAACACGACGCCGGTCCACGAGTACCGGCGGGCGGACGAGAACGAGGGGACGGGGGGGTCGGCCGGGAACCGGTCGTGGCACTGCATGATCCTGCCGTTCATCGAGATGAAGGCGATGTACGACTCGTTCAACTTCACGTATTCGGACGGGTTCTACGGCAACAACAACATCGTCAACGGCGTGAACGCCACCGTGCAGCGGGCGTCGGTGGCGACCTTCCTCTGCCCGTCCGACGGCACCACCTGCCTGCCGCAGGACGGCGTGGTGAACACGGGGACGGGCAAGCTCGGGAACAACAACTACGCGGGGAACACCGGCCGGCCGCGGAACATCCTGATGCCCGGCCAGTCGCCGACCGGCGGCAACCTGCCGCCGCACATGGGCGTGATCTCGACCTCCCGGATGTACAACACGGTCGGCCCCTGCTCGCCTGCGGGCCGGGCGACGAACACCAACGTCAACGTGACCATCGCCTCGATCACCGACGGCACCAGCAACACGGCCGCGGCCAGCGAGTTCCTGATGAACGACGGCTCGGGCAATTCCCGCGACCCCCGGCGGCGGTTCAACTACACGAACTCGGCGCTGATCGAGCAGATCGACGTCGACATCTGGACGGTCGTCCGCGACGGCCTGGCCGGGCCGGCGGTGAACTGGCCGGAATGGACGATGTACAAGGGGGCGAGCTGGGCGTTCACCGACGCGTGGGAGGGCCACCTGTACTCGCACCTGTTCCCGCCCAACGCGCCGACGATCCACGTCTACTACTCGAACACGCTCCGCTGCTTCGAGGGCGACAGCGGCCACAACCCCAGCAGCAACCACCCCGGCGGTGCCAACGTCGCGTTCGCCGACGGCTCGGTCCGTTTCATCAAGAACTCGGTCGACCTGCCCACCTGGTGGGCCCTGGGGACGCGCAACGGCGGCGAGGTCGTCTCGTCCGACGCCTACTGATCCGATCGATCTCGCGGGCCCCGGCCCGGCGCCGGGCCGGGGCCCCACCCCCAACCCCTACGCCTCCTCGGAATGAGGATCCCATGAGCCGACAGGCCTCCCCCTCGCGCCGCTCCCGCCTGGCGATCGCGGCCTCCTGCACGCTCTTAACCGTCCTGACGACCGTCGGCCTCCAGGGCTGCGGCGAGACGCCGGAATTCAACCAGGCGTTGAAGCACACCCCGGAGACGCTCGTCACGGAGTTCGTCGCCCGCTACAAGAACCTGCCGCCCAACCGCAAGCCCCTGAAGTCCGCCCGCGCCAAGCCCAAGGGCGAGATCCCCGAGCAGGACGAGGCCGCCAAGTCCTCGCGCAAGGAGGCCGCGACCAAGGGGGAGATGCTCAAGGAGTCGGAGACGCTGGAGAGCGTCGTCGCCACGCTGGAGGACCGCCTCGGCCAGCTCGAAGGGATCTCCCGCGCCGACGCCGCGAAGAAGGCGGCCGAGCTGATCGAGAAGGAGCCGGCCGTCAAGGACGACGACAAGCAGGCCGTCGTCGAGCGGCTGAAGAAGCTCGACTGACGCGGCCGGTCAGCACTCCACCACGTTGACCGGGATCTGCACCGCGAGCCCGCCCTCGGACGTCTCCTTGTACTTGGAGTTCATGTCCAGGGCGGTCTCCCACATCGACCGGATGACGGCGTCCAGGCTCACCTTGGCCCGCTCCGGATCCCCCTCCAGCGCCAGCTGGGCGGCCGTCACGGCCTTCACCGCGCCCATCGTGTTGCGCTCGATGCAGGGCACCTGCACCAGCCCCCCGACCGGGTCGCAGGTCAGGCCCAGGTGGTGCTCCATGGCGATCTCCGCCGCCATCAGCGCCTGCGCCGCCGTGCCGCCGAGCGTCTGCGCCAGGCCCGCCGCGGCCATCGCGCTGGAGACGCCGATCTCGGCCTGGCACCCCCCCATCGCGGCCGAGATCGTCGCCCGCTTCTTGAACAGCGCCCCGACGACCCCCGCCGTGAGCAGGAACGGCGCGACGGCCTCGTCGCCCCCCTCGTGGAACGCGACCCGGTGCAGCAGCACGGCCGGGATCACCCCCGCCGCCCCGTTCGTCGGCGCGGTGACGACCCGGCCGAACGCCGCGTTCTCCTCGTTGACCGCCAGCGCGAAGCACGCCAGCCACTTCAGCGCCGCGTGGAACTCGCCGCCGCCGGCCCGCATCGCCGCGACCCAGGCGTCGACGTTGCGCGAGGCCGCCTCGGCACGGTCGCCCAGCAGCGATCGGTTGAGCTTCGGGGCCCGCCGGACGACCCCCAAACCGCCGGGGAGGATCCCCTCGGCGTAGGCCCCACGGAACGCCGACCCGCGCATGACGTCCCAGATCCGCGCCAGGCCGTCGCGGATCGCGGCCTCGTCGCGTGCGGCCCGCTCATTGCGCAGGACGACCTCGGGGATCGTCAGCCCGCTTTTGCGACAGGCGGCCAGCAGGTCGGCGGCCGACTCGATCGGGAATGGCACGTCGGGCCCGGCCCCCTTGGCCGCGGCGTCCTCCCCCTCCTGGACGACGAAGCCGCCGCCGACGGAGTAGTACGTCTCGGCCCGGGTCGCCCCGTCGTCGAGCGTCGCCGTGAAGGCCAGGGCGTTGGGGTGGAAGGGAAGCGACTCGTGGAGGTGGAACGCGACGTCCCCCTTCTCGAAGGGGATCGCGCGCCCGCCGGCCAGCGGCAGGAGCTTCTCCGCCCGCACCTTCGCCACGGCCGGGTGGACGGCCGCGGGGTCGCAGGTCGTCGGGTCCCAGTCGCACAGCCCCAGGATCACCGCCAGGTCCGTCCCGTGCCCCTTCCCGGTCTTCGCCAGCGACCCGAACAGGTCGACCCGCGCCCGCGCGACGCGATCCAGCGCCCCCTCGCTCCTCAGCACCTCCAGGAACCGCCGCGCCGCCGCCCACGGCCCCATCGTATGCGAGCTGGACGGGCCCAGGCCGACCTTGAACATGTCGAAGGTGCTGATGAAGTCCATGCCGCGGCCTCCTGCAAGGGCCTTCCCGTAGGCTGGGTCGCGACCCAGCCCGGAAAAGGCGTCGCGTAATCCAGGCTGGGTCGCGACCCAGCCTACGGGAGAATCCGCGACGCGACGTCCCGCCGGCACCTCACCCCTTCGGCGTCGGGGCCCCGCAGGCGCGGCAGGTGACGGCGCTCATGTGGAGGGGGCGACCGCAGCGGGGGCAGATGCGCAGGCCGGCCTCGACGCGCAGGGCGGGCGGGGGTGAATAGGGGGTCTCGGGGAGGATGGGGGGGGGGACGGGCGAAGTGGCGTCGGCCTCGGAGACGACGCCGTGACGCGCAGCCCAGCGTTGGAGGCGGGCGACGTCGTCGGCGTCCAGCTCCTCGGTGCCGGGGTCGCCGGTGAACGAGGCGTTCGACACCCCCGCGCCGGGCGACCTGGGGGCCTTGGACGACCCGGCCGAGGCCAGCGCCGCGCCCTGGGGGACCGGGACCACCCGGCCGCAGTCCGGGCAGCGGCCGGCCTCGGGTCGGTCGGCGGCGCGGACCTTCAGGCGACGGCCGCAGGGGCAGTGGAAGCGGATCAGGCCGTCGCCCCCCGCCCCCGCCGCCTCGGGGCGTCGCACGCGGATCCGCGCCTGGCAGCGCGGGCAGACGACCCGCTCGGGGCCGCCGTCGCGGTCCACCTCGATCGCCTCGCCGCAACGGCACTTCACCCGGGCCATCTTCGTCCCCCCTCAGTCGAACCCGATCCGAAACGAGACGCCCGCATCCCTCAGCGCGACGTGGTACGTCCCAGGCCCAGGAGTTGTTCGGGAGGGATCAGGTCGTTGAGGCTCCCGGAGCGGAAGCCTTCCAGGTCCAGCGCGACGAACTTGAAGCCGAAGCCGCGGAACGCGGCCGTCAGCTCGGACCGGACCGGGTCGGCCAGGAGCTTCGGGAACTCCTCGGCGGGTACCTCGATCCGCGCCATGTCGCCCTTGTGGTAGCGTACCCGCAGCAGCCGCAGGCCCCGGCCGCGGAGCCACGATTCGGCCCGGTCGACCATCCCCACGCGCTCGGGCGTGACCTCCTCGCCGTAGGCGATCCGGCTGGAGAGGCACGGCGCGGCGGGCTTGTCCCAGACGGGGAGGCCCCACGCCAGGGCCAGGGCCCGGACGTCGGCCTTGCCCAGCCCGCATTCCTGGAGCGGGTGGCGGACCCCCTTCTCGCCGGCCGCCTTCATGCCGGGGCGGTGGTCGCCGCGGTCGTCCAGGTTCGCGCCCGAGGCGATCGCGTCGACCTCCAGCGCCCCCATCAGGCCGACCAGCCGGCCGTACAGCTCGCTCTTGCAGAAGTAGCAGCGGTCGGGGTTGTTGCGCAGGTAGTTGGGGTCGGCGAACTCCTCGGTCCGGATCGCCCGATGCCGCACGCCGATCTTCTTCGCCAGCGCCTGGGCCTCTTCCAGCTCGCCGGACGCCAGGCTCTCGGAGACGGCCGTCACGGCCACGGCGGCGTCCCCCAGCGCCTCATGGGCGGCCTTCGCGACGACCGCGCTGTCGACGCCGCCGGAGTACGCGACGGCCACCCGGCCGTAGCCCCGGATCGTCGCGATCAGGGCGTCGCGCTTCGCGGCCAGCCCGGGGTCGAGGTCGGGCGTCGCCCCGGCGGGCGCGTCGACGATCCCGGGGGTCGTGGTCGTGGTCGTGCCCAAGGCGCACCTCCGTCGCGATCGATCGTGGATCCCCGCCGCTTCCTGTTCGATTGTAAAGGCCCCGGGCCCGGCCCTCAAGGCGGGGCGCGGCGTTCCGTCGTCGGCCCTTGCCCCCCTGCTACGATTACGAGGCGAGGGGCTCGTCCAGGTCGGCGGCCCCGATCCCGCGGCGACGAGGGCCTGGGCGCATGGACGACGAGCCGAAGGCGGAAGTCCGGACCACGCGGCGCAAGTTCTGGAAGCGCGCCGCGATCGCCGCGACGGGGGCGGCCCTGGCCGGGGCCGCGTACCCGCTGCTGGAGGCCAAATGGTGCCGGCTCACGCGCCGGACCATCCGGGTCCCCCGGCTCCCGGCGTCGTTCCGGGGCCTGTCGGTGGCGTTCCTCAGCGACCTGCACCACGGCCCTTACGTCGGGCTCGGCTACATCCAACACGCGATCGACTGGACGAACGCCCTGCGGCCGGACCTGGTCCTGCTGGGGGGCGATTACGTCTCCAAGAGCCCGCGCTACATCGGCCCGGTCTGCGAGGCGATGGCGAGGCTCCGCGCCCCGCTGGGCCGGTTCGCGACGCTGGGGAATCACGACAACTGGGAGAGCGGCGCCGCCTGCCGATCCGAGCTCGACCGCGCCGGGCTGGAGCTGCTGGACAACCGCGGCGTCTGGCTGCGCCGCGGCGGCGACCGCCTCCGCATCGCCGGCGTGGCCGACATGTGGACCGAGGTCCCCGACGTCGCCCTGGCCCTGGGAGACGCCCACGAGGGCGACGCCTCCATCGTCGTCTCCCACAACCCGGACTACGCCGAGCACGGCCGGGATCCGCGGGTCTCGCTGATGCTCAGCGGCCACACCCACGGCGGCCAGGTGGTCGTCCCGGGCGTCGGCGCGATGGTACTCCCCTCCAAATTCGGCCGCAAGTACGCCGGCGGCCTGGCGAAAGGCCCGGCCTACCCCGTCTTCGTCGGCCGCGGCGTCGGCACCAGCGGCCCCCCCGTCCGCTTCTACTGCCGACCCGAGATCGTCCTGCTGACGCTGGTTTGAGCCGCCCGCCGGCTGGCGGAACCTTGTAGGCTGGGTCGAGACCCAGCCCGCATGACGCGACGACTTCTCCGGGCTGGGTCTCGACCCAGCCTACGGGGACTCGTCCTCATCGCCCCTGGAACCGGACCTCGATCGGCCGGGGGTCGCGGGCCGCGGCGGTCGTCTCGACGGTCTCGATCAGTTCGCCGAATCGGACATCGATCCTGGCCGGCCCCTCGGGGAGCCCGACGACCGTGAATCGGCCGTCGGCGTCGGTCCAGGTCACGCGGGCCCGCGCGGAGAAGGCGTGGCCCGGTTCGACCTTGGCCCCTTCCAGGGGACGGCCGTCGGGGCCCAGGACTACGCCCGTCACCGAGCATCCCGGCCCCAGGACGATCGGCGGGACGGCGATCGGCCCGACAACCCCTTCGACGGGGATCGGATCGGAGTCGACGCCGCCGAACCCGTCCTTCGCCACGATCAGGCGGATCGACTCGGGCGTCCTGTCCCTGACGCTGGCGGGGAGCTTGTCGAGCCGGAACCGCCCCCGGGCGTCGGTCGTCGCGGCGAAGGCGTCCCCTTCGCCCATCTGCGTGGTCGTGCCGCGGGTGTAAGCGGCCTCGACGCGGGCCCCGGCGATCGCCCGACCGCCGCGGTCGACGATCGACCCGATGACGCTCGGCAACGTCTCCTTCACATCTTCGGGCAGGTCGACGCGGACCACGAGCCGGCCGCCGTCGATCTCCGGCCGAAACCGGCCGTCGGGGGCGGCTTCCACCATGGCCGAGCGGCCGTCGGCGTCGGTGATCCAGAAGCGGTCGAGCGTGCCGTCCAGTTTCGCGACGCTGCGAACGGCCTCGGGGCGGAAGCCCTCGTCCCAGCGGAGCGAGCATGGGATCTCTCGGCCTTGCGACTCGGTGGAACTCGCGATCAGCTTGGCCTCGCGACGTTTCCGCGGGATGCCGAGCCTCGCGAGGCCGTCGGCGTCCGATTCGGTGTATACGGGGCGTTCATCGTCCGCGGGAGGATTCAGCAAGACGTAGCCCCGGCCGGGGAGGCGACCGCCCTGGGCGAGCCGGAAGTCCCAGGCCACGCCCCGCTCGACCTGGTAGTCCGTGCGGATCGTGGGCCGGTCGTTCGAGAGGGTCATGGGTCGCCCGACGAAAGGCGGTATGTTCGGGAGCCAGCACCCGGGCGGCGGGATGAATGACGCGAAGTCGACATGCCCCGGAGGCAGGTCCAGGGTGTACGTCCCATCGGCGCCCGATCGGGTCGACTTGACCGTCGGCTTCCCGGTCGCCGGGTCGCGCGTCAGCGCCTGAACCGTCGCGCCGGCCATCGGCCGGCCCTGCTCGTCGACGACCCTCCCGGTCACCTGATACCGGCCGGGCTTCTCCTCTGTCGCCGGCGGCGGTTCGTCGTGGGATGCGGCGGCGTTCCATCCCCAGGCGCCGGCGGCCAGGGCGAGGAAGGTGGCGGAGAGGCGGGCGAAGCGTCGGATCTTCATGGTCGTCAGGGCTCCTCGCGCGAGCGACAGGATGGAAGCCGGGACGCCGGCCCCGAGGGTCGGCGCGACGAGCGAAGCCAGGCGGGCGGCCGAGGCGGCCAGGGGCGGCGGGACGGCCGGGTCGGGGACGCGGGCCAGGGCCCAGGCCCCGCAGACGCCGCGGCCTTCCAGGCTCCTCCGCAGCCGCTCGCGGGCCCGTCGCAGCCGGGTGCTGAGCGTCCCCAGGGGGCAGCCCAGCCGGCTCGCGGCGGCCTCGTAGGTCAGGCCCTGGAGATGGCAGAGGACCACTGCGTCGCGATACCGCGCGGGGAGGCGGTCGACCTCCTCCATCAGCATCGCGACGGCGTCGTCGGCCTCGGGGGGGTCGGACGACGCCGGCCGCAGCCCGGCCGCGCGACGTTCCGAGGCCCGTCGACGCGCGGCGTCGGCCCCGGCCCTGGCGGCCAGCCGCCGGGCGACGCCGAACAACCACGGCCCGAGCGCGTCGCGGTCCCGGACGCTCGACGCGCGGCACGCCAGGACCAGGAACGTCGCCTGGAAGGCGTCCTCCGCGTCGGCCTCCGACCCGGCGACCGCCCGGCAGACGTCCAGCACCATCGCCGCATGCCGCGCCACGACGGCCTCGAACGCCGCCGCCGACGCCTCGCCCCGCCCGAGGAACGCCCCCAGCAGCTCGGCGTCGCCGAGCCCCCCGAGTGCCCCCCCGTCGCACAGCGCCTGCATCGAGCGGAGCCACCCGCCCCGTCCGCCCCTCGTCATCCCGCCCCCCCTCCCGGATCGTTCGTCCCCCATAGTGCCGCGGGACGCCCCGGCGCATTCGGGGGCGTCGGGATTTCGAACGGAATTTTCGCGGAAACCTGGAATCCCGAGGCATGGCCCGCGGACTGTATCCGATGGCGGACGTTCCTTGACAACCCGACAGGATCGAGACGAAGAGGCGGCCCTGGTGGGGGTCACGTCGTCACGGGCGCTCGCGCCATGAGGCCGCGGGATCGACCGTTCCATGATCGGCCAGGCGCGGCGAAGGTCCATCGGCCGGGCCCCGGGATGCCCTCCGGATCGCGAAATTTTCAGACAGTCCTCGCCAATCACCACCGAGGCGTGGCTCAACCGGCGGGTGGACATGGCATGACGTCGGATCCCACCACCGGCCCGCCGAGGGATCCCGGACCACCCTCTCGGCAAGCCTTCCGTCGACAAGCCGGTGGTGATTCGCGAGGAGTCTCAATTTTCATCACGACTTCGACGTTCAAAGCCAAATCCGAGGCCGGATTTTCAACCCCAAGCTGCTTTCAAATATAGCATTTGCGTCGTCCTCATCTTCCTGGGGCCGCGCGCGTTCGGACCCAAACGGAGCCGAGTCGAAGCCAGCTCCAGGGGCGATCGGCCGGGACCCCCGGTGTAGAATCGGGAGCCGGGCGGGACGTCGAGCGGCGCGGACGGGCCGCGGCACCATTCGCGGCGGCGACCCGCGGGGGGACCTCGCGCCCCGGTCGCGCTATCTCTTCACCGCCACGACCCTGAACCCGATATGGTCGTAGCCTCGCTCGGGCTCGAACCGAAGGCGGCAGGCCGAGCGGCAGGGCCAGCCGTCGTCGTCCCAGGCGCCGCCCCGCCGCGACCGCGAGATCGTGCCGTCGCGATTCCTGGGCGTGGTCGAGATCGCGGAGGACAGGTCCGGGTCGTCGCCGCCCGGGAGCGTCGGGTGGTACCAGTCGCGACACCACTCGAACGTATTGCCGTGCATGTCGTGGACGCCCCAGGCGTTCGGCGGGTAGCTGCCGACCGGGGCCGCCTTGCCGAGCCGCGGGCCTTCGTCGAGCCCGCCGTTGTACGGCTCGCCTTGGAAGTTCGCCTGCGTGCGGCCGAGCGAGTCGCCGAACGCGGTGGCCGTGGTCGTCCCGGCCCGGCAGGCGTATTCCCACTGGGCTTCGGTGGGGAGGCGGAACTCCCAGCCGGCGGGCAGCTCGCCGGCCTCGATCGCCAGCTCGGTCAGCCTGCGGCAGAAGTCCTCGGCCTGGATATAGGTGACGTCGCCGACCGGGAGGTCGTCGCCCGCCGGCAGCTCGGCCGTCGGCCTGCCCGGCAGCTCGCCGACGATCCGCCTCCAGTCGGCCTGCGTCACCTCGAATTTGCCGACCCAGAAGCCCTGGGTGATCCTCACCGCGACCTGGCCCTCGTCGGAGCGATGCCCGGGTTCGGTCGCCGGGCTGCCCATGGTGAACCGCCCCGGCGGGCACCAGCAGAGCCTGACGCCCCGGATCGGGCGTTCGTCGCCGGGTCCCGCGCCTTCGAAGGGGGCCTGCCGGGCGATCGCCGGCGCCGCCGTCAGGGCGAGGAGGAGCAAGGCCGGGAATGGTGACATGGGGACTCCGGTCGACGTTCGACGAAGAGGTCGCTTCCGCGAACCGACGGTCCCGCCATCATGCCGCGCACGCCGACGCGGCCCAACCCACGGTCGACGACTTTTCGAGCATCCCGCCTCGACGTCCCCGCCCCGCGGGGCGGGGACGTCGGCGGCGACCCTCCTGGGCGAAGGCGCGGGGGTTTCGCCTCACTCGGCGGCCTGGAGCTTCACGAGGCCCAAGTCGATGTACTGGCCGCCCTGGGTCTGGCGGCAGTGGACGGCGACGACGTTCTTGCCCGGCTTGAGGGCCTTGAGGGCCTCGGGGCTGATGCGGAAGGGGCGGTACTCGCTGGTGTAGCCGCCGAGGCGGGCGGCGAGGACGCCGTTGATGTAGACCTGGGCGTCCTCGTCGTGGTGGACGTAGAGCCGCAGCTCGTCGCCGGCCTTCACGGCGGCCTCGGGGACGTCGATCTCGCGGCGGAGCCAGATGGCGGGGCCGTCCCAGACGGTGCGGACCTCGGCGCCGGGCGTCCCCTTCGTGCCGAAGCCGGCCTCGCCGGACTTCCACGTCCGGTCGTCGTAGTCGGGGCTCGTCCACGCCCCCGGCGGCTGGGCGAGCGTGTACTTCCAGGCCGCGCCCGCGTCCTGCGACGTCGCCACCAGCGGCACGACCTTGCGCGGGACGGGCATCGGGGCCCAATCGTGGCCGAGCCCCTTGGCGTCGGCGCGGGCCAGCTCCAGGCAGCTGTTCCAGTACGGCAGGCCGTCGGTCAAGGCCCGGATGAACACGCCGCCGATGACCGGCCGGGCCTTGAAGCCGGCGTGCTTGGCGCTGTCGGTCCAGTACCAGTCGGTGAACGGGACGCGGTCGGTCGTCTCGTTCAGCATCTTGTGGATCGGCCTGATGTACGACTCGAACGTCGCCCTGTCGGGCACGAGCGAGGCCGTCCAGACGATCCAGTCGGCCTTGGTGAACGCCCTGCGCGAGTCCAGCGGCAGGCCGTACTTGTTGAACTGCTTGGGGTAGAACGCCAGCTCCTTCGCGGCGACCTCGGGCGGGAAGATCTCCAGGCCGAGGATCTTGTCCCAGATCAGGTTGTACTTCTGGCTCCAGCTCTCCTGGGGGTCGAACGTCAGGCGGTAGTGGTCGCCGGCGTCGGCCATGGTCATCCACTTGCGGGCGAGGGCCCTGGCGTTCTCGGTGTAGTGCTTCGCCAGGTCGTCCTCGCCGCGCATGGCGGCCATGCGGCCGAACGCGGCCATGCCGAGGATCGCCTTGACGGAGAGGTTGGCGTTGCGGGCCAGGTGGCCGGAGAAGTCGTCGGTGCAGAGCTGGTTCGCCGGGTCGAAGCCGTCGCGCTCGCAGTACTCGGCCCACTTGGTCAGCGCAGGCCAGTACTTGCCGGCGAAGTCGGCGTTCTTCTCGACGTGGGCGATGGCGGCCATCATGAGCAGCATGTTGCCGCTCTCCTCCACCGGCATCTGGTTCTCCTCGGTGCGCTCGCCACCGCCGTAGACCTGGCCGTGGGCCACGGGATAGGTGCCGACGTCGTGGGGCGCGAACGGCCACGGCCAGCGCGGGGAGGACGAGTAGTCGAGCACCGGCACCAGCGACGCCTTCGCCAGGATCGGGCTGAACAGGAGCAGGTGCGGGAACTGCGGGTAGATGACGTCCACCGTCCCCGTGCAGCCGTTGGAGGAGTTCTCCTTGGAGAACCAGAGCGGCATCCCCTTGGAGTCGGCCGCGAGCGTCGCCCCGGCCAGCGACTGCCGGTGCGCCAGGGCGCCGATCTCGGCGTACTCCTTGCCGCCCAGGTCGGTCAGCACCTCGACGAGCCGTTTGTCGAAGCCGTCGCAGTAGGAATCGTACACATCCTTGCGCAGGTGGTGCTTGAGCAGGAGCGCCGTGAACGGCTGGGCCTTCCCCTTCCCCTGCTCGTCGAGGCGATGCTTCCAGTAGCCGACGAGCCACTCGTCCATGTAGTCGATGGCGTACTCGTCGTCGTAGGCGATCATGGCGAAGGTGGCGGCGGGCGTCCCGGGCCGGACGGTCCCCAGGGCGGTCGCCAGGGCCAGCGCGGGCGAGCCGTCCTCGACCTTGCGGGGCATGGCGGCGTCGTCCTGCGCGGGGAGGCCGCCGTCCTTCGCGAAGGTCTCGGCGAGCGTCCTCGCGGGAGCGGCGGCGAAGACGGTGCGGGGCTGGCCCGAGGCCAGGTACAGCGAGCCCCAGTCGATCCGCGTGCCGTCGCCGCGGCGCTCCAGGATGGGCTGGGCCTGCGACCCGATCTTGACCGCCTTCAGGGCGCCCAGCTCCTCGCGGCCCCAGACGACCGCCTGGTCGGGCGTGTGGACGGCCAGGTGGCCCGTCGCCCCCAGGAAGACCGACGCCTCGTGCGGCTTGCCGTCGCGCGACTCCACCTTCCAGGCGACGTACGTCACCGGGCTGGAGAGCATGTCCAGGTTGTACGGCACGGCCAGGCCCAGGAACGTCAGCTCGACGGCCGCGGCCTCGTTCTGGAACCGGTAGATCGTCCGCGTCGGCCGGACCTCCACCGAGACCTGCTCCAGCGCCGGGACGTCCTTGGGCTCGGGGCCCATGATGCGGTAGGCCTTGCCGTCGATCCGGACCAGGCCGGTGAGCGGATTCGGCTCGCCCGTCCAGTGCCGGGTGGCGTCGTCGGTCAGCCTGTCGGCGCTCGACCAGACGCTGAAGTACGGGTCGTGGGCGATCAGCGGGACCGACGGCGGCCGGAACGCCCGGGGCTCCTCGGCCGTCGCGGCGCGGGCGGACAGGGTCAGCGCAAGGGCGACCCCGAAGGCCCGAGAAAGGTTCAACATTTCCATATCCTCGCAGAAGTGGCTCGAAGCCGGGTGAGAACTCCGATGATAAACCTCGGGGACGCCCCGCACCATCCCCGCGGGGCTTTCCGGCTTCCCTCGGCGCGGGCGGGGGCCTAAGCTGATGGGAGACGTCCTCTCACGCCGTCACGCTCCGTCGGGCAAGGCTCCGCACCATGATCTCCAAGAAGACGGCCGCCCTCGCGGCGGCGCTGGCGACGGTCCTGGGCGCCTCGGCCGCCGCGATGCAGGACAAGCCCGGCGACGCCGGCAAGGACCCGCAGGTCGGCCGGGCGTTCCGCGTCCCGTACCGGCTGACCGACACGAACCACTTCCTCGTCCGCGTCCGCGTGAACGGCAAAGGGCCGTTCAACTTCCTCGTCGACTCCGGTGCCCCCGCGCTCTACGTCGCGACCGAGACCGCGAAGAAGATCGGCATCGCCCCGCCCGAGGCCGGCTTCTGGACGCCGATCGACCTGCTGGAGATCGAGGGCGGGGCGAAGCTGGAGAAGGTCAAGGGCCGCGTGGAGGACCCGTTCCAGCTCGTCGGCATGAACGCGCTGGGGCTGCCGGGGGCGTCGATCGACGGCATCCTCGGGTTCACGATCCTGGCCCGGTTCAAGTTGGACATCGACCTGACGCGCGACCGGATGACCTGGACCCGGCTCGACTTCGCCCCGCCCGACCCGCCCGTCCCGGCCGACGTCGACCGCAAGAACCCGCCGATCGAGATGCAGATGATGAACGCCCTGGGCCCGGTCGCGAAGGGCCTGGCGTTCCTGATCGGCAAGCAGCCGGAGGACGAGCTGGCCCCGCGCGGGTTCCTCGGCCTGGAGTGGGCCGAGGGGGATGACAAGGCCGTGACGATCCGCCGCGTCCTCGCCGACTCCCCCGCCGCCGCGGCCGGCCTCCAGGGCGGCGACGTCCTCGCCCGCGTCGACGGCAAGCCGGTCGACGGCCTCAAGGCGGCCCGCGACGCCCTCGCCGGCCTGCGCCGCGGCGACGCCGTCGAGCTGGTCGTGAAGCGCGGCGGCGAGGAGAAGGCGTTCCAGGTCGTCGCCGGGGAGGGGCTGTAACCGATGAACGAGGTCGTGCCTTCGGGGCTTGACGTTCGGTGCTCGGCGTCTTCCCCCCTCGCGGGGGAAGACAGACCCCGAAGGGGTCAGATGAGGGGGACGCGAAGCACAAGCGCCGTCGGGATTCGACGGCCCGTCCGGCCCGCTCGGGATCTCGACGGCCCTCTGGCGCGTCGTCCCCCTCATCCGGCCCTTCGGGCCACCTTCCCCCGCGAGGGGGGAAGGACGTCGGGATGCCGCCTCTCCTCCGACGCGTCCCGCCAAAATCCCAAGGTCCACCCATGAACGACGATCGATCCATCTCGCGAGCGGCCCGGTTCCGCCCGATCCTCGCGATGGCCGCGGCGGCCCTGGGGGGCGTCGCCCTCTGGCTGGGCCCCGCGCCCGCGGAGGAGCCGCCGGCCGGCGAGCCGGCGCGGGCGCATTTCAGCATGCTGCCGTCGAACCACATGATGCTGCGGGCGACGCTCAACGGCAAAGGCCCTTATAAGTTGATCTTCGACCTGGGCGCGCCGATCACGCTGCTGAGCAACAGGGCGGCCGAGGAATCCGGGACGGTCGACGACAAGACGCCGAAGTCGTTCCTGTTCTCGATGCGCGGCGAGGCCGAGGTGGCGAAGCTCCAGGTCGGGACGCTGAAGGCCGAGAAGCTGCCGGTCGTCGTCTTCGACCACCCCGCCCTGGGGATCCTGAGCGACGCCTTCGGCGAGCGGATCGACGGCATCATCGGGTTCACGTTCTTCGCGCGGTATCGGACGACGATCGACTACCAGAAGGACGAGATGACCTTCACGCCGGTCGACGTGCAGGTCCGCGACCTGATGAAGGACCTCCCCGACCGCATCGCCGGGCCGAAGGTCGCGCGCCGGCGGGTGCTCGCGCCGGCCGGCCTGTGGGGCCTGCGGTTGGGCGCTGCCGAGCCCGGCGGCGTCGGCGTGCGGGTGGCGGCGGTCGTCCCCGACTCCCCCGCGGCGATCGCGGGCCTGGCGGCCGGCGACGTCGTCACGGCCGTCGACGACCGCTGGGCCGCCACCGCCCACGACGTCTACGAGGCCGCCGCCGCGGTCGAGCCCGGCCGCCCCGCGCCCGTGACGGTCCGCCGCGACGACCAGGAACTGACGCTCACCGTCCGCCCCGCCGACGGGGCCTGATCTCCGGAGCCTCCCCCCATGACCCTGCGCCTTTCGACCCTCGCCCCGGCCGCGGCCCTCCTGGCCCTGGCGACGCTGGCCGGTTGCAACGAGCCCCGCCAGGTCTCCAGGGGGGGCAAGAAGAACGCCGTCGCCCACGCCCCCGCGCCGGCGACCGAGAAGGAGCCCGAGTTCATCGTCGGCAAGCGGACCCGGGAGATCGTCCCCATCAACTCCGAGGCGGCCCAGGGCGCCAACGTCATCGAGAAGCCCAAGATCACCGCCAAGGACCCGATCACCCTCCAGGGCAACGCCTACGTCACGATGATCGGCCAGACCTCGATCCTCCAGATCGAGCACGCCATGAACCTCTACAAGGCGGCCAACGACCGCCTCCCCAAGGACTACGACGAGTTCATGGCCGAGATCATCACCCCGAACAACATCGCCCTCCCCAAGCTCCCCCACTACCAGAAGTACGGCTACGACGAGCAGAACCACAAGCTGGTGATCCTGGAGTACCCCGACCTCAAGAACCCCTGATCCCCATCAAGGGTGCTCGGCCGAAAACATCGGAACACGAGCATCTTTCCCCTGGACTATGAATTGGGGGGCAGCTGAGGCCCAACTCGCCCAGATCGTCCCCTCTCCCGCCGGGAGAGGGCGGCCGCGCAGCGGCGGGTGAGGGTCGCCGGAGCGCGGAGGGCACGTCGGTCGCGTCGGCCATGAACCGGGGCTGTCTCAACAGGTCCGACGACCCTCACCCGGCGGGAGAGGGGACTTCAAGCCGCTTCGCCCGCTTGGGCATGCAAGTCGTGCCGAGCAGTATCGCCCAGCGGGCCGCCGCCTCACTTCCGCGCGGCGGGCCCGGCCAGGCTGCCGAGGAGGAGCTTGACCTCGGAGCGGGCGAGGAGGTCGCGGAAGGCGGGATCTTCCTTGACCTTCGCGTCAAGGGCCGGGTCGGCGTCGATGGCCTCGCGGAGCAGCAGGGCGGCACCGGTCCGGGCCTTGCCCTCCAGCTCGTCGCGGTCGGCGGGGGCGAGCTTGGCGTCGGCGTGGGCCAGGGCCGCCATGCGGGCGAGGAGCTTCGCCGCGACCAGGCAGCCCGGCGCGGGCTGCACGCCGGCGCGGGGGATCTCCATCGCGACCCGGCGGGCGTCCTCATACGCCGCCTGCTTCAGCTCGACGTCGGCCAGGGCCTCCAGCGCGCCGGCCAGCAACTCGCGATAGGCCGGGGTCCGGCCGGCCGTCAGCTCGACCGCCTGCCGCAGATGATCGACCGAGGAGTCCAGCCCGGCGCGGGCCTCGGCGAGCTTCTCGTCGGGCCGCGCGGCGGCCTGCTGGGCGAGCATGTAGCCCAGGAAGTACCGCAGCCTGGCGTCGGCCGGCGATTTCTCGACCAGGCCCGACAGCCCCGCGATCGATTGCTCGAACAGCGGCGCGGCCTCGTCGGCCGCCTTCCGCGCCTGGAGGGCCTCGGCGAGCGAGCCCCGGGCGACGGCCAGCGACTCCGCGTCCTGCGGCGACGGCGACCCGCCGCCGGCCAGGCCCTCGGAGATCGCCACGGCCCGGCGGATCGGCCCCTCTGCGTCCCCCGCGCCCAGCGCCTGGCGGACGCTCCCCAGGTTGCTCAGGGCGATGGACGTCTCGCGCAGGGCCTCGGCCGAGGGCTTCGCCTTCGCCGCCAGGGCGTCGAGCCGGGCGACCTCGGCCTCGAAGTCCTTCCCGGCCTCCTCGGGCTTGCCCACGGCCAGCTCCTGATTCCCCAGCGCCCCCAGGCAGCGGGCGAGGTCCAGGATGTAGCCGGCGTTGTCGGGGTGCTTGCTCGTCAACTGCTGGAGGAGTTCGAGGGCCCCGCGGTAGGCCGGCTCGGAGCCGGGCTTGCCGGAGGCGTCCAGCGCCTCGCCCAGGCGGACGAGGTAGGTCGACTGGAGGTGCGCGTAGCGCGGGACGTCGGGCAGCTCGGCGACGAGCGTCGCGTTCAGGTCGCGGGCCTTCTCGATCTCGGCCACGGCCTCGTCGAAGCGATTCCGCTTGAGGTGGAGGTAGCCCAGGTTGAACCGGGTCTTGGCCAGGTTGAACCGGACCTGGCGGTCGTCGGGCGAGCGGGCGGCGAGGCCCTCGTCCAGCTCGATGGCCTTCTTCAGGATCGGCTGGGCCTCGGAGTAGCGTGCGAGGTCGACCAGGACGCCGCCGTAGTTGCTCGACGCGGAGGCCAGGTTGAGCGTGTACTCGGGGCGGTCGGGATAGTCGTCGGCCAGCCGAGACGCCTCGCGCCAGTCGCGGCCCCAGAGGATCGCGGCCTCTTCGAACCGCCCCTCGTCGTAGGCGAAGCGGCCCAGCTCGGAGCAGGCGTGGTGGAGGTTCTCGCGATAGCGGGGGATGGTCGGATACTCGGCGACGAGCTTGTCGAGCAGCTCGTAGGCGCGGCGGGCGGACGCCTCGGCGGCGGCGGTGTCGCCCGCCTCGCGGCCGAGGCGGCCGAGCAGGTCGAGCGAGCGGGCCAGCTCGCCGCGGACCTCGGGCGAGGCCGGGTCGGCGGCCAGGGCCTTCTCCAGCAGGTCGCGCGCGCCGGCGTAGGCGGGGGCGGCGGCGGCCAGGTCCCCCTTGCGACGGAGGAGCTGCCCCTCGCCGCGGAGCGCCCGGGCCAGCAGGCGCAGGTCGTCGGGCTTCGCGCCGGCGGCGTCGGCCGCGGGCCGCAGCCGGGCCTCGGCCTCGCGGAAGAGCGCGTCGGCCTCGTCGAAGCGGTCGCGGAGGAACAGGGCCTCGGCCAGCCGGATCTGAGTGGAGGCCAGGACCCGCCTCGCCTCGGGGTCGGCGGCGGCGAGCGGGCGGGCCAGTTCCAGGGCCTTGCGGTAGGCGGACTCGGCCTCGTCGCGGCGGTCGAACTTGGCGTAGATGTTCCCCATGCGGCGGAGCATCTCGGCGTGCTCCAGGCGGACGGCCGGCGAGCCGCCCACGTCCGCCGTCTGGCCCTCGTAGAACGCGACGGCCTTCTCCAGGAACTCCTTCTGGAGCGGGTCGAGCCGGTCTTCCAGCCAGCTCTCGCCCACGCGGGCGTACATCTCGTTGACGGTCCCGCGGGCGAGGGCCCCCTGGGCCACGGCCACGGAGCGCCAGCGGTCCACGACGACCGTGCCGACGCCTGAGGCGACCGTCGAGACGACCAGCAGCGCCGCCGCCGCGGCGACCGTCGAGCGATGCTTGCGCGCCCACCGCGCGGCGCGGCGCGGCCAGGGCTCGGCGTAGGCGGAGACGGGCTCGTCGGCCAGGTGGCGCTGCACGTCCTTCGCCAGCTCGCCGGCCGAGGCGTAGCGGTCGGCCTGCGACTTCGCCAGGGCCTTCAGGCAGACCGCCTGGAGGCCCGGCGGCACGCCGGGGTTGTGCGACCGTGGCGGCGCGGGGGGGTCGTTGGCCGCCTTATAGAGGATCTCGGCCGTCTTCTTGCCGAGGAACGGCGGCTGGCCGGCGAGGATCTCATACAGGATGGCGCCCAGGCCGTAGACGTCGGTCCGGAAGTCGATCAGGTCGTGCCGGCCCCGGGCCTGCTCCGGCGCCATGTAGGCCGGCGTCCCCAGGAGCTGGCCCTGCAACGTCCCGTCCGGGCCCGCCCCCGACTCCCGCCGCGCGCCCTCGCCCGACCCCGACGCCTTCGACGGGTCGGCCGCGGCCTCGGCCGGCGGCGCGAGCGTGACGCCGGCGACGGTCGCCTCGGGGTCGGCCGAGGGGGGGGCCGCGGGATCGCCGTCCGAGGCCAGGGTCGGCATGTCGCCCGCGTCGCCCTCGACCGTGGGGGATTCGGGGTCGGGCGGGGCCTCCGCGCCCGGCCCTTCGGCGGCGCCCCCGCCGGCCAGCGCGTCCTCGCCGATCTGCTTGGCGAGGCCCCAGTCCAGCACGATGACCTCGCCGTAGTCCCCCAGGACGACGTTCTGGCCCTTGAGGTCGCGGTGGATGATCCCCCGCGAATGGGCGTAGTCGATCGCGTGGCAGACGGACGCGAACGCCGTCAGCAGCCGGACGAGGTCGACGTCCTCGTCCTTGTTCGCCTCGCGCGCCTTGTGGTAGGCGCGGACGGCCTCGCTCAGCGTGCGGCCCTTCACGAACCGCATCGTGTAGTACGGGGCCTCGCCGCCCCCCATCTCGTACACCGGGACGACGCCGGGGTGCTCCAGCCGGGCCGTCACCTTCGCCTCGTAGAGGAACCGCGACCAGACGACCGCGTCGCCCGTGGACTCCGGCCTCAGCTCCTTCAGCGCGATCTCCCGCCCCAGCGCCGCGTCGCGGGCCTTCCAGACCTGGCCCATGCCCCCCTTGGCGTGGAGATGCGTCAGCGTGTAGCGGGGGTCGCGGCCCTCCTCGGGGTCGCGGCCCTCCTCGCGCGACGAGATCAGCACCCGGCCCACCGGCCCGGCCGCGCCGATCGTGGCCTCCTCCGGGGGGGGCGCCGCGGGGGCCCGGCGCGGGGCCGCGGCCCGCAGGACGTCGAGCGAGCGGCCGTCGACCGTCGCCGCCAGCGCCGCCGCCGCGTCGCCGCCGTGTCGCGCCAGCCGATCCGCGACGAGCCGCTCCAGGTCGGCCCTCCGCTCGTCGGTGATCGTCCCCCCGGCCGCGAGCGTCGCCCCGGCGGCGCGGCCCCCCTCGACGTCCGCGCACGTCTCGGCGAGCTGGTCCGCGTCGATGGCCCCGGCCTGAAACGCGAGCACGCCGAACAGCAGGTCGCGATCCGCGTCCATAGCCCACCTCGCCCCGGGCGACGCCTTACAGCCCCGGGGCCGGCGCCGCGCAGCCCCGGACCATCCACGCCATCGACGCATGAGGGGCCCATTCTAACGGGGGTTCGTGCGGACCGAGAAGCGCTTTCTCGTCCGAATTCGGCGCTTTGCACCGTGCGTGCGTCGGCGTTGACAAATCGAATCGCGCGGACGAATCGGGTCGCCATGCATGCCACGCATCTTGACGGAGGAGCCCTCTAGATATATCTATGGTGGGAGCATTAGAATCGTTCGCATCGGGGCGAAAGCGGGGCCGCCCGAGACGTCGAGCCTTGTCACCCCTCGACGCCCGTCCCATCCCGCCACCTCCCCCGAGGTGTTCGCGGCCCGATTCCGCGGCCGACCCATCATGAATTTTCTTTAAAGCATCCTTTCGAGAATGCCGGGCCTCGCGCGCCATGCGTGCGACCGTCGCCTTCGACGGCAGCCGTCGCGGGGGCCGAGCGTCCCGATCCCATCCCCATCCATCGCGAGAGTCCGCCGGCCCTCCGCCGCAGGCGTCGGGGGGCGGCCCACCCGGGAGACGAGAACCGATGAGCGCCAAGAGACGTGCCGCCTTCACGCTGATCGAGCTGCTGGTGGTGATCGCCATCATCGCCGTGCTGATCGCCCTGCTCCTCCCCGCCGTCCAGGCCGCCCGCGAGGCGGCGAGGCGGGCGCAATGCACCAACAACCTGAAGCAGATCGGCCTGGCGATCCACAACTTCGAGAACGCCAACGGCAAGTTCCCGGACGGGGCCGGCCCGGTGCCGACGGCGACGGGCGTGGGGCCGTACATCCGCTCCTCGGTCCAGGCGCTGCTGCTGCCGTACCTGGAGCAGGCCAGCCTCTACGGCACGTTCAACATGGGCCTGGACGTCAACAACTCGGGCGAGAACGAGACGGCGCGGTGCCAGCTCGTCGCCGCCTTCATCTGCCCGTCGGACGCGTCGTCGACCCGGATGCCCGGCTCGACCGTCTACCCGGGGAGCACCGGCCTGATCGGCTATTCGAACTACTTCGCGAGCATCGGCGCCACGGCCTCGCTGCTGTTCGACACCGCCACCGCCACGGCCGAGACCAACTCGTCGACCCTGGGGATCTTCAACTACAAGATGAACCTGACGGGGAGCCTCGCGACCAATCCCAAGTTCCGGTCGGTCGAGAGCACGGTGACGATCGCGTCGGTGACCGACGGGACCTCGAACACGGCGGTCTTCTCGGAGACCCGCCGCTCGCCGCTGGCCGCGACCGCCACGGCGTCCAACCTGACCGACCGGAACGTGATCCACCGGCTGTCGAGTTGGGACGTGACGGTCGACAACTACGCCCCGCGGATCCCGGACTGCGACACCTCGACCCAGACCGTGCTGCCGTATCGCGGCCAGCAGTATTACCGAGGCCAGCAGTTCGTCTCCACCTATGGCCACACCGTCCCGCCCAACTACAAGGGGTTCGACTGCATGGACACCTACTGGGGCGTCGGCCACCTCGCCGCCCGGAGCTACCACTCCGGCGGCGTGAACGTCGGCATGGCCGACGGCTCGGTCAAGTTCGTCAAGGACTCGGTGAGCCTCCAGACCTGGCGCGCCCTGGGGACCAAGGCCGGCGGCGAGATCATCAGCGCCGACTCCCTGTGACGCCCGGCCCCGGACCTTCGTCGGCCGCGCGCCGGGCCCCGGCGCGCGGCCTCGCCCATCCCCACGCCCGATCGAGAGGCCGTCGGATGACCCTCGCCGCCCCCCGCCTCGCCGCGCTCGCCCCGGTCCTGGCCCTCGCCCTGGCCCTGGCCCCGGGGTGCGGCGGGGACCCGAACCCGCCGAACTCGCCGGAGTTGTACAACAACACGGTGCTGTCCGAGCTGGGCGACATGATCAGCACGTACAACCTCCAGCACAAGAAGCCGCCGCAGGGGGTGAAGGACCTGGCGGTGTTCGCCGAGTCGCTCCCCACCGGCCTCGGCGCCGCCCGCCGCGGCGACGCCGTCGTCCTCTGGGGTGTCGCGCCGGTCGAACCCGGCTCCTCGGGGGCCGAGGGCCAGGAGATCCTCGCCTACCTCAAGGAGGCCCCCGAATCCGGCGGCGGCGTCCTGACCCGCGACCTCCAGGTCAAATCGCTCACCGCCGACGAATTCAAGGCCGCCCCCAAGGCCGCCGGCAAGATCGAGGACGTCTCCAAGGCCGGCAAGAAGAAGGGGGGGTGATCGCCGGCCCCCGCGTCACGCTCCGCCCCGCACCCGCGCGGGGCGGAGGAGGAGGCTCAGGACGCAGGCGGCGGACAGCAGGGCGCCGGAGAGGATGAAGGCGGCGTCCAGGCTGCCGGTGGCGTCCTTGATGATCCCCGCCGCCTGGGGGACGAAGAACGCGATCCCCCAGCCCAGGAAGACGAACCCGTAATTGAAGCCCAGGTTCTTCGGCCCGAAGAAGTCGGCCGTGAACGCCGGCATCAGCGCCAGGGCGCCGCCGTACTGCCAGTACGCCACGCCCACGGCCAGGAACAGCAGCGGCACGCTCCCCGTCGCGATGATCTTCGGCATCAGGAACAGGCACGCCGCCGAGACCGCCCCGTTCAGCAGGTAGGCGTTCGCCCGGCCGATCCGGTCGGAGTACGACCCCGTCCCCACCCGCCCCGCCGCGTTCACCAGCCCGCCGAACGACGCCAGGATCCACCCGTTCGCCGCGAAGAACGCCAGCGCCCCGGCCGTCTTGTTCAGCAGCGGCGCGGCGTTCGCGATCACCAGCAGCCCCGACTGCGCCGAGCCGATGAACAGGAACACCAGCGCGTAGAACCGCCACGTCCCCAACATCTCCGACGCCGTCCGGTCGACGGCCGCGGGGGCGGAGTTCGCCATCGTCGCGACGGCCGGCCCCGGCGGGACGTATCCCGGCGGCGGGAAGACCAGGAACCGCGAGGCGACCAGCACCACCGCCGCGAACAGCAGCCCCAGGCCGATGAAGCTCCCGGAGAGCCCGTATCCGGCGATCAGCGACCTGGCGAGGGGCGCGATGTAGATAGCCGCCGCGCCGTAACCCGCCACCACGATCCCGGCCACCAGCCCGCGACGGTGCGGGCCGAACCACTTCACGGCGGCGGGGGTGGTCGCCGCGTAGCCGAAGCCCATCCCCATCCCCCCGAGGACGCCGAAGCCCAGCAGCAGGCCGAGGTACGACTTCATCAGCCCCGCCACGATGCACCCCGCCGCCAGGCACAGCCCGCCGAGCGTCGCGCCGAACCTGGGCCCGTAGCGGTCCTGGATCCGGCCGCCGGGGATCATGGTGAGGGCGAAGATCATCCCGCAGGCGGCGTAGGCGGAGGTCGCCTGGGCGTCGGTCAGGTAGGTCCAGCCGGCGTCGCGGCCCGACATCGGCGACCCCGGCGGGTGCGCCGCGTCGCCCACGAGGTTCGCCTTCCAGACGCTCCAGGCGTAGAGGATCCCCAGGCAGAGATTCACCGCCATCCCGGCGAACGTCACCCCCCAGGCCCTCGCCGGGACCCTCGCCGCCGCCCCCGTCGTCGCTTCCACAGGATCGCCCCCCGCCGATGTTTCGAAATTGGCGGCGCAGCATCGCCGAGCCGCCGGCCCGACGCAAGGGGGACGCGACGGCCCGTTCAGTCGCCCTCGTCGAGCGGCATGGACGAAAGGCCCCACCCGCGTCGGATCCAGCGGGCCATCAATTCCGACCGCGATTCGACTCCGAAGTGGGCGAAGATCCGCCGGACGTAGAAGTTCACCGTATGCCGGCTCAACTCCAGGCGCGCGGCGATCTGCTTGTCACCGTCCCCTTCCAGCAGGCATCGCAACACCTGCCGCGCCCTCGGCGCCAGGTCGTCCGGCGACGGCTCGTGATATCCCGCCAGCGGCCCTTCGATCTGCGAAACGATCTGCGAATGCAACTCCGCCACGATCGTCCGGGCGCGGGGGGTGAAGTCGGGCTCCCTCGCCGGACGGACCAGGAAGAAGGCGTTAATGAGGCCCTTCCGATTCATGGGCAGGATGCAGTACATCATCGCATCCCCACCCATAGACCTATGATAATTCCGATAATAGTCGGATCCGTACCAATCGCGCCCGGAAATGAGATCGGCCCGAGTCAGCGCCGGCCCGTATCCCCGTCGCAACGCTTCGAAGTACGGGACGATCATCGGCTGATAGTCGCTCCCCCTGGTCACGAACTCTACATGGACCGCATCCCACGCGGAGCGGTCGAAGCCCCCCTCCCATCCCCTGTCGGTCACCCCTCCGACCCGTATGGCGTCGATCGGAAGATCCATATCCCAACGTGCGTCGTAGTCGATCCCGACGCCGGCCCCGAGCCACCGCGACGCCTCGTCCAGGAGGTGCGACCGCCACGCCGCCGCCGAGTCCCCCAACTCGCGGCATTCCCCGACGAGCCGATGGATCGAGCGCAGATCCTGGAGCCGCAACCGGGCCGATCGGGCCATGCCGGGGACCTCCTGAACAAGACGCCACCACTCGTTTTCGCGGATTGCGGTCAGCCGCCGCCCGAGGCCCAATGTACTGCCCTCTCGGGAGGATGCAAGCAAAGGACTCGGCGATTCACCTACGTTCACAGGAAGATCACTGAAGATGAAAACGCGATCGACGATCCGCCTCGCCGGGGCCTTCGCGCTCCTGGCCTCCCTCGCCGTGCCGCTCACCCCCGCCCGCGCCGGCTTCTCCTACTTCGCCGGGACCGGGAATTATTACGGACTCACGACCTCGGCGATGAACTGGACGCAGGCCGAAGCCGAGGCGGTCGGGCTCGGGGGGCATCTGGTCTCGATCACGAGCGCGGCCGAGAATGCCTTTCTCGCCTCGACCTTCCTGAGCGTCGCCCAGGGTCAGGCGGTCCCCTACTGGATCGGTTTGAATGATGCGGCCTCCGAGGGCCAGTTCGTCTGGTCGTCGGGAGAGGCCGTCACGTACGCCAACTGGGCGTCCGGCGAGCCGAACAACGTCGGCGATGAGGACTACGGGGCGCTTTCCTGGCATTTCGCGCGCGGCGATCAGGTCTCGCCCGGCACCTGGAACGATACGCCGCTCAACGGGACGAGCGGATACGGCGGCAACAGCAACGGCCCGTACTTCGGCATCATCGAGCTGAGCTACAACCCGGCAGCCGTCCCCGAGCCGACATCGCTCTTCATGGCCGCTCTGTGCCTCTCCCTCGCACTCATCGCGACGTCGCGGCGCGGCCGTCGCCCGAGTCGCATGGCGACGGCCGTCGTACTCGCCCCGCTCGCCGCGTGCCTCGCGCCTGCGAGTGCGGAGGCGGGCTCCATCGCCATCGCCAACGCCAGCTTCGAGGAGCCGTCCGGCCAGATCCACGGGCCCGCTTCCGGGTGGACCCCCATCAGCAACGATGATCCCGCCAATCGCTACAACCCCTTCCAATTTTGGGGGCCGAACGCCTGGTATCTGGGGGCGAACCCCGACACCGATCCTGGGGTCGGTGGGACGGGCTATCAGGGCATCGACGGACGCTCGCTGGCGTTTGCTTACGAACAAGACCCCGGCACGGGCATCCAGCAGACCCTCGACGCGTTCCTGGAAGCGGGGATGAGCTACACTCTCACCGTCGCAGTCGGTCACCGAAACGGCGCAGAATTTGGCGCGCCGACCCTGGGCTCACTCATCGAACTCCTGGCCGGTGACACGGTCATCGCGAGTTCCCGAGACGATATCGGGCCGGATGCAGGCACGTTCCGGGACCAGGTGGCCTTCCTTGCCGATTCCGATGCCTTCGCCGACCTCATCGGCGTAAGGTTGTCGATCCGACTGACCACCACGCTCCCCTTCACGGTCACCTACCAGGCGACGGATTGGGACAACGTGCGTCTCGTCGCGACCGCCGCCGTCCCCGAGCCGGCCGGCATCGCGATGCTGGCCGTCGGTGCGATCGCGGTCGGGATCGCGGCGCGGCGGCGCGGGCGGTGATCGGCGGTTGAACCGAGCGGGGGGCCGGCGTCGTCCCCCCGCATCATGCGCCGCGCCGTTCAGAACTCGACGTCGAACGGCACGTCGATGAACGGGAGGCCGGCGCGGGTGGAAGCGTCGCGGACGAAGTCGCGCCAGTAGGGCCAGGCCTGGGCGAGGGCGGCGTCGCAGAAGACGTCCAGGACGGCGTCGTCGATCCCGGGGACGGCGTCGGGGTGGACCTCGTATTCGAGGAGGAACGCGGCCTCCACGATCAGCAGGGGGATGGCGTCCCCCCTCTTCTTCCGGTCCGCCGTCGCCCCCCGCGACGCGGTGAGCCGGCAGTGGCAGGTGACGCGCAGCCTGCGCGATTTCGGGTCGAAGTCGTACACGCTCTCCGGGGGGTCCAGGCTCAGCGTGTTCGGTCCGTCGTCGGCGAGGCCCTCGGGGTCGGCGACGACCTGGGAACGCTGCAAGATCACGCGCCTCGTCCGGATGGCGCCCATGAGCCTCGCGGCCCCGCCCAGCATCCCGGCCAGCTCGTCGGGGACGTCGCCCGGGAAGGGGATCACGGCCGGGGCCTTGCCGGGGGGCTTGGGCGTGCTGCGCTTGCGGGCCATTGTTCTGCGAATCCTCGGCGTGGGCGGGTCGTCCGATCGACTCTCGCAGGCTACCGCGCGGGGGGAGGGGCCGCAATCGGCGGGCGTCGACGGCTTGAGGGCCCCGCCGCCAGGCTTTATGATCGGGCCGTGCGAGGGGGCCCGCGCGCGAAGGCGGCGGGCCCGGATCATTTCGGCGCGCCCGCTGGGGAAAGAAGCAGAACGATGGCGAAGACGACGGATTACCTGGCGCTCGACCTGGGCGCCGAGAGCGGGCGCGGCATGCTCGGGCGGTTCGACGGCGATCGGCTCGGCCTGGAGGAGATCCACCGCTTCCCCAACGGCCCGGTGCGGATGCTGGACACCCTCTACTGGGACCTCCCCCGCCTCTTCGACGAGATGAAGGAGGCCATCCGCAAGACCGTCGCCGGCAAGGCGTCGCTCGACGCCATCGGCGTCGACACCTGGGGCGTCGACTTCGGCCTCATCGGCCGCGGCGACACCCTGCTGGGCAACCCCGTCCACTACCGCGACCCCCGCACCGACGGCATGCTCGACGCCGCCTTCGCGAAGATCCCCAAGGAGCGCATCTACGAGATCACCGGCCTCCAGTTCCTCCCGTTCAACACCGTCTACCAGCTTTTGGCGCTGAAGCAGGCCGGCTCGCCGCTGCTCGACGTCGCCGAGACGATGCTGATGGTCCCCGACGTCCTCGGCTGGCTCCTCACCGGCGTCCGCGCCGCCGAGCGCACCGACTCGTCCACCACCCAGCTCCTCGACCCCCGCACCGGCCAATGGTCGGACGAGATCTGCACCGCGCTGGGCCTGCCGCGGGCCATCCTGCCCGACCTGATCGAGCCGGGCAGCGAGTTGGGAACCCTGCGGGCCTCGGTGATGGAGGAGGTCGGCCTGTCGAAGCCCGTCACGGTCATCGCGCCGCCCACCCACGACACCGCCAGCGCGGTCGTCGCCGTGCCGACCGCCAGCGCCACGGTCGGGACCGACTCGCCGCCCGACTGGTGCTACCTCAGCTCCGGGACGTGGTCTCTGCTGGGCGTGGAGGTCCCCCGGCCGGTCGTCAACGAGGAGACGTATCGGTACAACTTCACGAACGAGGGGGGCGTCCTGGGGACGACGCGGCTGCTCAAGAACATCATGGGCCTGTGGCTCGTGCAGGAGTCGCGCCGGACCTGGGCGCGGGCCGGCAACGAGATGAGCTACGAGCAACTCATGGCGATGGCCATGTCGTCGTCCCCGTTCGGCCCGCTGATCGACCCGGACGACCCGTCGTTCCTCTCGCACGGCGACATGCCGGCGCGGATCGTCGCCTACTGCAAGAAGACCGGCCAGCCCGCGCCGGAGTCGGAAGGCGCGCTGATCCGCACCTGCCTGGAGAGCCTGGCGCTGAAGTATCGCTGGACGATCGAGCGGCTGGAGGCGATCCTGGGGACGACGATCAAGACGATCCACATCGTCGGCGGCGGCTCGAAGAACACGCTCCTCTGCCAATTCGCCGCCGACGCCTGCGGCCGCCCCGTCCACGCCGGCCCCGTCGAGGCCACGGCGATCGGCAACATCCTGATGCAGGCCCTCGGCCGCGGCCGGATCGGCTCGCTGAAGGACCTCCGCGCCATCGTCGCCCGCTCGTTCCCGGTCACCGTCTACGAACCGCGAAACTCCCACGCCTGGCACGACGCCAACGGCCGGTTCCAGGAGTTGGTCCGGTCCTGAGCCGGGCGTCGACGATATGACACCAGACTGCGCCGGACCCATCGACGGGCCCGGCGCGGACGTGGTCCGGCGGGGCCGTCGGCCGCGTCTATAAGCGGCTCATCACCTTGAAAACCGACGAATTTACTCCGAATGATCGCGGCTGGCCGGACCTGCGATGGTCTTTCACCGACCATGGCGAAGGTGAGGGATGCCGGTTGGCGTCCGCCGAATGCACCCCCGCTTCCCACGACATCGTTCTCCTCGACCGCGACATCGCCGGGCCGGCCTATTCGGCCATGCTCGACTTGGCCCGCAGGCATTCCCTCGCATTCTCGCTGGTCTGGCGAGACGACACGTCCTACGGCCCGCAGGCCCACACATTGCTGCGGAGCCTGGGCCCCTATTTACGCTACGAGCACCACACCCATGAATGGCGCGGCACGACGCTGATGCGGGCCAAGGCATGGGTGAGATGGTTCAGGGCGACCGAAGAATCCTTGGCCCTCATCGCCCGGTCCGAAAGCCTCTTCGCCTGGCACGGGCCGGGACTCCCCGAGGACATGGCCTTCTACGCCGAGGACGGCCGGGGGTGGCTGGGGTCGACCGCGCACGAAAGCCTCGCCTGGATCGACATGACGGCGATCGACCGCGACGCTTCGACCGACTTCCTGGCGATGCTCCCCCTCCTCGATCGATGACCGCTCCTCGCGATTTCATGGCAGATCCGAGGCTCCGCGCCCGACTCCACGGGTGCGCCTCCGGAGGGAGATCGGCGTCATGAATCCCGCAGCCCGCAAGGTCGCCGGCGCGTCGGCCGTCGACGGCCTGTGGATAACTCGCGCCGGGGCCGCGCGCCGGTCGGGGGGCGATCCACAGGGGGCACCGGGGGCGCGAGCTTGCTGCACACGACCACGAACCGAAGCGCGCGGGCCGTCCACCGCGCCGTCCACCGGGTTGTGAACGGGGCGGGTTCGGCGTTGCGGCGGGGTAAGTCTTTTGGTATGCTGGACTTCGTCGGCGGCCTTGGAAGTTATCCACAGCCCGCCCGCCGTCCTATGATTGTTACGGCGGTGTCCCTTTTCATTTATGAAGAACGGGGACGAGCCGGCCCGAGTCCCCGGGGTGAGGTGCTTCGCCCGTCGACCCGGGCGAGCCGGCGGGTCGTCCGGCCGCGAGCCGCGAATCCCGACGCGAGGGGGCTTCGCCGAGGCCACGGTCGTGGTATGATGGACCGGGAGTGGACCATTCGATCCCGATAGGGGAGCGGACGCGGGCGGCCCGGTCCCGTCCCCCCACCCCGCCCGACGTCGCGGCCGAGGCCCCCACGCCCGGCGACGCGGGCCCGCCCCACCTTTTCGGCCCGTCGGGAGCGACCGAGGCCGACCGATGCGACGTCGGCGAACGTCCCAGCCAGAACGAGGCACGCGCATGAGGGCTCTGTGCAACCGCGAAGGACTGCTCACCGCATTCAACATGGTCAGCGGCGTCGTGCCCGCGCGGAGCCCCAAGCCCATACTCCAGAACGTCAAGCTCGTCGTCGACGACGAGGAGGGGTCGGTCCTGATGGGGACCGACCTGGAGGTCGGCATCCGGCATAGGGTCCTGGGCGTGAAGGTCGAGGAGGCCGGCTCGGCCATCCTCCCCACCGCCAAGATCGGCCCCATCCTCCGGACCAGCGGCGACGAGGACCTCCTGCTGGAGACCGGCGACGAGCACCTGCTGGTGCGCGGGGCCCGGTCCAGCTTCAAGCTCCCCCTGGAAGACCCCACGCTCTACCCCGAGGTCCCCGACTTCGCCGGCGACAAATACCACGTGATCCTGGCGCGGGACCTCAAGAAGCTCATCCGCCGCACGGTCTTCGCGACCGACCTGGAGAGCGCCCGCTACGCCCTCGGCGGGGTCCTCGTGGAGCTGAAGCCCGACGGGATCGCCATGATCGGCACCGACGGCCGTCGGCTGGCCAAGATGGCCGCCCCGGCGCAGTCGGAGAACGACCCCCCCGCCCCGTCCGGGACGCCCGTGATCCCGGTGAAGGCCCTGAAGCTGATCGAGCGCAACCTCGTCGACGACGACCTGCTCGTCCACCTGACGATCCAGTCGGGCGCGGCGGCCCTGGTGCGGACCGAGGGCGCCGTGATCTACACCCGTCTGGTGGAGGGCCGGTTCCCCCGCTACCAGGACGTCTTCCCGACGAGCGTCGAGACCAAGGTGCCGATGGCCGTCGGCCCGCTCCGGCTGGCGGTGGAGCAGGCGTCGATCGTCACCAGCGACGAGAGCCGCGGCGTGGACTTCCAGTTCGGCCCCGGGGCCCTGAAGCTCTCCAGCCAGGCGGCCGACGTGGGCTCGGCCCAGGTGGACATGCCGCTCGACTACGAGGGGAAGGCCGTCGAGATCACCTTCGACCCGCGCTACCTGCTGGACGCCCTGAAGACCCTGGACGACGACGCCGAGATCACCGCCGAGCTGATCGACGCCCGCAACGCCGCCGTGTTCAAGACCCCGGACCAGTATACCTACGTCGTGATGCCCCTGACCCGCGACCGCTGAGCCCCCGGGCCGAGGCGAGCCGCGGGGCCCGGGCCCGGAGGACGGCCCGGTTCCCCGACCCAGGACGTCAGACCCGCATGCCCCAACCCGACCCGCGCGGCCCCCGGCCCCTGTCCGACGTGCTCGGCGAGCTGTTCGCCCTCCGCGGCTACGGCCGGCTGCACGCGATGCTGGAGCTGCAATCCGCCTGGGACGCCGCCGTCGGCGAGGCCCACCGGGCGCGCACCAAGCTGGGGGACGTGCGCCGCGGGGCCCTGACCGTCACCGTCGACCATCCGGCGCTCCTGGAAGAGCTGTCCGCCTATCGCAAGCACGAGCTGCTCCGGGCCCTGCGCGAGGCCTGCCCGGACGCCCGGATCGCCGACCTGAGGTTCCGGATCGGCCGAGTCGACGACTGAACGTGAGGGGCGGAAGCCAGGGGGCCCGTCGACGGACGGCCGATCGTTGTTTCCAGGGGCCCGAACGGGGAGAGGAGGCCGGACCATGAAGACTTCCATCGCGCGGGAGATCGACGACTCGATCCTCTACCCCGACGACGACGGCGAGCCGATGTCGGACAACACGATTCAATTCCGATGGATCTGCACGATCGTCGAGGGCCTGCAATTCCTCTTCCGCGACCGCCCCGACGTGTTCGTGGCGGGGAACCTGCTGTGGTACGCCCAGGAGGGGTCGCAGGAGGTCCGCACCGCGCCCGACGCGATGGTCGCCTTCGGCCGGCCCAAGGGCGAGCGCGGGTCGTACATCCAGTGGCGCGAGGGGGGCGTGCCGCCGCACGTCGTCTTCGAGGTCCGCTCGCCCGGCAACACCGAGCTCGAGATGGAGCGGAAGTTCCACTTCTACGAGGATCGCGGCGTCCAGGAATACTACTTCTTCGACCCCAAGGCCGGCCTGCTCCGGGCCTGGATCCGGCGCGAAGGCCGGCTGGAGGAGGTCGAGGACGTGAGCGGCTGGATCAGCCCCCTCCTCGGCATCCGTTTCGAGCCGGAAGGTCCCGAGGGCCTGACGCTGTACCATCCCGACGGCTCGCCGTTCAGCACCGCCCTGGAGGCGCGCGAAGCGGCCCTGGAGGCGCGCGAAGCGGCCCTGGCCGAACGCCGTCGCGCCGAGGCCGAACGGCTGCGGGCCGAGGCGGAGCGGCTGCGGGCCGAGAAGCTGGCGGCGCGGCTGCGGGAGCTGGGGGAGTCGGTGGACTGAAGATCGACCTTGGCAGGCCCCGGGTGCCGGGATCGAGACCGGATCACACCGCAACGGAAGCGGCGAGGAAGCACGACCGAGGGATGGGACGAACCGAGGAACAGCCGCGATGGACTTGACCAAGAACGAAGGCGTCGACGCGAACGGGGTCGTGGCCGAGGACGGCGCGGCCGTCGGGGGCGACGGGTCCTACACCGGCGCCAACATCCGGGTGCTGGAGGGGATCGAGGCGGTCCGCAAGCGCCCCGGCATGTACATCGGCGACACCACCGCCCGGGGCCTGCACCACCTGGTCTACGAGGTCGTCGACAACTCGATCGACGAGGCGATGGCCGGGCACTGCAGGAACATCCTGGTGACGGTCCACGCCGACGGCTCGGCGTCGGTCGTCGACGACGGCCGCGGGATCCCGGTCGACGCCCACGCCTCCGGCAAGAGCACGCTGGAGATCGTCCTCACCAAGGTCCACGCCGGCGGCAAGTTCGACCACGACACGTACAAGGTCTCCGGCGGCCTCCACGGCGTCGGCGTCACGGTCGTCAACGCGCTGTCGGAGTGGCTGGAGGCCGAGGTCCGCCGCGACGGCCAGGTCTGGCACCAGCAGTACGAGCAGGGCGTCGCGATGGGCCCGGTGAAGCCCAAGGGGCCGGCGAAGACCACCGGTACCACCATCCGGTTCCTCCCCGATCCCACCATCTTCACCACCGTCGAGTTCTCGTACGACGTGCTGGAGAAGCGGCTCCGCGAGCTGGCCTTCCTGAACAAGGGGGTGCGGATCCGCCTGGCCGACGAGCGCGGGGAGGAGCCCCGGGCCGACGAGTTCTTCTCGTCCGAGGGCCTGAGCGAGTTCGTCGCCCACCTCAACCGCGCCCAGACGCCGTTCCACCAGCCCGTGCTGTTCAGCGGCCGGGACGACGAGCGGGCCGTCGAGGTCGACGTCGCGATGCAGTACAACGACTCCATCAGCGAGATGGTCGTCTCGTACTGCAACAACATCAACACGATCGAGGGGGGGACCCACCTCACGGGCTTCCGCGCCGCGCTCACGCGGACGCTGAACCAGTACGCCAAGGCCGCGGCCCCGGCGAACAAGAAGGACCTGTCCATCACCGGCGAGGACTTCAAGGAGGGCCTCACCGCCATCGTCAGCGTCCGCGTGCCGGACCCCCAATTCGAAGGCCAGACCAAGACCAAGCTGGGCAACGGCGAGGTCGAGGGGATCGTGACCCGGATCGTCAACGAGAAGCTGGCCGAGTACCTGGAGAACAACCCCGGCACGGCCAAGAAGATCGTCGCCAAGGCCCTCCTCGCCGCCGAGGCGCGCGAGGCGGCGCGGAAGGCGCGGGAACTGGTCCGCAACCGCAAGGGGGTCCTCTCCGGCGGCGGACTCCCCGGCAAGCTGATGGACTGCACCAGCCACGACCAGGACGCCAGCGAGCTGTTCCTCGTCGAGGGCGACTCCGCCGGCGGCACGGCGGAGGGGGGCCGCGACCGGATGTACCAGGCCATCCTGCCGCTCCGCGGCAAGATCCTCAACGTGGAGCGGGCCCGGCTCGACCGCGTGCTGGGGAACGAGGAGGTCCGGAACATCATCACGGCCGTCGGCAACGGCATCGGCGAGGAGGAGGACCCGGCCAAGCGGCGCTACGGCAAGGTCGTGATGATGAGCGACGCCGACGTCGACGGCTCGCACATCCGCACGCTCCTGATGACGTTCTTCTACCGCCAGATGCCCCGCCTGGTGGCCGAGGGCCACCTGTACGTCGCCCAGCCGCCGCTGTACATGCTGGCCGGCGGCAAGAAGGGCCGGCGCTACGTCCAGACCGAGGAGCAGATGCAGGGGATCCTCATGTCCGCCGGCCTGGCCGACGCGGCCCTGCTCCCCGCCGACGCCCCGGCCCCCGCCGAGGGCGAAGGCCCGGCGTCGACCCCCGGCGCGATCGACGGCGAGCGGCTCAAGCACCTGGTCGACCTGGGGATCGCCGTCGAGCACGGCCTGCGGGCCTTCGGCCGGCGGAACCGCTCGCTGCGCGAGTTCCTCGCCTACGCCCACCCCGCGACCGACCCCAAGGCCGACCCCAGGGCCGGGCTCCTGCCGCTCTACCTCATCGAGGACGAGCACGGCAAGGAGACGCCGTACTGGTCCCAGGAGGAGTACGAGGCCGCCCACCCCGCGAGGGCCGAGGCGTCGGCCGAGGCCGAGGCGGCCGCCGGCGGCGTCCCCGCCTCGCACCGGGTCCACGAGTTCCTGGAGGTCAAGACCCTGAACAAGAGCCTGGCCAAGCTCCGCGACGAGTACGGCCTGCGGGCCGACGCCCTGCTCGCCCGCGAGGTCACCGGCGACGAGCCGCCGCCCCGGTTCATCCTCCATCGCGACGGCGAGGAGCACCCGCTCCTGGACCTGCGGGCGCTGGCGCCGACCGTCCGGAAGCTGGGCGAGAAGGGGATCAAGATCACCCGCTTCAAGGGCCTCGGCGAGATGGACGCGGAGCAGCTCTGGGAGACCACGATGGACCCGTCCCGGCGCACGCTGATGCAGGTGCGCCTCGACGACGTCGCCGCCGCCAACGACCTGTTCACGACCCTGATGGGCGACGACGTGGAGCCGCGCCGGGACTTCATCGAGAAGCACGCGCTGGAGGTCAAGAACCTCGACGTCTGACATGACGCGGCGTCGGGGCGAAGGACGAGGCATTCTGTGACCCAAGCAGGAGAAGGGAGCATCCCCCCGGGGGCGGGTCGGCCCCGCGGCCGGTGCGCCCCGGGGTGGGAATCGATGATGGGGATAGCCCAGAAAGTCGGCCGCAACTTCAGCGACGCCGTCCGCGCGCGGGGCCAGTCGTACTTCTCGAAGGGCCGCGTCAGCCTGATGTCGGCGAAGCCCAACGAGGTCGTCGCCCGGGTGCGCGGGACCACCAAGTACCGGGTGCGCGCCCGCCTGCGCGGCGCCCGGCTGCTGGCGACCTGCTCGTGCCCGTACTTCGGCCCGCTGGGCGAGCCGTGCAAGCACCTTTGGGCCACGCTCCTGCTGGCGGACTCGCGGGGATTCCTCCAGTCGCCGCCGAACATGGCCGTGCGGCTGGTCGCCGAGCCCCCCCGCCGCCCCGGCGCGCCGGCCCAGCCCCCCGGCGGCGGCCCCGCCCCGGCGGTCGACGCCTCCGACCTCCTGATGGACGACCGCCCCCGCCCCGCCCCGCCGCCTTACGACGGCCCCGTCGCGCTCAACCCCGACTACGGCCGCGACGTCATCATCGGCGCGCCCAGGCCGCCGCAAGGGCCGGCCCAGCGCCCCGCCCGGGGCCGGAACGCCAAGGAGCGGAACAAGGCGGCCCGCGCCCGCGACCCGCGCCACGGCGAGCGCCCCCACGCCCCGGGCCACGGCCACGGCCAGCCCGGCCCCGAGGGCGCCCCCGCCGGCTGGACGCCGACCACCGCCCGCGAGGCCCGCGCGGCGCGGAACAAGGCGCGTCGCGAGGCCGCCGCCCGCGGCGAGGCCGCCGGCGGCCCCGCCGGCGCCAAGGCCGTCAACCGCAACGCCAAGCGGCTGCTGGTCTACGTCCTGGACGTCGCGGCCACCCTGGCCCACAACCAGGTCGTCATCGACCTGGCCCGCCGCCAGCGCAAGCCGACCGGCGAGTGGGGCCCGCTGCGGCCCTGGTGGTACGCCCCCAAGGCGGCCCACGTCAAGTACGACCCCGAGGACCGCCTGCTCCTGGCCCTGCTGGACGAGGCCCACCACGGCGTCCCCACGCTCACCGCGGGCGTCGCCGCCGAGATGGCCGGCGCGGGGGGCGCGGCCGCCGCCGCCAACGGCCACGGGCCCGACCCCGCCCCTCGCGACCGCCCCGGCGGCCGGCGCAACCCCGCCTCCGAGCTGCGCGGCACCCGCCGCTTCATCCTCCGCAAGGACCACGCCGCCCTGGTCGAGCGCCTCGCCCGCAGCGGGCGCCTGCGCCTCCGCCGCACCGACGGCGAGGACGAGCCCCCCACCATGCGCTGGGACGACGGCCAGCCCTGGCGGTTCACGCTCGACGTCCGCACCGAGGCCGGCGGCAAGCGCTGGGCCTGGCGCGGCGGCCTCCGCCGCGGCGACGCCCGCATGGACCTGGCCGAGCCCCTCGTCCTCCTCCCCGGCCTCCTCGTCCTGGGCGTCGGCCGCGCCGCCCGGTTCGACGATCTCGGCGTCATGGACTGGATCGTCCGCCTGCGGTACGAGAAGGAGATCAGCTTCGTCGAGCCCCAGCAGGACCTGATGCTCGGCCGGATCCTCGCCCAGGCCCGCGTCCCGGCCCCCGAGCTGGTCGACACGATGCCCCTGGAGGAGATCGCCGCCAAACCCCGCCCCAGCCTCACCCTGCGCACCCCGCGCCAGAACTGGGGCCTGGCCGCCGACAAGCTGCTCGCCGAGCTGGAGTTCGACTACGACGGCGCCGTCATCCCCGCCGGCCGCACCACCCCCCTGGCCGTCTCCACCGAGCTGGGCCTGGTGATCCGCCGCGACCCCAAGACCGAGAGCGCCGCCGACGTCAAGCTGTTCGAGCTGGGCTTCCGCGAGGCCAAGGACCCGCGGCTGGACCCCAACACGCTGGAACTCCCCGCCAAGCGGATGGACGCCGTCACCAAGGAGCTGGTCCTGGCCGGCTGGCGCATCGAGGCCGAGGGGAAGCTGATCCGCCCGGCCGGCGAGTTCAAGCTCGCCCTCTCCACCGGCATCGACTGGTTCGACCTCGACGGCGGCGTCGACTACGGCGGCCAGAGCGTCAGCCTCCCCGACCTCCTCTCGGCCGCCCGCCGCGGCGAGACCATGATCGAGCTGGGCGACGGCTCCATGGGCATGCTCCCGGAGGAGTGGCTCAAGAAGTACGGCCTGCTCGCCGACCTCGGCGCCGCCGAGAACGGCGCCCTGCGGTTCAACGCCTCCCAGGCCGGCCTCCTCGACGCCCTCCTGGAGAACCAGCCCGAGATCCAGATCGACGAGGCGTTCTCCAAGGTCCGCCAGAACCTCCGCCAGTTCCAGGGCGTCGTCCCGCTCGACGCCCCGCCGGGCTTCCACGGCGAGCTGCGCGCCTACCAGCGCGAGGGCCTCGGCTGGCTCGACTACCTCCAGCGCTTCGGCTTCGGCGGCATCCTCGCCGACGACATGGGCCTCGGCAAGACGATCCAGGTCCTCGCCCTGCTCCAGCGCCGGCGGTTCCGCCGCCAGGCCAAGGGGCCCACCCTGGCCGTCGTCCCCCGCTCCCTCGTCTTCAACTGGCTCTCCGAGGCCGAGAAGTTCACCCCCCGCCTCCGCGTCCTGGACTACACCGGCCCCGGCCGCCACCCCCTCCGCGCCGAGTTCGAACAGTACGACCTCATCGTCACCACCTACGGCACCATGCGCACCGACATCGCCGAGCTGGTCGAGATCGAGTTCGACTACGTCATCCTCGACGAGGCCCAGGCGATCAAGAACGCCGAGAGCCAGTCGTCCAAGGCCGTCCGCCTGCTCAAGAGCCGCCACCGCCTGGCCATCAGCGGCACGCCGATCGAGAACCACATCGGCGAGCTGTGGTCCCTGCTGGAGTTCCTCAACCCCGGCATGCTCGGCAGCGACACCGTCTTCAAGCGCTACGCCGGCTCCTCCAACGTCGAGGGCGAGGACCGCGGCATGCTCGCCAAGGCCCTGCGGCCGTTCATCCTCCGCCGCACCAAGTCCGAGGTCGTCAAGGACCTCCCCGACAAGACCGAGGCCACCCTCTACTGCGACATGGAGGCCGAGCAGAAGCGCACCTACGACGAGCTGCGCGTCCACTACCGCGACGCCCTCCTGAAGAAGGACTCCGACGAGCTGAACCGCTCCAAGATCGAGGTCCTGGAGGCCCTGCTCCGCCTCCGCCAGGCCGCCTGCCACCCCGGCCTCATCGACGCCGAGCTGAACTCCAGCCCCAGCGCCAAGCTCGACATGCTGCTACCGTCGCTGGCCGAGGTCGTGGAGGAGGGCCACAAGGTCCTGGTCTTCTCGCAGTTCACGTCGTTCCTGTCGATCGTCCGCGAGCGGCTCGACCAGGAGAAGATGACCTACGAGTACCTCGACGGCCGCACCCGCAACCGCGCCGCCAAGGTCGACCGCTTCCAGAACGACCCCGACTGCCCGATCTTCCTCATCAGCCTGAAGGCCGGCGGCCTGGGCCTCAACCTGACCGCCGCCGAGTACGTCTACCTGCTGGACCCCTGGTGGAACCCGGCCGTCGAGGCCCAGGCCATCGACCGCTCGCACCGCATCGGCCAGACCCAGCACGTCTTCGCCTACCGCCTCATCTGCCGCAACACCGTCGAGGAGAAGATCCTCGAACTCCAGCAGAAGAAGCGCGACCTGGCCGACGCCATCCTCAACGCCGACAACCGCATGATCTCCGGCCTCACCCGCGAGGACCTGGAGTTCCTCCTCTCCTGACGACCCCGCCGCGGGGCCCCGACGTGTTGCGAAGCCGCGCGGGCCGGGTTAACCTGGCCGTCCCACGAACCGAACGTGCGAAGCCGCAACACGCAGGGAGCCCCGCCATGTCGTCGCCGCGACGCCCCGCCCCCACGGCCCTCCTCTCCATCCTCGCCCTGACCCTCGCCGCCCCGGCCTTCGCCCAGGAGCCCAAGAAGGAGGAGCCCGCCCCGGCCCCCGCCGCGCCCCCGGCCGACGACCCGGCCAAGCTCAAGGAGCAGATCGCCGCCCTCCAGAAGGAGGTCGCCGGCCTGAAGCTCAAGGTCGCCGGCCTGGAGCTGGAGAAGTTCGGCGCCTCGCTCACGGTCGACAAGGGGAAGGACGGCGCGGAGGTCGCGACGGTCAACATCCTCAAGAAGTGGTCCGGCGACAAGGACGGCTTCGCGCTCCTGAAGACCATCCCCAACCTCCAGGTCGTCTACATCGACAACCCCCAGGTCGGCGACGCCGCCCTCCCCGCCCTGAAGGAGCTGCCCGGCCTCACCGCCCTGACCCTGATGAGCCCCGCCGTCACCGACGCCGGCCTGGAGCAGGTGAAGGAGCTGAAGAACCTGACGATGCTGTTCCTCACCGGCAGCAAGGTGGGCGACAAGGGGCTGGAGCACCTCAAGGCCCTGCCCAACCTCCAGGTCCTCGCCCTCAGCCGCACCGACGTCACCGACGCCGGCCTCGACGTCCTCAAGGACGTGAAGACCCTCAAGTCCGTCTACCTCATCGGCGCCAAGGTCTCCCCCGAGGCCGTCGACAAGTTCAAGGCCGCCGTCCCGGGCGTGGCCGTCTACAAGTGAGCACGACCGACGTCCCCTCCTCGCGCCGGGCGAGGACCGTCGGAGTTCGGAGGGCGTGACGCGGGCGCGAAGCGCGAGCCGACGCCGAGCATCCTTCTCCCTCAAGGGTGCTGCGTCGAAAATATGGGAAGAGGCCGATGACAAGCATCCTTCTCCCCTCGTGGGAGAAGGTGGCCGAAGGCCGGATGAGGGGGCGACCGCCGCCGTATCCCACGGCCGGCGTGGACTCTGACGTCCGCGGCCCCGGTCGCGCCCCCCTCACCCGCCCCTCCGGGGCACCTTCTTCCACGAGGGGAGAAGGGGGAATTCATGCTCGCTTTTCGATGTTTTCGACGGAGCATCTCAAGGGGAGAAGGGTTCGATCGCCGCGGCCGTTCCGAGACCCGGCGACCCTCACCCGCCGCTGCGCGGCCGCCCTCTCCCGGCGGGAGAGGGGACGGAATGGGTGTCCCGCGTCGACGCAAAGCCATCAGGAGCGTATAGGCGGCCCCGAAATCTCGCTCGTCGAAGGGCGATGCCGATCCCGCTCGATGTCCGCCAGGATCCGATCGTCCTCCTCCGTCCAGTGGTCGGCCTGCGCCCCGGCCGCCGAACTGAAGACGCCGGGCCGCCAGCCCGGCGGCGGGCCGGGCGGCGTCTTGTGGGAGCGGACGACGACTTCCACCCGTCGCCCATCCTCCACCCCGACCTCCTCGTCGAACTCGATCGTCCGCCCTCGGACGACGCCTTGTAGCGCCTTGACCATGAGCAGGGCCCTCCCCAGGTTGATCTTACGGGGCGGGGCCCCTGCCCGGGAAGTCGCTTCACGGCCGGACGCAGACCGCGCCGATCTCCGCGGGCCGGCCGTCGATGGTCAGGGCGACGCCCAGCCGGAAGGCCGTCCTCGGGGGGAGGTCGCTCTCGCCGTAGAGGTCGAACGCCTGGCGGCCCGAGAACGCGCCGATCGGCTCGGCGAAGCCGGGGATCGCCGGCCGGCCGTCGCGCTCCACGCCCAGGAACCGGGAACGGCCGTCGGGCCGGGTGCCCCAGCGGTGTTGGTCGTCGTCCACGGCCAGGCTCATCTGGTCGACCGTCGTCCCCGGCGGCAGGTCCAACTCGACGTAGAAATGCATGTCGTTTCGACCGTCGGGCCGCCCGGCGGACCCTCCGCCGGTCCCGACGCGGTCCTGCGCGGCATCGACGAAGCGGAAGTTCGCGATCATCGCCCCGGCCGCCGTGGCCGGCAGCACGACCGGCCGGCCGTCGCGCATCGGGACCAGCCGATCCGCCCCGGCCGCCGCGGGATGGGCCTCCTTCACCGGGGCCTTCGCCGTCGCGACGGCCGCCGGCGCGGGGGCGGGCGTCGCGGGGGAGGCCGCGCGGGCGGCGACCTCCCGCAGCCACGCGATCGCCTTCGGGATGCCGGGGTCCAGCATGCTCTCGTAGTGGTCGCCGCCGGGGATCGTCTCCAGGCGGACGTCCTTGCCGTACGACCTCAGCGACCCGGCGAACGCATGGGTGTCCGCCGCCGGGGCGATCTCATCCCCCTCCGCGTGGAACAGGAAGACCGGGCAGGCGATCCGTCGCTCCCGGCCCTCGTTCATCGGCGAATAGCGATCGACCAGGTCTCCCCAGCCGTTCGCGCCGATCTCCGGCAGCGAGGGGCCGAACCGCTTGATCAGGTTGGTCGCCGGGGCGTAGGCGACGCACCCCTTCAGCCGCGGCTCCTCCTCCGCGAAGATCAGCGCGGCGGTCCCGGCCGAGCTGTGCCCCGCGGCGAAGATCCGATCCGGGTCGACCTGCGGGACCTTCGCCCGCAGGAACTCCATCGCGACGTGCGCGTTGACCAGGCCGGCGCGCGCGGCCAGGAACTTGCGGGCGGCCTCGCGGAACCGCGCGTCGCCGGGGTTGGGCCTGGCGTCGCCCGGGTCGCCGTCCATGTCGTAGGCCAGGACGGCGAACCCCGCGCGGACGTACGGGACGTGCTCCGGCCGCGAATCCTCGCCGATGGAGTTGCCGGTGAGCAGCGTGCTCCCCGCGGCGGTGATCATCACGCACGGCAGCGACCGCGGCGCGTGCTCGCCCTCGGGCAGGTAGAGCCAGAGCTTGCCCCCCCACCCCGGGGCGTCCCCGCCCGGCAACCTCGATTCGTGCAGGACCACCCCCGGCTCGATCGCCCTCCCCGGCCCGACCTCGGGCAAGGGCGGCATGGCGATCGGCCCGGGGGCCGAGGCGGGCGCGTCGGGCGACGGGGAGGGGGCCGATGCCGTCGCCGTCGTCGCGCCCCCCTGGGCCCGGAGGTAACGGCGATAGATCCGGCCCCCCAACCCCAGCACGAACGCGACCGTCAGCACGGCCGAGACCGCCGTCTTCTTCCAGTCGGCTTTTCCCTCCGCCATGATCGGCCCGGGTCGCCGTCGGACCTTCGGCGGGGCTGCCGGCGTCGGCATCGCCCGGGGCGGCGGCGCGACATCCTCCACCACCACCTCGAATTCCGACGACGGTTCGGGTTCCGGCTCCCGCGCGGGCCGGGGCCGAGGCTTGGCCTTCGGGGGGGCCTCGGCCTTGCGAGGGGCGGGGATCGGCCCGGGGAGGACCACGGTCGCGTCGTCCCGGGGGATCCGGACCAGCGGCCCGTCCCCCTTGGGCATCCGGTACTTCTCGCCGCATCCCCCGCAACGGACCTTGCGGCCGGCCACGTCGAACGGCAGTTCGTGGACCTTGCCGCAGCACGGGCAGGTCAGCTTCAACGGCGATCCCGGCCCCGCCGAGGGCGCCACCGACCGCGTCGCCATCATCCCCGGGGCCCGGAACGTCTCGCGACATCGCCCGCAACGCACGCTCCGGCCGGCCACGTCGACCCGGGGTAGGTGGACCTTGCCGCAGTGCGGGCACGTCAAGGTGGCGGGCATGTCGGGCCTCGCTGGACGCCGAGTCGGATTTGATAGATTTCATGAAATCTATCAAATCCAACCGGCCCGTCAACGGGACGGCCGCTTCAGCGCCTTCGCGACGGTCTGCTTGATCCCCTCCCCGCGCATCCCGCGGTCGACGACCTTGCCGTCCGGGCCGATGAGGAACAGGGCCGGGATGGCGCGGACGCCGTAGGCGGCGTTGGGGCCGCTCGCGATCCCCCCTTTGGCCCAGCCGACCGTCCAAGGGAGCTTGCGCTCTTCCTGGAACTTCCGGGGGGCGTCGATCGCGTCGTCGAGGCTCAGGCTGACGACCGCCAGCCGGCCGTCCTTGCCGAATTCGTCGTAAGCGGCGCGGATGTGGGGCATCTCGCCGAGGCAGGGGCCGCACCACGTCGCCCAGAAGTCCAGCAGGACGTACTTGCCGGCGAAGTCCCCCAGCGAGAGCGGTTTGTCGTCCAGCGTCGTCGCCTCGAACGCCGGGGCGACGGCTCCGACCTTGGGCGCGACGTTGAGGAAGATGGCGTCTCCGCCGCTGCCGGAGCCGAGTTGCAGGGTCCCAACGTCCATGGGGCCCGGTCGCGAGGGCTGGACGACGCCCGCCGAGGGATAGAAGTTCTCGCCCTCGATGTTGATACGGTAGGTCTCGCCCACCACCAGCGACGGCAGCGTGAACCGGCCGTCGTCGTCGGTGACGACCGCTGGCGCGAAGGCGTTGTAACTCGGGCCGTCCGGGTCGTCGTTGCAGGGGATGCGGCGTCCCCAGTGGAGCTTCTCCCGCCGTACGGGCTCGCCATTCTCGTCGAGCAGACGCCCGGTCGCCGTCGCCGTAGGGGCCAGCACCAGGCCGAGTTCGGCGTCGTCGGGGCCGATCTCCACCAGCGCTCCCAGGCTCCCGTCGGGGCTCTTGGCGCAGACGAACGTCCGGAGCAGCCGCCGCTCGGTGGCGAACCGGCCGTCGGCGTCGGTCGTCGCCAAGACACGGGCGCCGGCGAAGTCGACCGGCGCGAACTCCACCGAGGCGTCCGCGACCGGCCTGCCGGCCGAGTCGATGACGCGACCGGCGATTGGGCCCCGCTCCGGCCGGGGCATGTGGACGTCGTGGATCAGCTCGGGCTGATCCGCGATCTCGATCTCCACCCACTTCATGGCTCCGGGCTCCAGCAGGCTGTACCGTCCGGGGCCCAGCCGCAAGGCATAGCGTCCCCGATCGTCCACCTTGCCCGAGGTCGACCAGCGGACCCGGTGGCCGAACCGATCCCCCGGCTCGCGCAGGTCGTCCGGGGCGTCCATCCCCTCCTGCTGAATCTGGACGTAAACTCCCGTCGCCGGGCGATCGTCCTGGCCGAGGGTCACCGTGCCTTTCAGCACCGTCCCTTGCGCCAGGTGGAAATCGACCCCTTCAACCGGCCGGCCCCGTCGGACGACCACGTCCATCCGCGCCGCCGCGGCCCAGTCCGGCTCCTCGACCCGCACGGCGTAGGCTTCGTCCGGGGGGACGGCCATCTCGTAGCGGCCGTCCGCGGCCGTGACGGCCGATCCCCGGCCGTTGTCCAACTCGCGGCCGGAGCCGTCGGCCTGGACCTTCACCCCCACGGCGGGCGAGCCATCGGGCAGGACCACCCGGCCCCGGATCGCGACGTTCCGGACCAGCCGGGCGACCACCTCGGACTGGTCCGGCTCCACGACGACCCTGCGGCGCGCGATCGCGCCGCCTTCGGGCCAGAATTGCAGCAGGCCCTTCGAGCTTCTGGGGAGCCAGTCGAACACGGCGACCCCGTCCGGGCCCGCCACCTCGCGTTGGAGCCCGCTCCCGTAATTGACCTCTCCCTGTTTCCCCTCCTTCTTGAGCAGCCAGAGGCTGAACGAGGAGCCCGCGACCGGGGTGCCGTCGTCATCCAGGGCCCGGATCTTCACGGTCCGAGGCTCGCCCAGCGTGAGCGCGACGAACGGGGGCAAGTCGGCGGCCCGGACGCCCTCGCTCCGGCCGGGATACTTGTCGAAGTCGCCGAACTCCGCATAGTCGCAGCCGACGGCCGCCTTCTTCGCCACGATCCATTGGACGCGGTGGTCGGCCGGGATGGCGATCCGGACCTCTCCGGCGGCGCTCGTCGCGCTCGCCAGGGCGGTATAGTCGCCCGCGGCCTCGACCGTCGCGCCCTCGACCGGCTTCCCGGCCGAATCGGCCACGCGGACGAGGACTTCCTTGGCGGGCTTCGCGACGATCCGGGTCGGGGCCGCGGGCGGGGTCAGGTCGAATCCGTAGGTGAAGGTCCCGAGGAGTCGGCCGTCGCCGGAGCGGGCCAGGATCATCTGGAGCCCGACGTTCCGGCCCGGGGACGTCAGGGCGTAGGAGCCGTCCGGCCCGGTCCTGACCCCGACCTCGCGCGGGGTGAAGGGCATCAGTCGCACCTCCGCGCCCGCGAGCGGCCGGTCGGCCTCGTCGACCACGACGCCGCGGAGTCGCAGTTCGCCCGCCTTCGCCCCGGGCTCAGGCCCCTCGGCCTGCGCGGGGACTTCCGGATTCGGGCCGCCATGGGACAGGCCCCAGGCCAATCCGGTGGTGACGACGAGGACCCCCAGCGCCGCGGCGGAGGCGGCGGCGAGGGCCTTGAGCTTGGCGGCGGACAGCATGGCGAGGACTCCTTCGGCGACGGCCACGGCCGCCGAGGCCGTCCCGGGCGGTCCGTGCAGGGATGGTGATGCGAGCATCAGGCGGACGGAGGCGTCGGCGAGCGCGTCGAGGCCGGCGGCCTTCGCCGTCGGCGCGAGCGCGGCGCCCAGGGCGCCCACGGCCAGGCCGCGCCGCGCCAGGCGGTCGCGCAGCAGCGACCTCCCGCGGGCGAGGCGGCTGGAGAGGGTCCCTTCGGCCAGGCCCAGGCGCTCGGCGGCGTCGCGGCGCGAGGCGCCCTCCAGCTCGCAGAGCAGGATCGGCTCGCGATACCGCCCCGGCAGCCGCTCCAGCTCCTCGTCGATCGCCGCGCGGAGGTCGAACAGGTCGGCGTCGGCCCCGGGCGCGGGGAGGTCGGCGAGCGCCCCCCCTTCCCTGGCGCGGATCCGCGCCGCGCGGCGGCGGGCCTCCTTCCCGGCCTTCACCGCCACGCCGTAGAGCCACGGCCGCAGGTCGTCGGGGCGTCGCAACGAGCCGGCCTTGCGGGCCAGGACCAGGAACACGGCCTGGAACGCGTCGTCGGCCCCGGCGCGGTCGCCGTCCAGCATGCGACGGCAGGTCGACAGGACCATCGGCCCGTGCCGGCGCACCAGGGCCGCGAAGGCGTCCTCGCGGTCCAGGCCCTCGCCCGCCGCGAACCGCCCCAGCAGCTCCGCGTCCCCCAGCGCCCCCAGCGGCCCCGTCGCATACAGCGCCTGGATCCGCCGCTGCGTCCGATCCGCCGTCCCCCCGCCCATCGACGACCCTCGCGACCTCGTTCCCATCCCCTCCCCAATCTACCGGCCGCGACCGCCCCGGCGCGTCCGGGAATCTTCGAGATTCCGCGCCGGGGGGGCGGCGCTTTTCATCGCCGGCGCCGGGAGCGATGATGGAGGACGAATTCGTAAGGAGGTCCGCATGAATCGACGCCTGGGCTTGCTGATTGTCGCCACGACCCTCGCCGCCGCCGCGCCCGCCCGCGCGGAGGAGGTCGGCGACTTCTACAACGTCGCCGCCCCGGACGGGGCCGACCCGTTCGTCTACCGCCACGCCGACGGCTGGTATTACGACGCCCACTCGACCGGCGGGGAGGTGTTGCTGCGGCGCTCGCGGACGATCTCCGCCCTGGGGGGTGGCGAGGACCGCGTCGCCTGGCGGCCCCCGCCCGGGACGGCCTACAGCCGCGAGCTGTGGGCCCCGGAGGTCCACTTCCTCCGCGGCAAATGGTACATCTACGTCGCGGCCGACGACGGCGACAACGCCAACCATCGCATGTACGCCCTGGAGAACCCCGCCGCCGACCCCTTCGAAGGCGAGTTCACCCTCAAGGGGAAGGTCGCCGACCGCGACGCCGACCGCTGGGCCATCGACGGCACCGTCCTGACGACGGGCGAAGGCGACGCCGAACGCCTGTACTTCGTCTGGTCGGGCTGGGCGGGCTCCGTGAACGTCGACCAGCGGATCTACATCGCCCCCATGAGCGACCCGGTCACGATCTCCGGGCCCCGCGTGGAGCTGTCGCGGCCGACCTTCGACTGGGAGAAGGCCGCCGGGCCGCCGACGATCAACGAGGGCCCGCAGGCGCTCGCGCGCGACGGCCGGACGTTCCTCGTCTACTCCGCGGCCGGGAGCTGGAGCGACTCCTACTGCCTGGGCCTGCTGGCCCTGGAGCCCGGCGCGGATCCGCTCGACCCCAGGTCCTGGACGAAGTCCCCCCGGCCGGTGTTCGAAAGCGGCGGCGGGGTCGTGGCGCCGGGGCACTGCTCGTTCACGAAGTCGCCCGACGGCTCGCAGGACTGGATCGTCTTCCACGCGGCCAAGCGCGCCGGCTCGGGCTGGTCGCGGTCGGTCCGGGCGCAGCCGTTCGGCTGGGGCCGGGACGGCGCCCCCGACTTCGGCCGGCCGATCCCGCCCGACCGCCCCATCCCCCTCCCCGCCGGCGAGCCGGGACGGCTGCGGCTGGAGGCCGAAGGCGCGCGGCTGGACGGCGGCGCGCGGGCCGTCGCCGACCCGACTTGCTCGGGCGGCTCGAAGGCGGCCCTGGGAGACCCGAAGGCCCGCGCCGGGTTCGACGTGACCGTCGCCGAGGCGGGCGTCTACGTCGCGGCGATCCGCTATCACGCCGACACCGCGAAACGAGGGGGCCCGCGCCTGAACATCCTGGTCGACGATCGCCCGGCCGCGACGGCCCCCCTGCCGGACTCGGGCGGGCGATGGTCGAACGCCTTCGTCCGGCTCGCGCTCAAGCGGGGCCCTAACCGGGTCGCCGTCGCGGCGGAGGGGGGCCGGGCCGGCGTCGACTGCCTCGACGTCGTCCTCGACCCGCTGGCCGGGGTGCCGACGCCCGTCGCGCGGGGCCGGGGACGGCGGTGAACGTCATCGCCCCGCGGGGCCGGTCAGGCCGCGCGACGTCGCCGCGCCGACCACGCGAGCGGGGCCGCGCCCAGGCCGAGCATCAGGATCGCGCCGGGCTCGGGGACGGCGGTGGAGATCGTCACGGTGTCGCCCGTCTGGTCGTATCTCGCGCCCCCGATCGTGTGCGCGTGGATCTCGTAACCGAAGGTCATCGAGAAGTTCGGGCCCAGGTCGGGGAGGAGCGCCGTGTAGACCTGGAAGATCCCCAGGAACAGGGGCGTCGCACCCGGATCGTCCGGGACCGAGGCCGGGCCCGCATCCCCGGGCACGAACTTGAAGGTGACGTCGGTGATGGGCACCGTCGGCGGCGGGTCGCCGGGGACCCAGGGCGTGGGCCAGGGACCCGAGTCGGCAGGGTCGGACATGCGGTGGGAGATGACCCAGCCGGCGCCGGCCAGCTGGCCGACCTCCCCGGCGTAGTCCGGCGCGTACGTGCCCGTCACCAGCGGCGCGCCGAGCAGCCCCTTGAGGATGATGCTGTCGCCCAGATGCAGCGAATACCCCGGCTGGAGGTAGGCCGCGAAGTTGTAGATGTACACGGGGTCCCCCACCGGGGTGATCCCCGGCCTGTTGGGGGGCTGGGTGATGATGACGGCCTTCAGGCCCGCCGCGCGGGCGTCCGAGGCCAGCATCGTCGCCAGCGCCGCCGCCAGCACGGCCGCGGACGGGCGAATCAAGGGCCGGTGCGTTCCATTCATCGATGTCTCCCGGTCGTCGAAGGAAGGGCGATAAACCAGATGAGGCTTGCGACGTCGCCGCCGGGCTCCATCCCCGGCGCGAGGGAGGGTGGAAGGTGCCGGGCGCCTCGGCGCCGGCTCGGCGTCGCGGAATCGTCCGCGACCGGAGGCGTATCGTTCATGGCCCCCGCATTCTAGAAGGCGGCCTGCAATCCTTGCAAGGATGCCCATGCGTCTGCGATGCGAATGATCAACATCGGAGCCGAGGTCGTTCCGCCAGGATGCCATGAAATGAGGTTTGGAATCGATATCGTCAAAAAAAGGCGATCGCCCGCGGAGCCTTGAATCCGAGCTTCGGGCCGTGTGACGTTCCCGATGTCCCGAGTGACATTTTTCAGGAATCCGACGCTCCAGGCAAGAAGTTTTAGGATGATTTTTGGACGATCTCTCGCCCCGCGCGATCTGGGGCGGTCGGCGTCCGTCTCGGCGCGACGCGCGTCGAGGATCGTCGACGCGCCCCGGCCCCGGCTCGGAATCCTCGGGCCGATCGGCCATTCGCGACGTAATGTTCTTTCAGGAAGCTCGACGCCAATAGGCGAGCGGCCGGTCGACGACGACGGCCCGACACCCTCGCCATTTCGGCGCCCTGCGGGCCCGTCTCGGGGCCCGGCGGCGCCTCCACACCGACAGGAACCTGACATGCCTTCCACGACGGGTTGGAAGTCCGCGCTCGCGGCTGCGCTCGCCTGCCTGGGGATCTCCGCGACGGCCACGGCGGGCCCGCTGGGGGTCGCCGGCGGATACGGCGAGTTCGTCTTCGGCGACCTGACGCGGCAAAACACCAGTTCGGGAGGGGCGATCGCCGTCGGCGGCGACGCCACCCTCGCCAACATGAGGATCGGGGGCTCGCCCTCGGCGGGCCTGGTGGTCGGCGGCGACCTGAGCTGGAAGCAGGGGAGCCTGGGGAGCGGCGCCGTGTCCGTGGGCGGCGGTGCCTCCACGAAGAACGTGAGCCTGCCCGGCGGGACCAAGGTCGACGCGGGAGCCCTGCCCATCGACTTCAAGTCGGCCCGATCCTACCTGGAGGAATTCTCCCGGGCCCAGTACGGCCCCGGCGACGCGAAGGCGTCGTACGACGGCTATTACTGGTACAAGTTCGGCTCCGCCGACGCCAAGGGCCTCCAGGTGGTGGAGGTCGACGCCAAGGCGCTGGGCGGCAAGGGGTTGCAGGTCGCCGGCCAGGCCGGGTCGACCGTGATCGTCAACGTGCTGGGGGATGCGGCCTCGTTCAGCAACATGCAGGTGCAGCTCTCCGGCGGGATCGCGGCGTCGAACGTCCTCTGGAACTTCGTCGAGGCCACCTCGCTGAAGCTCTCCAGCGTGGGGTGGGCCGGCACGATCCTGGCGCCCCGGGCCCTCGTGACCTTCGACAACGGCCAGCTCACCGGGGCGATGATCGCCGCCGGCCTGAAGGGGACGGGGACGGTCAACGTCGATTCCGGCGGCAAGTCGGCCCTGTTCGCCGGCGACGCCCGGTCGTTCCAGGCGGTCGCCTCCACCCCGGAGCCGGCCGGGATCGCCATGCTGGGGACGGCCCTGGCCGTCGGCCTGGGCATCGCGGCCGGGCGGCGGAAGTGAGCGGGCCGCGGGCGGAGGCCGCCGCGAGGGGTCGCGGCCGGCCTCCGAAGGCCGCGGCTCAGGGGGCGGGCTTGCCGTTGAAGGTCGCGGGCCTGCCGGCCGTCTCCGGGTTGCGGGCGAACTTCAGGGCCACGCCCTCGGGGGCCGTCGCCTCGATCGCCAGGACGCCCTTCTCGTCGACCTTCCACGAGACCGAGACCTTCCCCCTGGGCGTGACGACCGCCCCGCGGGCCCACGAGAGGCCGGACGGCCTCGGGTTGATCTCGAACGCCGACGAGCCGGGGGCCGTCGGCCGGATCCCCAGGATGATCCGAGGCAGGTAGAGGTTCGGGGCCGACGACCAGGCGTGGCAGTGGCTGCGGGTCGGGAAGCCCCCCGCGCCGGTGGTCCCGCTGGCGAAGCTCTCCCACACGGTGCTGGCGCCGGCCTCCAGCATGGGGAGGTAGTTCTTGTAGATCTCCGCGACGATGGCGTCCTCGCGGCCCAGGGCCTCCATCGCCCCGTAATGGTACAGGGCGGCGAACGGCGACCCCACGCGGACCATCCCCTCGGGCGGCGTCAGGACGTTCCGCGCCGCGGCCTCGCGGTTCGCCGGGTCGATCGCGCCGAACAGGATCGCCAGGAAGCTCGTGTGCTGGCTGACGGAGTCGCTGGCCTTGCCGTCGTCGTGGACCGAGTCCGGGTACGCCCCCTTCTTCGCGTCCCACAGGGCGTTCACGCCCGCGACCAGCCGGGCGCGGGTGGCCTTCAGCCAGTCGTCGTGCGCGCGGTCGCCCAGCGCCTCGGCCGACTTCAGCGCCGCGTCGATCGCGCCGATGAAGAACAGGCTGTTGTGCAGCACGGTCTTGCGGTTCTGGTCCAGGCCCGACCAGTCGAAGAAGTTCCAGAACGGGCCGCTCATCAGGCCGTCGGCGCCGATCATCTTCTCCGCGCCTTCCAGGTTCTTCAGCGCGGCGGGGTGGAAGGCGCGCAGGGTTTCCAGGTCGCCGGTGTACCAGTAGTAGTCCCAGATGGAGATCCCCCAGAGGAAGCTCCAGGCCGGGATGAGGACGTCCCAGCTCGACGGCGTCTGGCAGCCGGCGATCGGGTAGCGCCCCAGCGACTCGGCCGTGATCCGGATGCAGCGCCGGGCCAGGTCGGCCGCCCCGAAGACCTGGAACGCCAGCAGCGACTCGTTGCGGGCGTCGCCGACCCAGTGGGTCTGCTCGTACAGCGGGCAGTCGGTGAACGTGTCCTCCATGCAGAGCTTGAGCGTCCGCGTGGAGATGAACCAGATCCGGTCCAGCCGCGTGTCGCTGCACGCGAAGCTCCCCGCCTGGTCCACCGGGTAGGTCGACTCGATCAGGCGGAAGTTCCGGATCGTCGCCGGGGTCCTCTGGTTGCGCAGGGTGATGAACACGTAGCGGCCCGACCGGCGCTTCAGCGATGTGAACGTGTTCACGCCCCGCTTGGTGACGTAGCGCATGCCGTTGCGGTTGCCGCCCGGGAACTGGACGCGGCCGTCGGGGGCGATGTACTCGACGCTGAAGACGTCGACCGCGACGCCGGCGTCGGCGACCAGCTCGAAGTCGTAGTAGCCGACGTTCTGCACGCCGAGGTCGTACATCAGCTCCACGTCGCCGTCGGGGCTGGGGTTGACGACGGTCGTCGTCGGGGACTCGTGGTTCAGGGCCTGGGGGTCGACGACCAGCTCGTCGGCCTTGCCGACGACCCTGCGGCCGGTGAACTGCCAGTACGGGTCCTGCACGAACATCTCGTCGAACGGCAGGCGCCTGACGCGGTCGCCCAGCTTCGCCTTCAGGTCGTCGGCCGTCTTCACGGCGGCCAGCAGCTCGGCCTTCTCGGCCTCGTAGCCCCGCTGGGCTTTCGCGGCGGCGGGTCGGAGTCCCAGGTCGGGCCAGGCCAGGTCGTCCTCGGCGACGTCGTACCCGGGGAAGGCGACGTAGCAGAACGGGTTCGACGGGTCGTCGCCGGCCGGGTTGGCCAGGCGGAAGCCCTTCGGCTCGACGAACCGGACGGCCTTCTCCTTGTCGTGGCCGAAGATGTTGCGGACGATCCCCAGCAGCAGGTGCCTGCCGGCCGCCAGCTTGAAGACGCCGTCCTTCGCGCGGGCGCCGTCGACGGCCACGTCGACGTTCTCGTCCTGCACGCGGACCTCGCACGGGGCGTCGTTGACGATCATCGTGGCCAGGCCACCGGCGCAGCTCACGTTGCGATTCGCCTCGATCAGCCCGGGGTGGGCCAGGCGGGCGGCGGGCAGGCAGAAGTTCCAGCCGTCGGCGCGGACGACGTTCGCCCCCAGGAAGGTCCGGAAGGCGAACGGCTGGCGGGTCATCAGGGCGACGTCGCGCGGGTTGAGCCCCTGCCACGGGCCCCCCTCCGTGGTCGCAACGACCTTCGCGGGCGCGTACCGGGGGGCGGCCTCCAGCGTGGCGTCGTACAACTCGGCCGGCTCCATCTGGATGCTGACCTTGGGCGTGTTGCGGATCCACGCCTCGGCCGGCGCCGCCTCCCACGACTCGTCGCTGACGACCGTCACGGTCCGCTCGTCCCCCTGGCGGACGTCGAGCTGCACCAGCAGCCCCGGACGCCGGGGCACGCGGTGGAAGTCGCCCACGCCGTAGTAGCGGGCCACCACGGAGACCTCGTTGCGGCCGTCGCGCAGGTAGGGCGTGACGTCGAAGTCGTCGTACTGGAAGTGCTCCGGCCAGGCGCGCCCGGGGCCGTCGTTGACCCATCGGCCGTTGATCGACAGCCGGTAGAAGCTGTCGGCCGAGATCCGGATCCGGCCCCGCAGCGGCAGGTCGATCGTGAATTCCTTCCGCGCCAGGATGGTCTGGTTGTAGGGGTTCGTCTCCTCCTGGTCGATCCAGATCCAGCCCGCCGTCAGCGGGCCCCCCGGTGCGGCCGGCTCCGCCCCCCTCGCCCCGACGACCCCCGCCGAGGCGGCCAGCCCCAGACCCAGCCACAACGCCAACGCCGCTCGCCACGTTCTCATCGCGATGCCTTCCGTGCCGTGCCCAACTTGCCCCGCGGCGACCGCCGCGCCTCGCACCGGGCCGATGATACACCCCCGGCGGGGCCGATCCCAGGCGTCGGCGCGACTTCGGAAACTTCCCGAGCCCGCGCGGAATCCTGAAATCCCCTGCGCCGCCCCGGCGACCGTACCTGAGACCGCACCGTTCTTTGACAACCCGGAGGGCATCGAGGAAGACGTCGCGGCGTGGTGATGCCGTGGGATGAGCGTGCTCCGTCGAAACCATGGGAGCGTGAGCATGAATCCCCCCTTCTCCCCTTGAGGGAGAAGGACGCTTGTCATCACCATATTCGAGGTGTTCTCGACGGAGCGTCACGAGCGGAGAACACACATCGATTTCGACGAACGAACCCGACTGAATTCGCTGCAAGTCGAATCTGAATAGTGATTTGCGTCGAAGCAAGCTGGCGGGTTCGTCGCGAACGGAGCCAGATCGGGAGCGTGTCGGCCTATCTCGCCGTCATCATCGTCGTCATCCGAGATGGGAACCGCGCGCGGGGGCGGAATTTTTCAAGTGGGGGGGCTCACACGCCGATCCTGGTTGGACAGGTCCGGGCGCGAATATGCCGATGGAATCGGTCGGGGGGATCGCAATGGTGGTCCGACCGGATTCGCGCCGGGTTTGCCAGGAGCCGGGAGGCGAGGAAGTCATGTCGCACGAGGAACTTGCGGGCGGCCAGGCCCGCAACGCCAAGCGTCGCAAGGTCGAATTCCGGACCACCCTGGAGGATCTGGAAGGGCGCCTCCTCCTGTCGGCGGCCCGGGCCGTGCGGCCGAAGCATGCGGTGCCCCTGGTCCGCCAGCAGGGCCAGGGGGCGACGGCCCGGCTCAAGGCCCAGGCCCTGCAACGCGCCGCCATGACGGCCGCCCGCCAGCAGCAGGCCGCGACGCGCCTGGCCGCCATGGGCGGGATGCGGATGCGCGGGGGCTTCCGGGTGAACGTCAACCCGACGATCAACGTCAACCCGACGATCAACGTCGGCGGCCCGACGTCCAACTCGAACAGCAATCCGAACGTCAACGTCCCCGTCACCACCGCCCCGGCCGCCGGCTCGACGACCACCACGCCCCCGGCGTCGCAGACGGCCCCGACCACGACGACGCCGTCGACCACCACCCCCGCGACGACGACGCCCGCGCCCACCACGCCGACGACCCCCACCCGGCCGACCCCCACCCGGCCCGGCAACACCGGCTCGTGGACCGACATCACCCGCCCCGGCGGCTCGACCCCCAAGCCGACGACCCCGACCACGCCGACGAAGCCGACCACGCCCACGACCCCGACGACCCCGACCACGCCGACGAAGCCGACCACGCCCACGCCGTCGAAGCCGACCACCCCCACGCCGACCACCCCGACCACGCCCACGCCGACCACGCCGTCGAAGCCCGCGCCGACGTTCCCCGACGGGACCATCCTGCGGGACGAGCAGACGGGCGAGCTGGGGTACTACAGCCAGGGCAAGCGGGGCCTGATCTCGCCGCCGGTCGCCGCCAAGATGGGGCTGGCGGTCGAGCAGACGAAGGCCGTGTCGACCGACGACTTCCAGGCGGTGCCGAAGGGGCCCGACTACTACCCCGACGGCATGTTCGTCCGCAGCGACCAGACGGGGGAGATCAGCCGATACTCCGGCGGCAAGTTCCACGTCGTCTCGACGCCCGTCTCGGCGTACCTGGGCATCGGCGTCGACTCCGTCGCCACCATCCCCGCGGCGCAGTACGGCAACACGCCCAAGGGGGACGACTACTTCCCCGAGAACCTGCTGATCCAGAACCAGCAGACCGGGGAGGTCGACATCTATCAGGGGGGCCAGCGGCACTGGATCTCCGTGCCGGTGGCGTCGCGGATGAACATCCAGGCGGGCCAGCTCGTCGTCATCAGCCCGTCCCAGTTCAACGGGATCGCCCAGGGCAAGGACTACTTCCCCGAGGGCGTCTACCTCCAGAACCAGGATTCCGGCGAGATCGCCCGCTACGAAGGGGGCAAGCTCCGCCTCGTCTCGTCGCCGGTGGCCTCCAAGCTGGGGCTGACGGCGTCCGACCTGATCTCGGTCTCCCCGTCGCAGTACAAGGCCGTCGAGAAGGGGGCGGATTACTTCGAGGAGGGGATGTTCCTGAAGAACAACCAGACCGACGAGCTGGCCAACTACTCCGGCGGCCGGCGCCACTGGGTCTCGTCGCCGGTCGCGACCCAGATCAACCTGACCGACGCCATGGTCACGACCATCGGCGCCGACCAGTTCAACGCCATCCCCCGCGGCGGCGACTACACGCCGCCCCCGCCCGTCGCGACCGACACGACCCCGGCCGCCGAGGCCTGAGCGACGCCCCGACCGACCGCGGC
>MKTT01000078.1:94619-106380 GCA_001898385.1 Planctomycetales bacterium 71-10
AAGACGACCGCGGAGAGGCCGATCCCCAGCCTGTTCAGCACCAGGCGCGAGGCCGCCGTGAAGAAGACGTGCAGCAGGTAGACCGTGTAGGCGTGGGACCCGAGGAAGGCCAGGATCGGGACCGCCGTGAAGAAGCGCAGCAGCAGCAGGTTCCCCGCCAGGCCCACGGCCGCCGGGACCATCCAGGCCTGCATCGCCTCGATCGGGATCCACGAGAACCAGGCCGCCTGCTGGGCGGCGATCCCGACCGCGAGGGCGACCGACGCCGCGGCCAGGGGCGCCGGGTGGAAGAGCTGATCGGGGAACCGTCGGACGCCGCAGCCCATCAGGAAGAACGGCAGCAGCCGCGCGGCGCCGTGCATCGAGAAGAGGGCCGGCGCGAGGTCGGACAGCCCGTTCCCGACCAGCGCGACCGCCGTCGCCGCCGCCCACCGCGGGAACGTCCGGAGCCCCCCCAGGCAGTCGAGGATCCCGACCACGACGAAGATGCCGAACGCCGCCTGGAGGAACCAGAACTGGTCGAAGCCGTAGAGGTACGCCCCGGGCAGGTCGGCCAGCGAGGGCCGCACGTTCACGCCCGGCGTCGCCATCCGCATCAGGAACTGGGCCGTCATCACCGTCGCGAACGGCAGGAGGAGCCGCCGCGCCTTGCCGACGAAGAACCGGCCCACCGCGTCCGCCGACGCCGGTGCCATCGCGTACACGAACCCCGAGATCGCCGTGAACAGCGGCATCCGCAGGTACGACATCGAGAAGTAGAAGTGCCGGTAGCCCGAGGAGTCGCCCACCCTCATCCCCGTGTCGGGCGAGCTCCCGATCACGTGGCCCGCCACCATCAGGACCAGCGCCAGGCCCCGCAGGCTCTCGATCCTGGCGTCCCTGCCCGGCGCGCGCGGGGCCCTCGTCTCCCGGGCGGGTCGGACCTCGACGGCGTGGGCGGCTTGCATGCGGACGACCTCCGTAACCGGCACGGCGCGCGGCGCGCCCGAGGACGCGCGCATGCGGACGCGTGCGCGGAACTATAAAAGTTCGCGCCTAATTGCATGTATGCAGTTGTATTCGTTTATGTGATGTCCGGTAGGCTATCGGATCGACCGGCCGGGAGTCAACCGCCCGGCTCGAACATTTCGAACGGCGTCAACCGTGCCATCATCGAAGATGGGCCCGCGGCCGGGGGCCCCGGCGCGGGCACGCGCGATGGGCCGTGCATGCGAGGACGTGTCGGAGCTTCGATGCGATCGACGGCGGGCCGGCCGGTCAGTCCCGGGCCAGCCCGTGGCGGATCCGGAGGAGCAGGCGGTCGACGGGATCCAGCCGGGCGATCTCGTCGAGCCGGGCGCGGACGCCGGGCACGTCGTCGGTGATGACGTCGACCACGCCGTCGTCCACCAGCGGGCCGACGCGCTCGACGTCGTTGACGGTCCAGGCGTGGACCGCCTTCCCGCGCGACCGGGCGCGGTCGGCGAACGCGCGGGTGGCCAGGCGGGACTCCATCATCAGGAAGTCGACGTCCAGCCGCGTCGGGTCGCCGATCACCGCGCCGGAGATGAAGCCGATCTCCAGCCCCGGGGCCAGGCGACGGACCTCGGCCAGGCCCTGGAACGACTGGCCGCAGACCCGGGCCCGGCCGGTCGCCCCGGCCGCCCGGATCGCCGCGACGGTCCGGCCCGCCAGCGCCACGGCCCCGGCGTCGTCCTTCGCCTTCAGCTCGATGTTGAGGCGGATCGGCAGCGCCCCGGCGAGGTCCAGGAACTCCTCCAGCGTGGCGATCTTCTCGCCGGCGAACTTCGGGCCGAACGGCGTCCCCAGGTCGACCGCGCGGAGCTGCTCCAGGGTCGACGTCGCGACCTTCAGCGGCGAGCGGCCCACGCGCAGGAGGTCGTCGTCGTGGACGATGACGAGCCGGCCGTCGGCCGTGAGCTGGACGTCGATCTCGGCCCAGTCGGCCCCGTGCTCGGCGGCGATCCGCAGCGCGGCCAGGGTGTTCTCCGGGCCCTCCAGCGCCCCGGCGCGGTGGGCCGTGACCTCGACGTGCTGGGCGATGGGGGCGTCGGAGATCAGGCCGCGGACGGCCAGGGCCGCCAGCGCCATGGACCCGCCGGAGATGAGCACGGCCGCCGTGGTCCACCCGCGGGCCTTCGGCTCCGACACGGCGTCCTCGCGGATCGTCCCCCCCGCCCGCCTGTACGCCCCCAGCACCAGCGCCGCGAAGGCCGCCGACGTCGCCGCGCCGAAGGCCGCCAGCGCGAAGGCGTCGAACGCCAGCAGGAAGGCCGTCGCCGCCACGGCCACGCGGGGGCGGTGGCCGACGTGGTCCAGGACGTAGCCGTTGATCGTCGCCAGGCCCCAGGTCAGCGCGAACCACGCGCCGAGGAACGCCGCGCCCGAGCCGGCCACCACCGCCGCCAGCCGGAGCAGCCGGCCCCTCGTCCGGCCCTCGCTGGAGCGCAGGGCCGCGAACGGGTTGCCGACCCCTTCGAACAGCACGGCCGGGACCGCGAACAGCCACCTCAGGTACATCCGGCCGGCGTCGATCGCATAAAGGACCGCCAGCGTCCCGACGGCCGCGACGCCCCGCCAGAACTCGGGCGGGCGCTCCACCACCAGCCGGTTCAGGTCGTGCGGCCCCCAGAGCTTCGCATAGGCGAACCCCCCCAGGGCCAGGTAGGGCGCGGCGCGGATCAGGTAGCGGACGGCCTGGAGGACGTCGAGCTTCAGCAGCGTGGGGAGCCGCTTGACGGCGTCGAAGGCGTGCCAGACGCCGGGCCCTTCGCCGGCGAGGACGCCCATCACGCCGGCCAGCCGCAGGTGGAGCGTGGTGAGCTGCAGCGCCGCCAGCAGCGCCAGGCCGGCGATCCCCGGGGGCGAGAGGAAGAACGCGGCGATCTCGAAGTTGCCGACCGAGCACCGCCCCCACGACCCCAGCGCCAGCCGCAGCACCCCCGCCGCCGCCGGGGCCAGGACGGCCGCCTCCAGCAGCGTGAACGCGGCGGAGAACGTCATCAGGGGCCCCCACCGCCGGCCGATCCGGGCGAGCATCCGGCGGGTGACGTCGTCGTCGGGTCCATCGGCGGCGATGGGGTCGCTCAAGCGGTCAGCCCTTCTTCAGCAGGTCCTGGAGCGCGTAGACCTCGATCGGGCCTTCCCGCAGCCGCTCCATCGCGGCCACGGCGGCGCGGGCGCCGGCGAGGGTGGTGATGCACGGGACGCCGTGGCTCACGGCGCTGGCGCGGATGCGACCCTCGTCGGTGCGGGCGCCCTTGCCGCTGGGGGTGTTGACGATCAGGGCGATGGACCCGTTCGCCAGGTGGTCCAGCAGGTTCGGCCGGCCCTCCTGGATCTTGCGGACCACCTCCACCTCGATCCCCTCCGCCGCCAGCGCCGCGCCGGTGCCGGAGGTGCTCATGAGCTTGAAGCCCAGGTCGGCCAGCTTGCGGGCGATCGGGATGATCCCCTTGCGGTCGCGCTGGGCCACGCTCACGAAGACGTTCCCCTCGGACGGCAGCCGGGAACTCGCGCCGAGCTGGCTCTTGGCGAAGGCCGTGGGGAAGTCGACGGCGATCCCCATCACCTCGCCCGTCGACCGCATCTCCGGGCCCAGCACAATGTCCACGCCCGGGAACTTGGCGAACGGGAAGACGGCCTCCTTGACCGACGTGTACGACGGCGACGGTTCCTCGGTCACGCCCAGCTCGGCCAGGGTCTTCCCCGTCATCACCCGCGCGGCGACCTGCGCCAGGTTCAGGCCGGTCGCCTTGGAGACGAACGGCACGGTGCGCGAGGCCCGCGGGTTGACCTCCAGGACGTAGACCTCGCCGTCCTTCACGGCGAACTGGATGTTCATCAGCCCGCGCACGCCCAGGGCCTCGGCCAGGGCGTAGGTCTGGGCCTTCAGGCGGTCGATGATCTCCGCGGGGAGCGAGTACGGTGGGATGGCGCACGCCGAGTCGCCCGAGTGGATCCCGGCCTCCTCGATGTGCTGCATCACGCCGCCGACGACGGTCCGCTCGCCGTCGGATACGGCGTCGACGTCGACCTCGACGGCATCCTCCAGGAACTTGTCGATGAGGATCGGCCGGTCCGGGCTGGCCTCCACGGCCTCGGCCATGTAGCGGTCCAGGCTGGCCTCGTCGTAGACGATCTCCATCGCCCGGCCGCCCAGGACGAAGCTGGGCCGGACGACCACCGGGTAGCCGATCCGGTCGGCGATCCGCCGCGCCTCGTCGAACCGCGTGGCCGAGGCGTTGGGCGGCTGCTTCAGGCCCAGCCGCTCGATCACCAGGCGGAACCGCTCGCGGTCCTCGGCGACGTCGATGTTATCCGGGCTCGTCCCGATGATCGGCACGCCCGCGGCTTCCAGGGCCTTCGCCAGGTTCAGCGGCGTCTGGCCGCCGAACTGGACGATCACGCCCGAGGGCTGCACGCGCTCGCAGATGTCGAGCACGTCCTCGACGGTCAGCGGCTCGAAGAACAGGCGGTCGGAGGTGTCGTAGTCGGTGCTGACGGTCTCCGGGTTCGAGTTGACCATGACGACCTCGTAGCCGTCGGCCTTCAGCGCGAACGCCGCCTGGCAGCAGCAGTAGTCGAACTCGATCCCCTGCCCGATCCGGTTCGGCCCGCCCCCCAGGATCATCACCCGCGGCCGGTCGCCCACGCGGGCCTCGTCCTCGCTCTCGTAGGTCGAGTAGTAGTACGGCGTGACCGCCTCGAACTCGGCGGCGCAGGTGTCGACCAGCTTGAAGACCGAGTCGATCCCCCGCCGCTTGCGGTCGCGCCGGACCTCGTTCTCGCTGGCGTCCCACAGGTGGGCGAGCTGGCGGTCGGAGAACCCGGCCCGCTTGGCCTCCAGGATCAGCTCGTCCGGCGCCTCCTCCAGCGTCCGCACCCGGCGCAGGCGGCCCTCGATCTCGCACAGATCCCGGATGTTCGCCAGGAACCAGGGGTCGACGCCCGTCAGCTCATGAATCCGATCCACACTCATGCCGGACAGCAGCGCGTACCGCAGGTACCACAGCCGGTCGATGTTCGGCGTGGCCAGCTTGGCGATGATGTCGTCCTCGCCCGGCTGGGCCGGCGTCCCCCACAGGTCCTTCTTGTCGCAGCCGATCCCGAACCGGCCCACCTCCAGCCCGCGGAGCGCCTTCTGGAGCGACTCCTTGAACGTCCGGCCGATCGCCATGACCTCGCCCACCGACTTCATCTGGGTGGTCAGGACGGCGTTGGCCTCCGGGAACTTCTCGAACGCCCAGCGCGGGACCTTCGTCACGACGTAGTCGATCGTCGGCTCGAAGCAGGCGGGGGTCTCGCGGGTGATGTCGTTGCGGATCTCGTCGAGCCGGTAGCCCACCGCGAGCTTGGCGGCGATCTTGGCGATCGGGAAGCCGGTCGCCTTGCTCGCCAGGGCGCTCGACCGGCTGACGCGCGGGTTCATCTCGATGACGACCATGCGGCCGTCGCGCGGGTTGATCGCGAACTGCACGTTCGACCCGCCGGTGTCCACGCCGATCTTGCGGAGCACCGCCAGCGAGGCGTCGCGCATCCGCTGGTATTCCTTGTCGGTCAGCGTCTGCGCCGGGGCGACGGTCACGCTGTCGCCGGTGTGGACCCCCATCGGGTCGAGGTTCTCGATGGAGCAGACGATCACGGCGTTGTCCGCCGAGTCGCGCATGACCTCCATCTCGAACTCCTTCCAGCCGATCAGGCTCTCCTCGATCAGGCAGGAGTGCGTCGGGCTGATCTCCAGCGCGTAGTTGACCATGCGGTCGAACTCTTCGCGGTTGTACGCGATGCCGCCGCCGGAGCCCCCCAGCGTGAAGCTGGGCCGGAGCACGCAAGGCAGGCCGACCATCTCGTCGCGGATCCGGCGGGCGTCCTCCAGGCTCTCGGCCAGGCCGGAGCGGGCGCTCTCCAGGCCGATCTCGTCCATCGCCCTCTTGAACAGGTCGCGGTCCTCGGCCTTGCGGATCGCCTCGGCCGACGCGCCGATCAGGATGCAGCCGTACTTGGCCAGCACGCCCGACTCCGCCAGCGCCATGCCGACGTTCAGCCCGGTCTGGCCGCCCAGCGTGGGGAGGACGGCGTCGGGCCGCTCGACGGCGATGATCCGCTCGACGATCTCCGGGATGACCGGCTCGATGTACGTCCGGTCGGCCATCTCGGGGTCGGTCATGATGGTCGCCGGGTTCGAGTTGACCAGGACGACCTCGTAACCCTCCTCCCGCAGCGCCTTGCACGCCTGGGTGCCCGAGTAGTCGAACTCGCACGCCTGGCCGATGACGATCGGCCCGGCGCCGAGGATCAGGATCTTCTGGATGTCGGTTCGCTTGGGCACGGCAGGTCGTTCTCGCGTCGTTCCGGTGGGTGGGACGGGCTCGGTCGGGTCGGCCCCGCGTCGCGCGCAAATTCCCCCGGGAGCCGCTCCGCAGCCCCGGGGCCCTCGCGAGACGCGCGTCGGGCCGCGCCCGGCCTCGGGTTCATCACGAGGCGGCGCGGCCCGGAAAATTTCCCGATGTTAGCACCTCCGGAGGCCCTTCGGCAAGGGCCGCGGCGGTGTGAAAATGGGGGGCGCGACGTCGGACTCGGATGTGGGGCGGCCGCGCCATGGTACGCTGGCCCGGTGCGGCCCTCCCCCGCAGGAAGCCCGGCCCGAAACCGGCGGAGCGTCCCGATATGAGGATTTCGAACGCGGCGACGGCGGCGCTCGTCGTCTCGGCGGCCCTCTCGTCGCTCGCGGAGTCGCGCGCCCAGGGGCCGGGCGGGCGACCCGACGCCCTCCCGCCCTCGCCCCGCCTGCGCGTGATCGTCGAGACCGACGCGGGGGGGGACCCGGACGATGAACAGTCGCTGGTGCGATTCCTCCTCTATGCGAACGAGTGGGACGTGGAGGGCCTCATCGCTAACCGGCCCGTCGCCCGCCCCGGCGAGAACGCGAACCCCGAGCGCACCGGGCTCGGCATCGTGCGGCGGCTCCTCGACGCCTACGGGGAGGTCCACGGCCGGCTGGAGGAGAACCACCCCGGCTATCCGTCCAAACGCCTCCTGTGGGATCGGACGGTCGCCGGGTACGGCGACGACGCCGGAGTGGACCTCGTCGTCGCCGCCGTGGACCGCGACGATCCTCGCCCCATCTGGTTCCAGAACTGGGGGACGGACCGCGGGAGCGCCCCCAGCAGCCTCAAGCGGGCGCTCGACAGGATCCTGGCCGAGCGCGGGCCGGAGGGGTACGCGAGGTTCAAAGACCGGATCCGGCTCTGCTCGGACGACCGATTCGGCGACCACACGACGCGGATCGCGCCCCCCTGGCGATCCCTCCATGCCGGACATGGACGGCGGCCGTTGGTATCACCGCTTCGGCCCGCTGACGGCCCGCGCGGGCGGGTTCGACCTGCGCCGGGACGTGCTCGCCGGTCACGGCCCGCTCGGCGCCCTCTACCCGACCAACACCAACATCCCGCAGAAGGAGGGGGACACCCTGATGTTCCTCTACCTGATCCCGACGGGGATGAACGACCCCGAGCATCCGGCCTGGGGGAGCTGGGCCGGGCGCTTCGGCGTCCGCGAGGACATCCAGCCTCCCGACCCCAACGACTTCTGGGCCAACGTGCGCGACGCCTGGCGGGGCCCCGCCCATCGCGACAATACGCTCCGACGCTGGGCCGTCGACATCCAGAACGACTTCCGCGCCCGGATGGACTGGTGCGTGAAGCCGTACCGCGAGGCCAATCATCGGCCCGCCGCCGTCCTGAACGGCGACGCGGGCCGGGAGATCATGACGATCTCCGCGCGCCCCGGCTCGGCCGTGGACCTCGACGCCGGGCGCTCGACCGACCCGGACGGCGACATCCTCGCCTACGAGTGGTTCGTCTATCCCGAGGCCGGCGCCTATCCCGGCGCCGTGAGCATCGAAGGCGAGGCGACGGCCGAGGCCCGCGTGGCCGTCCCCGACGAATCCGCCGGCAAGGAGATCCACGTCATCCTCGCCGTGCGGGACGACGGCGACCCCCCGCTGGCCGCCTATCGCCGCGTCATCATCCGGCCGGTCGCGGGCCCGTGACCGGCCGCGGCGTCAACGGGCCCGCTCGGCCGTCCGCCGCTCGTACACGTTCGCCCAGGCCAGGAAGTCGTAGAACGACAGGAGGGTGCAGAAGACCAGGCCGGGGCGGCCGTCGAGGAATCCCAGGCGGGCGACGTAGGCGTAGAGGAACCGCACGGCCGGACGCATCGGCAGGCGCAGGTACACTTTCTTGAGCATCCGCTTGAACCGCTTCCCCCGGCCGATGGTCTTCGGGATCGGCTCGGAGAGGAACCGCTCGTACTGGGCGGCCTCCCACACGGCGTAGCGGTTGTGCTTCTCCACCCAGGCGGCGATGGTCGGGTAGGCGTGGTGGTCCAGCTCGTGCGTCAGCCGGCCGACGCGGCCCTGAAGCTCGACGTGCTCGTGGGCCTCGTTGTCGCCCGACCGGCCGCCGCTGTGGTCGGGCATGCGCTCGTAGCGGCCGAGCGCGTGCTTGAACAGGCGGAGGTTCCAGCACTCGGAATATCCGCAATGTTTGATGCGACGGCCCAGGAAGTAGTACTTGCTGTTCAGGTAGTAGCCGTCGGCCTCGTCGGCCTCGATCCGCGCGCGGATCTCCTCGGCCAGCTCGGGGACCACCACCTCGTCGGCGTCGACGATCAGGACCCATTCGTTGCGGAACGGCAGGCTGTCGAGCGACCAGTTCTTCTTCTTCGGATAGACGCCGTTGAACGCGAACTGGACGACCGCGGCGCCGTGCTCGACGGCCACGTCGCAGGTGTCGTCCGTGCTCTGGCTGTCGACGACGAAGACTTCGTCGGCCCAGTCGAGCGCCGGCAGGCAGCGGCGGAGGTTCTCGGCCTCGTTCTTCACCGGGACGATGACGCTCACCGGGGCCTTGGCGACCTTCGCGGGGGCCTCGGCCGGGGCGGCGGCTCGGGCGGTTTCCAGGGCGGGCATGGTGTCGGCTCCTCGATCGGTCCTGACCGCTCCGGATCCCGGGGCGGCCTGCGATGATGACGGTCTTCCCCCCTCGCGGGGGAAGACAGACGCCGGAGGCGTCAGATGAGGGGGACGCGAAGCACGGGGGCCGTTGAAGTTCAGAGACCGGTTCGGGACGGCCGGCGCGAGATCCGACGGCCGTCCTGCTCGTCGTCCCCCTCATCCGGCCCTGCGGGCCACCTTCCCCCGCCGGGGGGGAAGGACGCCGGGATCGATCAAAGGACGATGCACTCGGGCGGGGCGCCGCCGCCGGACAGCCAGGCGTAGACGGACGCCAGCCGCGCGGCCTGCTGGTCCCAGGTGTAGTCGGCCTCCACCAGCCGCCGGCCGTTGGCTCCGAGCGCCCGGCGCTCCGCGGGCGAGCGTTCCATCAGCTCGCGGAGGGCCAGGGTCAGCGCCTCGGCCTGCGGCTCGACGACGACGGCGGCGTCGGCCGCGGCGGCCTCGGGGAAGTGGCAGGCGGTGGTGAAGACGGCCGGGAGGCGGTTCGCCAGCGCCTCCAGGATGGCCATGCTGAAGCCCTCGCTGTAGCTGGGGAGCGTGAAGGCGTCGGCCGCCGCCCAGACCTTGCGGGCCTCCTCGCCCGAGACGTGGCCGACGTAGGTCGCGCTCCGCGTCAGCCCCAGGTCGCTGATCCGCGCGGCGAACGGCGCGAGCGCCCCGTCGTCCTTGCCGGCGATGAGCAGGTGAAGCTGCGGAAAGTCGGCGGCCAGGCGGCCCATCGCCTCGGCCAGGATGTCCAGGCCCTTCTTGGCGTGGACCCGGCCGAAGAACAGCAGGATGAACTTCCCCTTCAACTCGGGGTGCTCGGCCTCCAGGGCGGCGCGGCGCGGCATGGCGTCGAACGCCGAGAGGTCGACCCCGTTGGGGACGAAGCAGACGGGCGACCACGGCGCGAGGTCGCGCAGGTGGCCGATCTCCGGCCGCGACAGGGCGTGCAGGCACGACGCCCGCCGCAGGTTCTTCGACTCGATCAGGGCTAGGTAGAGCCGCTTCTTCCAGCGCTTGTGGCGGAGGGCCCAGGGCTCGGCCATGCCGTGCGCGGCCATGACGTAGGGGACCTTCGCCGCGCGGGCGACCGCCGCGCCCCGGCGCGAGTGGTATTGCCAGAGGCCGTGCATGTGGACGACCTCGGCGGCGCGCACGGCGGCGTCGAGGTCGGCGTCGGGCCCGTCGATCGCCAGCCCTTCGGGCGGGGCCAGGTCGTCCAGCCGCGAGGGGGTGGGTGTCACGATCCGGACGTCCCCCCCGGCGCGCTTCAGGGCCCCGGTCATCCCCAGGATGCTCGGCACCATGCCGCCGTCGCGGACGGGATCCAGGCCGTTGCACAGGTGGAGCCAGCGCGCGGAGGCCGCGCGCGGCATGGTCTCGGTCGTCGTCGCGGTCGCGGTCGCGGTCGTCACGATGTCACCTCCGTGTCGCTGCTTCGAAGAGTCGCCCGATGGCCCGGGACGACGTCCCTTCTCCCCTCGTGGGAGAAGGTGGCCCGGAGGGCCGGATGAGGGGGGCTCGATCGAAAGCCGTCGGGTTCAAGGAACGGACGAGCCGCAGGAACCGGCGAGGGCCGATGGCGGTCGCCCCCTCATCCGGCCTTCGGCCACCTTCTCCCACGAGGGGAGAAGGATGATCGTCATCGTCCCGACGTCGTCGCCGGACAGCCATCCCCCACGCCTCGATCGCGCCGCGGGCGAAGCGGTCCGGGCCCCACTCGGCGGCGACCTCGCGGGCGCGACGGCCGAGGGCCAGGCGATCGGCCTCGGTCCGCGAGGCGATCCAGCCGAGCTTGGCGGCCATGTCGCGGGCGTCGAGCGGGTCGAACCGCGCGCCGGTCGTCCCCTGGGGCTCGGGGACGAGCGTCCCGGCGCAGCCGCACCGCGAGGAGAGGAGCAGCGGCAGGCCGGCGGCGGCGGCCTCGTTGGCGACCAGGCCCCACGGCTCGGACGTGCTGGCCAGCACGAACGCCCCGGCGTGGGCGTACCAGCGGGCGAGGCCGTCGGCCTGGAGGAAGCCCGGCCGGTGGATCGCCTCGTCGCAGCCCGACCGCGCGATCGCCCCGGCGACCTCGATCGCCTGCGGCCCGTCGCCGCACAGGACCAGGTCCCACGTCCCGCCCGACGCCCGGTATCGGGCGAACGCCTCGACCAGCCGGATCAGGTTCTTCTCCGGGGCGAACCGGCAGACCGAGAGGAAGAACGGCCCGTCCGGCATCCCCTCGCGCGACCCGGGCCGCCCGCGCCAGGCGTCGGCCGCGGCGGCGTAGAAGTCGTGGTCGACGGCGTTGTACCCCAGCGCGATCCGGCCGGCGGGGAGGCCCAACTCGACGAGGTACTCGCGATGCGAGGCCCCGCCGCAGAGCGCCGCGTCGAACCGCTGCACGCGACGGCCCTTGACGATCTCCTTGTACCACGAGCGCGGCCGGTCGACGGCCTGGCTCTCGGACATCAGGATCGTCGGGACCCGATTCCGCCGGCCCCACCTCAGGATCGCCAGCGACTCCGGCCGGACGTAGCCCACGGCCGCGACGGCGTCCGGGCGGTCGCGCCCCAGGGCCTCGGACATCGCCTCGGCGCACGCGCCGGCGGGGACGTCCTCCAGGGCCCGCCCCGGGAACAGGACGACGCGGTCGAACGGCTCGTCGGCCTCGACCCGCGCCCACGGATAGAGGCGTTCTCCGTCGGCGACCTCGTAGGCGATCAGTCGGTCGCCCCGCTCCGCCAGCCGCCCCGCCAGGGCGCGGAGGCGGGC
>MKTT01000079.1:0-12232 GCA_001898385.1 Planctomycetales bacterium 71-10
TCCGCGCTTCGCGTCCCCCTCATCTGACCGCTTCGCGGTCTGTCTTCCCCCGCGAGGGGGGAAGACGATTCTTGTCGCCCCCCCAAAATCCGTGACGATCAGGATAATTCAAATCGACTTCGACGATCGAAGCCAAAGGATTTCGTCGCAATCTGATGTGGAGAAAGTGGTTGTGTCGTTGGTTTCCGCGTCGCCGCGGGCGAATGAAGCCATCGTCTTCTGGGCTCGCGGCGACCCCCGTACCTTCAGGCGGCTCGCCGCGTTATCCTGTTGGAGAACGGTTGAACCACCCTTCCGGACCGTCGAGGATCGTCGCGATGCGCAGGATGATGACGGCGGCGTGGCTGATCGGGGCGACCACGGCGACGGCGGCCGAGCCGCCGAAGCCTTCGAAGGGGGAGGCCGTGGTGGCGTCGGCCTGCGTCCGCTGCCACGTGGCGGAGTCGAAGAAGGGGGGGCTCGACCTTTCCACCCGGGCGCTGGCCCTGGAAGGGGGCGACTCGGGCGGGGCGTTCGAGCCCGGGAAGCCGGACGAAAGCCTCATCATCGAGAAGGTCGTCGCCGGCGAGATGCCGCCGAAGACCCCGCTGAAGCCGGAGGAGGTCGACGCCCTCCGCGCCTGGGTCGAGGCCGGCGCGAGCTACGTGGCCGAGCCCCTGAGCCCGCCCAAAGCCGGGGCCGACTGGTGGTCGCTCCGGCCGATCGTCGCCGCGGCCCCGCCGAAGCTCGACGCCGCCGACGCCGACCGGGCCCGCACGCCGGTCGACGCCTTCATCCTGGCCAGGCTCCGCGAGGCCGGGCTCGCGCCGTCGCCCGAGGCCGACCGCGCCGCGCTGATCCGCCGCGTCTCGTTCGACCTCGTCGGCCTGCCGCCGTCGCCGGAGGACGTGGCCGCGTTCGTCGCCGACGCGGATCCTCGGGCCTACGAGAAGCTCGTCGACCGTCTCCTCGCCAGCCCGCACTACGGCGAGCGCTGGGGGCGGCACTGGCTGGACGTGGTCCGGTTCGGCGAGAGCGAAGGGTATGAGACGAACATGCCCCGGTCCAACGCCTGGCCGTATCGGGATTACGTCGTCCGATCGTTCAATCGCGACACCCCGTTCCCCCGGTTCGTGGCCGAACAGTTGGCCGCCGACGCCCTCCCGCCCGGCGAGGACGACGACTGGCTGGTCCAGGCCGCCACCGGCTTCCTCGTCGGCGGCACGCACGACATCGTCTCCAACCTCGCCCCCGAGGGGATGAAGCAGCAGCGCGTGGACGACCTGGACGACGTCATCACGGCGACCGGGACCGCGTTCCTCGGCCTGACCGTCAACTGCGCCCGGTGCCACGACCACAAGTTCGACCCGATCCTTCAGAAGGACTACTACGGCCTGCAAGCCGTCTTCGCGGGCGTGAACCACGGCTCGCGCGAGGTCGAGGCCGAGGACGTGGCCCAGCGTAGGGCGCGGGCGGCGGCCGTCCGATCGGAGATTGCCCGGATCGACCTGGACCTGGACCGCACCGAGCCCCTCGCCCGGCCCGACGCCGACGCCCCGGCCCGGCCGATGGTCGACCCCCGCCGCAACGTCGAGCGGTTCGCGCCGGTGAGGGCCCGGATGGTCCGCATGACGATCCTGGCGACGGCGGATCCCAACGAGCCCTGCATCGACGAGATCGAAGTCTACTCGGCCGGCGATGCGCCCCGGAACGTGGCGCTGGCCTCGGCCGGCGGGACCGCGTCGGCGTCGTCGGAGTTCCCCGGCGCGGCGATCCACAAGGTCGCCCACCTGAACGACGGCCTCCACGGCAACGGCCATAGCTGGATCTCCCAATCGACCGGCCGGGGCGTGGCGACCGTGACGTGGCCCGAGGCCGTGGAGGTCGACCGGGTCGTCTGGGGCCGCGACCGCGAGGGGGCCTACAAGGACCGCCTCCCGGTCCACTACGTCATCGAGGCCGCCGAGTCGCCCGACGCCTGGCGCGTGGTCGCCACCTCGCTCGACCGGGCCGGCTACAAGCCGGGGGCGGCCGAGGCCCCGCCCGCGAATCCCGAGGCCGCCCCCCTCCGCGCCCGCCGGGCCGAGCTGGCCGCGGAGCTGGCGAACCTGGGCGACAAGATCGCCGTGTACGCCGGCACGTTCAGCCAGCCGGGCCCGACCCACGTCCTCCGCCGCGGCGACCCGATGCAGCCGGCGGCCGAGGTCGCGCCGTCGGGGATCGCGGCGATCAAGCCGGGCTGGTCGTGGCAGGCCTCGCCCGGCGCGCCGGAGTCGGAGCGTCGGCTGGCCCTGGCCCGATGGATCGGCGACCCGTCCAACCCGCTGCCGGCGCGGGTGATGGTGAACCGGTTGTGGCACTACCACTTCGGCCGGGGGATCGTCGCCACGCCCAGCGACTTCGGCTTCAACGGCGCCGCGCCGTCGCACCCGGAACTGCTCGACTGGCTGGCCTCGCGGTACATCGCCGAGGGTTGGCGACTCAAGCCGATCCACCGGCTGATCGTCCTGTCCGCGGCGTATCGGCAGTCGTCGCGGATCGACCCCAGGGCCCGCGAGGTCGACGCCCAGAATCGCCTGGTCTGGCGCATGACCCCCCGCCGCCTGGAGGCCGAGGCCGTCCGCGACGCCATCCTCGCCTCCAGCGGCCTGCTCGACGACCGCATGGGCGGCCCCGGCTACAACATCTGGGAGAAGAACTCCAACTACGTCGCCATCTACAAGCCCCGCGCGGAGCTTGGGCCCGACGCCTTCCGCCGGATGGTCTACCAGTTCAAGCCCCGGAGCCAGCAGGACCCGACGTTCGGCTCGTTCGACTGCCCCGACGCCGCCCTCGTCGCCCCGCGGCGGAACACCTCGACCACGGCCCTGCAGGCGCTCGACCTGCTCAACAGCCGGTTCGTCGTCCAGCAGTCCGAGGCGTTCGCCCGCCGGATCGCCGCCGAGGCCGGGCCCGACCCGGAGCGGCAGGTGGAGCGGGCCTTCGCCCTGGCCCTCGCCCGGACGCCGACGACGGCCGAGCGGTCCGCCGGCGCGGCCCTGATCCGGGCCCGCGGCGGGCCGACGTTCTGCCGGGCGCTTTATAACGTCAACGAATTCGTTTACGCTCCCTGATCGGCCCGGGAATCCTCGCCGTCCCATCGGAGCGCCCCACCCATGCCGCGCGTCGCGCCGTTCCTCGCCCTGCTCGCCGTCGCCGGCCTCGCGCCGGCCCAGGAGCCGACGGTCCCCGTCCCCGACACGATCCGGGCCGAGGGGGTCCCGCCGATCCCGAGGTCGATCGCCGCGGCGCTGAACCGCTACCAGAACATCCGGTCGGCCGCCTTCCAGGGCTGGGACGACGAGGAGGGCCAGCGGGCCGTCTACATCACGACCCGGTTCGCCGACACGGCGCAGGTCCACCGCGTCGCCTCGCCCGGCGGCGACCGTCGGCAGCTCACGTTCCTGCCCGAGCGCGTGCTGGGAGTTTCGCCCCGGCCGCATCGCGGCCAGTACCTGTTCGTCATGGACGAGGGCGGGGCGGAGAACTACCAGCTCTTCCTCCAGGACCGCGCCGGCGGCGAGCCCGTCCGCCTGTCCGACGGCAAGAGCCGGCACGAATCCGCGAAGTGGTCGCCCGCCGGCGACCTGCTGGCCTGGAGCAGCAACGCCCGCAACGGCAAGGACATGGACCTGCACGTCGCCGCGCCGGCCGACCCGGCGTTCCGCCGCATCCTCAAGGAAGTCTCCGGCCAGTGGACCGTCTCCGACTGGTCGCCCGACGGCAAGACGCTGGCGGTGGAAGAATATATCTCCATCACCGAATCCTACGTCCACCTCGTCGACGCGGCGACCGGCGCGGTCCGCACCATCACGCCGAAGCCCGCCGAGGGCGAGCCCAAGGTGGCCGTCGCAAGCCCGAAGTTCTCCAAAGACGGCAAGGCGGTCTTCTACGCGACCGACCGCGGCTCCGAGTTCCGCCGCCTCGCCCGCTTCGACCTGGCGACCGGGGGCGAGACCATCCTCACCGATATCGTCCCGTGGGACGTGGAGGAGTTCGCCCTCTCGGACGACATAGGTCTCCTGGTCGCCGCGACCAATGAGGAGGGGCTGAGCGTCCTCCGACGGTTCGACGGCCGCGACGGCGAGTTTGGGACGGCGATCGAGCATCCGAAGGGGCGCGTCACCGGCCTGGAATTCCGCCGCGGATCGGGCGAGTTCGGTCTCTCGCTGGACTCGGCCCGGACGTCCTCCGACGTCTTCTCGGTCGACCTGACCCCCTGGCGTTCCTCGGACCTCGCCATGCCCGACCGGTCGTCGCCGCGGACGTATCGCTGGACCGAGAGCGAGACCGGCGGCCTGGACGCCTCGACGTTCGTGGAGCCGGAGCTGGTCCGGTTCCCCTCGTTCGACGGCACGTCGATCCCGGCCTTCGTGTACCGCCCCGCCGGCGCGGCCGGGCCGAGGCCGGTGCTGATCTCGATCCACGGCGGGCCCGAATCCCAGTTCCGGCCCGGGTTCCTGGGACGGCTGAACTACCTGGTGAACGAGCTGGGGATCGTCGTGATCGCCCCCAACGTGCGCGGCTCGGACGGATACGGCAAGTCGTACCTCAAGATGGACGACGGCTTCAGGCGCGAGGATTCGGTCAAGGACATCGGGGCGCTCCTCGACTGGATCGCGACCCGGCCGGACCTGGACAAGGGGCGGGTGGCGGTGTCGGGGGGGTCGTACGGCGGGTTCATGTCACTGGCCGTCCAGACCACGTACAACGACCGGATCCGGTGCGGGATCGACGTCGTCGGCATATCCAACTTCGTCACGTTCCTGGAGAATACCCAGGGCTATCGCCGCGACCTGCGGCGGGCCGAGTACGGCGACGAGCGCGACCCGAAGATGCGCGAGTTTCTGGAGCGGGTCTCGCCGCTGAACCACGCCGGGAACATCAAGACGCCGATCCTGGTCGTCCAGGGCGCCAACGACCCGCGCGTGCCGCTGTCCGAGTCCGAGCAGCTCGTCGCGGCTGTGAAGAAGAACGGCGTCCCGGTCTGGTACGTCGTGGGGCTGAACGAGGGCCACGGCTTCGCGAAGAAGCCCAACCAGGACTACCAGCAGGCCGTGGAGGTCCAGTTCCTGAAGACGTACCTCCTGGGAGAGGGCGAGTCTTCGAAATGATCCGACCGGCCCTCCGCGGGGAGGAAGCTCGTCGGGACGTTCGCGGGCGTGGCGGGTAAAATGGGCCCGCGACGTGCGTAGAACTCGGCGAGGGGCGATCCGGGGGCGCGGGGGCCGGGACCATGACGTTCGGGGACGGGGTCGGGGCGACCCTGGAGATGGTGCGCGGGGGGCGGACGGAGCGGGTGATCGAGCTTCGGGGGACCGACCTGCACATCGGCCGGCACCCGCAGGTCGGCGTGACGCTCGACCACCCGAAGGTCTCGCTCTACCACGCCCGGGTGGAGCGCAGGTTCGACGGGACGTATCGGGTCGTCGACCTGATGAGCAAGAACTCCACGCACGTCGACGGCGTCCGGCTCCAGCCGTTCGAGCCGACGCCGGTGCGCGAGGGCTCGCGGATCCGGATCGTCGACTACGAGTTCGTCTTCCACGAGCCGGCCGCCCGCGTCGGCGGGCCGGGCGAGGTGGCGAAGTCGACCGTGCTGGGGACGCTGGACGACCTCAGCTCCACCAGCCTGGTCCAGCGGGCCGCCGACCCGGCCGAGGCGCTCCGGGGCGTGCTCGACGTCGTCCAGGCGCTGGGGGGCGCGACGGGGCTCGACGAGCGGCTGGACCGGGCGCTCGACGGGCTGATGGCCATCCTCCCCCGCGCCGAGCGCGGGTTCGTCGCGACGCAGGAGGCCGATGGCTCGCTGCCGCTCCGGGCGTCCCGCAGGGCCGGCGGCCCGGCCGGCCCGCCCCCCGTCCTCAGCCGCACGATCGTCGAGGAGGTCCTCCGCAACGGCCGGGCCCTGCTCATCAAGGACGTCTTCTTCGACGAGCGGTTCAAGGACCGCGAGAGCCTCGCCGGCAGCATCCGGACGGCCGTCTGCGCGCCCTTGATCGGACGGGAGGGCCGGCCGATCGGCATGGTCCAGCTCGACGGGTCGTCGCCCAAGGCCCGGTTCAAGGAGGAGGACCTGGACTTGCTGGCCGCCCTCGCCGCGCCGATCGCCGCGGCCGTCGAGAACGACCGCCTGCAGCGCGAGCGGGCGTCGTGGGCCGCCGCGGCCGAGATCCAGCGGGCCTTGCTGCCGCGCTCGCGGCCCGAGGTCCCCGGCTACTCCTTCTGGGAGTTCTACCGGACGGCCGAGGACGTGGGCGGCGACCTCTACGACTACATCCGGGTCGAGGATCCCGACGCCCCGGCCGACGCCCCCTCGCGCTGGTGCGTGAGCCTGGGCGACGTCTCCGGCCACGGCATGCCCTCGGCCATCATCATGGCCGGCGTCTGCCCGGAGGTCCGCCTCCTCGCCCGCGCGGGGTTCCCCCCCGAAGAGGTGCTGGCCTACGTCAACCGGAGCTGCTACGACTCGGGCGTCACGAACCGCTTCGTCACCATGCTCCTCGCCGAGGTCGACCCGGTCGCCCACCGCCTGACGATCGCCTCCGCCGGCCACCCCTCGCCGCTGATCCGGCGCGTCGACGGCCGGGTCGAGGCCCTGGAGTGCCCCGGCGCGGGATCGCCGCTGGGGGTCGAACGCGACCCGTCCTACGTCCCTTCGCGGTTCGACCTGGCCTCGGGCGAGGTCGTCGTGCTCTACTCCGACGGCCTCGTCGACGCGATCGACGTGGCGGGCGGGGCCTTCGGCCGGGAGCGCCTCGAACGCGCCCTCGCCCGATGCGGGGGCGGTGCCGACGAGGTGGGCGAGTCCATCCTCGGCACGCTCGGCCAGCACATCAAGGACCGCCACCCGCTCGACGACGTCTCCATCGTCTGCATCGGCCGCTCGCGCGACGCCTGACGTTCAACCTGCGAAGACCCGATGGGCGTGGCTGGCGCAGCGGTCGTACCAGGACCGCTCGCGGAACGGCCGGAGCTGCACGCCGCAGGGGATCGGCCGACCCTCGTCGTCCTTCACGTCCCCGCCGTGGCTGTCCAGGATCAGCGGCAGGCCCGTCGCCGACCGCCCGATCGGCCCCACCCACAGGACGACGTGCGTGACCTCCCCCCCGGGCTTCCCCCGGATGAACAGCAGGTCCCCCGACCGCAGGGCGCGGACCTTCCCTTCATGGTCCTCCGGCAACTCGACTCTCGTCAGTCGATGGGGCCGGCCCTCGGGACCGACCTCGACCTCCAGCCGTTCGGCCTGGCGGCCGATCGCCGTGTTCGGGCGGATGCCGAAGCCCTGGTTGTAGACGAAGCCGGTGAAGTTGCTGCAATCGACCCCCTTGCCGTTCCTCCCCGCGCACGTCTCCTTCCACGGCCACTCCGCCGACGGGTCCCAGTCGGGGATGTGGTGATGCTGATACCCATACCCCACGAACCGCAGCGCGACGGCGATCGCCCGCTCGCGACGCCAGGCCGCCGACTTTCCCTCGGCCGCCGCGGCGATCGGGTAATGCCGCGGGCCCGGGCCCCAGGCCCCGTACTCGCGGCGGACCCTCTCCGAGAACCACTCGCGATGCGGGATCGACGCCTGCATCCTCGGATCCCCCCGCTCGGTCGCCAGCAGGTCGCCGATCAACTCGTCCGCCGGGTGGTGGAACTCCACGCCGTAGCCCGAGGCCGCCGTGAACGTCCTCTCCCCCGCCGTCCGGCCCCACGACACCGGGGCGAAGGCCGCCGACGCCGCGGCGATCATCAGCGAGCGGCGGGTCAGGTCCAGTTCCGGTGATCCCATGGGCGCTTCCTCCGATACGACGATTCGTCCATGAACCCTAGGACGCGGCGCGACGTACGTCCAGGGGACGTCGGCCCCCGCCGACAGCCTCCGCATGCCTCGACGACGGTCGGGCGGAAGATTAAAATCGTTCAATGAACCCGCGGCCATGCGCCCGGCGATGAAATCCGCTGAAGGCGGTGCGGTCGGCGTCGCCGGCGAGGGGGCGGGACGATGGGGCGTGGGCGGGCGTCGGGCCGCCCGGGGTTCGAGGTCGGACGGAAGGCGGTTCGATGGTACGCGCGATCATCTCGTGGAGCTTGCACAACCGGCTCATCGTCCTGCTGGGGGTCGCGGCGCTGGTCGCGGCGGGGATCTACTCGGCGCTGCACCTGGACGTCGAGGCGTATCCCGACCCGACGCCGCCGCTGGTGGAGGTGATCACGCAGAACCCCGGTGCCAGCCCGGAGGAGATGGAGAGGCTGGTGGGAATCCCGCTGGAGACGGCCCTCAACGGCATGAAGGGGCTGAAGTACCTGCGGAGCACGTCGCTGGCCGGGCTCAACGACATCAAGTGCATCTTCGAGTACGGCACCGACTACTGGGCGGCGCGGCAGGAGGTCATCAACCGGATCTCGTTCGTCGACGACCTGCCCGAGGGGGTGACGCCGTCGCTCTCCCCCTGGAGCCCGACCGGCGAGATCGTCCGCTACGTCCTGGAGGGGGACCCCTACACGCTCAACCAGCTCAAGGCGGTGCAGGATTGGGTCCTGGAGCGGGCGCTGAAGACCGTGCCGGGCGTGATCGACGTGACGGGCTTCGGCGGGACGGTGAAGCAGTACCAGATCCTCGTCGACCCCCGGCTGATGCGGCAGTACCAGGTGTCGATGCAGCAGGTCGAGGACGCGATCAACGGCTCGAACGCCAACGTCGGCGGCGACGTCCTGATGATGGGGAGCCAGGCGCACAACGTCCGCGCGGTGGGGCTGCTGGGCAAGGGGGTCGACCCGCTCGACCCGGAGAACGCGCAGCGGGCGTTCGAGATCGAGATCGAGAAGCTGGAGGACCTCAACCGGGTCGTCGTCACCTCGCGCAACGGCGAGCCGGTCTATCTCCGGCAGGTGGCGACCACGGTGGTCGGCTCGCGGCCCCGGCTGGGGGTCGTCGGGCGGGGCGACCGCGACGACGTCGTCGAGGGGATCGTCCTGATGCGCAAGGGCGAGCAGGCCCTGCCCACGGCCGAGGCCGTCCGCAAGAAGTTCGAGGAGATCGAGCAGGAGAAGCTCCTCCCCGAGGGGATGAAGATCACGATCTTCAACCAGCGCACCGACCTGGTCCACGTCACGACCCACAACGTCCTGCACAACCTGGTCGTCGGCATGGCGCTGGTGGTCGCCGTCCTGTTCGTCTTCCTGGGCGACTTCGCCAGCGCGGCGATCGTGGCGATCATGATCCCGCTGGCGCTGCTGTTCTCGATCACGGTGCTCTACTTCCGCCACGAGTCGGCCAACCTGCTGTCGATCGGCGCGGTGGACTTCGGGATCATCGTGGACAGCTCGGTGATCATCGTGGAGAACATCCACCGCCACCTGACGTCCGAGCACGCCGACCGATCCCGGCCGCTCATCGACCGGATCATCGAGGCGTCCAACGAGATCGAGCACGCGCTGTTCTACTCGACGACGATCATCATCTGCGCGTTCATCCCGCTGTTCTCCATGTCCGGCCCGGAAGGGGCCCTGTTCGGGCCGATGGCCAACACCTACGCCTTCGCCATCCTGGGGGCGCTGCTGCTGGCCCTCACGCTGGCCCCGGTCCTCTGCTCGTTCTTCTTCACGAACAAGGCCCACGCGCACGACACGTTCGTCGACCGGATCATGAAGAAGCGCTACCTGCACAACCTCGACCGGGTGCTCAGCCATCGCTACCTGACGATGGCCGTCATGGGCGGGCTGCTGGTCGCCACGGCGATGATGATCCCGACCCTCGGCGGCGAGTTCATGCCGCAACTGGAGGAGGGGAACCTGTGGATCCGGGCGATCCTGCCGCGCACCGTCTCGCTGGAGACGGCCGCGCAGATGGCGCCGAAGCTGCGCGAGGCGATCGCCAAGACGCCCGAGGTGCGCGGCGTGATGTCGCACGTCGGCCGGCCCGACGACGGCACCGACGTCACCTCGTACTTCAACGTCGAGTTCAACGTCCCGCTGCGGCCGATGGAGCAGTGGCGGCCGGGGATGACCCGCGAGAAGCTCCAGGAGGAGATGGCCGAGCGGTTCAAGGCGTTCCCCGGCGTGAACTTCAACTTCTCGCAGCTCATCCGCGACAACGTCGAGGAGGCCCTCTCGGGCGTGAAGGGCTCCAACTCGGTCAAGCTCTTCGGCAACGACATCGAGGCGCTGGAGGAGGCCGGCCAGCGCGTCGTCAACGTCCTGCGCGACGTCCCCGGGATCGAGGACGTCGGCCTCTTCCACATCGTCGGGCAGCCCAACCTGGAGATCCAGATCGACCGCGCCGCCTGCGCGCGGCACGGCATCAACATCTCGGAGGTGGAGAAGGCCGTGCAGGTGGCGATCGGCGGCCGGGCGTTCTCGCAGATGGTGGAGGGGGAGAAGCTGTACGACATCGTCCTGCGGCTGCCGCCGAACCTGCGCGACGACCCCGAGGTCATCAGCCGCGTCATGATCGACGTCCCCGGCCGGGGCGACTCGGCCGGCTATCGCGTCCCGCTGGCCCAACTGGCGACGATCCACGCCCACAAGCCGGGGGCGTCGTACATCTACCGCGAGAACAACCGCCGCTACATCCCCATCAAGTTCGGCGTCCGGGGCCGCGACCTGGCCTCGGCCATCAAGGAGGCGCAGCAGAAGGTCGACGACCCCCAGGCCGGCGCGAAGCTGCCGCGGGGCTACTCGATCGTCTGGTCGGGCGAGTTCGCCCAGATGCAGCAGGCCAACGCGCGCCTGATGTGGATCGTCCCGCTGGCGATCGGGCTCATCATGGTCCTGCTGTACATGGCGTTCAACTCGGTGAAGGACGCCCTCTTGGTGATGGCGAACGTCGTCGCGGCGACGATGGGGGGCATCTGGGCGCTCATGGGCACCGGCACGCCGTTCTCGATCTCGGCGGCGGTGGGCTTCATCTCGATCTTCGGAGTCGCCGTGCAGGACGGCGTCCTGCTGGTCTCCTACTTCAACCAGATGCGCGCCGCGGGCATGCCGGTGCGGCCGGCGATCATGCACGGCGCCGAGCTGCGCGTGCGCCCCGTCGTCATGACGTCGCTCACCGCGGCCCTCGGCCTGCTCCCCGCGGCCATGGCCCAGTCCATCGGCTCGCAGGCGCAGAAGCCGTTGGCGATCGTCGTGGTCGGCGGCATGCTCGTCACCCTCTTCCTCACCCGCTACCTGATGCCCGTCCTCTACAGCTTCTTCCCCGGCCCCCTCGGCCACGTCCACAGCCAGGAGGCCGAGATGATGATCGAGGGCTCCCAGTACGCCGAGGAGATCCTGAAGGAAGACGGCGGCGAGCCGCTGCCGGAGGGGGACGATGCGTGAGCGGGGGGCCTCGCGCCTCGACTCGACGCGGAGATCGCCCCTAGAATGTCGAGAGGGAAGGAGGAGGCCATGGTCAAAGTCTTGCGAGGCGTCATTCGAGGCCGGACGATCGAGTTGGACGAGGATGCGGGCATCGCGGACGGTCGCGCGGTCCAGGTCGTCGTCCGATCCGAGGTCGAAGCGCCGGCCCTCGGCCGCCGGTCTGCGGCCGGAGCCATGGCCGAGCACTGGAGCGAGGAGGACGACCGCCTGCTCGATGAGATCGAGCAGGATCGACATCGTCCGTCGACGCGAGAGATCCCCGGGTGAGCTTCCTGCTGGACACGAACATCCTGTCGGCCCATCTGAAACGACCTTCGGGCTTGACCCATCGTTTCGTGCAACACACCGGGAGGCTCTACGCGTCGAGCCTTTCGCTCGCCGAACTCTACGTCTGGGCTTTCGGCCGGTCCATGGGCGATCCGCTCTGGCTGGCCATCGACGATCTCCTGTCAACCGAGGTCGAGGTCGTCGAGTTCGATGGGGCCTGCGCCCATGAATATGGGCGATTGCGGGTCGACCTGAAGCGACGGGGCGTCGGGATCGACAACATGGACCTATTGATCGCCGCGACGGCCGTCGCCCGTGATGCGACCCTCGTCACGCACAATACGGCCCATTTCGCCGGAATCCCCGGCCTGCGACTTGAGGATTGGCTGGAACGTTGAACATTCTCTACCCTACGGCGGCTGTCGCTCGCCTGGGAGACGATCGACGAGCTTGAGACGGCATCCTTTCCCACGAGGGGCATAGATATGGCCACAACTTTTCGACTTGGATTTTGGGCGAGATAGGCGACGGCCGGCCCGACGCCGACGTCCCCTCTCCCGCCGGGAGAGGGTGGCCCGAAGGGCCGGGTGAGGGT
>MKTT01000079.1:12311-105908 GCA_001898385.1 Planctomycetales bacterium 71-10
GGGAGGATGCCGAGGGATTCCAGTACGCCGAGGAGATCCTGAAGGAAGACGGCGAGGAGCCGCTGCCGGAGGTCGACAACGCGTGAGGCCCTCGTCCTCCGGGATGGCGGTTACGACGGGAGGGGGACGAGGCGCAGGCGGCCTTCCTCGGCGACGGCGAAGTGGCCGTGCCATGAGTGTCCCTGGGCCAGGACGGCCCGGGCGAAGCGGGCCAGGTGGTCGGGCGATTGAAGGCGGGGCCGCAGGAGGATGACGCCGGGAGTCGCCGTCCGGCCGCGAAGAAAGGCGAGTTCGCCGAAATCCTTGTCGAAGGTCAAGAGGACGCGGGCCTCGGCGATCGCCAGGGCGAGGACCTGATCGTCCGGCCAACTCGGCCCCACGTCGCGTATCCAGGCGACGTCGTGGCCGTCTGATCGCAAGACGGCCACGACGATCGCGGGGACGTTTTCGTCGGCCAGGAGTCGTTCCACCTCAGACCGCCAGGGGGAAGATGCGCTCCCGCTTCAGGGCCTCGACGGCGTAGTGGAGCGCCGCATGGATGTCGTCCTCGGTCAACTGCGGATAGTTCTGGAGGATTTGCTCGTGCGTCCAGCTCTCGGCCAAGAGGTCGAGCAGGAACTCGACGGCCAGCCGAGTCCCCCGGATGACCGGCTTGCCGACCAGGACGGCCGGGTCGATCGCGATCCGATCCTGCCACATGAGGTAGGCTCCAGCGAGGTTGAAGATCTCCCGATGACGAGGCGTCGACCGGGATCGTCACGGCGCCAGGCGGGACAGCTCCTCGCCGATGGCGTCCATCAGCGGGGCGATGGTCTCCCCGTCGAAGGCGAACTTCGCCCCGGCGGCTTCGAAGAGCTGGGGGAGGGGCCTCGCGCCGCCGATGGACAGGGCCTTGCGGTAGGACGCGACGGCGCCGGCGCGGTCGGTCAGGCTGCGCTTCCAGATCTGGAGCGCGCCGAGCTGCGCCACGCCGTATTCGATGTAGTAGAACGGATACAGGAAAATGTGCAACTGGCGATGCCACGAGTGGTCGCGGGCCGACTCCAGGCCGGACCAGTCGACGTCGCCGCCGAACCGGGCGATGAGCCCGCGCCAGGCGGCGCGGCGGTCGTCGCGGGTGTGGTCGGGGTTGTTGTAGATCCAGTGCTGGAAGGCGTCCACCGTGGCGATCCAGGGGAGGATCGTCACGATCTCCTCCAGCAACTTGCGGTGCGAGCGCTCCGAGCCGGCGGCATCGTAGAACGGGTCCTTCGCGCCGGTCCCGAAGAGTTCCATGGTCATGGAGGCGACCTCGCAGAACTCCAGCGGGCTCTCGCGGTAGGCGGCCAGGGGCTCGCCGCGCGAGGCCAGGGTGTGGAAGGCGTGGCCCCCCTCGTGGAGCAGCGTGCGGACGTCGCCGTCGACGCCGACGGCGTTCATGAAGATGAACGGCAGGCGGTCGGCCTCGTAGTTGGTCTGGTAGCCGCCCGGGGCCTTCCCCTTGCGGTTGGCCAGGTCCAGCAGGTTCTTCTCCCGCATGAACGCGAACTGGGCGCCGAGTTCCGGGTCGACCTCGCGGAAGACCGCCTCGCACCCCTCGGCCAGCCGCTCGACGTCCTCGAACGGCCGCAGCGGCGGGCGGCCCAGGGGATCCGTCGCGAGGTCCCAGGGGCGGAGCGAATCGACGCCCAGGCGCTTCCTGCGCTCGGAGTGGATGGCGGAGGCCAGCGGGACGACGGCCTTCTCGATCGCGTCGTGGAACTGGTACGCCTGCTCCGGGCCGTAGTCGAACCGCTCGCGGTTCCTGTAGGCGTAGGCGACGTAGTCGTCGAAGCCGGCCTCGCGGGCGACCTCCAGGCGCAGGGCCCGCATCTCGTCGAACAGGCCGTCGAGCAAGTCGCGGTCGGCGAGCCGGCGCTCGGCGGCGAGGGTCCAGGCTTCCTGGCGGACGGCGCGGTCGGTCGACTCCAGGAACGGCGAGAGCTGGGCGAGCGTCCGCTCCTGGCCCTGGAACTGCACGGTCATCGCGCCGATGGCCTTCTGGTACTGCTGCTCCAGCTCGGCGAGGCGGGTCTCGCGGGGGATGTTGGCCTCGCGGTAGAGGGCGCGGCGGTTCTCCAGCGAGCGGGCGAAGACGTGGTAGCGGTCGGCCGGCAGCCCCGCGCGGCCGGGGGCGTCCAGGAACTTGTTGCGGACCTCGTTGAGGTACGGCTTGAGCTTCGGCTCGACCTCGCGGACGAACTCCAGGTATGCCGCCTCCCGCGCCGGGTCGTCGGTCTGGCAGGTCATCGCGACGTACCGCGACGTCCCTTCCTGGCCGACCGCCGCGTTCAGCTCGGCCGAGGCCGTCAGCCAGGCCTCAAGCCGCTCCGGCGTGTCGACGGGCATCGCGAGCACCTTCTTGTACCAGGGCTCGATCTGGTCCCAGGTCTTCAGCTCCACGTCCTCGGGGAGCCAGGTGCGCGGGAAGGTCTCGGGGGCGTAGGTGGTCGTCATCGGGCGTGCCTGTCTTCCTTACGAACGAGAGGTCCGGTCCATCGTGGGGGTCGCGGGTCAGGGGAGGCTCGCCTGGATGCACCAGGCCCCGACGAACAGCCAGGCCGACATCGCGGCGGTGCCGACGGCCAGGACGACGGTCGTGGCGGCGAGGGCGTCGGCGTGTTCCAGAAGGCCGCGGGCCTCGCCGATCGCGCCGACGGTGCGGAACAGGGCCATGACCGCCGCCAGCCCGAGGGCGACCTCGCCGACCCCGGTGAAGAAGACGAGGACGCCGACCCTGCCGGCCGGGTCGCGGCCGAGGGTGAGGATGAATGCGAGGAATAGGATGACGAAGGCGAGCGTCTGGAGCCTCATCCGCCGTCCCTCCCACCGATCTTCGCCGCACCCGAGACTCGGATCATCCCCCGGGGGGGCGATCGCTGTCAACGGCCGTCGCCGGCCCATTGAGGATCGGGCCGTCTTCGGTTAAGAGTACAGGGACCGACGGCGAAACGCGACCGTCGACGTCCCCCGCGTGCGAGGCCGCAGCGCCGCCTGCCGGTCAGTCCCGGAGCATCCGACGCAATGAGCACCCCGACGAAGTATCGCTTCACCTTCGGCCCCTGGAACATCAGCACCGGCGCCGACCCCTTCGGGCCCCCCGCCCGCAAGGAGATGGAATACGCCCAGAAGCTCAAGAAGTACAAGGAACTCGGCTTCGACGGCGTCCAGTTCCACGACGACGACATCGTCCCGGCCGACCTCGACTGGCAGGCGACGCTCAAGGGGACGGCCGAGGTCAAGAAGATCCTCGACGGCGAGGGCCTCTTCGTCGAGATCATCGCCCCCCGCCTGTGGGAAGATCCCCGCACGCTGGACGGCGGCTTCACCTCGAACTGCCCCAAGGAGCGGCGGTACGCCATCGATCGCGCCAAGCGCTGCGCCGACCTGGCCGACGAGGTGGGCTGCAAGAACTACGTCTTCTGGCTGGCCCGCGAGGGGACGTACATCCGCGAGGCCAAGTGCGCCAAGACGGCCGTCGCCCGGATCGTCGACGCCTGGAACGCGGTGCTGGAGCACAACAAGAACGTCCGGATCCTCGGCGAGGCCAAGCCCAACGAGCCGACCGACTCCGCGTTCATCCCGACCGTCGGCCACATGATGGCCATCGGCTACAAGACCGTCGACCCGGCCCGCTCCGGCGTGCTGATCGAGAGCGCCCACTCCATCCTGGCCGGCCTCGACCCGTCCGAGGACATGGCCTTCGCCCTCTACCACGGCAAGCTCTGGTCGGTCCACCTGAACGACCAGAACGGCCTGAAGTACGACCAGGACAAGACCTTCGGCTCCGTCGACCTGCGTCGGGCCTTCAACCAGGTCTGGGTCCTGGAGAAGAACGGCTTCGGCCAGGACGGCGAGTGCGTCGGCCTGGACGTCAAGGCCATGCGGACCACGACCTTCGAGGACTCGCTCCGGCACCTGGCGAACTCGAAGACCCTGTTCCTCCGCCTCCTCGACATCGTCCGCGCCGTCGACGAGAAGAAGGTCGAGGAGCTGCGGGCCGAGAAGAAGTACGAGCAACTCGAGATGTACATCCTCGACATGCTCATGGGCAAGAAGGGCTGAGCCCGGACGCCCGCCGACAAAGAGGCATGGAGCCGGAGCGGGGACGGAGCCCCATCCAGTCCGGAGGCCCGCATCGCCGCCGATGCGGCCGGAGGAGGGCGCGTCCTGTCGCCCCCCTCCCGATTCGCGTCCGGACCTCAGGCCGCGCGGCGACGCAGCCGGGCGACGACGCCCACGCCGCAGGCACCGACGAACAGCAGCGCCATGGACGTCGGTTCCGGGACGGCCGGCCCGTAGATGATCTGCCCGGCACCGGCCGACTCCGGCGGGCCGAAGATGGGCAGGAGCGCGGCGATCGTGCTGTCGATGGGAACCGGTGGGTTGTTGTCGTCCGTCTCCGCGAGGGTCAGGCTGTAGCTCAAGTGCATCTCATCGAACACCAGCCCCTGGGGCAGGAAGATCGCATTCGTGCCGATATGGACGAAGCGCTGCTCCGAGCCGGCCTCGCTGTAGGAGAACACGTCCACACCCGTGAGCTTCAGCGTCAGGGTGAAATCGCCCACGCGCAAGCCCGACTCCGACACGGGGAGCCCCGCCAGCGGGAAGACCGCGGCGTTCGCGACGACGGTCCAGACGTCGGTCACCGCCTTGAGGTCGTAGGTGAACGAATCGCCGGCGAGCAGCGTGGTCCCCACCATCGGATCGCTGCCCGGCGCGAGCGCCGCGGCTCCGCCGCCGGAGTAGAGGACTTCGAAAGTGTAGGCCGTCCCCGCGCGGGCGGTCGCACCAGCGAGGATCAGGAGCGAGGCGAACGAGATCAGGGTTCGCTGCACGAGGTTGTTCTCCTTCGATGTGATTGATGCGTGCTTCATCGCCCGGCTATCATCCGGATTTTAGAGTTGATAACAATCGGTCGTCAATCGGCTTCTGGAAATCCTTTTGGAATCGTCGTTGTTCTGCAATCTTTGGGCATGTTCTATGAAATTCGTTCCGTTCGCCCGGGGGCGTGGCATCCGTCGAAGGGCGGGCCGCATGGCTGGATCGCCGAGGTCCGGAAATCGGGCCGCCGGTTCGGTCGCGAATGGAACCGTCGGGAGTCGGATCGCCCTGCTGGTCCCGGCGGGTCGTCGGCTCAGGTTCGGCCTTCCATGAGGGACTTCAGGTAGGCCCCGGTGGGGCTGTCGGGGGAGGCGGCGATCTCGGCCGGCGGGCCCATCGCGACGATCCGGCCGCCTCGCGCGCCGGCCCCGGGGCCCATGTCGACGACCCAGTCGGCGGCGGCGATCACGTCCGGGTTGTGCTCGATGACGACCAGCGTGTTGCCGCGGTCGGCCAGGCGTTCGAGCACGCCGAGCAGGCGGTCGACGTCCGCGAAGTGGAGGCCGGTCGTCGGCTCGTCGAGGATGTAGAGGAGGTCGCCCGCCTCGGGGCGGCTCAGGTGCGCCGCGAGCTTCACGCGCTGGGCCTCGCCGCCGGAGAGGGTCGCGCCCGACTGGCCGAGGGTCAGGTAGCCGACGCCGACGTCGTGCAGCGAGCGCAGCCCCGGCAGGACGCGCGGCTGGGCGTCGAAGAACGCCAGGGCCTCGTCGACCCTCATGCCGAGCACGTCGCCGATCGACTTCTCCTTGAACAGGATCTCGAGCGTCGATCGGTTGAACCGCTGGCCGCGGCACTCCTCGCAGGCGACGTACAGGTCGGGCAGGATCTGCATCGGCACGCGACGCCGGCCCAGGCCGCGGCAGGTCTCGCAGCGCCCGCCGCGGGCGTTGAAGCTGAACCGGGCCGGGCCGTAGCCCCGCGTGCGGGCCTCGCGCGTCCTGGCGAAGACGCGACGGATCTCGTCGAAGACGCTGGTGAACGTGGCGGGGGTCGATCGCGGCGTCCGGCCGATGGGCGACTGGTCGACCTCGACCATCCCCGCCAGCGAATCCCACCCGGCGATCGTCCCCAGCTCCGGGACCTCGCGCAGGTCGGACCGTCCGCGGCGGCGGAAGGCCCGGGCGAGGACGTCCAGGACCAGCGTGCTCTTGCCCGACCCGCTCACGCCCGTCACGCACGTCAGCGCGCCGAGGGGGATCCGCGCGTCGATCTCGCGGAGGTTGTGGACCGTCGGCCCGCGGATCGTCAGCCGGCCGGGCGACCTCGCGAGCCGGTCCGAGCGATCTCGCCCGCGGCGGTCCTCCCCGCGCAAACGGCGGCCGGTGAGCGACGCGGGGGACGCGGCGATGCGGTCGAGGGGGCCGACGGCGACGATCTCGCCCCCCGCCGGGCCCGCGCCGGGGCCGACGTCGACGAGCCAGTCGGCCGCGCGGATGACGGACTCGTCGTGCTCGACGACCAGCACGCTGTTCCCCAGGTCGCGGAGCCGGCGGAGGCCGTCGAGGAGGCGGTCGGTGTCGCGGGGATGCAGCCCGGCCGTCGGCTCGTCCAGGACGTAGCAGACGCCGACCAGGTCCGACCCGAGCTGCGCCGCCAGGCGGACGCGCTGGAGTTCGCCACCGGAGAGCGTCCCCGCGGCGCGTCCGAGGGTCAGGTAGCCCAGGCCGACGTCCGCCAGGAACCGCAGCCGGCCTCGGATCTCGCGGAGCAGGGGGGCGGCGACGACGGCGTCGTCCTCGGCGAACGTCAGGCCGTCGAAGAAGGCGCGGGCCTCGTCGACGGCCAGGTCGCACGCCTGGGCGATCGACCGGCCGCCGACCCGGGCCGCCAGGGCCTCCGGCCGGAGCCGGGAGCCGCCGCAGGCGGGGCAGGTCGCCTCCTCGCGGAAGGACGCCAGCGCCGAAAGGACCGAGGGCCTGGCGTGGTCGCGCTCCAGCTCGGCGAGCATGGCCAGGATGCCGGGGAACGCGGCCTTCCCCTTCTCGCCGAGCAGGAAGGCTTCCACGGCCGCCTCGGGCCAGGAGGCGAGCGGGGCGTCTCGCTTGAGCTTGAGCCGGCCCAGGAAGGCCGACAGCCGCGGGTCGTCGAGCTGCGCCGCGCGGAGGCGGGCGCCGAGCTTCGACCAGGGGGCGACGGCCCCGGAGGCGAGGGACCTCGACCGGTCGGGGACGACCAGGCCGGGCTGGAAGGCGGCGACGACGCCGAGGCCGTCGCAGGCCGGGCAGGCCCCCTCGGGGCTGTTGAAGCTGAACCCGCGCGGCTCCAGGGCGGGCAGGCTCACGCCGCAATCCGGGCAGGCGTGGTGGACGCTCATCGTCCGGTCTTCCCAGGTCCCGCCCGCGTCCACGGCGATCGTCGCCAGGCCCTCGGAAAGTTTCAGCGCCAGGTTCAGGCTCTCCGCGAGCCGAGGCGCGACGCCCTCGCGGACCACCAGGCGGTCGACCACGGCGTCGATCGTGTGGGCCTTCGCCTTCGCCAGTTTCGGCGGCTCGTCGATCTCCACGACCTCGCCGTCGACCCGCGCCCGGATCAGCCCGGCGCGGCGGATGGCCTGGAAGACCTCGGCGTGCGCGCCCTTGCGGCCCCGGACGAGCGGGGCCATGAGCAGCAGCCGCGTCCCGGCCGGCAGCGCCAGGATCGAGGCCGCCATCTGCTCGGGCGTCTGGCTGCGGATCGGCAGGCCGCAGCCGGGGCAGTGGGGGACGCCCAGGCGGGAGAAGAGGACGCGCAAGGAATCCTGGATATCCGTCAGCGTGCCGACCGTGCTCCGAGGGCCGGGCCGCCCGGCGTGCTGGTCGATCGCCACCGTCGGCGGCAGGCCGTCCACGTCGTCGACGTCCGGCCGTTCGAGCTGGTCGAGGAACTGCCGCGCGTAGATGGAGAGGCCCTCGACGTAGCGACGGCGGCCCTCGGCGAACACGGTGTCGAACGCGAGCGAACTCTTGCCCGACCCGCTGACGCCCGTCAGGACCACCAGCGCGTCGCGCGGGAGGTCGACGTCCACGCCCTTCAAATTGTGCGTCCGCGCCCCGCGGACCGCGATCACTCCGGCCATGTCCGTCGAGTCCCCTCCTCCTCGACGTCGCGCCGTCGCCGTGACGACCCTCGCTCGGGCGGGCTCCGTCGGATCGACAGTGTACCGCAAAACGGCGGGCGTCGGGCGGGGTCGTCGGTCTCGGCCCCGACCCCGGAAGTCTCACGGGGTTGGGCTTATCATTTTCGATCGATTCGGGATCGCGGAAATCGCGAGAGCCGAGGCTTTTTCCCCCGTCGTCCCGTCTGGTACACTTGTCGTCCCGAGGGCGCGGCCGGATCGGAGGCCGGCCGGACGTCGGGCGCTGGGGGGGCCGTCCATCATGAAGCGAAGCCGGTCGATGGCCGCCCTGGTGCTGGCGATCGGGACGTTGGCGGCCTCGGCGGGGGCGTCCGCCCAGGATCCCGATGGGGCGATGCCCGGCGGGCTGTCGCAGGCGGACGAGGAACGCCTCCGGATGCTCAGCGACCCCGAGGCGCTGAAGAAGGCCGACGACAAGAAGCTGCGCCCGCCGTTCGAGTTCTACCGCTCCCAGGTCCCCCCCAGCGACGTCCTGCCGTGGGTCAAGGCGAGGCACTGGCACGGCCTGATCCTGGAGCTTCGCGCCAACCTCGACGACTACGAGGGGATGCTTCAGACCGTCCCGATCGCGCTGCCGGGCACATCCTGGGACGTGACGTTCGGCCGCGAGGCGCGCCTCGTGAAGGAGCAGCGCAGCCGGCCGGGGTTCTCGCTCCTGCTCCCCACGGCGAACATCAAGGAACTGCCCCTGGAGCTGTCCCGGACGGGGTCGCTCCGCGCCGACCAGTCCTACCTGGCCAGCCTCAGGCCGCTGGCACCCCACCAGATGCTGGCGCTGGTGCTGACGAAGGAGGCCAACGGCGCGTACGCCGCCTGGGGGCGGCTCAACGCCACGATCCCGGCGTCGGTCGACCGCGCCGACGTCCAGGCGGCCGACGCATTCCGATACTATCGCCTGGTCCTCCCGCTGGAGCCCGACAAGCCCCTGCTGCCGACGCACCCCCTCACCTGGACCGCCGTCAGCCACGTCTTCTGGGACGGCATGGAGCCGGACGTGATCTCCGTGCCGCAGCAAGAGGCGCTCGTGGACTGGCTCCACTGGGGGGGGCAACTCGTTCTGATGGGCGGGGCCGGGCCGAAGTTCTCGGTCCTGCGCGACAGCTTCCTCGACCCCTACCTCCCGGCCGACCCGACCGGCGACGGCCGCGCCCTCGACGCCGAGGACCTCGCGGCGCTCTCGGAAGCCTATCGGCCGCCCCCGGGCGCCGTGGCCGTGGCGACGGAAGCGGAAGCGGAAGCGGGCCGGCGGCCGACCGGGTTCAACCCCGCCTACGGCCGCGCCATCCCCGCCGATCCCGACGACCGGCCGACCCGACGCTCGTACTACGACGACCCCGACCCGATCCATCCGGCCGTCGATCGTCCCGTGCGGTCGGCCGGCCTCCGCCCGCGGCCGGGCGCGACCGTCGTGCCGATCCGGCCGGGTTTCGAGGCCCCGCTGGCCGTGGAGCGTCGCGCGGGCCGCGGGCGGATCACCATGCTCGCGCTCGACCCGAACGACCCGGCGTTGACGTCGTGGAAGGGGCTCGACACGATGGTCCGCCGCGTGATCTTCCGGCGGGCCGAGGAGTCGGCCGTCCCGCTCGGCTCGGCGACCTCGGCGGGGCTCCAGGTCCGGAGCATGACCGGGCCCGACCTGAGCTGGTATCGCATCACCGCGCGGGACGCCGGCGCGCCGGGGCCGACGGTGGAACCGGATCGCCCGGTCATCCCCCCGTTCTCGGCCCCGAAGGCGATGCAGCCGTCGGGCGTGAACCAGCCCGTCTCGACGGTCGACTCCAGCATCCCCGGCGAGCCCGTCGTCCCCGCGCTCCAGGGGGTGGCCGAGTGGCGCGACGGGGCGGCGATCCCGCGGCTCTGCCGCGACGCCCTGGAGAAGTCGTCGGGGATCAAGGTCCCCAGCTCGTCGTTCGTGCTCAAGGTGATCCTGGCGTACGTCCTGGCCGTGGCCCCGCTGAACTGGCTCCTCTGCCGGTTCGTGCTGCGGCGCCGCGAGGCCGCCTGGGTCGTCGTGCCGCTGCTGGCGTTCGGCTTCGCCGGGGCGGTCGAGCGCGTCGCCGCCTACGACCTGGGGTTCGACTCCGCGGGCGACGAGCTGGACGTGCTGGAGATCCAGGGCGAGCACCCGCGCGGGCACCTCAGTCGGTTCGGATCGATCTACAGCACGGGCCACGGCCGGTTCGCGATCCGCTTCCCCGACGACCCGACGGCCCTGGCCCTGCCGTTCGACGCCGGCCGGTCCATCGCCGGCGAGGACCGCACCACCGCCGCCTGGCGGTCGTTCCCCGTCCCGGCGCTGGAGGACTTCGCCGTGCAGCCGCGCAGCCTGGCGATGTACCGCGTCGAGCAGATGACGACCCTCGCCGGCCCGATCGCGATCGACGAGGCCGACGGGGGGCGGTCGATCCGCAACGACAGCGGCCTGGAGCTGTGCGACGCCGTGGCCCTGGAGTTCGTCGGGGGCGAGTTGCGGAAGGAGCGCTTCCTGGGGACGATCGCCGACGGCGCCGCGATCGCGCTGGACACGGACGACTCGGCGCCGACCCCGGCGCAGGTCGAGGGCTTCGTCGGCCCGGACCCCTCGACGCTCCTGGCCGCCTTGCGCGAGGCGCGGGAGGAGGGCAGGCCGGAGGAGGCCGACGAGATCCGCCTCGTCGCCTGGACGCCCGGCCCGGCCGCCGGCCCGCGGATCGAGCCGCCGCTGGACCGCAGCCGGGGCGCGACGGTCGTCCTGGCCCACCTCCGCTACGGCCCGCCGCCCGACCCCGGCGGGCACCACTACGACCTGACGGCCGCCGAACGACGCTGACCGACCGAGGGCCCGCGAGTCATGATCGAGGTCATCAACTTCTCGAAGCACTACGGCGACTTCACGGCCGTCGACCACCTCAGCTTCTCGATCGGCCGGGGCGAGATCTTCGGCTTCATCGGCCCCAACGGCGCCGGCAAGAGCACGACGATCCGCTTCCTCGCCACGCTCCTGCGGCCCACGGCCGGCGAGGGCCGCATCGCCGGCCACTCCGTCACCGAGGACCCGATGGCCGTCCGCCGCGTCATCGGCTTCATGCCCGACGACTTCGGCGTCTACGACGGCATGAAGGTGTGGGAGTTCCTGGATTTCTTCGCCGTCGCCTACGAGATCCCCAGGGCCGCCCGCCGTCGGGTCATCGGCGAGGTCCTGGAGCTGCTCGACCTGTCCCACAAGCGCGACGACTACGTCAACGGCCTCTCCAAGGGGATGAAGCAGCGCCTCTGCCTGGCGAAGACCCTGGTCCACGACCCGCCGGTGCTGATCCTCGACGAGCCGGCCTCGGGCCTGGACCCCCGCGCCCGGCTGGAGATGAAGGCGCTGCTCGTCGAGCTGAAGAAGATGGGCAAGACGATCCTGGTCTCCAGCCACATCCTCTCCGAGCTGGCCGACTTCTGCACGTCGATCGGCGTGATCGAGCGCGGCCGGCTGCTGGCGGCCGGGAGCATCCGGGACATCCAGCGCCAGATCCGGACGCACCGGGTCCTGAAGGTCGAGCTCACCGAGGGGGAGACCGACCGCGCCGCCGCCATCCTCCAGGCGGACGGGTCGATCCGCTCGGTCGAGGCCTACGGCCGCTCCATCACGGCCGAGTTCCACGGCGGCGACGAGGACATGGGCCGGCTGCTGTCCCGGCTCATGGGCGACGGCGTCCCGGTGCGGTCGTTCGCCGAGGAGCCGCTGAGCCTGGAAGAGGTGTTCATGATGATCACCAAGGGGATCGTGAACTGACGCCATGTGGATGCGCGAGAACCCCGTCCTCAACCGTGAGCTGCTGACGACCCTGAGGTCGCCGCGGTCGTTCGTCCTCCAGTTCGCGTACGTCGCTGTCCTGGGGATCCTGGTGTACTTCTACTGGCCCGCCGGCGTGGACGACGAGTCGCGCATGGTCGGCCCCGGCGTGGCCAAGCGGCTGTACGACATCTTCTTCCTGGGCCAGTTCTGCCTGGTGGCGTTGATGGCCCCCACGTTCGCGGCCGGGAGCATCACGGGCGAGAAGGAGCGGAAGACGTACGAGATGCTCCTGGTCAGCCCGCTGAAGCCGCACACGATCGTGATCGGCAAGCTGCTCAGCTCGCTGTCGTACCTGGTGATCCTGATCCTCTCCAGCCTGCCGCTGATGATCCTCTGCTACCTGCTGGGGGGGCTGCTGCTGTCGGAGATCGCGCGGAGCTACGTCGTCCTGATCCTGGCGGCGGGGACGTTCGGGCTGCTGAGCCTGGCGTGCTCCAGCGCCTTCAGCCGGACCAGCTCCGCGCTCGTCGTGAGCTACCTGGTCGTCCTGCCGCTGGCGGCGGTCTCCGTGGCGCTGACGCGGGCCGACGACCCCTCCACGCGCGACTTCGCGTCGGTGGCCGTCCTGCCGCCGATCTGCCTGATGATCTGGACGGTCGTCGGGATCGTGGTCAACGGCCGGCTGCTGCGGCCGACGGACGTGGGCGGGCAGGGGGGGGGCGTGGTCGACGAGGAGGAGGAGATGAAGTACGCCATCGGCGTCGTCATCGACCGCGAGGCCTTCCCCGACCGCCTGTTCGCCCCGGCCAAGCGCACCGACCTGATGCCCGACGGCACGAACCCCGTCCTCGACAAGGAACTCCGGAGCGAGATCTTCAGCCAGGGGACGCTGATGCTCCGGGTGGTGATCCAGGTGAGCATGCTCCTCTCCATCCCCCTGATGGCCGGGCTGCTGTTCCTGCGGTCGGACCTGGCGGGGTACTACGTCGCCTACGTGGTGACGTTCAACCTGCTGGTCGGCCCGGTCTTCTCGGCCGGGAGCATCACCCAGGAGCGCGAGCGGCAGACGCTGGCCCTGCTGCTGACCACCCTGCTCACCCCGGGGCGGATCGTCCTGGCGAAGCTCTGGGCGGCGATGCGGGTCTCCACCGTGCTGACGTTCCTGCTGACCGAGCAGATCCTGCTGGCGTACATCATGCTGCCGGAGCTGCGCAACCGCTTCTGGACGCTGGGCGTCTTCCTGCTGATCATCGCCGTCACCTGCCTGACGACCTCCGCGGCTGGGCTGATGTGCTCGGCGCTGGCGCGGCGGACCTCGACGGCCCTGGTCCTCTCGTACATGACCCTGCTGGCGCTGTTCGTCCTGCCCATCGGCGTGACGTGGTATCTCCAGGGCGTCTCGGAGGACCTGCACATCGCGCCGGGGGCGCTGGCGGTCCTGCGGATCACCAGCCCCTACGCCGCGGCCGCCAGCGTCCCGATGCACACCTTCCAGGGCGCCGACCGCTGGACGACCGGCAACCTGGAGGTCGTCGCCCCCCCCTCGGCGATCTTCCCGGGGGGCGTCGACATCCCGGTGTGGGCGTGCTTCCTGGTCGCCTGCCCGCTCATCGGCCTCCTGTTCGCCGGGGTGGCCTGCCTGGTCTTCCGGTGGAAATGGTGGCGGGCGGGGGACGGACTGTAGCCATCGAACTCGACGCAGTCTCCGCGGATTCCCCTTGCCGCCGCCGGCCGGTTCTGGAATAAGGATGCGCGGGCGCGAGGTGGCGTCCCGAGGGGTCTTGAATCGCACCGAGGCGGAGTCTCGAAGGGGCCTGGCATGTTGCTCTCGCTGTTGCTGGCGGCGTCGGGGATCGGGCTGGGGCAGGACGTCAGGCCGACGGAGACCGAGCTGAGGCGGGCCCGCCAGCTCCTGATCGGGCCGTGGAAGATCGTGGCGGCGACGGACGACGGCCAGGAGGTGGGGCCGGAACTGTTCCGCAGCCGGATGGTGAAGGACGGCCGGCTGGTCATCAATGCCAGGACCATCACCTACGTCACGCCCGAGACCGGCCGGTCGCACGTGGTCGGCTACATGATCAACCCCGCGAGGCAGCCGCGCGAGATCGACCTGATCTCGCCCGACGAGCGGATCCTCCCGGGCATCTACAAGATCGAGGGCGAGCAACTCGTCGTCTGCTACTGCGACGGGGCCGACGCGGTCCGGCCGGCCGAGTTCGAGTCCAAGCCGGGATCGTCGCGGCTGCTGCTGCGGCTGGAGCACGTGTCCGGCGAGGACGCCAAGGTCACGGCGGCCGAGTCCGCGGATGAGGTCGAGATGAAGGGGGAGATCCCCGTACCGCCCCCCTCGGCCTCGCACGACCGCCCCCGCGCCACGCCGCAGGAGATCGCCCGCGACCGCGACCTGATGGCCGGCCTGTGGGACATTTCGTCGATCCGCGACGACGGCGAGACCCTGGGGGCGGCGCTGATCCGCCAGAAGGTCGCCCGCGACGGCAAGCTGCGGATCGGCTCGCGGGGCGTCTCGGTCACCTCGCCGGTCGACGACTCCCGCCGCCTGTGGGCCTATCGGATCGACCCGGCCGCCTCCCCCAAGGAGATCGACCTCATCAACGCGGCCGACTCGATCCTCAAGGGGATCTACACCTTCGACGACGACCGGCTGATCGTCTGCGTCGCGAAGGACGAGGACCTGGCCCGGCCGACCGCGTTCGAAGCCCCGGCGGGCTCGCGGAACGTGCTCTATACCCTCCGCATCGCCAGGCCCGCGCCCAAACCGGAGCCCGTCGCCGAGCCCGCGCCCCCGGAGCCCACGCCCGCGGAGATCCGGGCCAGGAAGGAGGAGGAGATCCGCGAGATGCTCGTCGGCTCGTGGTCGACGACCGACTCGCGCGGGACGCTCGTGATCGTGATCCGCCCCGACGGCACGTTCTCCGGCACCCGCACGCTCGCCCGCCCCAGGCTCTTCCAGCCGGGGGTGATCACCAGCGCCGGCTCCTGGACCTACGCCAACGGCGCCTTCTCGGCGAACGTCTCCAGCACGACCGACCGGGACATGCTGGGGTACTCGTACGTCAACCGGCTCCAGTCCATCAGCCCGACGAGCCTGGTGATGGGCGGCGGCGTCGGCCCACTGAAGACCTACCGCAAGCTCTGATCGGGGCCGCGACCTCCGCGCCTTCTCCCCCAAGGGGGCTGCGTCGAAAGCATGCCGATGCGTGTCGAAGACGGTCTTCCCCCCTCGCGGGGGAAGACAGACCCCGAAGGGGTCAGATGAGGGGGACGCGAAGCACGAGGCTCGTCGGGATTTCGAAGGCCCGTCCGACCGGTTCTGCGATCCGACGGCCTTCGCGCGCGTCGTCCCCCTCATCCGGCCCTCCGGGCCACCTTCCCCCGCGAGGGGGGAAGGCCGTTCATCGCTCGCATCCCGAGTGTCTTCGACGCAGCACCTCAAGGGGAGAAGGATGCTTCGCGTCGGCCCGCTGAAGACTCCGCAAGCTCCGACTTGCTCGGCGGCTCACTCGTCGGGATTCGCCGGCGTCTTCGGGGCGCGTTCGGCGAGGGTGCCGTCGTCGATGTACCACATGTTGTCGGGGCCCTTCGCGAGCGTCCCGTCGGAGGGGAACGACCAGATCGGGCCCTGCTCGCGACGGCCCCGGACGAAGACCTGGATCGTCCACGTCCCGTCGATCGCGGTCTTGCCGCCGCTCTTCTCCGACTTGAAGCCGGAGACCACGAAGACCAATGGCGTCGACCCCTTCGCCTTCCCCTGGCGGAGCTGCCCGAGCCTGGCCTTCCAGTACCGCTTGAAGCCCTCGTACGAGGCGAACTTCGAGGATGTCCGGCCGGCGTTGCTCAGCAGCAGCCACATCCGGCGGTAGTGCGGGACGTGGTGCGAGAGCGCCTGGTAGTAGTCGCGGAGCGCCTGCTCCGGGGTCATCCGGGTGGGGCGCTCCAGCGTGATGACGATCGGGTAGAAGAGGGCCAGGCCGACGATCGTGCCGATCGCGAACATCGCGAGCGCCGCGCCGTACAGCTCGGAGACCAGCAGGAAATAGATGACGGTCCAGGCGACGACGGCCCAGGCGACCATCGCGGCGATCGTCGGGCCCCATTCCGCCCCGCGCGTCCAGGGGTGGTCGACGGCCGGGGCGGCGTCGAGCCGCCGGGCGGCCGGGCGATCGACCTCGTCGTCTCGATCTCGGCGTCGCTCCTTCGCCGCGGGCGGCCGGGCCGCTTTCTCGGCGTAGGCGGACTCGGCGGCGATCTCCCACTCGGATGAGGGGGGCGGCGGGACGTACGCCCGGCGCGTCGGGGCGGGCGTGGGGGCGTCGGCCAGGTCGAAACTCTCGCCGCCGGGGGCGATGGTCGGCTGCGCCGGCTTCTTCGCCGCGGCGGGGTCGTCCTGGAACAGCCACTCGGCCGCCGCGTGCTCGGCGTCCTCGGCGGGTTCGGGACCGGTCGAGTTCTCGGCCATCGTCGGCTCACCCCGGGGCGGGGCCTCCGTTCGTCGTCGAAACGCCTGCGTCGCGCGTCCATCCTCGCAGCCGGCCGACGTCGGCGACAAGCCCCGTCCGCCGCCGAGGTCAGCGACGCTCGAACTCGACGACCACCGCCGCGTGGTCCGAGGGCCATTCGCCGTCGGCCTCGTCGAGTCGCCGCGTGGAGACCGGCCGGAGCGACCCTTCCTTATAATAGATGTAGTCGATCCGGTCCTGGATCTGCCCCGGGAACCGCGGCGACCACGTCCGGTCGCGGGCCCGGTCGACCGTCGGGTTGACGGTGCGGTAGGCGTCGAGGAAGCCGGCCGCCTCGACCTCGCGCGTGACGGGCCAGGGGACGACCATGCCGTACTGGCCGCGGGCGGCCTCGGTGTAGTCCAGGTGCGAGTTGCTGTTGAAGTCGCCCGCGACGATCGTCGGCAGGTCGCCCGCCTGCTCCTGCGCGCCGGCGAGGATCGCCCGGACCTCCTCGACCCGGCTCGCGCCGTCGGCGGCGACCAGGGCCTCGGGCGTCCGGCCGTCGCGTGAGTGCGGGTCGGTCCAGACGTCGTCGACGTAGTGGATCCAGACCGAGAACAGGGCGAACGGCGGCGCGCCCGGCGGCTCGATCGCGGCGCCGACGCAGTGGAACGGCTTGTAGACGGACAGGTCGCGGCCGATGGGCCATCGGCTGAGGATGGAGACGTTGGTCCCGCGGGGGCGGGAGTGGAACCCCAGCTCGCGGGCGATCGCCTCGCCGCTGCCGTAGGTCTCGACCATCGCGACGACGTCCGCGCCGCTGGATCGGATCGCGTCGGCGACGCGGCGCTGCTTGGCGAGCTTTGCGGCGGGGTCCTTCTCGTCCATGGCGCGGTCGCCGCCGCGCCAGATGTTCCAGGTCATGACCCGGACCCGGGGCGGGGCCTCCTCGCCGCGGGCGGGGGCGGCGAGGGGCGCGAGGGCGGCCGAGATGAGAAGGAGCGGGAGGAGTCGGGGCATGGTTCGCGCGGGTCAGGGCTTGTTGATCTGGTCGTAGTAGGACCGGACGTGCTTCTCGACGGACTTGGGGATCCGCTGGTTGGAGAGGGCGTCGGCCGCGCCGGCGGTCCCGGCGTCCAGCTCCTCCTGGATGTCGATGCGGGCGTCCCCCTTGACGGCCTTGCCGGGCTCGCCGAAGCCCTGGAAGATGGCCTTCCCCTTCTGGATCTGCTGGTCGGTCTTGGTCTTGAAGGTGGCGGTGTCGTCGGCGGCCTCGGGGCGGTCGCCGGCGCCCCGGCCGCGCCCGCCGCCGTTGTTGGAGTTGCTGCGGCGGTTGGAGAAGCCGTCGCCCATCCCGTTCATCCCCTCGCCGAATCGGTTCATCCCCTCGGACATGCCGGTCTTGGCGTCCATCACCTCGGCGAGCGCGTCGTCGAGGGCCTGCATCTCCTCCATGTTGTTGGCCATGTCGGAGAGCTGCTTCTGGGCGTCGCCCATCGCCTGGGCGGCCTTCTGGGAGTCGCCGTTCTGCATGGCCTGCTGGCACTGGCCCAGCTTCTCGGCGAGCTTCTGGAGCTGCTGCATGTTCTGGGCCTGCTGCTTCAGCTTCTCGACCTCGCGCTCGTACTGCTCCTGGTTCAGGCCGCCGTTCTTGCGGGCCTCGTCGAGCTGCTTCTTGCGGTCGGCCATGTTGGCCAGGTCGGAGAGCTTCTTGGCGACCTCGCCGAGCTGCTTCTCCAGCGCCTTCTTCTCGGCCGGCGTGAGCTTGTCGGACTTCATCTTCTCCTGGAGCTGCTTGAGCTGATCCATGGCCTTGGCGAAGTCGCCGCGGGCCAGGTCCTTGGCGAGCTGATCGGCGGGGCCCTTCTCGCCCATCTCCTTGAGCTGCTGCAACTGCTTGGCGACCTGCTCCGGCGTGCCGAGCTGCTTCTGCCGCTCCTTCAGGGCGTCGGAGAGCTTGTTCATCTCGACGAGGAGCTTGTCCTTCTGCGCCGGGGGGGACTTGGCCAGCTCGGTCGACTTCTTCTCGATCTCGGCCAGGAGGTTCTCGGCCTCGGGGAACTTGTCCTTGTCGATGGCCTCGCGCCTGGAGGCGACCTTCTTGGCCAGGGTCTCCGACTGCTTGGCGACGGCTTTCGGATCCAGGGCCTTGCTCGGCGAGGCCGCGCGGACGACGGCCGGGGTCCAGGCCGGGGCGTACAGCAGGCCGACGCCGACCAGGGCCGGGACGATCGGGGCCCAGGCGCGGCGGGGGAGCTTGAAGCCGAAGGCCGAGGCGACGTCGACCGCCTCGACGCGTCGGATCGCGTCGGCGATCAAGGCGCGGCCGGCGGGGGTCTCGCGGAAGTCGGCGGGGAGGGTCAATGCGGAGCTGACCCGCTCGTGCAGGTGGAACGCTCGGTCGAGCGCCGTGGCGGCGTCGACCCGGCTCGGGCCGGTGAGGACGGCGACGAACACCGCCATCAGGACCCCCAGCCCGGCCGCGACGGCGAACGGGGCCCAGCCGGGGAAGGGGAGCGGACGGTCCAGGGCCTTGAACGCCCCGATCGTCGCCGCCGCCGCCAGGAACGCCCCGGCCCACGCCCAGACCGTCGCCCCCAGGAAGCGCTGGACGCGCAGCCGCCGGAACACCCGCCCGACCGGCCTCTCCAATTCCTTCAAGCCGACCATGCGCCCCTCCCCCGCTGTGGACGTGGACCGATCCGGGCCGAGCGGTTCTCCGACGAACGTCGTACCTGGACAGTCTAGGCGCGGGACTTCGCCGCTGCAAGCAGGAAATTCCGGTGGGCGGGGCGGCCCCGGGCGTGACCACGGCTCGGCCGGGTCCGTTTGGCTCTGTTCGTTGGATGCGACGATTCTTCGACGGTTGCCGAACGGTTTGAGGGCGTGTGAGTTGCGTCCGAAAATCGGGGCCGGATCTTGGGTTTGAACGTCGATTTCGAAGTGCGATTTCACGCTACGCGGGCCGTCGAAATGGGCGGGGCCGACGAGGGCCTGGGCGCGGTCCGTCGGCCGGGAAGGTGCTGACGAGGCGACGCCGGGGATGGGCGCGGGGAGGGCCGTGGCCGTCGTCGGGATGAGGGTCGGGAGGGTCATCGGCGTCCGGTCCTGGCGTCGTCTTCGGGTCGTCCGGCCGCCCCCCGCCGGAGCGTCCTGTCTCGGGGATGATCCGCGGTGGAGCGTCGCAGATTTCAGGAAAGTGTGGGGGGATGGGGATTTCCCGGATTCGCCCGGCCTTCGGCATGCGCCGCATTCCTCGCTCGCCGAGCATCGATGGGGGCATCTCTTTCCGACTCGGGTTCCGGAGATGGTGGCAGGCCCGAGGTCAGCCCGGATCGCCGACCTCATCCCCTCTCCCGTCGGGCATCGATATGGCCACAACTTTTCGACCCGGAATTTGGGTGAGATAGGCGAAGGCCGGCCCGACGCCGACGTCCCCTCTCTCGCCGGGAGAGGGTGGCCCGAAGGGCAATACTGTTCGGCACTCAGGTTGCAAATGGGAACGGCGAAGCCGCATCCGACGTCCCCTCTCCCGCCGGGAGGGTGGCCCGAAGGGCCGGGTGAGGGTCGTCGGGTCGGCTGAGATAGCCCAAGTCCCACGTCTTCGCGCGCCGACACGCCCTCCGCGCTGCGACGACCCTCACCCGCCGCTGCGCGGCTGCCCTCTCCCGGCGGGAGAGGGGATGAATCGGCGCTCCGGGGCGATTCGGGGCTTGCCTATCTCCCCCGGATTCCGGGTCGAAAAGTTGTGGCCATATCGATGCCCGTCGGGAGAGGGGGCTTCGGATGCACCTTCGTCGGCTTTACTCCGCCGGCGTCCTTGCCGCGCCGCGGCATCCCCTCGACCCGGGCGGGCCGGGGCGTTAGATTGCTTCGATACCCATGCCTGGAACGACCGGCGGGCGTCGCCCTGGCGCGCGCCGACCTTCGTGATCGTCGGAGCCCCCACCTTGTCTGCTCCTAGCCTCTCCCCCGCCCGGGGCCTCCTCGCGGGGCTCCTGCTCGTCGCGACGTCGACGGCCCTGGCCGCGCCGCCCCCCTGGGACTTCAAGGACGGCGACCGCGTCGTCTTCGTCGGCGACACGTTCATCGAGCGCGAGCAGCGCTACGGATACGTCGAAACGGCCCTGACGCTGGCGAACGCCGACAAGCACGTCACGTTCCGCAACCTGGGCTGGAGCGGCGACACCGTCCGCGGCCTCTCCCGCGCCGGGTTCGACCCGCCGGAGGCCGGCTTCCGCGAGCTGGTCAAGCAGGTCACCGACAGCAAGCCGACCGTCCTGGTCGTCGGCTACGGCATGGCCGAGTCGTTCGACGGCGAGGCCGGCCTGCCGCGGTTCGTCGAGGGCTACAACGCCTTCCTGGACGCCGTCGCCCCGCTCAAGGCGCGGCTGGTCCTGCTCTCGCCGCTGCCGCACGAGAAGATGCCGGCCCCGCTGCCCGATCCTGAGGCCCACAACCGCGACCTCAAGCTCTACTCGGAGGCCATCCGGTCGATCGCCCAGGCCCGGGGGACCGCGTTCATCGACCTGTTCGACGCCGTCGCCCGGCATCGCGAGGGTCGCGGGTCGTTGGGCGCAGGGAAGGGCGCGATCGTCCCGGGAAGTCCGACCTACGACACCGATAACGGCATCCACCTGACCGCGGGCGGATATGCGAGGCTGGCGAAGCTGCCGGAGATGGGGCTGACGTCCTCGGCCTCGCTCGAAGCCGCATTCGCCGGGACGCCCCTCCCCGCGAAGTTCGAGCAGGCCGGGCCGGCCCCGGGCAAGATCGCCCCGCTCGGCCGGGGCGGGCTCGGATCGGTCGGCGGCGTCATCCGGCTGACCGGCCTGGAGCCGGGCCGCTACACGCTGAAGGCCGACGGCGAGACGATCGCGACGCGGACGGCCGCCGAGTGGGCCGCGGGCGTGACCTGCACGTTCCACCCCGAGGCCGGCCGGGTGGAGGCGCTCACGAAGGCCGTGGTCGCCAAGAACCTGCTGTTCTTCTACCGCTGGCGGCCCCAGAACATCACCTACCTTTTCGGCTTCCGCAAGCACGAGCAAGGCCAGAACTCCGTCGAGATCCCCCAGTTCGACCCGCTGGTCGACGCCAAGGAGAAGGAGATCGCCGAGCTTCGCAAGCCCGCATCGCACACCTATGAGCTGATCCGAGAGACGGAGGCCGCCCGATGATCCGCCGAACCCACCGCGCCGCCGCCCTCGGCCTGCTCGCCCTCATCTCGGTCGGGTCCGCCCGCGCCCAGAACGCCGTGGGCCCGCCGCCGGACCCGGATCCGGAGCTGGAACGCCAGTCGTTCATCGTGGCCGACGGCTTCGAGGTCAACCTCTTCGCCGCCGACCCGCTGATCGCCAAGCCGATCCAGATGAACTTCGACCCCCAGGGCCGGCTTTGGATCGCCTCGTCCGAGGTCTATCCCCAGATCAAGCCGGGCCAGGAGGCGAACGACAAGATCCTGGTGCTGGAGGACGCCGACGGCGACGGCGTGGCCGAGTCGACCAAGGTCTTCGCCGACGGCCTGCTGATCCCCACCGGCGTCGAGCCGGGGGACGGCGGCGTCTACGTCGCCAACAGCACGGAATTGCTCCACCTGACGGACACGAACGGCGACGGCAAGGCCGACCACACCCGCGTCGTGCTCTCGGGCTTCGGCACCGAGGACACCCACCACCTGCTGCACACGCTGCGGTGGGGGCACGACGGGAACATGTACTTCAACCAGTCCATCTACATCCACAGCCACCTGGAGACCCCCCACGGCGTGCGCCGGCTCAACGGCGGCGGCGTCTGGCGGTTCCGGCCGGAGACGATGGACCTGGACGTCTTCATCCGAGGGCTGGTCAACCCCTGGGGCCACCAGGTCGACGCCTGGGGGAACTCGTTCGTCACCGACGGCGCCGGCGGCGAGGGGATCAACTACGCCCTCCCCGGCGCGTACTTCGTCACGGCGGTCGACGCCGTCCGGCTGCTCCAGGGCCTGAACCCCGGCAGCCCCAAGTACTGCGGCCTGGACATCGCCAGCGGCCGACACCTGCCGGACTCGTGGCAGGGGAGCCTCATCACCAACGACTTCCGCGGCAACCGCGTCTGCCGCTTCGTCGTCAGCGACGACGGGGCCGGGTTCGCGTCGCGCGAGCAGTCGGAACTCATCAAGACGAACCACGTCTCGTTCCGGCCGATCGACGTCCTGATGGGCCCCGACGGCGCCATCTACATCGCCGACTGGTACAACCCGATCATCCAGCACGGCGAGGTCGACTTCCGCGACCCCCGCCGCGACCACACCCGCGGGCGCATCTGGCGCGTCACCGCCAAGGGCCGCCCGCTCGTCGAGCGGCCGAAGCTCGTCGGCGCCGACGTCCCCGCCCTGCTCGAAGCCCTGAAGGCCCCCGAGGAATACACCCGCCGCCAGGCCAAGCGCGTCATCAAGGAGCGCGGGGCGAAGGAAGTCGTCCCGGCGCTGGCCGCGTGGGTGAAGGCCCTCGACTCGGCCGACCCGAACTTCGAACAGAACCGGCTTGAAGGGCTCTGGACGTACCAGACGCTGAACGTCCCCGAACCGGCGTTGTTGAAGGCGGCGCTGGCCTCGAAGGACGCGCGCGTCCGGGCCGCCGCGGCGCGGATCGCGCCGTTCTGGGACGGCCGGATGCCCGAGGATTCCGTCGACCTGCTGGCGAACCTCCCCGTCGACGAGAACCCGAGGGTGCGGCTGGAGGCGGCTCGTTCGCTGGCGCGGAAGCCGACCGAGAAGGCGTCGACGCTGGCCTTCCGGGCGCTCGACCGGCCGATGGACGGGTTCCTCGATTACGCGATGTGGCTGACGGCGCGCGACCTGGCCCCGGCCTGGCTTCCGGCCGTGCAGGCGGGGAGGCTCGACGTTTTGGGGGATGCCCGCAAGCTGACGTTCGCGCTCCAGGCGGTCGGCTCCGCGGGGGCGCTCCAGCCGCTGCTGGCGCTCTACCGCGAGGGCCACATCCCCGCCGACGCCGAGCCGGCCGTGCTGAACCTGGTGGCGACCCTCGGCGGCCCGGCGGAACTCGGCCTGCTGCTGGGGGCGGTCGAGAAGGCCGACGGCGCGACCCCCGCCCGGCACGCCGCGCTGCTGAACGCCCTGGTCCGCGCGGCGAGGGACCGGAAGGTGGTCCCGGCCGGCGACCTGGCGACCATCGCCCCGCTGCTCGCCTCGGCCGACGAGTCGGTCCGGGCGGCGGCCGTGGCGGCGGCCGGCGCGTGGAAGGTCTCCGCCCTGCGGCCGAAGCTGGCGGAACTGGCCCGCGACGCGGCGGCCTCGGCCCCGATCCGGATCGAGGCGATCCGCGGCCTGGTCGCGGCCGACGACCCCGAGGCGGCGGCGATCGTCGCCAAGCTCGCCGAGCCGAACGGCGACCCGATCGGCCGGACGCTGGCCCTGGCCGTCCTGGCCTCGCACGACCCGGCGGCCGTCGCCGACCGCGCCGCGGCGTGGCTGGGCGAGCTGGACGCCGCGCGGCTGAATGAGGCGAAGGCCGTCCTCAACAGCTTCCTCGACCGCAAGGAAGGCCCCGCCGCGCTGGCGAAGGCGCTGGCGGCGAAGAAGCTCGACGGCGACCTCGCCAAGCTGGCCGTCCGCGACATCCGCGCCAGCGGCCGGCAGGCGCAGGACCTCATCGACGCGCTGGCGAAGGCCGGCTCGATCGGCGACACCGACCGCGCCTGGACGCCCGAGGAGAAGGCCACGCTCCTGGCGGAACTCTCCAAGGGCGACCCGGCCCGCGGCGAGGCGATCTTCCGCCGCGAGGACCTCACCTGCCTGAAGTGCCACGCCGTCGCCGGCGCCGGCGGGCAGGTCGGCCCCAGCCTGGAGAGCATCGGCGCCAGCGCCCCGGCCGACTACCTGCTCGACTCGCTGCTGGAGCCGAACAAGGCCGTGAAGGAGAACTTCCACGCCACCGTCGTCGCCACCGACGACGGCCGGCTCGTCACCGGCATCAAGGTCCGCCAGACGGACACGGAACTCGTCCTCCGCGACTCCGACGACCAGCAGGTCTCCGTCCCGCTGGCGACGATCGAGGAGCAGAAGACGGCCGGCTCGATCATGCCCGCCGGCCTGGTCGAGCCGCTCACCCGCGGCGAGCTGGTCGACCTGGTCAGCTTCCTGTCGCGGCTGGGGAAGATCGGCGACTATGCGGTGAGCCAGGATCGGATCCTCCGCCGCTGGCGGGCCCTCGCCGCGACGAAGGAGGGGGCCACGGCCATGATCCGGACCAGCCCGGAGGCGGTCATCCAGGCCGGCGAGAGCCTGCCGTGGAAGATGTTCTACGCGACGGTCGGCGGCCGGATCCTCGCCCCCGAGGTCCCCGTCAACCCCCGCGTCGGCGGCGCGCCGCCGATCGCCCTGCTGCGGACCGACCTGGAGGTCACGACCCCCGGCGCGGTCCGCGTGAGGTTCGATTCCGCGGCCGACCTGGCCCTCTGGATCGACGGCCGCCGCGTCGAGCCCGACCCGAAGGCCCCCGACGCCCTGACGCTGGATCTGGACCGCGGCGTCCACGCCCTCCACGTCGGCCTCGACCCCGCCCGACGCCCCGACGGCTTCCGAGCGGTGGTCGAAGACGTGGACGGGTCGCCCGCGAAGGCCCGGCCCGTCCTCGGGAAGTAAGCCGACCTATCCCGGCGGCCACGGCCCCCGCGTCCGCGGCGGGCCGGGTCGCCGGCGCGTTCGAACATCAGGCCCGGCCGCCCCTGCGGCGGCGAGCCGCCAGGGCGAGGCCGCTCGCGCCCGCGGCGATCAGGGCCAGGCCGGACGGCTCCGGCACGGCGGTCGGCGTCAGCAGCACCGCCCGGAGCGGGAACGTCGGGTCTCCCACCCGCGAGGCGTTCGCGACGATCTGGCCGGAGTTGTTGATGCCGTTCGCCGAGTAGATGACCCATCCCGAGTCGGGGTCGATCAGCGAGTTCAGGTCCAGCATCATGCCGTTGCTGTAGACGAAGCCGTGATAGGCCCCGGATGCGACGCTCGACATCCCCACCACCTGGCCCGCGTCGTTGAGCCCGCTCGCGAAGCTGTAGGTCCCGCCCAGCGTCCCCAGGTCCAACATCACGCCCTGGCGGTCGAGGAACGCATGGTTGTCGCCCGAGGCGGTCGTCGACCCCCCGGCGATGTCGCCGGCCTCGTTGATCGCCTGGGCGTTGCTGTAGTCTCCGCCGAGCGTGCCGAGAATCTTCATCACGCCGTTCTCATACAGGAAGCCTCGGATGGGGCCGGAGGCGGTCCGAGAGTAACCGACGACCTGGCCGGCGTCGTTGATCCCCAACGCCCCGCTGTAATCGCCCCCCAGGGTGCCCAGGTCGGTGACCACGCCGGCCTGATATCGGAAGGCGTGGATGTTGCCGTCCGAGCGCCTCCGCGCCTCGCCGACGACGGCGTTCGACCCGTTGATCGCCGCGGCGGAGCTGGCCGTGACCGCCGCGCCGTCCAGGTAGGCGAAGGAACCGTTGCGGTACAGGAAGGCCGTCAGGGTCGGCGAGGTCGAGCCGACGATCGATCCGGCGTCGTTGATCGCGGCCGCCTGGCCGAGCCCGCCCCTGACGTTCAGGTATGTGGTGACGCCCGTGCGGGAGTCGTAGAGGAAGGGGATGCCCCACCCCTGCGGATTGCGATCGGACCCGACCATCTGGCCCGAATTGTTGATGCCGGATCCGAGGCTGTTGTCGCTCCCGACGGGCGTGACCTTGTAGTACCCGCCGGCGCGGGCGGAGGCGGCGGCGAGGATCAGGGCCGACGCGAGGGCGGGGACCCTCGCCGATCTCAGGAATCGAATCATGGTCGCGGCAACGTGCATCAGGGGGGTCCTTCTCGGATGGAGGATGTCGCCAATCGCTCGGAAACGATCGGTACAACCTAGGGACCCTGCATGCGACGTCGTATCCCCAATTCCGGGGTCGATCTCACCTCGCCTTCAGGAACCGCGCGGCCAGCTCGGTCGCGGAGTTGACCTCGAACCGTTCATAGAGCGACTTCACATGGTCGTTGACCGTGTGGAAGCTGACCCCCAGGCTTGTGGCGATCTGCTTGCGCGAGAGGCCGTCCAGGAGGTAGACCATCACCATCCGCTGGCGGGGCGTGAGGTCGACGAACGCCTGGGGCGGGATCGCCTCGCTGATCTTCGGATGCAGCCAGCGAATCCCCGCCAGAGCCAGGTCGAGGAAGGCGACCTCGCGGGGCCCGAACGGGGGGCGGCCCGCGCGGCGCCAGAGGGTGAGGCAGCACCAGGTGTCGTCGCCCAGGTAGCGAACGGAGGTGAGCCAGTCGTCCCAGCCGATGGGGGCCAGGTGGCGCTGGAAGCTGGGGGTGGAGTGCCACTGATCGTCGGTCCAGAACGTGGACCGGGCCGCCGTGACCTGCGGGGACGTCTTGAGGAGTTCGGCGATCGGCTCGCCGGACATGGCCCGGCCGTCCTCGTCGAGCGACGTCTCCATGATGACGGCCCACTCCGACGGCGTGAACCCGAACGGGAGGCCGACCACCGGGGCGATGGTGCTGTCCATCGGGTGGCCCCGGCCCCAGCCCCAGAAGCCGGCCTGGGCCTCCCCGATCCTCGCGATCTCTTCCAGGATGGCGAGGCGTCGGGTCGCGAGGTCCGCGGACAGTTGCTCGACGCCCGTGACCGCCAGCAAAAGCCGTTCGACCTCGTCGCGAGTCGGCGCCTCTGGCATGCTTCGCCCTCGAAAAGGTGGGCCGGGCCTCGGGGGCGGATCGTCGCCCCCCAGGGAGAACATACCACCCGGGGCGGGGGATCGGGCGCGGGGCGGGCGCAAAAGGGGACGGCCGGCCGGAGTGGGCTCCGGCCGGCCGTCGGGATTCGGGCGGGTCGCTCTTCAGGCCGGCTCAGTAGGCGAAGATGCCGAACGGGTAGGGCGTGAAGAACGGACGGGTGTAGTGCTTCTTGAAGTCGAGCCACCAGATGCCGTCGTCCCAGCGGAGCGTGACGGCCCGCCAGTCGAGGGGGACTTCCGGGTAGGGGTAGAAGGGGCCGATGTTCGGCCAGGCCTGCCAGGGGTAGGCGGTCGGGTAGCCGACGGCCGAGAAGTTGCCCGGGGGGGCGTAGCTGGGCCAGGCGTAGTCGGGCTGGGCCATCGAGGCGCCCGCACCGCCGCCGGTGCCGCCGGCCGGGCCTTCGGGCAGCGGGCCGCCGTCGTTGATGAAGCCGCCGGCCGGGCCGGCGACCGGCCCGGAGACGACCTGGCCGTCGTTCAGGCCGATCGGGGCGCCGCCGCCGATCGGGCCGCCACCGACCACGCCGCCGTGGCCGAAGTGGCCGCCCATCGCGACCTGCTGCGGGACGTACTGGGCCGGGCGGACCGACTGGTCGCCGACCGTGATGTTGTCGACGACCCCGGTCACGCCGGCGACCCGACGGGCCCGCTCGATCGCCTCGCCCTTGATCTCCGGGCTGGTGGCGACGCCGCTGAGCGTCACCGTGCCGCCCTGGGCCTCGATCTCGATCCGGGTGGAGGCCAGCGCCTTGCTGGTCCGCAGCGCGCCGGCGACCGAGTCGGCGACCTGCTGGTTCGGATTGATCGACGCCTGGCCCATCGCCGCCGGGGCCGTCGCGGCCAGGAGACCGAGGACGGTTGAAATCCGTTTCAGTCCAACCATTGTGGGCATGTCCTTCTCCCGCAGTGGATCCGACTCGACCTGGAGGCGAACGGCGAGCGGGGCGCCCGTTCGGGTCGGTGAACAATCCTTCCGTGATGGTCAGCCCACGACCGGCGAGGCGGGCCGCTCGTCCGAAGACAGTCGCGAGCCTCGCCCGGCAGCCAGGGCGGATCCCGGGGACCGACGGACCCGAGGTGGGGGAGATGGGTATCGAGGTGGGGCTTCAGCACACCGATCCGAGCGATCCGGAAACCGATTCGCCCGAACTATGGCGCACGCTTCAAGGGCCGTCAAACGGCGGCCCGAAAAAAAACGGGGCCGATCGGCCCCGTGAGATGCAACTGGATTGTGGATCGAGGATTGCAGCCGAAGAAAATCCCCGGGGATCAGGCGGCCTCGGCCTCGCCGAGGGTGCGGATGACGTCGACGGCATCGATATTGCCTTCTCCGATCGTCATGCCGATCAGGAGGACGGTCATGGTCCCGCCGGCGAAAAGGGCGAACTCGGAATCGTGCCGCCCGCAGAGGGCACCCGCGATCCCCAGGCCGAACAGGGCCAGGATGACGCCGGCCTTGCCGAGGGCGTGCCAGGACGATTGATGGGCGGTGAGGCGATGGAGGAAGAGGCAGGCGACCCCGAAGGTCTGGAAGAACATCACGAGCATCTCGAACACGCCGGACGAATTGAAGTGCGCGAGGGACATGCCTGACAGGCTCCTTCCTTGGTTCCTGTTTCGGGTCGTCGGAGATGGGCGAAGCTCGTCGGAGGTGCCGGATCGGGGGAGTTTTCACCCTGGGATAGAGCACGCGCCGTACCAAACGGCCGTCGAGGCCGAAACTCGCGCCGGGGCCGGCGGTTCAAGGCGAGAACTTGAAGAAAAATCGGCCCGCCGTCGGGAATTTCCGGGGCGGGCCGTGGCGTTTTTACACGGCAGGTGGGGCGGGCGTTGAAGAAAACGCCATGAGGACGTCCCGGGGGTCAGCGACGTTGCTGGGTGTTGCGGGCCCGCATGTTGTCGAACTCGGTGGCGCCGGAGATGTCCAGGACGCCCCAGCCCTTCTTCTCCTTGCGGACGGTGACGGTGCGCTGGAGCCAGCCGCCGTCCTTGAGCTGCTTCCGGATCGTGACGCCGAGCCGGCCGGTGCTCTTGACCTGATTGTCGCCCGCGTCGCGGTAGCCTTCCAGCTTGCTGGCGAGGTCGTCCAGCTCGGAGTCGGAGATGCTGAGGTCCAGGATGCGGGAGAACAGCTCGCGGAACTTGCCCCCTTCCTCGAGGGTGGTGGAGCGGAGGGCCGTGGCCTCCTGGAGCCGGTCGCGGTCCTTCTTGGACAGGGCGTAGAGGAACGCCTCGACCGCGCCGTGGGGCGAGTTGGTGTCGCCGGGCTTCAGCTCGGAGGTGCCGCCGGGGCCGCCCAGGGTCGGCATGCCGAGCGAGCCGTCGCGCTCGCCGCCGGGGCCCATGGGGCCGAAGGCGCCGCGGGCGGCGGCCTCGCCGCCGGGGCCGTTCAGGGCGGCGGGGTTCACGCCGCCCGGGTAGGCGAGCATGCCGGCGTCGGGCTCGGCGCCCGGGGCGCCCGGTCCGGCCGGGGAGCCGGTCTCGGGGGCGTCGGCCACGGCCGAGGCCGGGGCGGCGGCGCCGCTGGCGGCGGCGAGCAACTCGGCGGTCTCGGACTTGGCCGCGGCCTGGGCGTCGGCCGCGGCGGCGGTCGTCGACTCCTGGGCGGCCGGCGGCACGCCGGGGGGCGCGACGGCGGGGGCGACGGGGGCGTCGCCCGGCGCGGAGGCCGTGGCGACCGGGGGGGCGCCGGCCGCGGGCGCGGCGGGGGCGTCGCCCGCCGGGGCGGGGGCGGCGGCCGGGGCGGGGGGCGGCGGCAGCGACGGCTCGGACGGCGCGTCGCCGCCGTCGTCGGCCGCCAGCTCGTCCGACGAGGGGTCGGGCACGTCGCCGCCCCCGCAGCCCGCCAGGCCGAGGGCCAGCGCCCCCGAAAGCCCGAGGCCGTACAGCCAGGTGTTCCACGGTCTCATGGCGTCCCGCCCTCCGCTCGCGGCCCGCCCGGCCGGCGCCCGTCGCCGCCCGGTGGGCCGTCGCCAACCCTCATTATGGCCCCCGCCGCCGCGGCGTGGAAGGGGCTGCCCGCGCGGCCTCGCGACGGCCCGATCGTTTCGTGATTTCGACATGTCCGCACGAGACCAGCCCTTGACCCGTCGGGCGGTCCGCCACTTGCCCGCCCGCCGGGCGCGGGATAGACTGGAGGCCCCGCCCTTGAACGCGGGATCGTGCGCAGCCTCGACCGAGCCGGGACACCATCGCCATGAATCCTCACCAGCGGACCATCCTCCTGGTCGACGACGATCACGAGATCGTCGAGTCGATGCGGACGATCCTTGAGAACCGCGGATATCGCATCCTCGTCGCCCGAGACGGCAACTCCGGCCTGATGGTCGCCGAGCGCGAGAACCCCGACCTGCTGATCCTGGACATGATGATGCCCAAGAAGAGCGGCTTCCTCGTCCTGGAGAAGCTGCGCAGCCGGCCCGGCGGGCTGATCCCCACCATCATGATCACCGGCAACGAGGGGAGCCGCCACCGCGCCTACGCCGAGATGCTGGGCGTGCGCGACTACATCCGCAAGCCGTTCGCGATGGAGAAGCTCGTCCGCTCCATCGACAAGATCCTGGGCGTCGAGCCCCGCCACGCCGGCCGCATGGACGACGAGGCCTGACCCCGCCCCCGCCCCGACCTACGGGGCGTCGAACCCCAGCCCCGCCAGGATCCCCGCCAGCGCCAGCAGGGGGAGCCCGGTGATCGCGGTGTGGTCGTCGGATTCGATCCGCTCGAACAGCGCGATCCCGCCTCGTTCCAGCTTGTAGCTCCCCGCGCAATCGACGGGGAGGTCCCGCGCGACGTACCGTTCGAGCGCCGCGCGGCCGAGCGGGCGCATGGCCAGGCGGGCGACGTCGGTGTGCTCGAACCGGCGGCCGGGCGCGACGACGACCATCGCGGTGATCAACTCATGGGCCCGGCCCGACATCGCTTCGAGCTGGTCGGCGGCCCGCGCCGCGTCGCCGGGCTTGCCCAGGATGCGGCCGTCGAGCGAGACGAGCTGGTCGCAGCCGATCACGACGGCCGCCGGCTCGCGCGCGGCGACCGCGTCGGCCTTGCCCCGCGCCAGGGCCTCCGCCAACGCGCGCGGGCTCAGGCCGTTGCGCGGGAACGCCTCCTCGTCGAACTCCGGCGCGACGCCGCGGAACGGCACGCCCAGCCGCTCCAGCAGGGCGCGGCGATAGGCCGAGGTGCTGGCCAGGATCAGATCGGGGGGCGACGCGGGTGCCATCGTCGGGTCCTCTCCGGATCGCGACGCGGGATGGATTGGCGAATCATCCCGATCGTCGCGGAGTTTGGGACGGCCATCATGACGGCCTTCCCCCCCCGTGGGGGAAGGTGGCCCGCAGGGCCGGATGAGGGGGAGGACGCGCCGGACGGCCGTCGGGATCCCGAGCCGATCGAGCGGGCTTTCGGAGCCCGATGGTCCTCGTGCTTCGCGTCCCCCTCATCTGCCGCCTTCGGCGTCTGTCTTCCCCCGCGAGGGGGGAAGACCGTTCGTGTCCGTGCCGCCTCCCAAATCCGGGACGGTCGTGTCGCGGGCGTGGCCCGGATTCCGACGACCGGGACGGGATGTCTCAGGCCGTCTGGGTCAGGAGCGCCTCGCGGAGCTTGTTCAGCACGCGGGTCTTCTCGTTGCTGACGGTCTTGGGGGCGACGCCCCAGGAGTCGGCGATCTCGGCCGGGGTGCGGCCCATCAGCGAATCCTGGATGAGGCTGGCCTCGCGGGGGGTGAGCGAGCGGTCGATGACCTCGCGGAGGGCGTCCAGCCGGGCGCGGGATTCGGCGTCGTCGGGGGAGGCGGTCAGGTCGTCCAGCGGCTGATAGGTCCGCTCGCGCTGGACGCGCTTCTTGACCATGTCGACGGCGCGGAAGAAGTCCATGCCCTCGGCGGTCTCCCTGGAGAAGACCTCCTTGACGCCCCACCGGCCGACGTCGCCGAGCATGACGTCGAAGCGGCCCCGGCCGAGTTGTTGCAGGAGGGTGGCGTAGACCGCCTGGGAGGCGTCCTCGTAGCTCTGGGCCGAGAGGCCCGCCCGCTGCCATGATCGGACGAGGTAGCGGTCGAGCTGGTTCAGCCCCGAGGCCGCCGCCTCCGGGTCGACCGGGGCGATGACCGCGGGCTCGGCCCCCTGGAGGTCCGTCAGCAGGTCGTCCAGGCGTCCGGCCAGGAGCGCGGCGTCCCAGCTCTCGGCGGTGAGGCCGGGCGAGGGGGCCAGCGTCGGCGAGGCCGAAGGGGCCTCGATCAGCCCCTGGGCGTCGGTCGGGAAGGCCGCCAGCGCCGCGGCGTGCGCGGCCCCGGAGAGCAGGCGCAGGGCCTCCATCCCCTCCACGGCCGGCCGATACGACCGATGCGCCCGTCGTTCTCGCCCCGTTCCTCCCGCCACGATCGCCGCTCCTCTTCCGTTGAGTCTCGGGACTTCCGGCCCTGGGACGTCCCTTCCTCAACACCATAGGCCGCCGACCTCCCGGATGGGATCGGTCGCCCGCGCTCAACTTACTCGAATCCCCGCACCCCTTCGAGGGCAATTCCTCTAGAGGGTCAATTGCATGGTATGATGCTTGGGGTCGTTCGTCCAGAGCCCGGATGGAATACGTCGGGGGCGCGGGGATTCTTACGGCGATGGCCGCCGGGGCGACGGTGGTGCGAATGGCGGGCCGATCGGCCCGGGCTCACGGATGGGCCGCGGCGGCCGGCGGGGGCGAGGCGGCCGGGGCTTTCGGCCCGGCCAGGTTGCGGCGGATGAAGTCGATCATCAGCCTGTTGTAGTGCGGGCTGTAGATCCCGTGGCGCGAGCCGGGGTAGATCATCAGCTCGAAGTCCTTGTTCGCGGCCTGGAGGGCCTGGACGAGCCGCATGGTGTTGCGGACGGAGACGTTGTCGTCGACGGCCCCGTGGACGATCAGGAGCTTGCCGCGGAGGTCCTTCGCGGCCTCGACGACCGAGGAGCCCTTGTAGCCGTCGGGGTTGTCCTGGGGGAGCCCCATCAGGCGTTCGGTGTAGATGGAGTCGTAGTCGTGCCAGTCGGTGACGGGCGCGCCGGCGATGCCGCAGGCGAAGAGGTCGGAGTGGGTCATGGCGAACGCGGTCATGTAGCCGCCGTAGCTGTGGCCGGTCATGCCGATGCGATCGCCGTCGACGTAGGGCCGCTTCTTCAGCCAGGCGATGGCGTCCTTGATGTCCTCCAACTCCTGGAGCCCCAGCTTCTTGTAGCCGGTCCAGGCCGAGACGGCCCCCTTGCCGCTGGCGGGGCGGGGGTCGACGCGGAAGACGATGAAGCCTTCCGAGGCGAGCGCCTGGTCCCAGGCCCGGCCGCCCGACCAGGTGTCGGTGACGACGGGCGTGTGCGGGCCGCCGTAGGTGGTGAACCAGACGGGATGCTTGACGCTCGGGTCGAGGTCGAGGTCGGGGGGCAGGATGACCTCGCCTTCCAGCGTGAATCCGTCGCGGGCCGGGATCCGGACGCGCTCGCGGGGACCGAAGCGATGCTGCTTGATGCGGTGGACGGGGTTGGTGTCGACCGTCCGGACGGTTGAGCCGTCGACGTCCAGGAGCGTCGCGCGGGTCGGGGTGGCCAGGTCGGACCAGCTCGCGAGGAACAGCTTGCCGTCGGGCGACGGGTTCACCGTATAACTCCCGACCCCGGACGTGATCCGCTCGACGGGCCCGCCGGGCTTCACGCGGTAGAGTTGCGTGGCCATCGGCGCGTCCTTCGTCCCGAGGAACGTCGCCTCGCCGGTCTGGGCGTCGACGTGCTTGACGTCGCGGACCTCCCACTCGCCCTCGGTCAGCCGGCCTTTCGGCGCTCCGTCGGCGGCGTAGTGGTACAGGTGGGGCCAGCCGTCGCGCTCGCTGAGCCAGAGGAACGAGCCGTCGGCGAGGAAGTTCGGCTCCTTCGGCGAGGCGATCCACGCGCCGGTCTTGTCGCGGAACAGGACGGCCGGCTTCGAGCCGTCGACGGGGACGGACAGCAGGTCGAGCCAGGTCTGGACGCGGTCCTGGACGCAGGCGAGGACGGCGGCGGAGTCGGGCTTCCAGAAGACGCCGCTGATCAGCGAGGCGTCGGCCGAGTAGCCCGAGAGGTCGGCCCACTGCACCGGCCCCCCCTCGGCCGCGACGATGCCGAGCCGCACCTTGGGGTTGGGGTCACCGGAGCGCGGGTAGCGGTTGACCTCCACCTGCCGCGGCGACTCCTCGTCGTGCAGCATGGTGAGCGTGGGGACCTGGGCGTCGTCGAACTCCAGGAAGGCGACCCGGCGCGAGTCCGGGCTCCACCAGTAGGCGGACCACGAGCGGTCGAAGATCTCCTCGAAGTAGACCCAGTCGGCCCGGCCGCGGCGGAGGTCGGTCGATCCGCCGGTCGTCAGGGCGCGGGGGGCGGGGCCTTCCAGGTCGACGACGTGCAGGTCGTAATCCTTCACGAACGCCACCCGCTTGCCGTCGGGGCTGAACCGCGGGTCGGTCTCGTCGGCCGGGTCGTTGGTCAGGCGCACGCCGCTGGAGCCGTCGAGGGCGACGTAGTACAGGTCGTGCTCGTGGTCGAAGAGGAGCCCCTTGCGGCCCGGGTCGGGCGTGCCGCCGCGGGGCAGCCGTCGCGCCAGCTCGTCGGCGGCCTTCTCGTCGATCGACGGGATCCGCTTCAGCGACTCCAGCAGCTTCTCCCGCGACGGGCCGAAGGGCTCGGAGCGGCCGGTGCGGGCCTCGACCTTGACGGCGCCGTCCTCGGTGTTGCGGACCCAGTGGTCGGCGTCGATCCATTCCACGGCGACGGGCGAGCCCGAGAACCCCGGTCCTCGCATGCCGCCGGCGGCCTCGAAGGTGATCGGTTTCGGCGCGGTGGGGGCATTGGCCAGGTCCTCGGCGGCGGCGGTCAGGAGGGCCGTGGGCTTTGGCAGGCGGACGACGGGGAAGTCCTCGCCGGCCTTCGCCGGGACGATCCGCCACGTCGCCAGGCCGTCCTCCGAGCGCGGCTCCAGCAGGTACGCCGCCAGCGCGCCGAGAGGCTGCGCGTCCTTCACGACGAGCGAGCCGGCCGGCACGCGGCGGGACTCGGTGCGTCGGGTCGTCTTCAGCTCCACCACCTCCTGGCGGTCCCAGCCGCCGAGGACGGGCTTCACGACCTCGTCCACCTTGTCGACTTCCAGGTCCAGGTCGAGATCCTCGCGAAGCTCCTGGACGTCGATCCCGTGGCGCTGGAGCAGGGCGACGGCCTCGCGGCGGTCGGGCGGGAGGATGTAGGCGAAGGGGCGGTCGACGGACTCGACGGCTTCGAAGTCGACGAGCACCTGCGCGGGGTAGTCCTTGGGCTCGTCGGTGGCGACGCGGCGGCCGTCGACGTCCTTCTCGACGAAGCCCTGGATCGGCTCGGCGTCCTTGAGCGGCCGGGCCTCGCTGCGGAGGGCGACCTTGCGGGGCTCGGCGGGGGACTTGGCGACGGCGGCGTCGCGGGCGTCGTCCAGTAGCTTCCGGATCTCGTCCTTGTGAGATGCGGCGTATTTGAGGCATTCGCGGACGAAGTCGCGGGTGGCCAGCACGCGGGCCTTGTACGGGGCGTAGGCGTAGGCTTCCGACAGGATGCCGATCCGGTTCCGCAGGCCGACGTAATTGGTCCCGAACCGCCCGAGCGCGGGGAAGCTATCCCAGCGGGCGAAGTCGCCGCCGAACGTGCCGTAGTAGTAGGCTTGCAGGCCCGTCGCCTTCTCGAACTCCGTCGTCACGGACGGGAGCAGCTTGGTGCGGGCGTGATCGATCAGGCGGGCGTCGCCGGCCGGGTTGCGGGGGCCGTCGTAGGTGATGGTGTAGCGGTGGTGCGCGCCGTTGGTCGTGTGGGTGTCGATGAAGACGTGCGGATCCCAGGCGTTCAGGAACTTCACCAGCGCCCGCGTCTCCGGGGCTTCGAGCTTGATGAAGTCGCGGTTGAGGTCGAGGCCGCGGGCGTTGCCGCGCGTCCCCATGCCGTCCTCGGGGCCGACCTGGCCGGGGCGGTTGTCCTTGGACACGCGCTCGTTGCCGTCGGCGTTGTAGATGGGGGCGAAGGCGACGATGAGGTTCTTGAGCAGTTCGGGATGCGGCGCCGCGGCCAGCTCGCGGGCGAGCATGGGGAGGGCTTCCTTGCCGCAGACCTCGCCGCCGTGGATGTTGCCGATGGCCAGCACGACCAGCTTGCCCGAGCGGGCGGCCTCGGCGGGCGTCTTCACCGGGGGATCGGCGAAGATCAGCAGCGGCAGCTCGCGGCCCTCGGTCGTCTCGCCGAGCTTGGTGCAGATCGCGTTCGGCGACTTCTCGGCGATCTTCTTGCAGAGGGCGACGACGTCCGCATGCCGCGCCGTGGCCTTGTAATCGGACGTCTCGGCGACCGTCGCCAGGTCGCCCGCTGGGACGGGGGCCTGGGTGACGAGCGCCAGCAGCAGGATCGACGAGAATGGCATCGCCGCGGATTCCTCGGAGCCTCTTCATGCCCCGCGCGGTCGGCGGGGCGGGATGGGACGGGTGGAGAGGATCTCCAGCCTATCCCGGCGAGGAGGGACACGCGAGGGGGGAGAAGGTGATGCTACGGCTCCTCTCCCGGCTGGGAAAGGCCACAGACCTTGAGGGACGAATCCAGCCCCTCTTCGCAGCTCCGCAAGCTCTGCGACTATTTTCCTGCGATCATGTTATTAGGTTAGGGCCCGTCGAGGTCGTTCAACCAGACCTGTTCGGTCCAATCAGCCGGGTTCGACCACTTCTGGGATGGCCAGCCGTTGTGCGACCAGAAGACGACCTCGCCATCCGAGTTCATGCAATAGAAATCGGCGTTGTCCTCGCAGAAGGGCAGGAGATTGCGGGGGACCCCGAAATCATTCCAAGCCCTGTCAACGACCTTGAACAGATCGGTATGTGAGCCGGGGAGAGTGATCGTCACCGGTTCGACGACACCACAGGCGACATCACTCGCTTTGAGGAGATAATGACGGAACGCGGCGGGGAAGGGGATTCCAAGCCGAAGCTCGGCCGCCTCGACTTCCTCCGCCGACGGTAAGCGCGTTGGGATGGGGACCGGTTCGTTCCTCGCTCTTAGTTCACGGATGACATCGTCGATGTCCATGGTCGGGCCCGTGGATGACGGCAGGTGATGCCTGCATGCTCGTGGGGGGCTTAATAGTCCACTGGAGCACGCAGGCCGAAGGAGCCTAAAGGTTCCTTGTGTTCACCGTACCGATTCCATACGCGCCACACAAAGTCTTGTGCCCGACATGCGGCGGGCCGGGCCGCGTAATCACCTTTTCGCCGCCCCTGTTTCGCGGCCGGATTCAGTGAGGAGTTTCGCCTCACGCCCCGGCCGGGCGACGGAACGAGAAGCCCGCCTTCAGACCGACGACGAACGCGACCAGGGTCACGGCGCCGGCGAAGAAGATGGTGTCGCCGATGACGCGGAGCCAGCGCAGGGTCTGCATGAGGTCGGTCTGCATGAACTCGCTGCTGCGGGCGTACCAGTAGCCGTGCTCGACCGACGCCCACGTCTGGAGCAGGCCGACGGGGAGGAGGCTGAGGACGCACATGGTGAACAGGCCGATGTTCAGCGCCCAGAACGAGAACGTCAGCAGGCCGTCCTTCCACTCGACCGACGGCCGCACGACCCGCAGGCAAAGGAGCATCAGGCCGATGCCCAGCATGCCGTACACGCCGAAGAGGGCCGCGTGGCCGTGGACGGGCGTGGTGTTCAGGCCCTGCATGTAGTACAGTGCGATCGGCGGGTTGATCATGAAGCCGAACAGCCCCGCCCCCACCATGTTCCAGAACGCCACCGACACGAAGAAGTAGACCGGCCAGCGATAGCGACGGACCCACTCCGTCTGCTTGGAGCGCCGCAGGTCCTCCGTGGCGTCGAAGGCGACCAGCGTCAGCGGCACGACCTCCAACGCGCTGAAGACCGAGCCCCAGGCCAGGGCGACCGTCGGCGTGCCGGAGAAGTACAGGTGGTGGCACGTCCCGATGATGCCGCCGGAGAGGAAGATCGTCGCCGACAGCAAGGCCGCCGCCGCGGCGACCCGCGGCCGGATCAGGTGCAGCCGCATGAAGACGAACGCGATGACGGTCGTCGCGAAGACCTCGAAGAAGCCCTCGACCCACAGGTGGACGACCCACCAGCGCCAGTACTCGACCATCGACAGGTGGCCGTGGCGGCCCCAGGTCAGGCCGGCCCCGTAGAACAGGGCGATGGCGCCCGTCGCCACGGCCAGCAGCCAGACCAGCGGCTTCGTCTCGTCCGAGCCCCGCAGCGCGGGCCAGAGCGCCCGCAGCATGAGGAACAGCCAGAGGAGCAGGCCGACCATCAGCGCGATCTGCCACACCCGGCCCAGCTCGACGTACTCATACCCCTGGTGCCCCAGGTAGAACGAGACCGCGTCCGACATCTGGTTCTGCACGCTCAGCCACTCGCCCGTCAGCGAGCCGACGACGACGAGGAGCAGGGCCCCGAACAGCACGTTCACGCCCAGCGCCTGGCCGGCGGGCTCCTTGCCGCTGACGACCGGGCCGATGAACAGCCCGGCGCCGAGCCAGGCCGTCGCGATCCAGAACAGGCCGATCTGGACGTGCCACGTCCGGGTCACGCTGTACGGCAGCCACTTCGAGAGCGGGATGCCGTAGAAGGCGTCCCCCTCCACGCCGTAGTGGGCCGTCACCACGCCCAGGAGCATCTGCACCAGGATCAGGGCGGCGACGATCCAGAAGTACTTGATCGTCGCGAGCTGGGACGGCGTCGCGCTCCAGGCCCCGAGCGGGTCGGACTCGGGGGCGCTCAGCGGCTCGTCCTCCTTCTTGGCGGCCAGCCACCACGCCATCGCGGAGATGCCCGCCAGCAGCATGATGATGCTGACGCCCGTCCAGACCACGCTCTCGCCCGTGGGCCGGTTGCCGATCAGCGGCTCGTGGGGCCAGTTGTTGGTGTAGGTGATGTCGTCCCCCGGCCGGTTCGTCGAGGCCGCCCACGACGTCCACCAGAAGAACGCCGCCAGCTTGTTCAGGCGGTCGGGGTCCGAGACCGCGCCGGCGGGGATCGCATACGCGGCGTTGCCGTTCGAGAAGACGTCCGTGTAGTGGGCCAGGGCGGCGTCGAACGCCTCGGCACGCACCGGGTCGATGGTCACGGCGCCGGTCGCCGGGTCGAATGTGTTGGTCCGCAGCAGGGCCGTCAGGCGGGCTTCCAGCCGGGCCCTGTCCTCGGCCCCCAGCTCGTCGAACGGCTTGCCGAGGTCGGCCTGCGCCCAGCGGTCGAGGATGAAGGTGGCCTCGCGGTGCAGCCAGTCGGCCGTCCAGTCGGGCGCGACGTAGCTGCCGTGGCCCCAGATCGAGCCCACCTGCATCCCGCCCATCGACTGCCAGACGTTCTGGCCCGCCGAGATCGCCCCCGGCCCGATCACCTCGCGGCCGTCCGGCGTCGCCACCCGATCCGGGATCGGCGGCATCTCCTGATAGATCCGGGCCCCGATCCACCCCAGCACCAGGAACGAGCTGACCATCACCGCGACGAACGCCAACCATAACCGACGCATCGGCCCCACCTCCCCCTCGCTTCCCAAGGAATCCCGGCCCTCGCGCCCCGCGCGGGGGGCTCGCTCGCAAGGCCGGCTCGCCGATCTCCAGGAGGCCGACCAGCGTGAAATCCGCATGCCCAGGATAGTGGCGGAAAACATTTACGTCAAGGTGCAGAATTCCCGGCGGCCCGCGCCGGGGGATCGAACGGGAAGACGCGGCGGAAGTCGGATTTCATGTCGACGAGGAGCCAGCCGCGGGCGGCGGCCTGGTCGAGGCCGCGGGCGAGGCGTCCGAAGGGGGAATCGCGGTCGTAGGCGTACTCGCGGTCGGCGTCGGTGTGGTGGAGGACGACGGCCAGGCCGGGGCGGGGGCCGGAGGTGGTCCACTCGCACATCTCGAAGTCGCCGTCGGAGTTGCCGAAGGCGAGGATGGGCCGGCGGCCGATGAATTTCTGAATGCCCGGGGGCTTGCCGGGGCCGTCGTTGATCGCGTCGATCTCCGGGAGGCGGACGAGGGCGGGCTTGCCGTCGCGGGCCTCGTATTTGGTCTTGATCGTGCTGCCGACGACCTGCTCGGCGTGGACGCCGTAGACGGCCTCGGAGAAGGTGCGGATCATCTCGACGCCGCCGCCGGAGACGATGTATGTGCGGAAGCCGCCGCGGCGCAGGAAGGCCAGCATCTCCAGCATCGGCAGGTAGACGCATTCGGTGTAGAGTCGGCCGAACTTCGGGTGCCTGGCGGTCGCGAGCCACGCCGAGGCGATCGCGGCGAACTCGTCGACCGTCGTCCCGGCGTGCGTGGCCATGACCAGCTCCAGCACGCCCTTTTCGCCGGCCGCCGCGAGCCCCCCCAGGTCCCCCGCGAGGGCCGACCGGAACGGCTCGCGGCCGGCCCAGTCGGGGTGATCGGGCGCAAGGGCCTTGGCGCGGTCGAGGGCGAAGGCGAGCTGGACGTACATCGGCCGCTCGCACCAGAGCGTGCCGTCGTTGTCGAAGACGGCGATGCGGTCGGCGGGCGGGACGAAGTCGGGGCCCCCCTCGCGGGTCGTGCGGGCGACGAAGTCGAGGATGCCCCGCTTCGCCGCGCCGTCGTTCCAGGAGGGGAGCGGGTCGTCGTCGGGGCCGGTCGCGCGGGATGCGGCCCCGAGGGAGGTCGCGGCGGCCAGGCCGGCCGCGGAGGATCGCAGGAACATGCGTCGATCCGTGTTCATGGTCGAGACCTCGCGCGGCGGGCCGGCTCGGCGGCGGTCAGTGGACGCCCTTCTCCAGCAGCTTCTGGATCTTGTCCAGGTTGAACGAGCCGGGCGACTGGCTGGGCGGATATTCCTTCATGGACATGAGGAACTTCGCGGCCAGCTGCTGGATCGGGACGATGACGAACACGTGATCGATGAACCAGTCGTTGTAGGTGTTGGAGCTGTGCTGGGACTTCTCGAACGGGTCCCGTCGCAGGTTGAAGAGGAGGGGGACGCGCAGCTCGGTGAACGGCTCCCGCCAGACGCCGAACGCCTGGCCGCGGTTCTCCAGGAAGGCGACCTTCCAGTCCCCCTGGCGCATGGCGACGACCTGGCCGTCGTCGTTGACGTAGATGAACTCCTTGCGCGGGGATTCCGCGACCTTCCCGCCCAGGTGGTCGAGCTGATTGTAGCCGTCGAGGTAGTTCCGGTAGTGGCGGCCGTTCAGGTCGACGCCGGCCTTGAGCTTCGCGACGATGTCGGGCTCGCCCGCGGCGGCGGCGAAGGTCGGGATCCAGTCCTCGTGCGAGACGACGCCGTTGAGGGTCGTGCCGGCGGGGAAGCGGCCGGGCCAGCGGACGAACGCGGGGACGCGGTAGGCACCCTCCCAGTTGGAGTTCTTCTCGCTGCGGAACGGCGTGGTGCCGGCGTCGGGCCAGGAGTTGTAGTGGGGGCCGTTGTCGGTCGAGTAGAGGACGATCGTGTTCTCCGCGAGGCCCAGGTCGTCCAGGGTCTTGAGCAACTCGCCGACGTGGGCGTCGTGCTCGACCATGCCGTCGTGGTACTCGTCGCCGGAGGGCCCGGCGAGCCCCGTGTGCTCGGCCTTGACGTGCGTCCGGAAGTGCATCCGGGTGGCGTTCCACCAGCAGAAGAAGGGCTGGCCGGCCTTGTGCTGGCGGGCGATGTACTCCTTGGCGGCGGCCACGGTCTCGTCGTCGATCGTCTCCATCCGCTTCTTCGTCAGCGGGCCGGTGTTCTCGATCGTCTGCCCGCCCTTGCCGTCGGCCTTGCACTTGAGCACGCCGCGGGGGCCGAACCGCTCCAGGAACGTCTTGCCGTCGGGGAGCTTCATGTCCTTGGGATAGTCGCGGTTCTCCGGCTCCTCCTCGGCGTTGAGGTGGTAGAGGTTGCCGAAGAACTCGTCGAAGCCGTGCATCGTCGGCAGGTGCTCGTCCAGGTCGCCCTGGTGGTTCTTGCCGAACTGGCCGGTGGCGTAGCCGAGGCTCTTCATCACCGTCGCCATGGTGACGTCGGTCTTCTGCCATCCTTCCTTCGCGCCGGGGAGGCCGACCTTGGTCATGCCGGTGCGGACCGGGACGTTGCCGCCGATGAATGCGGCGCGGCCGGCGGTGCAGCTCTGCTGGCCGTAGTAGTCGGTGAACGAGACCCCCTCGCGGGCGATGCGGTCGATGTTGGGCGTCTTGTAGCCCATCATCCCGCGGTTGTTGTGGCTGATGTTCCAGGTGCCGATGTCGTCGCCCCAGATCACCAGGACGTTCGGCTTGCCGGCGGCCTTCGGGGCCGCCTCGCCCTGGGCACGGGCCGACGAGGAGCAGAGTCCGACGAGCAGGGCGAGCGCGATCGCGGCGCGGATTCGGGGGCGAGATCGCAGGAGCATGGACTTGGAGCCTCGCGGTTCGATGGTCCCGGCCGCCTCGGAGGGGTGGCGGCCGTCGGGGAGGGGACGTGTGATGGGTGGATCGTAATGCGCCCGCCTGGCCCGGGGAAGGATGGGGCGATAGAGTATCCAAAACCGGCCAGCGTCGACGTCCGACGCGACGGCTCCGGCGCGGGATCGATGGGGGTGGTCCGTGGATCGACGTCGACCCCCGGCTGCGGTCGTCTCCGAGCGGCTGGACGACTTCGACCGCTTCGCCGCCGTCCACTCCGGCGAGGGCCTGCGGGTCGAGCAGCTCTCGGCCGGCCGGTTCGTCGGGGCGTATGCGTCGGTCCGGGGGGCGCTGATCCGGGCGACGACCCTGGAGTTCAACCAGGTGATCATGATCCGCGGACGGGCCACGCCGGGGCGGTTCGCCGTCTATGCGGTGTCCCCGCACAACGCCGACGGCCTGTGGCACGGGCGGCGGCTCGACCCCGGCCGGCTGGTCGTGCACGGGCCGGACTCGACGGCCGACCACCGCTCGGCGCGGGACTGCCGCCTGACGGAGCTTTCCGTACAGGCCGAGGACCTGGCCCTCGCCGCGCTCGCGTTGCTGCGCGTCGACGTCGTGCGGGCCGCGGATCCTTGGAGGGTGATCGGCCCGCCGCCGGATGCCCTGGCCGCGATCGACCGGGCGACGCGCGTGATGCTGGCCCTGGGGGCCGACCCCGTCGTCCTGGCCTCCTCGGAGGGGAGGCAGGCCGAGGAGGATTGCCTCCGGATGTTCATCCGGGCGGCTTTCCCGGCGCGGGGGGGACCCGAGGCGCTGGACCTCCCCCTGGGCGGCCGGGCGGCGCTCGCCCGCCGGGCCGAGGAGCTGATACGGTCTCGGCTCCGCGACCCCGTCGGGATGATCGAGCTGTGCTCCGAGCTGGGGGCCGGCGAGCGGACGCTCCGGCGGGCCTGCCTGGAGCGCTGGGGGATGGGACCGATCGCGTATTACCGATCGCTCCGCCTGAACGCCGCCCGCGCGGAGCTGAAGGCCGGCGCGGCGTCGGTCTCGGAGGTCGCCCGGCGATGGGGCTTCCATCACCTGGGGAATTTCGCTGCCGACTACCGGCGGGCCTTCGGCGAGCGGCCCTCGCAGACCGCCCGCCGGTAGCCGCGGATCGCGCGGTCAGGGCGCGGCGTCAACCTTCGGCGCGACCTCGGCCGGGAGCGAGCGGGGCCAGCGGCCGGCGTGGGAGACATTGCGGACGCGCGCCTCGGCCTCGTCGGCGTAGTGGAAGAGGCCGAACGTGCGCTGGTTCGTCGGCTCCAGCGCCCGCGAGACGACCTCGACGTCGTTGAGGCGGACGGTCGCGCGGTCGCCGGCGATCGCCACGACGACGCGGTTCCACTCCTTCTCCTTGAGCGGGAGCGAGGCCGGGCCGCGGCGGTCGTCGGGCTCGGCGGGGGCGGCGTTGCCCGGGTCGAGGCCGGTCCGTTCGAGCGCGTCGTCGGTCATCCAGTGGACCTTGACGCCGTCGGGCTCCAGCAGGAACGTCAGGCGGTCGAGCGCCGGGTGGGTCGCCGCCTTGCCGGGCTCGTAGAAGAACTCGTAAGAGACCTCGCCGTCCTCCGCCATCGGCCGGTTGTAGATCAGGACGCTCTCGCACTTCGACCCCGGGTACGCCCCCGAGCGCCGGCCGACGATCTCGTCGCCGCGCTTGGACCAGTCGGACCCCTCCGCGCCGATCGACTCGCCGTAGTAGCCCGCGAGCCAGCCCGAGAGGTCGGGCGCGGCGGAGAGGTCGATCCGCTCGGGGACCGTGGGCGATCCGGTGATCCGCAGGTTGCGGACCCCGGCGGTCCCCGCCTGGTCGGCCTGGAGGGCCAGCCAGGGGCCGTGGCCCGGCGGCAGGTTGGTCTCCAGGATCTGGCGGCCGTTCACGAAAGCGGTGGCGCGGTCGCCGTGGACGACCAGCCGGTAGGCGTACCAGTCGCCCGGGGGCTCCAGCGGGGGCGCGAGGTCGACCCCCGCCCACGGCCCGCCGACGGTGAACCGATCGACGTGCTTGAGGTCGTATCGGGGCGAGATCCCCAGGCCGCCGAACGTGACCCGGGCCTCGCGGAAGTCGAACGAGGTCAGCTCGCAATCGACCTGGAAGTCCCCGGCGAGCGGCGTGGCGAGGTAGAGGTAATCGTGGGCGTGGCCGGGGAGGTGGACGATGTCCGCGCCGCGCCGGATCCAGCGGGCGACGGGGAAGCCCAGGCCCCGCGTCTCGGCCGTGGCGAGCGACGACGAGGCCCACGGCGAGCCCGGCGCGTCGGCGGCCGGCGAGCCGGCGTCGGTCGAGGCCAGCAGGGCCCGCGAGCGCACGCCCTTGACCCGGCGCTTCCATCGGTCCTGGTCGTCCCTCGGCTGGGCGCGCGTCGCGAGGAGGTCCAGCAGGGGGAGGGCGGCCGGGACGGACGTCTTGCGGTCCACCGCGGCCGTCGCCGCGGCCAGCTCCGCCCACCGCGACCACTCGGGCTGGTCGGGCGCCGACGCCTCCAGCGGCGGCTTCAGCTCGCCGAGCGCGGCGTCGGCGGCCTTCGCGTCGCCGCGGACGACCGCGACGATCGCCTTAAGCGCGAGCTTGCCGCGGCGGGCGGCGTCGTCGTCGGCGGGCGCGGCGTCGATCCGGGCGGCCAGCTCGTCGAGCTTGCCGGCCTCGGCCGCGGCCTCGGCCATCGCGATCGCCGGGACCCGGACCTTGCCGCCGGCGTGCGCCCGGGGGCCGTCCGAGTCGGCGGCGACCTTCGCCGGCGGCGCGGGGTCGGTGGTGGTCGTGTCTCCGGCCAGCCGGAAGACGGGGCGGCCGGGGGCGGGGAGGACCCAGTCGGCCAGGGCCTGATAGCGGGCCTCGGCGGCGAGCGGCGCGGCGGCCGCGATCTGGTCGTCGGCACCTCGGCTGTAGAACTCCTCGCCGATCAGTTCGTGGATCACGCGACGCTCGGCCTCGGGGCGATCCGGCGCGGGGGCGTGGAACGCGATCGCGGCGCGGTCGGCGTCCGAGAGCGACTCGGGCCAGCGGCCCTTGAGGACGACGTCGCGGACCTGCACCGAGGTTTTGTCCTTGTCGTGGTAGAGCCCGAACCGCAGGTCGTCTTGCGGCTTGACCGGGTGTTCGTAGACCGGGACGCCGTTCAGCTCCAGTGTCGCGGAGGCGTCGCCGATGGTCAGGGCGACCGCGTTCCAGTCGCCCGGCTTGAGCGGCAAGGGCCCGTCGCCGCGGCGATGCTCGGGGACGTCGACCGCGTTGGCCGCCGAGAGGTCCGCGAGGTCGCCCGAGCCGGACGTCGTCCAGTGCAGCCGGACCCCGCCGGGCTCCAGCAGGAACGCCGTCCGCCCGAGGGCCGGGTGGACCATGACCTCGCCCGGGTCGCAGTAGAAGGCGTAGCTCACGACGTCGCCCGGGCGGAGGGGCCGTTCGTAGGTCAACAGGCTCTGGGCGGCTTCCAGCGCGAGCGAGGAGGATCGGCTGCGGTAGTTGCCGTAGGGGTTGCGTGCGACCCCCGAGGTCGGGAGCTTCCGGCCCTGGAGCACGCCGTCCTTCGCCGACCAGTCGTAGTCCTCCGGGTCGGTCGAGGCTTCCGAGCGGCCGAATCGGAACGACTCCCCGAGCCGGGCGCGAGAGCCGGCCGGCCTCGGCTTCGGGCGGGGGAATATGGAGTCGTCGGAGATGGTGCTCGCCCAGCCGTCCATGCGGTCGCCGTCGACGAGCTTCACCTCGCGAGGGATCGTCGGGGACCCCTTCAGGGTGAAGTTCCGCCAGGCGGCGTGGTGGTCGCCGGCGGCCCCCAGGGTCAGCCAGGGGACGGTCGGGCTGGGGTCGGCGTCGTCCATCATCAGGTGACCGTTGAGGTAGAGCCTGTGCGACCCGGGCGCGACCTTGATCGTGACGCGGTCGAAGTTCTCGTAACGGGTGTGCTTCCAGGTCTCCCGGGCCCGCCCGTCGGAGCCGTCCGCCTCGGGGTCGTCGACCGTCGCCGGGATGGAGAGGAGCGTGGCGTAGGTGGCGAAGGCGTCGGCCGAGGCGCCGCGGAAGGCTTCGAAGGACAGCTCGAACTCGCCCGTCAGCGGGTAGTCGAACGCGAGCCGGTCGGCACCGGCGTCGGCGACGTGCGTCACGAGGCCGCCGTCGGCCGCCCAGATGGCCGTGGAGGGGCCGGAGCCGGGCCCGAAGGTGCGGAAGGGACGCCAGAGCGGGACGTCGATCGCCGCCGGGGCGCGGAGCGACGGGGCGCCGCCGTCCTCGGCCTTCGCCGCGGCCAGGTCGAGCCGGAGGCGCCCGAGCGCCGAGGGATCCATGTAGCGCCGGGCCTGGCCTTCGAGCACGCCGGCCAGGGCGAGGCCCGCGGCGCGGGCCTTCGGCTCAGGGCCCCGCAGGGCCTCGCGCATCGCGAGGTAGTCGGGCCAGGGGAACGTCCTGGCCTTCTGCCGGATGCGCCGCGACGGCTCCTCCGGGGGCGAGGCGTTCTCGCGGGCCAGCTCGGCGCGGCGCTCTTCCAGGCGGCCGGAAACCTCGTCGAACTTCCCGGCGGCCAGGGCGACCAACCGGTGCAGGTCCTCGGCGTTCTCCAGCTTCTGCTCGGCCGCGGCGCGGGACTCGGCCAGCAGCTCGTCGAGCTTGCCGGCCTCGGCGGCGGCGCGGATCAGGGCGGTCGCCGTGCTCGCGATCGGGTCGCGCGGGGCGTCGGCGACGGCGGGCGTCGCGAACGGCGGCGGGGGGCGGTCGGCGGTCGCCGCCGTCGTCAGGATCCGGACCAGCCGCCGCGATTCCGCGGGGAGCGTCCAGGTCTTGAGGGCCGCGTAGCGGTCGGCGGCCGGCGCGGCGGCGATCAGATCGAGCGTGCGGCCGAGCACGTCGCCGGAGTCGGGCTCGCCGCCGGAGTAGGACGGGGCGTCCAGGAACTTCCCGAGCTGGTCGAGGGCCCGGGACCAGTCGCCGACGCGGGCGTACTCGCCGGCCACGGTCTTGAGGTTGTTCTTCCGGATGTACAGGACGTAGTCGCCTCCGTAGTAGACGCCCGCGTCGCGCTCCATGGCCTCGGCGTAGGAGTCGAGCCGCTTGCGGGCGGCCTCGACGTCGCCGGCGGCGAAGTGCCGGCGCGCGATCATGAGCATCAGCGGGCCGGCGGGGTTGTTTTCCGGGTCGCCGCCGCCGCCGAACCCCTTGGCGCCGACCTCCATCACCTCCAGGGCCGGCTTGAGCGCCCCGGGCCGGTCCATCGCCGGCAGAGCGGCGTGCATCGCCAGGTCGGCCGAGGCGCGGAGCGTGTCCGTCTTCAGGCGTTCGAGGATCGCGGTAAGTGCGGCCGACAGGTCGGCGTCGCGGCCGTCGGCGATGGCGACCTGGGCCTTCAGGACCAGGGCCGGCATGGCGGCGGTCGGCTTCGACCCGCGGGCCTCGGCCTCGCGGATCAGCGCGTCGGCCTGGCCGGCGCGGACGGACCAGTCGGCGAGCAGGGCGCCGACGCTGCGGGCCCGGAGCCGCCCCCCGGCGCCGATCGGCTGCGCGTAGAGGAAGAGTTCGCCCGGCCGGGCCTCGGGCACCACGACGCCCAGCAGCGTGCGATAGACCAGGTCGGCCGGGGCCTTGTGCTTCGCCCAGGCAGGATCCAGCTCCAGGAACCGGGCGACCACGCGGGGCGTGATCGGATCCGGGGGCTCGACCGGCGCGCCGTTGCGGACGACCACGCGGGCGCGGCGGGCGCCGCCGGCCGGCTCCACGACCGCGGGCGGCCCCCCCTTGAGCGACTCGCGGACGGCCCGCGCGCTGAGGTCGAACATGCCGTTCTCTGCGGCGAGCTTCGCCACCTGCATGGCCTGTTCGAACCGATCGATCGTCAGCAGCGGGACGCCGGCGCCCGCCGGCCGCGCCGGGACGAAGCCGACCGGGGGCGGGGCCGAGGGGGGGGCCGGGACGAGGGCGTCCTGCGGGCGGAACGAGATGGGGCGGACGGAGGCCGCGGGCGGGGCGACGGCCGGGGCCGCGGCGGGGTTGGGCTTCGCGGCCTCGGGCTTCTTCTTCGCGTCGCCGACGAGGATCGAGTCGAGCATGCGGCCCCAGGCGGCCTCGGCCGCCGCGCGGTCGCCGCGGCCGAGCGCCTGCTCGCCCTGCTCGCGGAGCATGGCCAGGGACCAGAGCGGGTCGGACTGCCGTCGCGCGGCCTCCAAGGCGGCCTCGGCCAGCTTGTCGCCGTCGGCCGCGAATGCGGGCGACTTGCGGCAGGCCCGGGCGACCAGCCAGAGCGGCACGCGCCGCATCGCCTCGTCGCGCTGGCGGGCGTTGGCCCGCGCCCCCGGCGCGAGCGGCTCCATCGGGGACTTCGCCAGGGCGTCGCCCAGCCGGTCCAGGGCCGGCCGGATCGCCTCGGCCTTGCCGCCGGCCAGGGCCGCGAGCGCGGCGGCGACGGCCGTCGTCACGTCGCCGGGCGCGGCCTTGAGGGCCTCCTCCAGCGGGGCGTCGAACGCCCGCAGGTCGTCTGGCGAGGCCGCGGCCGATTCGATCGACTCGGCGAACAGGCTGCGGACCGCCGCCCGGTCCAGCTCGCGCGGGTAGACCATCAGGACCAGGTCGACGCGCGGCTTTCCGCCGGCCTCGCCCTCGGCCTTGGGGGCGGCCAGGAAGGTCGACGCGGCGCGGGCCAGGTCGTCCCCCTTCAGGCCCTTCAGCGCCTCGTCGAGCGACTCCCGCGCGGTCCGCAGCAGGGTCTCGCGGTCCGCGTAGTAGTTGGGGGCGTCCGGGGCGACGGCCTCGGCCCCGGCGCGGGCCTCGTTCAGGATCGGGGCGGCGTCGGAGGCGAACCCCAGGGCCAGCAGCTCGCGGCCGACGCTCGTCTGGGTCCCGACCCGCATCTGCTGCTGATAATCGTCGTCGTAGCCGGGCATGTCGCGGGGCTTCGCGAGGTCGAGGAGGATCCGCCTGGCGTCGTCCTTGCGGCCTTCGCGGGCGTACAGGGCCACCAGCCGCTTGAGCGGGCTGTACTCGTACTGGTCGATGATCCCCCCCGAGCCCGTCTCCAGGTCGGCCAGGCCGGACTCGTAGACGCGGACGGCCAGGTCGCGCGTCGGGCCGTACTTCTCCAGCTCGCAGCCCAGGACGTGCGGGGCGTAGCCGGGCAGGGGCTCGTCCTTGGCCTTCGCCAGGACCTCCTCCATCCTCTTGCGGGCCTCGTCGAACTTGCCGGCCCGGCAGTCGACGAGGGCGAGCAGCGCCTTGCCGGCGTTCCAGTCGGGGGCCTTCGCCAGGCCGGCCTCGATCTTCTTCGACAGGTCTTCGGCCCGGTTCTGGGCGGTGGCGATCTCCAGCAGGCGCGAGACCAGGCCCGTGACCTGGCCGTTGCCCCTGAAGGAGACGCCGGTCTCGAAGGCGGCCCATTCGCCGTCGTTCGAGCCGACGCCCGGGTCGGGGACGGCGACCTCGACGGCGTAGTCGTACATCTCGGGGAGCTTCCAGATCTCGTCCTGATGGATGTAGTTCAGGAGGTTCGCCCGCTCGGCGGGGAAGGCGGCCCAGGCCCTGCGGAACAGCGGGACGACGCGGGACTTCTGGGTCTCGTCGTACGACATGTTCTGGATCATGTTCATGATCCCGCTGTAGTTGCCCATCGAGCGGAGGTCGGCCTCCTCCATCATCTTCGACAGCGCGTCGGACTTGCCCGCAGCCTGGAACGCATTCATGATCTGGTAGTAGTTCCGGCCCAGGAGCGCGGGGTCTTTCTGGATCGCCGCCGTGTACTGCTCGACGGCGGCGTCGTTCTTCCCCTCCTGGGCGAACTGGACGGCGACCTGATAGCGGAGCGAGGCGTCGTCGGGCCGAAGTTCCAGGATCTTCATCAGCTCGGCGCGGGCCTCGTCGCGGCGGTTCGCGGCCTTGTAGTAGTCGGCGAGCGTCTGGTGGAGCTGCACCGAGTTGGGCGTGGCCGCGATCTGGTCCTTCGCCCGCTGGATCAGCTCGTCGAGCTTGCCCGAGCGGGCCAGGACCTGGATCGCCGCGGCGCGGGCCTGCTCGGGGTTGCTCGCCGCGGACGAGGACGACATGACGACCGTGCCGTACATGGCGTTGTTCGTCTTCGCCGGCGAAGACGTGCGCAGGATCTGCTGGGCGACCTGCACGGCGGCGTCGGTCTTCTGCTGCTGCTGATACTGGAGCATCAGGCCGACGAGCGACGCCGCCTTGTTGCCGGCGCGGCGGCGGGCGCGGCTGAGGACCGCCTCGCCCAGCTCGTTCAGGCCGAGCCGGCCCATCTGTCCGGCCAGGCGGACCTGGGTGTCGGTGTCGAGCCGCAGGCCGAACAGGCGCTCGGCGGCCTTGCGGGCGCGGTCGAGGTCGCCGGTGAGGATCGCCAGGCGGAGGGCCTGGTCCTCGCGGCGCTGGGTGGTGGCGTTGTCCAGCGGCTTGACGGCGTCGACGACGGCCAGGGCCTCGGCCGCATCCCCGCGCTGCTCCAGCAGCTCGGCCAGGACCAGGCGGAGGTCGGAGTCGGCCTTGGTGCGGTCGACGGCCTTCGTGAACTCGGCGACGGCCGCGTCCCTGTCGTCGTCCCACCAGAGGACGGAGCTGAGGGCCAGCCGCGCGATGACGGCGTCGACGTCCGACTCGGCCGCGTCGGCGAGCTTGCGCAGGTGGGCGGTCAGGTCGCTGGAGAGGTCGAGCTTCTTGTAGCCCTCGTACACGGTGCGCAGCAGGCTGATGGACTGGGCGTCGAGCCACTCGTTGGCGGTCGGGAAGGAGAGCTGGATCGAGTTGGTCGTGCGGCCCTTCCAGATCTGGACGTAGGATGAGGACGGGGACGAGGCCGGGCGCGAGCGGCCGGGGGGCCGTCGCTGGATCGCGCGGCGGTTCGCGGCGAGCTGGTCGTCCAGCAGCCGCAGGGCGTCCTCGGGCTTCTTCTCCAGGAGCCGCAGCCCGGCCGCCTGGGCGCGGGCCCGCGAGGGGACGTAGCTGTACTGCGCCGGGTTGGTCGACGGCTGGAGCCGTTCCAGCTTGTCCGAGAGGGTCCGGATGGGGTCGACCTCGCCGCGCTGGCCGGCCAGGGCCAGGGCGGCCGTCACCGCGTCGATCTGATCCGCCGAGGCGACGGCCTCGGCGAAGAGGCGGTCGCCGTCGGCCTCGCGCTTGGCCCGTTTCAGCTCCGTCTGGACGTTCTGGAGGACGGCCTCCCGGACCAGTTCGGGGCGACGGCGGCGGAGGTCGTTATAGCAGGTGAGCAGGTGCTCAAGCTCCTCCGGGGGGAGCGGCGGCGTGCGGTCGACGTTCTCCTGCCCGGCCCGGGTGTAGACCCTCTGGCCGGTCCCCGCGCGGCGGTTGCCGACCGCGGTGAGGACGGCCCAGAGCGCCGAGGGGTCGGTGGGGGCGGCCTTGCTCAGATCCAGGGCGGCGCGGTAGACGTCCGGGTAGTCGAACCGGAGCTGACAGAGCCAGTACCAATCCCACAGGGCGTTGGGGTCGGCCGGCTTGCGGTCCTTGGCCTCGCGGAAGGCGGCGAGGGCCTGGTCCTCCTTGTGCTCCTTCATCGCCGCGGAGAACAGCCAGGCCAGGGCCGCGATCCGCGCCTGGCCGAAGTCCTGCGGCGACCACGTCGCGGACTGCGACCGGACGTAGGCGTCGCGGGCCTCGATGCCCGTGGCGATGCGGACCTGATAGACCGCGTTGACGCGACCCTGGATCGGGGGCGCTTCGAGACGCTGCGTGGCGGAGGTCCGCGCGGCCGAGCCGGCCAGCTTGGGGTCGCGGGTGCGGGCCTTGACCTGGGCCGATTTCGCGTCGTCGGCCACGGCGCCGCGCAGGTCGAGTAGGGCGCGGAAGCGGGCGGCGGCCTCCTCGGGGCGCTTCAGGGCCATCAGGGCGACGCCTTGGCGGTAGACCGCCTCCCAGTCGCCCGGATCCTTGCGGACCAGGCCCTCGGCGACCTCCAGCGCGGCCTTCGCCCGGTCGTTGGACAGCAGGCTGTCGAGGGCCGCGAAGACCTTGTCGGGCTGGGCCTTGCCGGCGGCCAGCTTCGACCAGATGGCCTGCGCCTCCTCGATCTCGCCCATCCGGACGTGGAGGTTCGCCAGCTTCGCCAGGGCGTCGTCGGCGGGGGCCAGCTCGACGAGCTGCTTCTGGTATTTCACCGCGCCTTCGAAGTCCCCCTCCTCCTCGGAGAGCTTCACGACCTGCTGGATCAGGCGCGGGTCGCGGGCGTCGGCCGAGAGGACCTTCTCCAGCTCGGCGCGGGCCTGTCCCAGATCGCCCGAGGAGGCGTAGGCCTGGGCCATGCAGACGGCCAGCTCGCGCTGCTGGTCCTGGCGGCGGTTGTCCTGGGCGTCCCCCTGGAGCCGGGCCAGGAGGCGGTCGAACTGGTTGCGCTGGAGGTAGAGGTCCGCGAGGCGGGCGACCATGCCGACCTTGGCGTCGAGGTCGTCGGCCTTCTCGAACGCCTTCCAGAAGATCTCCACGGCCTCGTCCGTGCGGTACTGGCCGGCGAGGTTCTCGGCCAGGGCCAGGGCCGTCTTGACGTCGTTGGGGTCGATGCGCACGGCGCGGCGGAGGGCGTCCAGGCCCTCGTCGTTGCGGCCGAGCTGGAAGCAGAGGTCGGAGTAGAACTGGTAGCTCTCCGGGTTGCCGGGGGCGGCGGCGATGAGGTCTCGGCCGGCCTTCAACGCCTCCTCGGCGCGGCCCAGGCGGGCCTCCAGCTTGGCGACGCCGGTCAGGTACTCGCCGCGGTTGCGGCGGTCGACCTCGGCCAGCCGGCGGTAGGCGTCGGCGGCGGCGCCAAGGTCGCCGGACGACTCGCGCAGGCGGGCGGCGAGCGTCCAGGCCGGGATCGACTTCGGGTCGACCTCCGCGGCCTTCTCGGCGGCGCGGACGGCCTCGTTGACCTTCGCCTCGGCCTCCAGGTAGCGGGCCAGGCGGGCCCAGCGCTCGGAGACCTGCGGCGCCGGGGCCTTGGCGGCCTCCAGCTCCTCGATCCCCTTGCGGATCGCCTCCGACTTCGCGGCGATGCGGCCGGCGGCCAGGTCGTTCTTCACCAGGGCGTCGACGGCCGCAGCCTTCTCCTCGTCCTTCTCGGCCAGGCGCTCGGCGGCGTCGAGCTGCGCGCCGGCCTCGTCGTGGCGGGACGCCTTGTGCAGCAGGTCCGCGAGCTTCAGCCGCAGGGTGAACTCGTCGGGGGCGAGCTTCACGGCCTCGTCGAGCGGGCCGACGGCCTCGGCGAGGTAGCCGAAGCCGGCGAGGACTTCGCCCAGTCGCGTCAGGTTCTTGGCGTCGCGGCGGGGGGGCTCGGCGATCTTCGCCCACGCGGCCTTCGCCTCCTCGGGTCGTTTCAGGGTGTGCAGATATTCGCCCAGGTATTCGTAATACTGGGCGTCGCCCGGGGCCAGCTCGACGGCCTTGCGGTAGAGGGCCAGGGCGTCGTCCTGGAGGTCGGCCTGGCGGAACAGGTCGGCGACCTGGGCGGCGACGACGGGGTCCTTCGGCCGGGCCTCCAGCATGCGTCGCCAGACGGCACCGGCGTCGGCCTTCCGTTGGGCCTCGGGCCTGGCGACGTCGCGGAGGAGGATCCCGCCCCATTCGCGGAGGACGTCGGGGTCGTTCGGGCTCGCCTCGTCCATGGCTTTGTACTGGTCGGCGGCCTCGGCGAACTTCTGGTCGGCGAGGAGCTGGCCGACGAGCGCCAGCCGCAGGTCCTTGCGCGACGGGGCGAGCTTCACGGCCTTCTGGAACCACTCCTGCGAGGCCGACGCCCGGCCCTGCGCGGCCAGCGAGCGGCCGAGGCGGACGAGGGCGTCGACGTCGTCGGGGTGCTTGTCGATCCACTTCTGGTAGTAGTCGGCGAGCCCGGCGCGGTCGTCGCTGCGGAGGAACACCTCCTCGATCTTCTGGCGGGCCTCGCGGTAGAGCCAGGAGTCGGGGCGGAGCTGGCCCAGCAGCTTTTCGAAGTCGGCGAGGGCGTCGGGCGATCGGCCCAGGCGGACCTTGAGGTCGGCGGCCTGCATGCCGAACTGGACGCGGCGGAAGGGGTCGGCGGCCTTCTGCGCCAGGGCCTCGTAGCGGCCGAGGGCCGCCTCGTTCTGGCCCTCCTCGGCGAGCGCGGCGGCGATCTGCTCCTGCACGCGCTGGTCGTTCGGGAAGAGGGCCTCCAGGCGCTTCCAGACGCCCAGCGCCTCCTCGGTCTTCTGGGTCCGCTGGTAGACGCGGCCGAGGGCCTGGAAGACCTCCAGCAGGTCGTTGCGCGCCGGCTTTCGCTCCAGGGCGCGTTCGAACGCCGCGGCGGCCTCCTCGGGCTGGCCGACGAGGACGAGCGCCTGGCCGAGGTAGTACGAGGGCAGGGGGTCCTCGGGCCGCGCCTCCTCGGCCTTGCGGAGCGCCTCGACGGACGCCGCGTCGCGCCCGCGCTGGCCCTCGACGAGCCCGAGGACCATCCAGGCGACGCCGTCCTTAGGGTCGGCCGCGGCGCGGTCGGCGTAGGTCTTCGCGAAGGCGTCGAGCGTCCCGCGCTCAACGTGATAGCCGTAGACCCGGTCCAGGGCCGTTCCCTTGCGGGGGGTTTTCTCCAGCAGGGCGAGGAACCGCTTCGCGGTCTCCTCCTGGCGCTTCTCCTCGGCGGCGGACGGGTCCTCCGCCGTGGCGGCGGGTCGTCGCGAGGCCTGCTGAGCGGTGGCCGGCCCGGCGGCCGTCGCGGCCAGGATCGCGAGGAGGAAGCGGAGCCGGAGCGAGAGGCTCGTCGACATGGTGCAGCCCTCTGAGGCGACGGGGAGGACGCGGGCCGTCCGTGACCGATCCGGGCGCAGGATAGCCGCGCCCTCTTACGCACGTCAATGGTCGGGGAGCGCCGCCGAACCCGGCCGCCGGCCGCCGTGTCATTGACTCTCGTTCATAATGAGTCGTGGTGCGGGGCCCGGACGGCTCGGGCGACGCGACGGATGGGCCGGGGAGATGGCGGACGATGAAGGTGGATTCGAGCGAAGGCGCCCTGGAGCGGCCGAAGGCCCTGGCTTCCGCGGACGACGCCGTGTTCGCGGTGCTGGCGGCCCTCAGCGTGTCGCACCTGCTGAACGACACGATGCAATCGCTGCTGCCGGCGGTCTACCCGGTCTTGAAGGAGAAGTACGCGCTCGACTTCACGCAGGTCGGCCTGATCACGTTCACCTTCCAGGCGACGGCCTCGCTGCTGCAACCGCTGGTCGGCCTCGCCACGGATCGTCGCCCGCGGCCTTATTCGCTGGCCTCGGGGATGGTCCTCACGCTCCTGGGGCTGCTCCTGCTCGCGGCGGCCGACGGCTTCGCGACGATCCTGGCGGCGGCGGCGCTGGTGGGGATGGGCTCGTCGATCTTCCATCCCGAGGCGTCGCGGGTGGCGCGGCTGGCGTCGGGGGGGCGGCACGGGTTCGCGCAGTCGCTGTTCCAGGTCGGCGGCAACGCGGGCTCGGCGCTGGGGCCGCTCCTGGCCGCGTTCGTCGTCGTGCGCCGGGGCCAGGCGAGCATCGCGTGGTTCTCGATCGCCGCGCTGGCCGCGATGGGCGTCCTGTTCGCCGTCGGCCGATGGTACGCCGACCACCTCTCGGCCCTGCGGGCGAACCCGAGGCCCGCGGCCCGCGCGGCCCGGTCCGACGTCTCGAAGGCCCGGGTGTCGGCCTCGATCGGCATCCTGCTGCTGCTGGTCTTCTCGAAGTATTTCTACATGGCGAGCCTGAGCAGCTATTACACGTTCTATCTGATCGAGCGGTTCGGCGTGTCGATCGAGGCGGCGCAGATCGACCTGTTCGTCTTCCTCGGCGCGGTGGCGGCCGGCACGCTGGCCGGCGGGCCGGTCGGCGACCGGATCGGGTTCAAGGCAGTCATCTGGGCGTCCATCCTGGGCGTCCTGCCGTTCACGCTGGTCCTGCCCTATGCGAACCTGTTCTGGACGGTCGCCCTCACGGTGCCGATCGGCGTCGTGCTGGCGTCGGCCTTCTCGGCGATCATCGTCTACGCGCAGGAGCTTCTGCCGAGCCGCGTGGGGACGGTCGCCGGCCTGTTCTTCGGCTTCGCCTTCGGCATGGGCGGCCTGGGCGCGGCCGTGCTGGGCGTGCTCGCCGACCACACGAGCATCGAGTACGTCTACAAGGTCTGCTCGTTCCTCCCGCTCGTCGGCCTGCTCGCCGCCTTCCTGCCGAACCTGGACCGGCGGCGAGTCGCGGCGGCGTGACGACTGCTATCGCGTCGGCGGGCCTTCCGCCTCGCCGAGCGGCTCCGCGACCGGCGAGCCCCGCGCCGGCGGCCGGCGGATGCGGATTGCGCGCCCCGGCTGACGGTCGCGGGGCGGGCGACGGAGCCCAGAGCAATCGGAGGGCCAATATCGTGATATGGCCTAATCGATTGCGCGTGAGTGATTAACGACGCGGCGTGCCGGCGCGGTGCGTGGCGCGCAAAAAACATCCGGCCGCGGCGGATCGTTGTCCTCGCGGCCCGTCGGCACGAGGTGCGGCGGAGGATGGGATGATCCCTCCGCGTCGACGAGGCGAAGACGAATGTGCTCGGGAGTCCCCGGATTCTCGTTGCGGAGCCGTCGCCCCGCCGCTACGATTTCCGACGTCTGTCCGAAACGACACTCCGCGACCCCGGGAGCCGAGCGGCATGACGAGCGACCTCGAAGGGATCAAGGGCCAGCTCGACGCCTTCCGCGCCGACTTCGACGCCCTGCGGGCCGAGATCGGCAAGGTGATCGTCGGCAATCGCGAGATCGTCGACGGCACGCTGCTGGCCCTGATCGCCGGCGGCCACGTCCTGCTGGAGGGGGTCCCCGGCCTGGGCAAGACCCTGCTGGTGCGGACGCTCTCCGATGCGCTCCACCTGAAGTTCAGCCGCATCCAGTTCACGCCCGACCTGATGCCCGCCGACCTGATCGGCACGAACGTCGTGCTGGAGAACCCCGAGGGGGGCCGGCGGTTCGAGTTCCAGCCGGGGCCGGTCTTCTCGAACCTGGTCCTGGCCGACGAGATCAACCGCGCCACGCCCAAGACGCAGTCGGCCTTGCTGGAGGCGATGCAGGAGAAATCGGTGACGATCGGCGGCAAGACCCACGACCTGGGCCGGCCGTTCTTCGTCCTCGCCACCCAGAACCCGCTGGAGATGGAGGGGACGTACCCGCTCCCCGAGGCGCAGCTCGACCGCTTCTTCTTCAAGCTCCTGGTGAAGTTCCCCTCGGCCGACGAGCTGGAGTCGATCCTCGACCGGACCACCGAGGCCGTCGAGCCCCGCGCCGAGCCCATCTTCGACGGCCGTCGGATCGCCGAGCTTTCGGCGCTCGCCCGTCAGATCCCGATCGCCGACGAGCTGAAGAAGCACGCCGTCGCGATCGTCCTGGCCACCCATCCGGACAACGCCCTGGCCACCGACGCCGTCCGCCGCTACGTCCGGTATGGGTCCAGCCCCCGCGGCGCGCAGGCGCTGATCCTGGGCGCCAAGATCCGGGCGATCCTGGACCATCGCTACCACGTCGCCCGCGAGGACCTGCACGACGTCGTCCGCCCGGCGCTGCGGCACCGCATGATCCTCAACTTCGAGGGCCAGGCCGAGAACGTCCAGGCCGACGAGGTGCTCGACGACGTGCTGGAGAAGCTGGGCTCGCCCGCCCTGGTCGGCTGACGGGATCGGACCCCCCGGAGACGAGGACGGCATGGCCCAGACGACCCGCCCCCGCGCCGCGGCGCCCCTCTTCGACGCCGACTTCATCCAGAAGCTCGAATACCTGTCGCTGGTCTCGCGCCGGGTCTTCCGCGGCCGGCTGATGGCCCAGCGCCGGACGACCCAGCTCGGCGGCGGCGTGGAGTTCGCCGACCATCGCGAGTACACGCCCGGCGACGACTTCCGCCACCTCGACTGGAACCTCTTCGCCCGCCACGACGAGCTGCTGCTGAAGCGGTTCCAGGAAGAAGAGGATCTGCACGTCTACATTCTTCTGGACTGTTCGCGGAGCATGGCGTTCGGCGACCCGTCCAAGTTCGACTACGCCCGCCGCATCGCCGCCGCGATGGCCTACATCGCCCTGGCCGAGCTGGACCGCGTGGCGGTCTCGGCGTTCGCCGGCGGCATCTTCGCCGACTTCCCGCTGACCCGCGGCAAGGCGCGGATCCTCTCGCTGCTCCAGTTTCTCGAAGGGCTGCCGGTCCAGGACGGGCCGACCGACCTCGCCCGCGCGGCGCGCGACTTCGCGCTGCGGTCGCGGCGGCGCGGCCTGGTGATCGTCGTCAGCGACCTGTTCGACCCCGAGGGCTTCGAACGCGGGCTCGACGTGATCCGCCACAACCGCCACGAGCCCCACGTCGTCCAGGTGTACGACCGCCGCGAGGCCGAGCCCGAGGTGAAGGGGGACCTGGAGCTGTTCGATGTGGAGTCCGGGGCGATCGAGAAGGTCACGGTGGCGGAGCGGAACCTCCAGCAATACCGCGCGATCTTCGCCGAATTCCTGGAGTCGGTGCAGCGATACTGCAAGGCGTACGGCATCGGCGGCACCTGCTCGCCGACCCAGGTGCCATTCGACGACCTGATCCTGAAGATGATGCGGCAGACGGGGGCCGTGGCATGAACCTCGTCAACCCCGCGGGCCTCTGGCTGGCCGCGCTGGCGGCGCCCATCATCGGCCTGTACATCCTCAAGATCCGCCTGCGCCGCGAGCCGGTCTCGACGATCCAGTTCTGGCGTCGGGTGTTCGAGGAGAAGAAGCCGCGGTCGATCTGGCAGCGGCTGCGGCACTGGGTCTCGCTGGCGCTCCAACTGCTGTTCCTCTTGCTGTTGACCGGGGCGCTGGCCGACCCCATCTTCCGCTGGCAGCAAGGGCAGGGGAGGCGTCGCGTGCTGGTCCTGGACGACTCCGCCAGCATGAACGCGACCGACGTCGCGCCGAGCCGGTTCGAGGCCGCGCGGGCCGAGTGCCGCCGGATCGTCGACGGCATGCGGCTGGGGGACGAGACGGCCGTGATCGCCGCCGGCACGCCGCCTCGCGTCCTCTGCGGCCTGACCGACCACCAGCGCACGCTCCGCGAGGCGATCGACGCCGCGACCCCCACCGACGGCCCGACCCGCGTGGACGAGGCCGTCGCCCTGGCCCGCCGGCTCCTCTCCGGCGGCCCACCCGGGCGCGGGGTCGTGGTCGTCAGCGACGGCGGATTCGACGGCGCGGCCGCGCTGTTGAAGCAGGCGGACGTCGAGATGGTCGCGATCGGCGGCAAGACGGCGAACGTCGGCGTCACCCGGCTCCAGGCCCGCCGCAGCCTGCTCGACCCCGTCGGCTACGAGATCCTCGTCGAGGTCTCCAACGCCTCCGACGGGCCGGCCGAATGCCGCCTGGAACTCGACCTGGACGACGAGCCGGTGGACGTGGTGCCGCTGCAACTGAAGCCTGGCGAGCGGTCGGTGCAGGTGTTCGAGAAGACCTCGGCCGACGGCGGCCTGCTCCGCGCGAAGCTCGACCGCGGCGGCGCGCTGGCGGCCGACGACACCGCCGTCGCGCTGCTGCCGAAGCGCAGCCGCCAGAAGGTCCGCCTGGAGACCGCCGGCGACCTGTTTCTTGAAAAGGTCTTCGAGGCCATGCCGCTCGTCGACCTGGAAGTCGTGAAGGACCCCGAGGCGAAGCCCCCCGCGACCCCTCCCGCGCTCACCGTGTTCGACGGCCGGACGCCCGACGTCCTGCCGCCCGGCCCGGTGCTGGTCGTCGCGCCTCGGGCGTCGAACGCCCTGTGGAAGCTCGGCGAATCGATCCAGAACCCGGTGGTGGCGAAGCAGGACGGCGACTCGCCGCTGATGACCCACATCCGGCTCGACAACGTCCTGATCCCCGAGGCCCGCAAGCTGACGCTCGACCCCGCCGCGAAGCCCCGCGTGCTCGTCGAGGCCGGCGGCGGCGACCCCATCTACGCCGCTCTCGAACGGCCCGAAGGCCGCGTCGTCGTGCTGGCCGTCGACCTGGACAAGAGCGACCTCCCGCTCCAGACCGCGTTCCCGATCATGGCCACCAACCTCCTGAGCTGGCTGTCCGGCACGCAAGGCGAGCTGCGCGAGGCGCTGGCGACCGGCTCCACGACCGAGGCGGCCCTCCCCGTCGAGACCGTCCCGGAGGCCGTCCGCGTGCTCCGGCCCCCCTCGGGCCCGGACCGTCCCCTCCCCGCCGCGACCGGCAAGGTGGGCCTCGGCCCGCTGGACCTGGCGGGGATCTGGAAGGTCGTCCGCCGCACGCCGGCGCCGAAGGGGTCGAAGGCGACGACGGACGACGGGGCGGCCGAGGAGACGCTGATGGAGCTGGCCTGCAACGTGGCCGACCGCCGCGAGACCGACCTCCGAGCCCCCGAGGGGCTGGAGCCTCGCGTCGAGCCGGCGCTGGCCGGGTTCTTCCGCCGCCCGCTCTGGTTCTACCTGGTCGCCTGCGCGTGGGCGCTGACGTCCTGGGAATGGTTCCTCCATCAACGGAGGTGGATCGACTGATGATCTGGCCGTCGATCCAGTTCGAACTGTCGCGCCCCTGGTGGCTGCTGGCCCTGCTCGCCCTGCCGGTCCTGGCGTGGTTCTACCGCCGCAGCCTCGTCGACCTCGCGCGCTGGCAGCGGCGGATCTCGCTGGGCGTGCGCGCGGCCGTCGTGGCGCTCCTGGTGCTGGCGATGGCCGGGCTCAACGTCCTGCGCCCGACGCGCGAGCAGTTCGTCGTCTTCGCCGTCGACCAGAGCCAGAGCCTGGGGGACGACGCGAAGAAGGCGGCCGACGAATATGTATCGAAGGCGATCGCCCGCGCCGGCTCCGACCGCTACGCCGTGCTCCCGTTCGCCGCGACGCCGGGGAAGCTCCGGACGGGCGACGCGGCGAAGCTGCCGGCGTCGTCGGCCGAGCCCGACGCCGACCGGCCGATCGACCGCCTGGGGACCGACCTGGCCGCGGCGCTGGAGGTGGCGTCGGCCGCCGTCCCGCCGTTCTACGTCCCGAAGATCGTCGTCCTCTCCGACGGCAACGCCACGGCCGGCGACGCCCTGCACGCCGCCGCCGGCCTGCGGGGCCGCGTCGAGGTCTCCACCGTCCCGCTGCCGGTCCGCGACGACCCGGAGGTCCAGATCTCCGCCGTGAACGTCCCGGCGCAGGTCCAGCAGAACGAAGGCTTCCGCGTCGAGGTGGTCGTCGACAGCAACCACGACGACGACGCCGGCAAGGTCGAGGTCTACCGCGGCGACGTCAAGGCGGCCGACCAGCCGGTGAAGCTCAAGAAGGGCGAGAACCGCCTGACGCTCTCGCAGACGATCGAGCAGGGGGGCCTCACGCCGATCACCGCCCGCGTCGTCGGCTGCCGCGACACCCTGCTGGACAACAACAGCGACTTCGGCCTGGTCTTCACCGCCGGCAAGCCCCGCGTCCTCCTGGCCGACTCCGACGTCGAGCAGGCCCGGCCGCTCTCGTGGGCGCTGGAGGAGCAGGAGCTCCAGGTCGACGTCCGGCCGCCGCAGGGGATCCCGGAGACGCTGGCGGAGTTGCAGAACTACGACCTCATCATCCTCTCCAACGTCCCCGCCACCGCGCTGACGGGCCGGCAGATGCAGTCGGTCCGGAGCTACGTCCAGGACCTCGGCGGCGGCCTGGTCATGCTGGGGGGCGACCAGTCGTTCGGCCTGGGGGGCTACTACAAGACGACCCTGGAGGAGATCCTCCCGGTCCGCAGCGACTTCGAGAAGGAGAAGGAGAAGCCCAGCCTGGCGATGATGCTGGTCGTCGACAAGTCGGGCTCGATGGGGGGCGAGAAGATCGAGATGGCCAAGGAGGCCGCGCGGGCCGCCGTGGAGCTGCTGGGGCCCAGCGACCAGGTGGGCGTCCTGGCGTTCGACGGCGACAACTTCTGGATCTCCGAGCTGCACCCCTGCAACGACAAGGGCTACGTCCTCGACCGCATCGCCGGCCTGGAGGCGGGGGGCGGCACCAGCATGGCCCCGGCGATGGAGGAGGCGTTCGAGACCCTGCGATCGGCCGTGGCCAAGCTCAAGCACGTCATCATCCTGACCGACGGCGTCTCCGAGCCGGGCGACTTCCAGGGCATCGCCGAGGCGATGGCCTCGGAGCGGATCACGGTCACGACCGTCGCGATGGGCTCCGACGCCGATCAGTCGTTGCTGGAGGAGATCGCGCAGGTGGGCGGCGGCCGGTACTACCTCGCGGACGACCCGGGGCAGGTGCCGCAGATCTTCGCCAAGGAGACGGTGACGGCCAGCAAGTCGGCCATCAACGAGCAGCCGTTCACGCCCACGGTCGTCCGGCCGTCGCAGGTGCTGGCGGACGTCGGCGTGGAGGAGGCGCCGTTCCTGCTGGGCTACGTCATCACCCGCCCCAAGCCGACCGCCGAGGTCATCCTGGCGACCGAGAACGGCGACCCGCTGCTGGCCTGGTGGCGGTACGGCCTGGGGATGAGCGTGGCGTTCACCTCGGACGCCAAGGCCCGCTGGGGCGCCGAATGGCTCTCCTGGCCGCAGTTCGGCCAGTTCTGGGCCCAGGTCGCCCGCCACACCCTGCGCAAGGCCGAGGCCAAGGGGACCGTCGTCCAGGTCGACCGCAAGGGGGCCCGGACGACCGTCACGCTCGACGCCATCGAGCCCTCCGGCAAGTTCCTGAACCGGGCCGAGACCGAGCTGACCCTGATCGACCCGGGCCTCGGGACGAGGACGCTGGAGATGGCCCAGACCGCCCCCGGCCGCTACCAAGCCCAGTTCGACGCCCCCCGCGCCGGGCAGTACCAGCTCCAGTTCAGCCAGTCGAGGGACGGCCAGGCGCTCGGCCGGCAGTCGCGAGGGCTGGCCGTGGGCTACCCGGACGAGCTGCGGCTGCGGCCCGCCAACGCCGACCTGCTGCGGTCGATCGCCGAGACGACCGCGGGCCGGCACGACCTGAAGGCCGAGGACGTCTTCGCCCCGCCCGACCGCACGGCTCCGCGGACGACGGCCCTCTGGCCGTACCTGCTGGGCCTGGCCGGGCTCCTCTTCGTCCTCGACGTGGCGCTCCGCCGGGTCGACCTGACGCTCATCTTCCGACCGGTCCGGCGATTTTCGCGGTCGACCGGGGCCGCCTGAGACGCTAAGGTCATGATATGTTTCGTCGTCGCGTCCGCGCGACGGGTGTTCGGTAGCCTCGCGACAGGAGCGGTGACGATGTCGGAGCCGATCTTCGAGATGCTGGAGCCCGTCCGCCGCAGGCAGCGGACGATGGCGATGATCCGCGGCGCGGTGCTGGGGCTGCTGGCCGGCTCGGCTGCCAGCGTCGCGACGGCCGCGTGGTCGTGGCACGCCGCGGGCGAGGTCGCCCGGCCGGCGTCGCTGACGCTGCTGGTCCTGGGCCCGATCGCCGGGGCCGCGATCGCCGCCCTCCGGCGCGGGGGCTGGGCCGGGGCCGCCTCGGCGGTCGACGGCGGGTATGGGCTGAAGGACCGGGCGCTGACGGCCATCGACTTCGCGCATCGCGTCGATGAATCGCCGCTGCACGCCCTCCAGGTCGCCGACGCCGAGGACCACGTCCGCGACGTCGACCCCCGCAAGGTCGCCCCGATCCGCCTCCCCCGCGCGTTCCCCTGGGCGGTGGCCGCCGCGGGCCTCGCCCTGGTCGTCGCCCTGTGGCCGACGACCGTCGAGGTGAAGGCCGGCCCGCCCGCCCCCGACGAGGCCATCCTGGGCGTCGCCGCCGACGCCGAGGCCGGCCTGGAGGAACTGGAGGAGGAGTCGGAGAAGCTCGGCGACGAGAAGCTGCGCGAGATGGTCCGGAAGCTCGCCGAGAAGGTCGACGAGATGAAGCAGCCGGGCGTCGACGTGAAGGAGGCGCTCGCGAAGCTCTCCGAGATGCAGGCGACGGTCGCCGCCCAGCAGGCGCTGTATAACGTCGGCGCGGTCGACGCCCAGATGAACTCGCTGGGCGAGGCCCTGGCCGCCGCCCAGGCCACCGAGTCGGCCGGCAAGGCCCTCCAGCAGCAGAAGTACGACAAGGCCGCCGAGGCGCTCGAACAGGCCGAGGCCAAGTTCGATCGCAAGGAGGCCAAGACCCTGAAGGAGGACCTCAAGAAGGCGTCGCTCGCCCAGGGCGAGGCCGGCATGGGCGAGCTGAGCGAGACGACCCAGCAGATGGCCGACTCTCTGGAGGAGCCCGAGGCGTTCTCCGAGTCCGCCCGCAAGCTCTCCAAGCTGGCCCGCGGCCAGGGGCGTCGCAAGCAGATCGCCAACCTGCTCAACACGCTCTGCAACAACCTGTCGGAGTGCAAGGGGAACTGCCAGAAGAACGGCGGCCAGAAGCTCGTGAACCGCAAGAAGTCCGACAAGCCTTCCAACTCCTGGGGCCGCGCGATCAGCGGCAACACCGACGGCGAGCGCACCAAGCTCGACTCCGCCCGCAGCCGCGACCAGCTCAAGGGCCAGGCCGGAGAGGGACCGTCCGAGACCGAGACGACCCACTCCCCCGAAGGCCGCCAGCTCGCCTCGCGCGACTATCGCGAGAATTACGCCAAGGCCCGCAAGCGCACCGAGGCCGCCCTCAACAGCGAGCCCATCCCTCTGGGCCACCGCCAGACCATTCGCCGCTACTTCGAGCTGATCCGCCCCGACAACGACGAGGTCGAAGCCGCCGCCCCCGCGGGGCCCGACGCTTCGAAGTGAACGGCGACGACCTCGCGCTCCCGACTCCCGCCGGGAGAGGGCGACCCCTCAGCGGCGGGTGAGGGGCGCGGGACCTCAAGAGCAGCGAAGAGAATCCGAAGGGTGGTCCGGGCGGCCCGCCCGGACGTCCTCATCCCGGAGGCCGTCGATGTCCGGGCGGGCCGCCCGGACCACCCTTCGATATCGCCACGCATCGCTTTCGGGTTGAATCACTCCTCCCGCCTCCTCGCTTTGTAAGGGAGCGCGATCTGGACCGAGGGGAGGGACTGCCGCAGCATCTCCGCACCATCCTCGCCCGCCTTCGTTCCCGAGAGGTTGAGATAGCGCAAGGACGCGAGGCCGACGAGGCCCGCGAGGCCGGCGTCCCCGACCTCGGTCGCGGCCAGGTCTAGCTCCGCGAGCGCCGTCGCGCCGGCGAGGTTGGGGAGGCCGGCGTCGGTCACGCGGGTCGCCTTCAGTTTCAAGTGGGTCAGGGTGCGGAGCTTCGCCAGGTGGGCGAGGCCCGCGTCGCCCACGGCGGTCCTGTTGAGCGACAGGTAGATCAAGGGCGGCGGCGTTGTGCCCGACGTCAGGCCGGCGAGGCCCGCGTCGCCGACGCGTGTGTCGTCCAGGGCGAGTTCCTGCAACGAGCCGAGATCCTTCAGCGCGGCCAGGCCGACGTCGCCGACGCGGGTCCTGACCAGCCGGAGTGTCGTCAGGTTCTTCAGGCCCGCGAGGTCCGCGACGCCGTCGTCGACCGCGGTCCAGGATAGGTCCAGGGTGGCGAGGCCGGCCAGGCGGCCGAGATGTTTCATCCCCGCCCCCGTGACGCAGGTGGTGGCGAGGTTCAAGTCCGACAGCCGCACCAATCCGGCCAGTTGGGCCAGTCCTACGTCGCCGACCGCCGTGGCTTCCAGGTCGAGCTCGATCAGGTTCGTCAGGCCGGCGAGCCCGGCCATGCCGGCGTCGTCCGCCGAGGAGGCTTCGAGGGTGAGCGAGGTCAGGCCGGTTAGTCCCTTGAGGCCCGCCCCCGTCACTTGCGTCCGCGAGGCGTAAAGGGTATGGAGGCTTGTCCAGCCGGATAGAGCCTTCAGGCCGGCGTCGCCGACGGCCGTGTCATCAATGTAGAGGATCTGCACCCCCTTCAACGCGGCCAGGCCAGCCAGCCCCGCGTCGTCGACGTCGGAACGGATCAGAGCGAGCGACTGCAACCCGTCCAGGCTCGCTAGGGCGCCGAGGCTCGACGGATCGAAGCGGCACCCCGTCAGGCTGAGGCTTTCGAGCCCATCCAGGGCGCCGAGGGCCTCGATCGCCTCCTCCGCCACCTCCGCCCCGCCGACGTCCAGGTCTCGCAAGCCTCCGGCGGCGGCCAGGGCCCGGATCGGCTCGGCTCCGAGCTCGACGCCGTTCTGGAACGTGACCTTGTCGATGCGTTCGAACCAGCCGGGGCCGAGGGAGCGTCGGACGCGCTCCGGCACCCATTCGTCCAGGGGGGTCGGCACGGTCAAGACGACGCCGCCGTGACGTCGGACGACCTCGATCGCCCGACGCCGGCCGGCGGCCCCGTTGGCCAGCAGGCCGAGCGCGACGGCCATTAGGGCCGTCGCGATCAGGAGCCAACGGACGCGGAGGGTGAACCGCCGCCTTGGGACCTTGGGGGCCGCGTCGGTCATCCTCGCCTCCGGTTGCGGGTCGTCGCGATCAGGGCTTCTTCTCGCCCTCGGCCGGCTTCGGCTCCTCGGCCGGGGCCGGCGGCGGCTCGGGCTTGAAGGACGCGGGCGGGGCGGCCTCGGCGGGCTTCTCCGGGGGGACGGGCTTGCCGAGCTTTTCGAGGTAGTAGGCGATGAGCGGGTGCAGGGCCAGGTCGGGGACCAGCGTCAGCGCCTTCGTGAAGGCGTCGGCCGCCTTCTCGGGGTCGCCCGATTCGAGGAGGCACTGGCCCAGGTCGAAGCTCCAGCTCGCCTCCCGGGAGAGCATGCCGGGTACGGTCGCCCCGTCGTTGGCCGCGGAGATCAGGTCGCCCTGCTTCATGCGGCCGGCGACGTCGAGGGCCTTGGACGTCCGGTCGTAGGCCAGGCGGGGGAGGGCCTGGTTCTGCCAGAGCATCACGGCGTAGGAGTAGTTCCCCATCAGCTTGTAGACCAGGCCCTGGCGGAACGCGGCGGTCGCCGGGTCGCCCAGGCTGGGATCGGTCGCGCCGGTGGGGGCGATGACCTCCAGGGCCCGCTCCGGCTGGCCGGTGCTGCAATAGAGGTCCAGGAGCTGCGGCTTCACCAGCGTCGGGCTGAGGTTGCTGCGGTGGGCGTCCTCGAACTCGGTGATCGCCAGCCCGGCCGCCCCTTGGGCCAGCGCGAATTGGCCCAGCTCGACCGGCCCGGCCTGGCGCTCGATGCGCAGGTCGCTGGCGGCCTTCTCGACCTGCGACACCTGCTCGTCGAGCTGCTGGAGCTGCGTCTGGTACTGGAGGCGGGCCTCCGCGGCCATGTCGCCCGGCTTCGCCAGGTCGAGCGCCGCGCGGAGCTGGTCGCGGGCGAGGTCGACGAAGCCGAGCTGGCCGAACAGCTCGAACAGCTCGAACCGCAGCGAGATCAGCTCGCGGCGATCCTCGACGGTGCGCGGCGGCGGTGTGGTCTGGATCGCGTAGTTCAGCGCCGTGACGATCTGCTTGAGGCGTTCGGCCATGAGCGGCCCGCCGGGCCGGATGGCGGCGATCCGGTCGCGGTTCTCGGGGGTCAGCTCCACCTTGGAGATGAGGGCCGCCTCCTGCTGGGCCAGGGCGCGGTAGGCCAGGGCCAGCACGCGGTAGGCGTCCGTGTCGTCCGGGTTCTCGGCCAGGGCCGAGCGGGCGTCACGGATGGCGAGCAGGCAGCGGGCCGGGTCGGGCGGGGCGGGCGTGCCGTCCGGGCCGACGCCGCCGGTCAGCCAGCGGCGGGCGGCGTTGATCGCCGACCGCGGCGGCGTCAGGGCGCGGGACTGCGAGAAGTCGTCGAGCAGGCCGACGGGCGTCGGCGGCCGGTCGGCCGCGGGGAAGGTGGCGGCGACCTTGTAGGCCCGCTGGTCGGGGTCGAGCCGGTTCGAGCGGAACATTGTCAGGTCGGGATCGGGCGCGTCGGAGCGGCCGAACATCACGACCTTGCCGTCGTCGTAGAACGGGAGCCAGTTCGGGCTCTGGAACAGCCGGCGGTAGGTGTTGCGGGCCGACTCCGCGTCGATCATGACCGCGGAGATCTTGTACCGGTCGAACACCTCGCGCCAGGCCGACGGGTCGTCGTCGCGGAGGCCGTCCAGGAGCCGCCGGTGCTGCCCGAGCAGGGCGTCCGGGAAGAGGTGGGAGCGGGAGTCGATGAAGGTCTTGCGGCCGGGCCCGGCGCGCCAGACGATCGCGTCGCCCTGGCCGGCGGTCCAGTTGAAGACGTTCCCCTTCAGGTCCTCGCGGGAGGCGAGGAAGTCGGCCGCCTTGAAGGCGAAGTCGTCGCGGTCGAAGCCGAAGCCGAAGCGGGCCTCGCCGCGGGCCTTGCCGTAGCCGGTGATCGCCAGGGCCGCGCACGAGAAGCAGGCGGCGAGCGTCGCCAGCCGGCCGCCCGTCGAGAAGGCCGTCCAGTTCGTCCCCGTCCGCCCCGCGACGCCGAACTTGCGCTGATACCACTCCTGCCCGTTGAGCGTCGCCACGGCCGCCAGGATCGCGGCGAACTCGGCGCTGTAGCGAATGTAGACGCCCCAGGCGAGCGCCGCGAACGCGAACGGCAGGAACCGCGACCAGCGGAACCCGGCCTTGTTCAGGACGAACGTCGCCGCGCCGACCGTCACTGTGGCGACGTAGAAGAGGAGCAGCCAGGTGGCCAGGTCGCCGTAGAGGGAGCGGAGCGTCTTCCCGAAGTAGGAAAGCTCGTTCATCGTCGTCGGGGCCTCGCCGCCGACGAAGAAGCTGGTGATCGGCTCCAGGGCGGCCGGGTAGATCCGGACGTGCGAGGGGTTCGCCAGCACGGCCAGGCCGCAGGCCAGGAGCACCCCCCCGGCCAGCCCGGCCGAGACCGGCGGGCGGGCCTCCTCGCCCGGCGCGACGGCCGCGGCCTTGCGGCCGTCCAGCAGCTTGCCGATCGCGGCGGCGGCCAGGACGAACAGCCCGAACAGGAACGACTCGTCGACGTTGGCCCAGAGCAGGAACAGCGGCACCAGCGCGTACAGCGCGCCGGGACGATCCTGGCCGAGCCCGCGGAACAGCAGAAGCGCCTCGATCGCGAGGAGGAGGACGCCCCAGGTGGAGGGGTCGACGATCGCCGGCTGCGCGACGCCCCCCAGCATCAGCCCGGCGGGCCCGACCACCGCCCCGAACGCCAGCGCGGTGCAGAGGGCCGCCCACCAGAGCCCCGGTCCCTTGTGGCGGATCCGGATGAGAACGAAGGCCGTCGCCAGGCGGATCAGCGCCGTCAGCGCCACCAGCGTCCCGACCGCGACCTGCTCGGCCGACGCCCGATTCGCCGTCGGGTCGTCCGGGGCGACGGGGACCAGCCCGTAGGCCAGGTCGTACAGCCCGGCCGAGGCCGCCTGGTACAGCCAGGGGACGTTCACCCAGGTCTTCCCCTCCTCGGTGTACGAGAACGAATCGGCCAGCAGCGGCGACTTCTGCGCGACAATCTCCCGGCCCATCCTCAGGTGCGACCAGAGCGACGGGTGGTTCGTCCGGACGGCCGACGTCATGAAGACCAGCAGCAGCGCCGCGCCCAGGACGTAGAGGTCGTAGTAGGCGTTCCACATCGTGGCCCGCTCGGGCGTCCAGGGCTCGGGCTCGGGCGCCTCGACGGCGGTAAGGGCGTCGTCCTGGGGCGTGTCGGATGCGGGAGGGGACGGGTCGGGTCGTGTCATGAGACTCAGCCGCAAGGGATCTGAATGATGGCGAATTCGAGCCGAGGCCGCGGGATGACGGCGCGCACCCCGGTCGACGAGGGGCGATTTCATGCTAGAACTCGCCGCGGAGGGCGGTCAAGGGGGGTGGGCTGCGGCGGTCGTTGACTTCGACCCCGCCCGACCTAAAATGCGTAGGTTCCGAACGGCGGCCGGCTTGGATTCCCTCGCTCCCAGGCTCCTCGCGCCCCACCTACCTCGTCGGGAAACCTCGCCGATGAAGCTCCTCACCGCGATCCCCGTCCATAACGAGGAAAAGTACCTGGAGGACGTGCTCCGCCAGGTGCTGCGACACGCCGACGACGTCCTGGTGGTGGACGACGGCTCCAAGGACCGCACGCCGGAGCTTCTCCAGGGCTTCCCCGACGTCCGCGTGATCCGCCACGCGACCAACCTCGGCTACGGCGCCGGCCTCCGCACGGCGTTCGCCGCGGCGCTGGAGGGGGGCTACGACGGCCTGGTCACGCTCGACTGCGACGGCCAGCACGAGCCGGCCCTGATCCCGGAGATCGCCGGCGGCCTGTCCGGCGCCGACATCGTCTCCGGCAGCCGCTACCTCCAGGTCTTCGACCCCTCGCAGCGGCCGCCCGAAGAACGACGGAAGATCAACGTCGAGGTCACGCGCTGGCTCAACGAGTGCCTGGGCCTGAACCTGACCGACGCCTTCTGCGGATTCAAGGCGTACAACCGCCGGGCCCTGGAGTGCTTCGAGGTGACCGACCTGGGCTACGCCATGCCGCTCCAGGTCTGGGTCCAGGCCGTGCAGCACGGGCTGAAGATCGTCGAGGCCCCGGTACCGCTGATTTACCTGGACGAGTCGCGGGCCTTCGGCGGCTCGCTGGACGACTCGACGTACCGGCTGAACCACTACCGCAAGGTCTTCGCCGACGCCCTGGAGCGAGCGGGCCTGGAAGTGGCCGGAGGCTGTCGCGGATGAAGCCGACGCGCCTGCGGGCTCCCTCCAACGACGGCGGCCTGCTGGCGTCGCCCCCGCTCGACGAGGCCGACGCGCTCGTCGACGCGAACATCCGGCGGTCCGCGTCCTGGGAGCACGACTTCCAGGGCCGGCCCGCCTCGTGGCTCCGCGGCCAGGTGCGCCGGCAGGCCGTGGCCGAGGCCGTCGCCTACCTGCGCGAGATCGGCGTCGAGCCGCCGGCCGTGGCCGAGGGGGGGCCGGACGGGCTGGTCGTCACGGGCCACCAGCCGGAGATGTTCCACCCGGGCGTCTGGGTCAAGAACTTCGCCGCCGCCGGGATCGCCGGCCGCCGCGGGGCCCCGGCGCTCAACCTCGTCGTCGACGACGACATCCCCAAGGCGGCCTCGATCCGCGTCCCCTCCCTCGACGGCGGCCGGCTCGTCGTGCGCCGGGTCGAGTTCGACCGCTGGGAGGGGGAGGCCCCCTACGAGGACCTCCCCGTCCGCGACGAGGGCTTCTTCGCCTCGTTCGACGCCCGCGTCCGCGAGGAGTTGGGGGGCCTGGTCGCCGACCCGATCGTCGACGCCTACTGGCCCGAAATCGGACGCTTCCGCGACGGCGGGGCCCCGCTGGGCTACCGGCTGGCCGCGGCCCGGCGTCGCCTGGAGGGCTCCTGGGGCGTCGCCAACCTGGAGGTCCCCTTCAGCCGCCTCTGCCAGACCGAGGGCTTCGCCTGGTTCGCCAGCCACCTGCTGGCCCACCTGGCCCGGTTCCAGTCCGTCCACAACCAGGCGCTCCGCGAGTATCGGGCCCTGTACGGCATCCGGAGCAAGAACCACCCGGTCTCGGCGTTGAAGTCCGAGGGGGACTGGCGCGAAGCCCCGTTCTGGGCCTGGCGGTCGTCCACGCCGCGGCGTCGCCCGCTGATGGTGCGCCAGGACGCGCGGACGATGCTCCTGCGGATCTCCGGCGAGCCCGACCCGTTCCTCGAATTGCCCCTCGCCCCCGACCGCGAGGGCTGTTGCGCCGTCGAGCGCCTGCTGGAACTCCCCGCGATGGGCGTCCGGCTCCGGACCCGGGCGCTGACGACCACCATGTTCAGCCGGTATCTCCTCAGCGACCTGTTCATCCACGGCATCGGCGGGGCCAAGTATGACGAGCTGGGTGACGCGGTCTCGCGGCGGTTCTTCGACGCCGAGCCCCCCGGCTTCCTCACGCTCTCGCTGACGTCCTGGCTGGGGCTCCCGGAGGCGTCGGCCTCGCCCGAGGCCCTCGCGGCGGTCGGCCGGGAGATCCGGAGCCTGGAGTACAACCCCGACCGCCATCTCGATCCCGACTTGACTTCCGAGCAGGCCCGGCTGATCGCGGAGAAGCGGGCCCTGGCCGCCGCCGATCCGGCCGGACACCGCGAGCGTCGCGAACGCTTCCGGCGCTTCCGGGCGATCAATGAGGCGTTGCATCCGCTCGTGGAGTCTCGCCTGGAGGCGGCCGGGGAGGAGCGGGACCGCCTGGCGGCGGCGCTGGACGTGAATCGGCTGGCGCGCAACCGGGAATACTCCATGGTGTTGCATTCGCAAGAGCGGCTGCGGCGGGTCCTCCTGTCGTATGCCGAGGGGGCCGTGACGGCGAAGGCCGCCCCCTGAGCCGTCCTATTCGGGAATGCCGGCCCGAAAATGCGGCGGGCGTGGTCGGTTTTTCGGGCCGACCCTTTTCCTACGCCGTACAATGGTATGGCCGAGTCGTCCCGTCGCATGCGGCGGCGCGTCCGGCGATTCGGCCCTGACACCCCTCGCCGTTCGGCGGCTCGTCCGGAAAGATGGTCGACCCGATGAAAGCCTCCACCCAGGAGACGCGGCTCCCATTCCGACGAGGATCGGTCGAATACAGCCTGGGGACCGAGGCCGATCACGAGGCGGTCTACCAGACGCTCCTGCACGTCTTCCACGGGCCCGATCGCGAGACGTTCCTGGGGGCCCTGAGCGACCCGGCGTACAAGCCCGACCAGAGGCTGCTGGTCAAGGTCGACGGCCGCGTCGCCAGCCACGTCCACCTGACTGAGCGCGAGATCCGCTACGGCGGCGTCGTGATCCCGATGAACGGCGTCGTCTGGACCGGCACCCTGCCCGAATATCGCGGGCTCGGCTTCGCGCAGAACCTGATGCGGCTGGCCGACGAGCGCGCCCGCGCCACCGGGGCGGTGATCCAGGCCCTGACGACCGGCATGCCGCAATTCTACCGGTCGTTGGGCTGGGGCGTCTGCGGCCGGCAGACGTTCGCCCAGACGCTGAGCCGCAACCTCCCGCAGGCGGTCGACGGCGTGGTCGAGGGGAAGGGGGGGGGCTGGCACGTCCGGCCCTGGCGCCAGGTTGAGTTGGGCGACCTGATGGACCTCTACGACGCCCAGTTCCGCACCACGACCGGCACCGTCGCCCGCTCCGAGGAATACTGGCGTTGGCTGATCGGCCGTCGCTACGCCCACGTCATCTGGGTCGCCTGCCAGGGCGAGGCCGTCCGGGGCTACGCGTTCGTGAAGGACCACCGCATCCTGGAGATCGCCACCGACCCGGCGCACCCCCAGGCCCTCCGCGCCCTCCTGGGCCGCGTCCGGGCCGAGGCCCTCGAACGGGCGTACCCGGAGGTCACCCTCAGCGCCCCGCTGGGCCACCCGGCCCTCGACGCCTGCCGCGCCGGGGCGGGTCGGGTCTTCGACCAGGACGCGGTCGACGGCTCGGTCTCGATGTATCACGTCCCGGACGTCGGCCGCTTCCTCAAGGCCATCCTCCCCGAACTGGGCCGTCGCGCCCAGGAGGCCGGCGGGGGGGGGCCGCTTGAGTTGGGGCTCACGGTCGACGAGCATCGCTGGATGATCCACGCCGAGGGGAAGGACTCCCGCGTGGAGCCCGACAAGCTCAGCCGTCGCCACCTCTCGCTGACCTCCGCCACGTTCGTCCGGCTCGCGATGGGGCACGTCGGCGTGGACGAGGCGGCGTGCGAGGACGGCTTCTCCGCCTCCACGGCCACGGCCCTCGACGCCGCCCGCATCCTCTTCCCCGTCCAGCCCGTCTGGCGCAGCCCGCTCGACTCCGCCACCGCCTGAGCCCGGCCCGCCCCGATCAGGCGTAACGCCGCGTCGACCCCATCAGGTCCAGCGCCTGGGCGCACGGGTACGGCGGGACGGCGACGAGCCGGCATCGGATGCCGTCGGCCCTCGCCGCTTCCACGACCGAGGCCACCTCGCGCAGCGCCTCGGCCAGCTCGGGGTCGGGATCGGCGTGGAACGAGTCGGCCAGCGGGGCGAGCCGATCGAGCGGGCCGTCCGCCTCGGGAGGGCCGTCGAACGCGGCGTCGAACGGGGGCAGGGACTCCAGCATGGCGGCGATGAGGGGCTCGCCGAACAGGGCGACGGCCCGGCGGTCGACGTCCTCCGATCGCCGCATCAGGAGGAGGCCCGTCTCGTAGCGGACGCCCCGGCCCGCCCGTCGTTCCAGCAAGAGTTCGACGGCGTGATCGAAGGCGACCTCCCGCGGGGCACCCAGGGCGTAAGCGGTCGAGAAGACCGGGACCACCCCCAGCGTCACGGCGGCCACCGCTGCGGCGGCCGACCCCGGGGCGGCTTTCAGCGCCGACGTCGTCGCCGCGGCCAGGCCCCCGACGACGAGCGCCGGCCGGGTCGCGTCCCGGAACGCTTCGGCCACGAGCCGCCAGTGGAACGCGCCGTAGGCGCAGGGGTGGGCCACGCCGCGCCGGGTCCGGATCGACAGGACGGCGGCGAGGGCGAACAGGGAGATCCCGACGATCGGCCCCAGAAATACGAGGGGGAGCGTCGATGCAGGGACCACCGCGGCCCAGGTCGCGCAGGCCCGGGTCGCGCGGCGGTGCTCGGCGCGGATCGCTCCTTGACGAGGGGCCGACATGGGTCAGAATGGCAGCGACCGCCGGATGAAGTACTTCTTGACCGGGGGCGAGTTCAAGTACGCGGCGAACAGGGCGTAGCCGACCAGGAACGCCACCCCGAGCTGGATCCGCTGCTGATCCAGGCGGTCGACGAGCGGCTTGTACTCGTAGTCGGACAGCTCGCCGGCGTCGGGATCCTCGGCCGCGGAGGTGTTGCGCACGACCACGTCGGCCGAGTCGGCGAAGTTGGCTTCGAAGATCGGCAGGCCGATCAGGGCGATGACGTTGACGATCGCCCCCAGGGTCAGGGCCAGGATCAGCACCTTGACGGACTTGCCGCGGAGGAACTGGACGGCCCCGTACACGCCGTAGCCGGCGACCACGCCCAGCATGAGCCAGCCGTAGCGGTAGACGCCGTCCTCGACCCGGGCCGACTGCACCAGCGACAGGATCGCCAGCACGCCCCCCGCCAGGCCGCAGAACATCCCGGGGATGGCGATGTGCAGGGGGATGCCGGTCGGCCGGGGCGGCGGGGGCGGGGTGAGGTCGTCGTCCAGGCCGACCATCATGCCCGAGTCCTGGTCGGTCCCGCAGCTCTGGCAGATGGACATCCCCTGGGGGACGACGCCGCCGCACCGCGAGCAGCGGCGGGCGTGCATGCGGGCCTCGGCCCCGGTGGGCTTGCGCTTGCGCCGGGGCTCGTCCCGGAACAGGGCGCCGGCGTCGCTGACGACGGCCGGCGCGCCGCCGACGCTCTTCTCCGCGTCGGAGGCCAGCAGCGGCAGGTCGAACGCCTCGCGCAGGTCCCCCTCGGCGCGGGGCGACGGCAGGTCGTCCAGGTTCGGGATGGCGGCCTTGGGGATCTCGTAGTAGGTGGAGGCGTTGGCGGCGTCCAGCTCGCCGGGACGTGTGGACGCCGAGTTCGCGTCCTTCTCCGTGACGGTGAAGCGGTGCGCGCACTTGGGGCACTTCAGCTTCTTCCCCGCCGGCACCTGGTCCGGGAGGTTCAGCATGGCCTGGCATTGTTCGCAACGGATGGTGCGCGGCATGTTCCCGTCGCCTGTCCTTGGTCCGCCTCGCCCCGCCTTCGGCCGTCGCCGTGGCGACGGGGAGCGGGCGCACGGGGCCCCTCCGACGTCCGACCGACCTGGTCGATTCTAACCTATTCCACGCCCGGCCGCGAAGGAACTTAGGGTGAAGTGTGGATGAATCCGATCCCCGCCGCCGCCCGCCGCCTTCCTACGCCTCCGGATCCTTCGTAGTTCGCCCGGGAAGGGCGTCGCGCCCGGGTGATTCGAAAGCCCGGCGCACCGCCTCGTGGCGGTGGTCGAACAGCTTCGCGAGCCTGGATCCCAGCAGCGGGCCGCCGACGAGGGCCCCGATCAGGCCGAGCGGCGGTGCGTAGTCGACGACGTCCCGCAGGATCGTGCCGCCCCGGCCGTCGTCGTCGAACTCGTGGCGGTGGGTCCACGAGGCGAACGGCCCCCGGACCTGGCGGTCGACGAACAGCCGGCCGGGGACGTATTCGACATGCTCGACGACCCACTCCACCGGCACGGGTCCGATCCGCGCCCGCAGCACGACGCGCGTGCCCACCTCCAGCGAACGCGGCGGCAGCACCACCTCGACGTCCTCCCCGGGGGGGATCAGGCGTTCGAAGGCGTCGGGCCGCTCGAAGAAGCGGAAGACCTCCGCCGGTGGGGCCGCGATCCGGGATTCCTTCACGAAGCGTCGCATCGTCATCGAATCCTCCGAAGCCCTATCGAAATTCTCCGAAGCCTACGCCAGCCCATCGGCCGGTCAGATTAGGGAAGAATTGAGGATCTGTAAATATGGTCGAAGGGTCCGGCGGTTGCGGGTCGCGGCGGGGATCACGCGAGCGTCGGGGCGCGTCCCGGCCGCGGCTCGGGCCGGTCGTGCGCTATACTGGCGTGGGCTTCGGGCCCCGATCCCCGCGACGACGGCGGAACCTTGACGGGGCGCTTCGGGCAGGAGTAGCCTTGAGGTCGAACCGTCGGCCGGGAGCCGCCCAGACGCCTCCCCCTCGCGGGCGCACGTCCCCGCGCCCCCGCCCCGAACGCTCATCGGACGTCCGTCCGGTCCAATCCTTGTATCTGCTCCGGAGATCCCAGCATGCAGAGCAAACCCCTGGTGAACCGTCGGACCTTCATGGAGACGGCCGGCGTCGCCGCCGGCGCGGCGGCCGCGGCCGGCACGTTCGCCCACCCCGCCGTCGGGGCCGTCAAGGGCGCCAACGAGCGGATCAACGTCGCCATCCTCGGCCCCGGGGGTCGCGCCCAGGAGCACATCCGGATCCTCAACCGGCTGAAGGAGGAGACGAAGCTCGTCGACGTCATCGGCCTCTGCGACGTCTGGGACGGCAACGACGACATCAAGCGCGGGCTCTACCCCTCGGCCAAGAAGGTCGGCCTCGACCCCGAGGGGAAGGACAAGGACCGCATCACCAAGGATTACCGCAAGATCCTGGAGTGCAAGGACGTCGACGTCGTGCTGGTCGCCTCGCCCGACCACTGGCACGCCAAGATGTGCGAAGACGCCATGCTCGCGGGCAAGGACGTCTACTGCGAGAAGCCGATGACCCACACCATCGACGAGGCCCGCAAGCTCGTCGAGACGGTGGGCCGGACCAAGCAGGTCTTCACCGTGGGCGTCCAGTCCACCGCCGACCCCCGCTGGCGCGAAGCCAACAAGATGATCACCGAGGGGAAGATCGGCAAGGTCCTCCAGGGCCAGACCTCGTACTACCGCAACAGCAGCGTCGGCCAGTGGCGGTACTACAAGCTGACCAAGGACATGAGCCCCAAGACGGTCGACTGGAAGATGTTCCTGGGGACCGAGTTCGGCCTCGCCCCGGACATGCCCTTCGACCGCGCCAAGTACGCCCAGTGGCGCTGCTACTGGGAGTTCGGCGGCGGCATGTACACCGACCTGTTCGTCCACCAGCTCACCCACCTGATCCTGGCGATGGGCGTCCGCCTGCCGCGCCGGGTCGTCGGCGCCGGCGGCCTCTACATCGAGTATGACGGCCGCGACGTCCCCGACGTCGCCACCGTCGTCGCCGACTACGACGAGGGCTGCCAGGTCCTCATCTCGGCCACCATGGCCAACGACGTGCAGCTCCCCGAGGTGATCCGCGGCCACACCGCCACCATCAACTTCGACCGCAACCCCGCCGGCGGCTACTCGGTCACCCAGCAGAAGTTGGAAGGCCGCCCGGCCCCTCCGGGCGCCAACATGGGCGAGGGGGGCGACAAGTTCAACCCCGAGCAGCCCAAGGAAGACACCCGCGCCCTGTGGGAGCACTTCCTGGAGTGCACCCGGTCCCGCAACCCCGAGACCCTCTGCCCCGTCGAGCTGGGCTACGCCGCGATCGCCACGGTCAACCTGGGCGTCAAGTCGTACCGCGAGGGCAAGGCCTTCTACATCAACAAGGAAGACGGCGCGGTCGTCGACGCCGACTCCGCCTGGGCCGCCCGCTGGGAGGAGCGCAGCAAGCTCCGCGGCAAGCCCAGCCACGTCAACGGCTGGACCGCCGGCGACACCGGCTCGCTCCTGGAGCCCCCGGCCTACCAGAAGCTCGAAGGCGCTTGGATCAACGGCGTCGACCCGGCCGCCGACGCCTGATCCCGGACCTGCCGACGTGAAGTCACCCCGACGCCCCGCGGCCCCGCCGCGGGGCGTCGGTCGTCGACGCCCGCCTGCGCCTGGCGCAGGTGGAGGCCGCCGGGGCCATGGCGAAGCTCAAGGCCCGGCTGGCGGAGTGATGCGGGCGGGTCACGGCTCGTCCGTGGAGTAGAACAGCAGGTTGACGATCCGCCATCGGCCGCGGTCGAGCATCAGCGTGAAGTGGTCGTAGCCCTTCTCGACGCGCGAGCCGGCGGTGAGCTTCCAGTGGACCACCGCGCGGGCGAGTTGCTGTTCGAAGCGGACCTCGATCGACTCCGGGACCTCGACCATCGGCTCGGGCGACCGGCGGTGGGCGTCGCGCTGGCCGGCGACGAACTTGCCGCGGGGGATCGAGACGAGCTGACCCCGGGCGTCGACGTGCTGGATCACGGCGTCGGACATGAAGCAGTCGTCGTAGGCGTCCATGTCGCGGTCGGACCAAACCTTGAAGTAGCGCTCGACCAGGGCCCGCACCTCCTTTTCGCGCGCCGAGGCCGGCGCGGCCTGCCGGTAGGCGGTCGGCTCGACCGTCACCTTGGCCTCCTTCTTGTCGGGGCCTCCCCAGGCGTCCAGAAGGTCGAGGACGTACCGCTGGACGGCCGCGGCGGCGACGGGCCGGCCATCGACCATTCCGCCTAGCGGCGGGACGTGGCTGAAGACGACCGTCCCGCGCAGCTTCTCCCGATTCTTCAGGATCTCCAGGCTGTAGAGCGTCTCCTCGCAGAGATAGCGCCCGGCGTTCTCCGAGCGGCGGACGGTGTGGCCCTTCGCGGCCAGGGCGCGGACCATACGGTCGACCTCGGCCGTGGCGCGGAGGACGTCGGGGCCGTCGGCCGTGACCGTGGGCGAGCCGGGCGTGCGGCCGTCGTTGTCCTGGATCGGCTCGCGCCGGTTGTGGGCGACGGCCTCGATCGTGTACGACCCGGGCATCCCCTGGCCGAACGAGAAGACGGCGACCGGCTTCAGCTCGGCCGCGAGGGCTTCCAGCCGCTTGAGGGGCTCGCCCCAGACGACCGGGAGTTCGCGAGCGACGATCTTGCACCCTCGCCATTCGCGACCGTTGAGGTCCTTGATCCCCTCCCACGACGGGTTGGCCGGCCGATCAGGGCCGAACGGTTCGAAGCCCGTCAGCAGGATCACCGGGGGCTCGGCCGCGACGGCCGACCGGCCGACGACCGCCAGGGCGACGAGCAGCGCGGTCGACGCCGCGCGGAGGAGGAACGGGAGGCTCAAGGTCGGGCTCCGGGACGAGGGATCAAAGCTGGTCGGGTTCCACGCCCATCTCGCGCAACATCGCCGCGAGCCGCTCCGCCCGCTCGTTCGCCGCGCGGGCGACCCGATCGGACTGCTCGCGGCGGAGCCTCTCGGCCTCCGCCCGCTCGCGCTCCTCGCAGGCGGCGAGGTCGGCGTCGAGCGCCCGGGCCTCGGCCTCCTTGCGGCGTCGGCGCTCGATCTCGGCGGCCCGCAGGGCCAGCCTGCGGTCCTTCATGATGTCCTGGACATGCTGGAACGCCTCGCCGTCGGGGCGGCGGAGGACCAGGGCGTCGTCCTCCGGCGGCGTCTCGAAGGTCACCCCCAGGCGGGGGCTGGTCCAGCCGTCGGTCGTCGCGATCGGCTCCAAACCGCCGGGGCCGCGGAGCCAGCCGTCGAACCGCCCCGACTCCCCCTCGGGGAAATAGTAGTAGTATTCCTCGACCCCCCGCTCGTCGTAGGTCCTCAGCTTGCGCCTCATCACGCCCTCGCGGTTGCTGGGCGAGTGGATCTCGAAGACGACCTGCGGGGCATGGCCTTCCAGCCACTCCTTGTAGGAGTGCCGCGGGGCCTTGGGGCGGCCGAAGGCGACGAACACGTCCGGCGCGATGCAGCGCCGGGCGTCCGAGCGGTCGAAATACCAGAGGAGGTCGCAGGCGACGAGGACGTCGGGACGATCGCGGAAGAGGTCGTCCAGCCCCTCGGCGATCGTCACCATCCACTTGTATTGCGTCTGGTTGTCGGCCATCGGTCTGCCGTCGCTGTCCGGGAATCGCGGATCGAACGGGTCCCAGAACGGCGGGTCCGCGAGTTCGATCGGCCCCTGGCGCGGCGGGCGCTCGGCGGTGCTCATGGCGGCCTCTCCGGCGACGCTTCGGTGCAGGCGTTCACGTCATTCATACCACGGAGGGCCGATCGGGGCCAGTGCGGTCCGCGACGCCGCCGTTCCCGGCTTGACCGGCCCGCGCGGGCTCCCATACCATCGGTCTGCGCCGGGCCGCGGGCCCCGCGGGCGCGGGAGGATCGTCCAGGGCGAGGAGCTTCGCATGCCGTTGGTCCGGTTGATACGCAACGTCCCGCCCGCGGCGACCGTCGCCGCCGCCCTCGTCGCGGGCCTCGCCCTCGCCTCGCTCGCGCCCCCGGGGGCGGTGCGCGGCGCGCTCCTCCAGGTCCCCGGCCAACTCGAGCTGGACCAGGTGTCGAACTACTCCCACGTCAAGGTCACGCGCGACGGCGACACCCGCACCCTCTGGTTCGTCCGCGACAACGGGGAGCACGTCGTCGAGAGCAAGGTCGACCTGGCCCGTCCCGACGACCTGCGCATCGAGTACACCCGTTTCATGTTCATGAGCTACGCCTTCCGCCCCGAGCCGAAGAAGGTGCTGATCGTGGGCCTGGGCGGCGGGGCGATGGTCCACTTCCTCAAGATCCACGACCCCAAGGTCAAGGTGGACGTCGTCGAGATCGACCCGCTCATCGTCAGCGTGGCCGACCGCTTCTTCGACGTGAAGTCGACCGGCAACGTCTCCATCAAGGTGGGCGACGGCATGGCCTACCTAAGGGACTCCGACGCGAAGTACGACGTCATCTACATGGACGCCTTCCTCCGCCCCTCCGGCGGGACGGATCAGGTCGGCGTGCCGCTTCACCTGAAGACGCTGGCGTTCTACGAGCAGATCAAGAAGCGGCTCGAACCCGACGGCGCGGTGGTCTTCAACCTGAATCCCCACCTCTCGGTCGGCCAGGATATCCAGACGATCCGCGAGGCGTTCCCCCACACCTACGTCTTCCGCCTCCAGGGCTACGACGGCTACGTCGTCGTGGCGTCGACCGCCGCGGAGGCGATGAGCCCCACCGAGATCAGCGCCGCGGCGACGCGACTGGACAAGCGGTTCGAGGCTCCGTTCAAGTTCCGCAGCATGGCCGGACGCCTCGGCCGGCGCTGAAGGAGCCCGAGGGTGTGACGATCGAATACGAGGATGAGACGCTCGCCGCGCCCCCATGGGAAACCTCGTTCCCACGACCGAGGGCGCGGAGGCCGAAGCCGCCCCGATCGTCGCTATCAAATATGAAGGCGGATGAGGCGGAATCGCCGATCGGCCGGCGGCTGTCGATGGGCGGCATCGATTTTGCAGGTTTTGAATCGCCTTGGATGTCTCCGCGCAGGGCTCTGTATTATTAAGCGTTTTGAGCGTGGTGATGGCCGGAGACCTCGGACGACGGTCCGGAGGACGATGACGGCCGGCCGCTCGACGGGCTCGATGGGGTAGCTTTTCACGATGGATGGCACCACGTCGCGACGTCGAGGGATGCTGTTCGCAGGGCTCGCGCGCGAGGTGGGGAACGCCCCGTCCCCTGCGGGCGGATCGAGGAGGCTGCGGCGGCTCCCGGGGCCGTTCGGCGGCGGGGGCGGGCCGTCCTGGCGCAATTACGCGATGGGGCTGGTCTTCGGCCTCGGGGCGATGGCGGTCCGGCTGGGGTCGTCGCCGATCGTCGGGGAGGGGCGGGCGCTCCCCACCTTCTTCCTGGGGGTGGCCGCGGCGGCCTGCCTGGGGGGAGTCGGGCCGGCGATCGCGACCCTGGGGGTGATGCTGGCGGCCTCGCCCTGGTTCCCGTCGCCGCCCGGCTCCGAGGCGGCCGTGGGCGGGGCGACGGCGATGGGGCTGGGGTTGTACGCCCTCTCGGGGGGCGGCGTGGCATACGTCGGCGGCCGGGTCCGGCGGTCGCTCGCCCGTTGCGAACTCGCGCGTCAGGTCGCGGGCCTCCAGGCCGACGAACGCCTGCGGGCGGCGCGGGTGGAGGAGGAGCGGCTCCTGCGCGAGCAGGTCGACCTCCGGGAGACGGCCGAGGGCCAGTCCCGCCGCCTGGAAGACCTGCTGCGCGAGGTCCGGGAGAAGAACGCCTTCCTCACGGCCATCCTGCGCCAGGTCCCGGCCGGTCTGCTCGTGGCCGAGTCGGGGACGGCGCGGATCCTCCTCTGCAACGACGAGGCCGGGCGCATCTCGCGCGGGTCGATCCGCCCCGGCCTGCCGGTCGACCTGGAGGGGGCCGACGGCCTGATCGGCCGCCGGTCCGACGGGTCGACCTACGGGCCCGACGACTGGCCGCTGGCGCGGACCCTCCGCGACGGCGAGGCGGTCGCGGACGAGGAGATCGAACTGGAGTTCTCCGATGGCGAGCGGCGGCGCGTGAGCGTCAGCTCCGGCCCGGCGGTCGACGAGTCCGGCCGGCCGATCGCCGCGGTGGCCGCGCTGCTCGACGTCACCGCCCGGCGGGCCGCGGAGGACGGGCTGGTCGACAGCGAGCGCAGGTTCCGGCAACTGGCCGAGGCCGTCACCCAGGTCGTCTACATCACCCGCCCGGACGACTCCATCGCCTTCCTCAACGGCCGGTGGTTCGACTACACCGGGGCGTCGCGCGACCATGTTGAGGTCAAGGACGCCTGGCTGGCCGCCATCCACCCGGACGACGTCCCGGTCGTCCTCGGCGCCCGGGCCCGATCGAAGGAGGCCGGCGGCGCCACCGAGATCGAGTACCGCATCCGGGGCCGCGACGGCTCGTATCGCTGGTTCCTCGGCCGCTCGATCTGGGTCCGGGACGAGTCCGGCGCCCTGACGAGCCGGATCGGGACCGCCACCGACATCGACGACCAGAAGCGGGCCGAGCGCGCGGCGCGGTTCCTGGCCGACGCCGGGGCCCGGCTGGCCGCCCTGACCGACGCCGAGACGGCCCTCCGCGAGGTCGCCCGGCTGGCCGTGCCGGCCTTCGCCGACTGGTGCGCCGTCGACGTCATGGACGCGCGGGGCGGGCTGCGTCGGGTGGTGGCGGCCCACGACGAGCGCGACCCCGCCTGGGTGGTCGAGACGATCTCGCACCGCTACCGGCTGCGGCCGGACATGCCCCAGGGGATCTTCGAGGTGCTCGCGACCCGGCGGCCGTCGCTGGTCTCGGACCTCACGGACGACCACCTCCGCGCCGCCGCCCGCAACGAGGAGCACCTGACGGCCCTGCGCGCGTTCGCCCCGCGCTCCTACATGTGCATCCCCCTGGTGGGGCGCGAAGGGGTCCTCGGCGCGCTGTCGTTCGCGACCACGCGGTCGGGCCGGCGGTACGACCGCGACGACCTCGGCCTGGCCGTCGACCTCGGCGCGCGGGCCGCCGTGGCCCTGGAGAACGCCCGGCTCTACGACCGGCTCCGGGAGGCCGACCGCCGCAAGGACGACTTCCTCGCGACGCTCGCCCACGAGCTTCGCAACCCCATGGCCCCGATCAGCAACGCGGTCTCGATCCTGCGGTTCAAGGGCTCCGCCGACCCGGACTCGCGCTGGGCCCACGACGTCATCGACCGCCAGGTGTCGCACCTGGTCCGCCTGGTGGACGACCTGCTGGACGTCTCGCGGATCACCCGCGACAAGCTGGAACTCCGGCCCGACCGGATGGACCTGGCCCTCGCCGTGGCCGACGCCGTCGAGATCGCCAGGCCGGCCGTCGACGCCCGCGAGCAGGACCTCCGGATCGACATCGCCCCGGGACCGATCCCGATGGTCGCCGACCGCACGCGGCTGGCGCAGGCGATCGCCAACCTGCTGGACAACGCCTCCAAGTTCTCCGACCGCGGCGCGGCGATCGACCTGCACGTCGCCCGCGAGGGGGACCGCGCCGATGTCCGCGTGACGGACCGCGGCGCGGGCATCGCGGCCGACCAGCTCCCCCGCGTCTTCGATATGTTCGCCCAGTTCGCCCCGGTCCTCGAACGCTCCCAGGGGGGGCTGGGCATCGGCCTGGCGCTGGCGCGCGGGCTCGTCGAGCTGCACGGCGGGACGATCGAGGCCATGAGCCCCGGGCCGGGCCGGGGGAGCACCTTCGTCGTCCGGCTCCCCCTGGACGCTGGGGTCGCCGACGCGCGGCCGTCCCCCGCGACCCAGCCGCAACCGGGCGTCGACGAAACCGCCCGCGCCCGGGTCCTGGTCGTCGACGACAGCGAGGACATCGCCGAATCCCTGGGGCGGCTCCTCAGCCTCCACGGCTGCGAGGTCCACCTCGCCTTCGACGGCGAGACGGCGTTCCGGATGGCCGGATCGATACGGCCCGACTTCGCCGTCCTGGACATCGGCCTGCCGGGCATGAACGGCTACCAGGTGGCCGAGGCGATCCGCAACGAGCCCTGGGGCCGCGACATCATCCTGATCGCCGTGACCGGCTGGGGCCGCGCCAACGACCGTCGCCGCTCCGCCGAGGCCGGCTTCGACCACCACCTCGTCAAGCCCGTCGAGGCCTCGGCCCTCGCCGAGATCATCGCCGACCCCACCTCGACCTATCCCTGAGCGGCTCAGGCCCGCGCCGACCCCACGGCCTCGTCGCGCTCGCGCCGGGTCGCCTCCAGGTCGAACCGGGCCGCCGCGAGTTCCAGCCGATACCTCGCCAGCGCGTCCCGGGCGAGGGTCAGCACGCGCGAGCGGTAGACGGCCTGCTCCAGCACGTCGTCCATCAGCGGCTCGACCTCGGCCCTCGCCTCGGCGGGGAGGGCCCGGATCCGATCCCGGAGCGCGGTCAGCTCCGCGGGGACGCCCGAAATCGCCTGTCCTGCAATCGTCGCGCTCATCGATGCCGCTCCTCGGTGGTGTACCGGAACTCTAACACGCCGGGCTGGGCAAGGACGTCGGATCGCGACGGATTTCCGGCCTCCGGAAAGGCTGCCGGCGGCGCAATCCGCACGGCACGCGCCCGCGGCCCGACCGCCCCTCTGGGTCGGGAGGGCGTTATGGATCGGGCGGATCGGGCCTATAATGAGGGCTCGCCGCGGTCGGCCCGCCGGCGAGGGGATTCGAACCGTCGAGGTCTCGTCCGTCGCATGAGCACGGCCCACCGGTACACCTCGGTCCGCATGGGAGGCCGGGCGCTCGCGCGGCTCGCGCCGGCGGTGCGGCTCGGCGTGGCGGCCCTGGGGGTCGCGTACTTCCTGAGCCAGGCCCAGGGGCTTCTCTCGGACGCCCAGTTCACCTGGTCGGAGCGTCGGATCGCGGCGCTGATCGCGCTGACGACCGTGATCGGCTTCGGCCTGGCGGGGTGGGTCCTGGGGACGGCCTTGAAGGTCATGGCCGGGCTGCTGGAGGTGCTGGCCGACCAGGCGGAGGCGTCCTGGCGAACCGTCGACCTGATGGAGGTCCACGTCATCCCGACGCTCGGCCGGATCGCCGCGAAGCTCGATGCGGGGGGCGCGCCGGCGGCGCCCGCGACCGCCGCCGAACCCCGACGGCTGGATACGGGGAAGGCCCAGGCGCTGACGCGGGACCTGGCCGACGCCAGGGCCGAGGAGGACGTCGACCGGGCCCTGGACCTGCGCGACGAGCTGACGCAGCACCTCCGCGGCGACGCCCTGCGCCAGCTCGACCGCGACCTGGCCCGTTGGGTGCGAGGGCTGATCGAGACGAAGGCGGCGGGGAAGGAGGTCGATTGGGAGGTCGCGCGCTGGGCGGCCCGCGCGGTCGACAGCCTGGGCGACGAGCCCGAGGCCGCCGCGATCCGATCCGCCCTCCCCGAGATCCGTCGCCGCGCGGGGCTCTGTCGCGCCTGCGGCCGGGCCGTCTCGGGCGGCCGTGACGTCTGCGGTCGATGCGCCGGAAAGGAGCCCCGATGAGCGTCCGCGTCCGCTGCTCCGAATGCCAGGCCGCCTTCCTCGTCGCCGACGACGCGGGAGGACGACCCGTCGCCTGCCCCAAGTGCGGCGCGAAGCAGAAGCCGCCGGCCGCCCGGCCGGAGACCCTCCCCGTGGCCCGGCCGGTCCCCGAGGGCGAGCCCGACGAGGCGTCGTCCGTCTTCCGCCCCTCGCCCGAGGCCCGCGAGCGGCGGTCGTCGCGTCGGCGATGGATCGCGGCGGCCTCGCTGCTCGTCTTACTGGCGGGGGTCGCCGCGTTCCTGGCGGTGTGGCCTCGGTTCCGCAAGCGTCCGCTGGACGTCGCCGAGCGGGCCGCGGAGGCGTACCTCCAGGCGCTCGTCGACCACGACGAGGAGGCGCAGCGGCGGGTCTCGGTGGTGGAGGACCCCCCGGCGATCCGCAGCTTCTTCGACCCGACCCGCGACAAGGCCCGCACCCGGACCACCCGCGGCCCGTTCGCGCCGATCGCGGCGCTGCACCGCAAGATCGACGGCGAGTACGCCTACGACCCGGCCATCGGCCGGTTCACGCCGAGGAACCCGCTGGGCCCGGCCGCGGAGACGCTCGACGCGCTCCACGAGGCCAAGGCCGACGCCGAGAAGTCCGGGCTCTACGACAAGATGAAGAGCGGCGACCCGGACGACCTGTTCGACGCCGCCGAGGGCCTGGGCAAGGTCTTCGAACAGCTCGCGTCGACCACCCTGGCCCCGAAGAAGATCCTGCCGACGTACAAGATGCTCGTCGAGGAGGCGAAGCCCCCGCTCCCCGCCGAGGCCCGCACGCTGGCCCTGGCCGTGGGCGAGTCGCCGAAGACCTGGGACGCCCTGCTGAAGCGGCCGTTCTTCACCCTCAAGGCCGACGGCCCGTTCATCTACGACCGCGCCGAGGTCGTCGCGAACGTCGTCGACGAATTGGGCTCCCCCGGCGACCCGCCGACCCCGATGCGGCTGACCCTCGTCCGCTTCCGCCTGGAAGGCATCGACACCGCCTGGCGCGTCGTCGAAGCCCGCCGCGTCCTCTCCGAGACCCCGCCGGAGCCGGAGGCGCCGCCCCGCGAGCCGGACGACCCGCACGCGGAGGTGAAGTCGCTGGGCGAACCGCAGCCGTGATCCGCCGCACGGCGGCGAACGAGGCGGAGGGCGCGCCGGACTTTCGGACGCCGGAAGCGGCCAAGGAACTCCGGAAGGGTGGTCCGGGCGGTCCGCCCGGACCACCCTTCGGTCTCGCCTCACCCCCCGCGAATTCCGACGACTTTCACCCGGCCCTCCGGGCCCCATCACCCCATCAGAGCCCCCTCCCATGAACATGAAATCCACCCTGGCCCTCGCGATCCTGGCGTCGTCCTGCCCCGCCGCCTTCGCCGCCGAGCCCCTGTCGAAGATCCGCGTGAGCGACGACCGGACCCACTTCGTCGAGGAGGGGGCGGGCAAGCGGTTCGTGATCTGGGGCGTGAATTACGACCACGACGACGCCGGCCGGCTGCTGGAGGACTACTGGGCCGACGAGTGGACGAAGGTCGTCGAGGACTTTCGTGAGATCAAGGGCCTGGGCGCGAACCTCGTCCGCGTCCACCTCCAGACGGGGAAGTTCCTGAAGGCCGCGGATCGCGCCGACGACGAGTCCCTGAAGCGCCTGGGCGACCTCGTCAAGCTGGCGGAGGAGACGGGGCTCTACCTGGACGTCACCGGCCTGGGCTGCTACCACAAGCAGGACGTCCCCGCCTGGTACGACGCGCTCGACGAGCCGGCCCGCTGGGACGCGCAGGCGACGTTCTGGAAGGCCGTGGCCGGCGCCTGCAAGGACAGCCCGGCCGTCTTCTGCTACGACCTGATGAACGAGCCCATCCTCACCGGCGGCAAGGACCCCGAGCAATGGCTCGCGGGCGAGCCGCTGGGGGGCAAGTATTTCGTCCAGCGCATCACGCGCGACGCCAAGGGCCGGACGAACGAGGCGATCGCCGCGGCGTGGGTGGCGAAGCTGACCTTGGCGATCCGCGAGGTCGACGCCCGCACCCTCGTCACCGTCGGCGTCATCCCCTGGGCCCAGGTCTTCAAGGGGGCCAAGCCGCTGTTCCACGGCCCCGAGGCCGGCAAGCCGCTCGACTTCGTCGCCGTCCACTTCTACCCCAAGGCGGGCAAGCTCGACGAGACGATCGAGGCGCTGAAGGTCTACGAGGTCGGCAAGCCGCTGGTGATCGAGGAGATCTTCCCGCTGGGCGCGAGCCTGGAGGAGACCGTGGAGTTCATCGACCGCTCGCGGCCGATCGTCGACGGCTGGGTCAGCTTCTACTGGGGGAAGACGATCGAGGAGTGCGAGAAGGCCGGCGACATGTCCCACGCCGTCACCGCCGTCTGGCTCAAGAAGTTCCGCGAGTTGGCGCCCGCCGCGACCCAGGCGGACGCCCCGAAGCCATGACGCGGGTCACTTCGCCGCGCCGAGTTCCCGGATCGCGATGTTCCGGAACTGCACGAGGCTCGGCGGGCCGGTCCACTCGCCCGCCGAGTTCTTCGCCCCGTGGTGCTGCAACGCGAGCCGCCCTCGGGCGGGGAGGTCGGGGATCTCGGCCCCGTCGATCACGACGACGCCGTTGAGCTTCGTCGTCACCGCCTTCCCCTTCACCGTGATCTCGAAGGTGTTCCACTCGCCGACGGGCTTATCCGCCTGGTGCTTCGGCGTGACGGCGGCTCGCAGTTCGGGCAAGGTCGACGGGTCGGTGCGCAGGCCGTACATCTCGCCCGATCCGATCGGCCAGCACCAGATGTTCGCCTGGTACTTGCCGTCGCCGCGGAGGAACACGCCGGAGTCCGAATCCGGCAGGGCCAGCCGCAGCTCCTTCCCCGTCACGTCCTTCGCGTGCGTGCCGTCGGGGAGGATGTAGGGGATCCCCTTGTTGACGAACGGCGTCTCCTTGATGCGCCAGTCGACCTTCAAGACGAAGTCGCCGAACTCGCGCTCGGTCCAGAGGTTCTTGTCCCCCTTCGCCTCGCTCCCGGCGTCGTAGTCGATCGCCCCGTCGACGACCTTCCAGTGCCCGCCGTCCCCCTCAGGGATCGTCCATCCGGTCAGGTCTCGGCCGTTGAACAGGGGCGTGAACCCCTCGTCGGCCTCGCCCCCGCGCGCGACGGAGGCGGACAGCACGAACGAGGCGACGAGAACGCGGCGCAGCCTGGACATCGCAAATCTCCCGGTGAGGACGCGGCGGATCGCGGAGGTCCCCATCGTCCGTCCCCGACGCGGCGCGTGCAACCCGCCGGGGATTTCCCGGGGGCGGACCGAAAAACCGAGATCGCCCGGCCGACTCGTTGCAGTAACCTCTGTGGAAGGGGAGGGACGAGGATGCTGCGATCGGCCGGGGGCCTGGTGCGGGACGTCGGGCGGCTGCTGCGGGACGGGGTCGACCCGGCCGGCGGCGACGCGCGGCTCTTGCATCGGTTCGTGGTCGATCGCGACCCGGCGGCGTTCGAGGCCATCGTGGACCGCCACGGCCCGCCCGTGCTGGCGGTCTGCCGTCGCTATCTGAAGGACCCGGCCGACGTGGAGGACGCGTTCCAGGCGACGTTCCTGGTCCTCGTCCGCAAGGCGTCCGGCCTCCGCGACGGCGACGCGCTCTCAAGCTGGCTCTACGGCGTGGCCTACCGCGTGGCCGTCCGCGCCCGCTCCGACGCGCTCAGGCGCCGCGCCCGCGAAGGCGAACGCGAGGGGCTGCAAGACGCCCCCGCCGAACCCTTGCGGCCGGTCGACGACGCGCTCGAAGTCCTGGACTCGGAGCTGTCGCGGTTGCCGGACAAGTACCGGACGCCGCTGGTCCTCTGCTACCTGGAGGGCCGGACGCACGACCAGGCGGCGACCGAACTCGGCTGGCCGGTGGGGACCGTCCGGAGCCGCATGGCGAAGGGCCGGTCGCTCCTGCGCGAGCGGTTGACCCGTCGCGGCGTGGACGCCCCGGCGTGCCTGGCCGCCCTGCGGGCCGAAGTCGCCGCGATCCCGACCGTCCCGTCGTCGCTCGTCGCGGCGACGGCCTCCGCCGCCGTCCGGTTCGCGGGCCTCTCCGCGGGCCTGGCCTGGCTGGGGGCCTCCCCCTCGTCGTCCACCTGGCCCGCCGCCCGGCTGGCCCTCGGAGTCCTCGCGACGATGTCGACCACCCCCTGGAAGTTGATCGGATTGACCCTCGCCTGCGCCGGGATCACCGCCGCGTCCCTTGCCGCCGGAGCCCGCGAGGCCCCCGGCGGCCCGCAAGACCCGCCCAGGCCCGAGGCTTCGCCCGCGGCCGAGCCGCCTTTGCCGGAGTCGACGCCGACCGGCGTCGTGGGCCGATTGTCGGAGGTCGAGCGCAAGCTGGACCGGATGATGGGGCTGCTGGAGTCGCTGGCGGCGAAGCCCGCATCGCCTGCAGCCGCCTCCGCCGACTCCACCTCCACCGCCGCCTCCGCGACGCGCCCCCCGCTCCCGGCCGCGCCGCCCTCCTTCGATACCCGGTCACTCCGGGAAATCGAGGCGCAGCTCGTCAGCCTTGAACGGAAGTTCCGACTCTCCGAGCGGAACATCTCCGGCCTCAAGGGGGTCGTCTCGACGATCGAGGTCGAGACGACGCGCGAGGATGCCGTCGCCCCCGCCAGACTGCTGGTGGCGCGACTGCGGGAGATGCAGGACGAAGCCGCGGATGACATCGAGAAGATCAACGAAGAATTCGGCCCCGACGCCGCCCAGATGGAGGACCTCGATCGGCGCTGTACGCAGGCGAATGAGCGCTACTGGAAGGCCGAGCAAGCCCTGCTCAAAGCAGGGGGGGATCCGACCCAATTGAACGAATACCTGGGGCCGAATCCGCCGGGGTCGCCTTCGCCCGAGATCGTCCGGCTGGCGAAGGTGGCCATAGAATCCATGAAGACGGCCGGTCGACTCGGCGATATCCGCGACAGGGCCGCGGAGAAGCGCGATTCCGCGAATCCGGCCCGTCGGGAAAGGGCCCTGGAATCCATACATCGGCGGATCCAGGAGATCGAGCGCCTCATCGCCTGGGCCAGGTCGCATTTCCCGGACGTCGAGCTGACGACGGCCCCCGTCCCGGCCTCGTAAGGCGGGGCCGCCAAGCCGTCGCCCCGGCGCGCCGATTCCGATCCATCTCAACCCCCCGCCCCCCCGCGCCCCTGTCCGAATTCCGGCGGATTGACACGGCCCGCGCGGCGTCGGATAGTGATCTTGGGTCGTGTCGACTTCGAGGCGGCATCACGTCCAGTTAGGCGGAACACGGGCGAGCGGCGAGGGGGCGGCACATGCGTCTGCGACAGGGGACGGGCGGGGCCTGGCTGGCGTTCACGATGGCGGCGGCCGCGCTCGTGTGGCTGGCGACCGGCGGGGCGTCGATCCTCCCGGCCCAGGAGCCCGCCAAGGAGGCCATGCCCGCCGCCGACGCCCAGCCCGCCGAGGAGCCGAAGGCCGAGGCCGCCCCGGCCGCGGAAGGGACCCCCGCCGAGGGGACCGCGCCCGCCGCCCCGGAGAACATGCTCTCCTGGGCCATCCGCGCGTCCGGGCCCATCGGCGTGTTCCTGGTCTTCCTCTCGGTCTACTTCACGGCCCTGGTGATCCGGCTGTTCATCGAGTATCGCGTGACCGAGGCCGTCCCCCCGCCGCTGGTGGAGAAGCTGGAGGCCGCGATCAAGGAGAAGAAGTTCCAGGAAGCCTACGACCTCTGCCGCGACAACGACTCGTTCCTGGCCCGGCTGGTCCGCACGGGGATCGCCAACCTCCCCAACGGCCGCGCCGAGGCCAAGGAGGCGATGGCCACGACTTCCAGCGAGATCGTCACCGAGCTGGAGATGAAGATCAGCTACCTGGCCACCATCGGCACCCTCGGGCCGATGATCGGGCTGGTCGGCACGGTCTGGGGCATGATCGAGTCGTTCCGCGAGATCGCCACCGCCGCCGGCGCCCAGCCCCGGCCCGACAAGGTGGCCGCGGGCATCAGCACGGCCCTCTTCATCACCCTGGAGGGCGTCACGCTGTCGGTCCCGGCGATCTTCTTCTTCGCCTTCTTCCGCAACAAGGTCGCCCAGATGACGATCGAGGCCAACCGCGTCGCCGACCGGACGATCAACTCGCTGGTGACGGCCGCCAAGGCCCCGTCCGCCAAGCAGCCGACCGCCTGACCCGACCGACCGCCGCATTCGGGGAGCCGTCGACATGGCCGGTGGTGTGATCTCGAAGGAGAAGGCGGAGCCGAACCTCACGCCGCTGCTGGACATCGTCTTCCAGCTCATCACCTTCTTCATGCTGGTGATCAACTTCGCCAGCGACAACTACGACCAGCGCATCAACCTCCCGGACGCCGGCTCCGCCCGCCCCGTCGAGGACGATTCGCGGATCTCCGAGGACCGCCTGGTCCTCAACGTCGACTCCGAGGGCCGCCTCCTCCAGGGGGAGAAGGTCATGGGCATCGACGAGGCGGCCCAGTCGATCCGCCACCAGGCCGACCTGGTCAAGCTCAGCCTCCGGTCCTCCGGCGTGAAGTTCGACCCGGCCACCGGATCGCTGCCGACCACCATCATCCTCCGCGCCGACAAGGAGACCACCTTCGGCGCCGTCCTGGGCATCATCAAGGCGTGCCAGTCCCAGGGCTTCCGGAAGTTCGCCCTCAAGGCGATGATCCGGAGCTGACCGAGTTTCCGCAATCGAGACGATCGAGCGAGCGAGGGGGCGGGGCGTGGCGCACAAACGCGGCGGGATCGAGATGGAAGGGCCGGACGTGCCGGTGGCGCCCATGCTCGACATGGCGTTCCAGCTCCTGACGTTCTTCGTCCTCACCTACCGCGCCGCGCCGGTGGAGGGGCAGTTCGTCATGAACCTGCTGCCGCCCCAGGCCGCGACCGCCATGGCCGCCGCCGCGGCCGAGCCCTCGGCCTCCAACGACCTGCCCGCCAGCCTGCGGACCCTCCCCGTCGTCCTCCGCGGCGACGACCAGGGCCGGCTCGCCCAGGTGAGCATCGCCGACCTCGACGTCTCCAACGACCCCAAGGCGCTCGCCGAGGAGCTGGACCGCCACTTCCTCGACCCCGACGCCCCCTTCGACCAGACGCTCATCAAGGTCGACCCGAACCTCCGCTATTCCGACCTGATGACGATCATCGACGCCTTCACCGACGCCTTCGTCCGCGCCAAGAAGGAGCCCAAGCTGAGCTTCGACGAGCTGAGGGCGGGCGACGGAGCGTAGCCATGGACGACCGACGCAGCCCGTTCTTCCGCGGCTCGGAGCTTCCCCGCCTGGCCCTGCTGGCCGCGATCGCCGTCGCCGGCTGGGGCGCCGTGTACTACGCCGCCCATCGCCCCGC
>MKTT01000080.1 GCA_001898385.1 Planctomycetales bacterium 71-10
GTCTTCGAGTTCGCCCGGCCGGGGATGGTCGTGCTGACGACGCCCAACCGGGAGTACAACGTGACGTGGGAGGACGTCGGGGCCGAGAGGCTTCGGCATGCCGACCACCGGTTCGAGTGGACCCGCCGGGAGTTCCAAGACTGGTCCGAGGGGATCGCCGATCGGTTCGGCTACGCCGTCCGATTCCTGCCGGTCGGGCCGGTGGACGAGGCGCTGGGGGCACCGACGCAGATGGCGGTGTTTCAGCGAGCGGAGGCGAGGTGTGACGGATCGATCGGCTGAGGACGCCGGGGACGGTCGTGAGAATCTTCGTAAAACCGATCCCGAAGACGCCCCGAATGAGACGGACTCGGAGGGTGTCTGGTCGATCGTCGCCAACATCAAGCGAGAGCACCCATTCGGGCCGGGCGGTCTCGAAACGAAGATCGGGACACGGCAGTTCCGGGGCGGGACGAAGGTCTACATCGCCGGGTGCTTCCCCGGCACTTGCGATGCCGTCCTGGCCATCGGGCTGCATCGGAAGTCGAGGCGATTCATCACCTGCGCCGTCGATGTCAGGCACGTCGAGAACTTCCGGGTCAAACTGGTCTACCATCCGAGCGTCATCGAGCGAATCCGAAGCGACGAACGTTGCTGGATTCGGACGAAGGAGGAGGCCGAGACCTGGGCGAGGGCCTTTCCCGATTGGCAAGCGCTCCGGGAGAAGAAGGCGAAGGAATGAAGATCACGATCCCCAAGCTCTCGCTCGTCGTCCTGGTAGGCCCCAGCGGCTCGGGCAAGAGCACGTTCGCCCGCAGGCACTTCAAGGCGACCGAGATCCTCTCTTCGGACGCCTGCCGGGGGATGGTCTCCGACGACGAGAACGACCAGGCCGTCACGAAGGACGCCTTCGAGGTGCTCCGCTTCATCGCCGGCAAGCGGTTGGCGCTCGGCAAGCTCACCGTCGTCGACGCCACCAACGTCCAGCCGGAGGCCCGCAAGCCCCTGGTGGAGTTGGCCCGCCAGTACCATTGCCTGCCGGTGGCGATCGTCCTCGACATGCCCGAGCGGACCTGCCACGACCGGAACGCCGGCCGCCCCGACCGGGAGTTCGGCCCGCACGTCGTCCGCAACCAGAAGTCGCAGTTGCGGCGGTCGATCGGGAAGCTCCGCAAGGAGGGCTTCCGGCACGTCTTCGTGTTGGAGACGCCGGAAGAGGTCGAGGCGGCGACGATCGAGCGGACGCCGCTCTGGAACGACCGGACCGGCGAGCACGGCCCGTTCGACTTCATCGGCGACGTCCACGGCTGCTGCGATGAGCTGGAGGCTCTGCTGGATCGGCTGGGCTACAAGGTCGTCGCCCCGGCCGGCTCGTCCTCGCTCACGGGCGGCCCGTCTTACGCCCACCCGGAAGGCCGCAAGGCGGTGTTCGTCGGCGACCTCGTGGACCGTGGCCCTCGCATCCTCGACACGCTGCGGCTCGTGGCGACGATGGTCGCCGGCGGCTCGGCCCTGTGCGTGCCCGGCAACCACGACGTGAAGCTGCTCAAGAAGCTCCAGGGCAAGAACGTGCAGGTCACGCACGGCCTGGCCGAGACGCTCGCCGAGATCGACGCCCTGCCCGACGACGTGCGGGGGCCGTTCTGCGCCGAACTCGTCGGCTTCCTCGACGGCCTGGTCAGCCACTACGTCCTCGACGGCGGCGGCCTCGTGGTC
>MKTT01000081.1 GCA_001898385.1 Planctomycetales bacterium 71-10
CATCTGACCGCTTCGCGGTCTGTCTTCCCCTCGCGAGGGGGGAAGACGATGCTTGTAGCCCCCCCAAAATCCGTGACGATCAGCAAAAAATATCGACGACGCAAGCCGACCTCCTAATTTCAGGAGGTCCGATTTCAATTCAGATCAATTAACGTAGCCCTCTGCGCTGATCGTTCGTGCTTCACGAACCCGGAGGTCAGCCCCGACATACCTACAGAAAGTTCTTGACAGGAGGCATGGATGATGAGGCTCGGATCAATGGCGATCGTTGCTTCATGGCTGCTGGCTGTCGCGGGAGGTGCCGCGGCGGACTCGATCCCGCTGTTCAGCACGGGCGTCGACGCGGGAGGGAGCCCCCTCTCCGGCGGGTCGGCCGATCCTCACTGGACCATCGCGGCGGGGACCGGGATCGTCTCGCCGACGCCGGCGATCGTCTTGAGCAGCCCGTCTGGTTTTTATGCGGTGAGCGGCGATTCGCGCTGGGTGTGGCGCAACGCCGGCGGCTCGGGGGGCGGAGAGAACACGTTCCGGCTCACCTTCGACCTTACCGGCTATGATCCGACCACCGCCGTCCTTAGTGGCTACTGGGGGACCGACAACAACGGTCGCATCCAACTCAACGGCGTCGACGCCGTGGGGACGGGAGACCTGGCGCTGACGGGCAGCGTCCTGTCCAACTTCAATATCACCCATGCATTCACGATCTCGGGCGGTTTCGTGGCCGGGCTGAATACGCTGGACTTCGTCGTGATAGACGTCGACTCCCTGGGCGCCTTCAACGCCAGGGGCCTGACGCTGACAGCGACGACGTCGGCCGTGCCCGAGCCGCAATCCCTGATCGCCCTGGCCCTGGGCTCGATCGGGATGTTGACCGGCTTCCAGGCGCGTCGGGCCCTCGGCTGAAGCCGTGGGGGCCCCTCGGTGATCGATCGAGGGCGATCGGACCCGGATCGTCTCGCTTCGCCCATTTTTTAGGAGCGCGGGGCCGTCGAGTCGCTTCGACGGCCCCGCGCTCTCTTTTTTGCGCGGCGATCGGCGAGGCCGCCGGAAAAAACGGGGCGGACCGAAGAATTCCGCCGCCCGATCGTCTGGAAGAGGTGGACGATGGGTTATCGCGGTTTGGCCGCGGCGGAAACCATGTGGCATAATAGTTGTCGACGAGCCGAACCGAGCCAGCATCGAACCGCCCCATGGGAGTCGTGGATTCACCGAAGAGCAGCACCCCCGGGAGCACATCCGCGGCGAGGCGTCGCGCCTCGCGCGGCCGGGTCGGGCCGGCCCAGGTTCACCCCCGGACCGCCCTCGCGCCGGCGTTCGCCGGCCGGCGGGCGCGTCCGCACCAATTGCGACGAGTCAACACCTAGCGCCGAGACCGGTCCAGGCGCCGGTGACCACCTCTGCTGGAGAGCCTCGAACATGCCCCGAACCGCGAGACTGTGGAAAGGTGCCGGGCTGCTGACCCTGGGCGGCATTTTGCTGTCCGGGTCCGCGTCGCGCGGCGACGACGACGCCGCCCCGCCCGTCCACCAACAGCTGACCGAACTCGGCCGGCAGGCGCTCGCCAACGGCGCGGGCGGGATGGCGCGGTCCTTCTTCCAGAAGGCGCTCGAGCTCGCCCCCGGTGACGCCGACGCGACCAAGGGCCTCGAAGAGGCCAGGGCCTCGCAGCGCCGCCTCGTCGAGCGGATCGCCCTCCAGGATCCGGCGACCCCGCCGCCCCCGGCCCCCGAGGCCGGCGCGCAGCCGACGCCCCCCCCCGCCCCCGACGCCGGCCCCAACAACCGCGCCACGCTGGAAGAGTCGGAACGCGCCGACGCCATCGCCCAGCAGCAGCTGACCAGCGACGTCCGCCAGCGCATGACCGCCGCCCGCGAGCAGGCGAACAAGGGCCAGATCGAGGCCGCCCTGGACGCCAACCGGCTCGCCCGCAACGTCGTCCAGTCGGCCACCAACGTCCCCGAGTCCGTCCGCAACCAGCTCCTCCGCGAGCTCCAGGCCCAGTCCCTGGACCTCCTCCGCAACGAGGAGCGCATCGTCAACGAGCGAATCGAGCGGCAGCGGCTCGAGTCGGCCGCCGAGCAGCGCAACCGCGGCCTCTCGCAGCTCACGCAGAACGAGCAGACCATCAAGGCCATGATGGAGCAGTTCGACGCGCTGATGGGCGAGGGCGTCTACAACACCCTGTACAACGGCGGCATGGGGAACATCGCCCTGGCCACCGCGCCGTTCTACGAGGCCCGCCTGCTCTCCCAGCACGCCCGGTCGCTCATGCACAAGGGGACCCTCCCCTACAGCGACGAGGATCCGGCCCCCTACGCCGGCATGTTCGTCTCCACCACCATGGGCTTCCTGTCGCAGGAGAAGCAGTTCGAGGAGCTGAAGGAATACCGCTTCATGCTCACGATGCAGGACGTCACCCGCGCGGCCGTCCCCTTCCCCGACGACAAGATCATCGAATACCCCGACGCCAACCTGTTCCGCATCATGTCCGAGCGACGCATCGCCCGCTACGGCAAGGCCGTGGACGTCTTCGACCGCGACCCCAAGACCAAGGCCATCCTCGCCAAGCTCGACGAGCCCCTGGCGATGAACTTCCCCAACGAGACGCCGCTCGAGGACATCCTCAAGTACGTCAAGCAGGCCACCCAGACGCCCCAGGACAACGGCATCCCCATCTACGTCGACCCCATCGGCCTGAACGAGGCCGACAAGACGATGACCTCGCCGGTCTCCATCGACCTCGACGGCGTCCCCCTCAAGACCACCCTGCGCCTCATGCTCAAGCAGCTCGGCCTGACCTACACGGTCAAGGACGGGTTCCTCATGATCACGTCGCAGGAGTCCGAGGACCAGCAGACCGACATCCGCGTCTACCCCGTCGCCGACCTCGCCCTCATCCCCATGTCGCTCATCATGGGCGGCGGCGGCGGCATGGGCGGTATGGGCGGCGGCATGGGCGGCATGGGCGGCGGCATGGGCATGATGTCCATCCCGGTCGTCCCCACCCAGGACGACCCCGCCGGCGCCCTCATGCAAAAAAAAAGCAACTGAGCGGCCTCGGGGCCGATCGGCCCCGCCCCTCGACTGACACCGCGCGGGATCCGTCCGGCCGAAAGGCGGCGGATCCCGCCGGCGTTTCGAAGCCGGCCGACGCCGAGCCCAAGGTCCGCCTCGCCCCGTCCGGCCGCGAGGGCCTCATCCCCATCACCGGCGGCACCTCCGCCCGGCCCGCCGCTGCGGGCGACCCCTACGCCTACTGGTCCAACTACTTCAAGAAGCACGACGAGACCCCCAACCAGCTCCACGAGACCATCCGCCTGCTCAACCAGAGCGGCAAGACGAAGGACGTCCACGCGGCGCTCCTGGCCTACCTGAAGAACCGCCCGAAGGAGGCCGAGTTCTGGATGTACGAGGCCCTCGGCCTGGCGATCGAGATGAACGGCGGCAAGCCCGAGGACGTCCACAAGGCGCTGGACAACGCCGCCGACATGGCCCTGCGGACGCACAACCCCAACCACCTCGTCAGCGCGGCCGACAAGCTCCTGCTCAAGGGCCACACCGACCGCGTCGGCCCCCTGCTCGACGAGGCGATGCCCAAGGTGCCGCACCGGGCCGAGCCGATCCTGATGTCGATGATGCTGGCCCAGAAGGTCCGCGACCCCAAGCGGATGGCCGACTCGGTCGAAAGGCTCCTCGCGCTGGGCTGGCCCGGCCAGGACGACTACTTCCGCGCCGAGGCCCGCAAGCAGGCCGACGCCCTCGGCAAGGCGCTGCGGGAGGAAGGCCGGACCGACGAGGCCGAGACGCTCGCCGCCGCCCTCCCCGCCTCCGAGTCCCGCGACCTCTTCATCCGGCTCACCTGGGACGGCAACGCCGACTACGACCTGATCGTCGAGGAGCCCCTGGGCGCGACGGTCTCCCGCGACATGCCCCGCTCGGTCTTCGGCGGGGCCCTGCTGAAGGACGGCAAGGGGAGCCGCCCGGAGGAGGTCTACGCCTGCCCACGCGGCTTCGACGGCGACTACACGATCCGCATCATGCCCGTCGTCGACGACCCGGCGAAGCCCTCCACCCGCCTCTCCCTGGAGGTCGTCGCGCACGACGGCACCGCCCAGGAGCAGAAGAAGTCGTACTCCCTGGTCCCCAACGACCCCAAGGCCAAGCCGGTCGTCGTGACGCTGAAGGGGGGCCGGCGCGCCCGGGCCCTCCCCTTCGTCAGCAGCACGGCCGTCCGCGACGCCGTCCAGGAGGTCCTCGAAGAGCGCGCCGAGAAGGCCCGATCGAAGAAGTCCGTGGGGGAGCCCGGGAAACCCGAGGCCGCGCCGAGGAGCGCCGTCCCCATCCGCTGACACCGTTCGGCCGGCCGAGCGTCCCTGCCGCCCCCGCCCCGGGGGGCGGCAGTCGGCCCCGCAGGATGATCGCCCGAATCCTGCACATTATTCCAGTTTTCCGTTCCATTGCTACTCACACCCCAATTAGACGAGCTCCGGTTCTGTCTCGCCTCCAACTCGGCGATCCGAGCGTCCTGGGCCGCGATCGGGCCTCGAACGCGGCGACGATCGCCAGCAGTCCCGGCCGCAATTCGGCCGGCAGGGCGTCCCAGTACTCGGCAGGTATGCCGTCGGGCGGCGTCCTGCCTCGAAGATGCTCAGGCGGACCGTCGTCAGTCAAGCACCAGCCCATGAACGGTTACGCAGAATGGAATATGCTAAATCTTTCACATTTTTATTGTAAATCAACGATACCATTATGTCGTCCGCATTGTCGGGGTTCTGCCAAACCCACATGTCTACGACTTCCTGGGAAATAATTATTGATCGGTGTCCTTGGGATTCATTGCTGTTTGTGTAATGCCATATGGCGTCCTCTTCGAAGAGCGACAGCAAACTGGATCTCTCGTCGACCGCTGGATCTAAGGGCTTGGAAAGTCGGAAATACTCCTGTCCAGATCTGCAGATGGCATCCCACTCACCTTGGGGGCTCTTGTTTAGAAAAATCTGCTCTGCTCCAAGGCTTAATGAGTAAACCATGCTAATTGACCAATAAATATCGATGACATAGAACGAGTTGCTGTCTTCAAGGCTGTTCAAGCTTAATGATGCCACGTCTAACTCCTTGCGTAACCGTTCACGGGCCTAAGAGCCTATCCCAGTAGGCGGGTTGGGAGCCGGAGATCACGCTGAATTCAAGCCTACTGGGATAGGCTCCAACCAGGAAGAAGCTGCATCTCAGTGGGCGTTCGGGGCGAGACGTATGCTGTCCGGAGGCAAACCGCTGTAAAGAGCCTTGAACAACTTCTCGACCAGCACTTATGATCTCCGCGATCCGACGACTTCATCATCGTCGCATGCGCATGGCCAGCGGTTTTCAGGAAGGAACCGTCATGTCGCCTCGATCGCGGAACGTCCTGGTCCTCGCCTTGATCGGCTCGGTCGCGCCCCCGACGCTCGTCCAGGCGTCGCCCATCGAATGGCGGCGGTCGCGAAGGGGGACCTGAACGTCGCGCGGCCATGGGAGGAAATCCCCGGTCGATGCTTCCCAAGTCGCGGGCGGTCTGGGCACAATGGACGGTGCCGCCCGCAGGGAATCCGCATCACGGCACGAGGATGGAACCCATGAAGCGCCGGATCCTCACGGTCGACGACCAGAAGCTGGGCTGCGAATACCTCCGGCAGGTCCTGGAGCCGGAAGGCTACGAGATCGAGGCGGCCTACGACGGGGCGACCGCGCTGGAGATGCTCCAGGGCCGGGAGTTCCACCTGGTCGTCACCGACCTCCGCATGCCCGACATGGGGGGCTTCGAACTCCTCAAGGCCATCCGCGAGCGCCGGGTGCCGGTCGGCGTGGTGGTCGTCACCGCCTACGGCGACGCCTCGGAGGCCCTCCAGGCCATGAAGGCCGGCGCCGACGACTTCCTCCGCAAGCCCTGCGAGCCGGAGCACCTCCGAGCCGTCGTGGAGCGCACCCTGGATCGCCGCCGGCTGATCGACGACCTCGCCCAGCTCCGGAACAAGCTCCGCGGCAGCTACAGCTTCCACACGATGCTGTCCCAGAGCCCGAAGATGCGCAAGATCTTCGACCTCATCCAGCACGTCGGCCCGGTCGACTCCACCGTCCTGATCCACGGCGAGACCGGCACCGGCAAGGAGCTGGTCGCCCAGGCCCTCCACGCCGTCAACACCCGGCGCAAGGGGAAGTTCGTCGCGCTCAACTGCGCCGTGCTCAACGACTCCCTGCTGGAGAGCGAGCTGTTCGGCCACGAGCGCGGCGCCTTCACCGGGGCCGAGAAGCGCAAGATCGGCCGGTTCGAGAAGGCCGACGGCGGCACGCTGCTGCTCGACGAGATCGGCGACATCTCGCCGGCGATGCAGGTGAAGCTCCTCCGCGTCCTCCAGACCGGGACGCTGGAGCGCGTCGGCGGCGTCGATCCGATCAAGGTCGACGTCCGCATCGTGGCGGCGACCCACAAGCGGCTGGAGGACGAGGTCAAGGCCGGCCGCTTCCGCGCCGACCTCTACTACCGCCTGAAGGTCGTCCTCATCGACATGCCCCCCCTGCGCGAGCGCAAGGAGGACGTGCCGCTGCTGGCGATGCACTTCGTGGAGAAGCACGCGACCGCCGCCAACCCGATCGGCCAGATCGACACGGCGGCGATGCAGGCCCTCTTGCAGCACCAGTGGCCGGGGAACGTCCGCGAGCTGGAGAACGCGATCAAGGCGGCCGTCGCGATGGCGGAGGGCTCGGTCCTCCACCGCGACCTCCTCCCGGAGACCGTCGCCCCGCGCACCTCGCAGGCGGCCGGCCCCGACCCGATCGACATCGACGCCCGCCTCCCCGACCTGATCGACGACCTCGTCGGCCAGGTCGAGCGCGAATACTTCCGGCGGGTGATGTCGGAATACAGCGGCAACGTCGCCCGCACCGCCCGCCACAGCGGCCTCTCGCGCCGCAGCGTCTCCCAGAAGCTCCAGAAGTACGGCATCGAGCGCGGCGAGTTCAAGAAGCCCCGGTGCGATTGAGGGCCCCGCTGGTCACGGCAGCGGCACGTCCTTGAACGTGAAGTCGAGGGGGACCGAGACGACCTTGCTGGGGGTCTCGTAGACGAGCTGGTAATCCTTCGTCTCGCCCGGGACGTCGACGAACATGTATTCGAAGCCCAGCCGGCCGCCGTCGCTGCCGGTGTTGGAGAAGCCGCCGTTCTGTTCGAACTTCGAGCCGTCGGCCTTCTGGAGCCAGACCTGGTTGTTGAACAGGCCCTGGCGGTAGCTCTCGAACGCGGGGCCCTCGCCGGGGTAGGCGAGGACGACCGTGACCTTCCAGATCTGCTCGTCGACCTCCACCCCTTCGAGCGTCACCGAGACGTCCCCCTGCTGGATGGTCTTCTTCTCGTCGAGCCTGGGGAAGCGGAACGTCTTCAGGCCGGCGGGGAGGGTCATCTCGGCCTGGACGCGCAGGGTGGCGAGCTTCGCGGCCGAGCGCTCGGGGGCGGCGAGGTTGACGTTGATCTCGGCCGAAGGGTTCTCGGGCCGCAGGACCACGTCGCCCGACTCCATGGCGACCTGCGGCTTGACCTCGCGCCCCTGGTCGTCCTTCACCTCGATCTTGTCGGACTTGATCGCCAGGAGCATCGGCCGGATCCGGGGCTCCCAGCCGACCTCCAGCGCGACGTTGGCCGCCGACGTCCCGGCCTGGAAATCGCGCTGCTGAGCGATCTGCTTGAGCGTGACGCGGAACGGCCCGACGTACTCCACCGGCGGCTTCGCGGCGCCCATCTCGCCCGCCGCCATGATCCCGATCGAGCCGTCGCCGGTGAACGGCGAGGTCGTCACGCCCGCCTTCGCCGCGACCTCGTCGAGCGCCTTGAGGAACGGCACGGCCTCCAGGTCGAGGTCGAACGAGGGGTTCGTCGCCTCCGCCCCGTATTGCTCGCGGAGGTCGGCGATCGCGTTGCCGGTCTGCTTCTGCAACTGCTGGAGCGCGTCGCTCAGGCGAATCCCCTGGGCGTGGATCGTCACGGCGGACGGGGTCGAGGGGTCGACGTCGGCGACGGCCGCCTGGATCGCCTCGCGGACCTTCGCCAGCCGCTCGGAACGGGCCTTCGGCAACCCGGCCGCGTCGGGGAGGAGCGGCAGCGCCTTCGGGCCCAGCTTCTTCAGCGCGGCCTCGGCGGCGTCGCGGGCCTCGGGCTTCTCGGCGTCGAGCCGCTCCACGAGCTGCAACACCCGGTCCCGCAGCGCCGGGTCGGCCGCCTCCTGGGCCGGGGCCGGGGCCGCCGCCAGCATCAGGGCCGGGATCCAACCGAACCGCCTCGCCATCGTCGCGCCCATGACGCCGAGCCTCCCCGACCAAAGCGACAGTTGTCCTAGCCACTCCGCCGTTCAGTGTAGCGACGCCCTGCCGCGGGTGCAACGCGGCGGGGGCGGGCCCGGCGACCGCTTGACCGCGCCGGGGGCGGCGCCGAGAATCGTTCGGACGACGCGGCGAACGCCTGGAGAAAGGAACGGCGGAGATGAGGCATCGCGAGGATCGGATGGTTCGGCTCTTGAAGGCGGCGGCCGTCGTCGCGGCCCTGGGGTCGACCGGGGCCGCCGCGAGGGCGCAGGCGCCGGTCGGCGACGCGGCCCCCGTCGCGCCGGCCGAGGCCCGGCTCAAGGCCGACGTGTCGTTCCTCGCCGACGACGCCCAGGAGGGCCGCGCCCCGGGGACGAAGGGGATCGAGGCCGCCGCCGACCACATCGCGAAGCAGTTCGAAGCGATGGGCCTCAAGCCCGCGCCGGGGGCCGACGGCTACTTCCAGAAGTTCGCCATTACCGGCCAGCCCCGCGTCGGCGAGCCGATGGACCTGATCGCCACCGGCCCCGACGGCGCGACGATCGCCGGCGCGGCCCGCACCGACTTCAACGCCCTGGCGATCGGCTCCACGGGCTCCGTCGAGGCCGCTCCCATCGTCTTCGCCGGCTACGGCATCACGGCCGACCGCCCCGGCCTCAAGTACGACGACTACGAGGGCCTGGACGTCGCCGGCAAGGCCGTGCTGACGATCCGCCGCGAGCCCCAGCAGGACGACGACGCCAGCCCGTTCGACGGCAAGAAGACCAGCGACTTCGCCACATTCCGCCACAAGGCGACCAACGCCTTCCAGCACGGCGCGGCGATGCTGATCGTCGTCAACGACCTGGCCGGCCTGGGCTCCGACCGCGACGCCCTGCTCAACCTGGGCTCCGCCGGCGCCGAATCCATCACCAGGCTCCCCGTCGTCCACGTCACCCGCGACTTCGCCGACAGGCTCCTCAAGGCCGCCGGCGAGCCGGGCCTCGCGACGCTGGAGGAGGAGATCGACAAGGATCTCAAGCCCCGCTCGCGCGAGCTGAAGGGGGTCGCCCTCACCAGTCACGTCACGATCGACCGGCCGTCGATCGAGACCAAGAACGTGATCGGCGTGCTGGAGGGGTCCGGGCCGAAGGCGGACGAGACGATCGTCGTGGGAGGCCACTACGACCACCTGGGCCGGGGCGGGATGCTCTCGGGCTCGCTGGCGTTCCTCTCGTCCGACGTCCACAACGGGGCCGACGACAACGCCTCCGGCACGGCGATGGTCCTGGAGCTGGCCCGACGGCTGTCCTCCCGCACCGACCCGCCCCCGCGCCGGGTCGTCTTCATGGCGTTCTCGGGCGAGGAGCGCGGGCTGCTGGGCTCGCAGCACTACGCCGACAACCCGCTGTTCCCGCTCGACTCCACCGTGCTGATGTTCAACTTCGACATGGTCGGCCGGCTCGACCCCAAAGGCGAACTGACGATGATCGGCACCGGGACCTCGCCGGGCTTCGGCGAGCTGGTCGAGGTGCTGGGGAAGGACTCCGGGCTGAAGATCAAGAAGGTGGCCGGCATGACCGACGGCTTCGGCGGCAGCGACCACCAGTCGTTCTACGCCAAGGACGTCCCCATCCTCTTCGCGTTCACCGGCATCCACCCCGACTACCACCGCCCCAGCGACGACTGGCCGAAGATCAACTTCCCCGGCATGGCCCGGATCGCCGACTATTGCGAGCTGATCCTGCTCGACGTCCTCCGCCGCCCCGATCGCCCCGAGTTCGTCCGCGCCGCCACCCCGCGCCACGGCGGCGGCCAGCAGTCGGCCTCGACCGGCATGAGCGTGACCCTGGGCGTGATGCCCGACTACGCCGACGAGTCCAAGGCCGGGATGAAGCTCTCCGACGTCCGCGAGGGGGGCCCGGCCCAGAAGGCCGGCGTCAAGGGGGGCGACGTGATCGTCGGCATCGGCGGCAAGCCCATCGCCACGATCTACGACTATATGGAGAGCCTCGGCCGCTACAAGCCCGGCGACGTCGTCGACGTGACCGTGAAGCGCGACGGCAAGGACGTCGTGCTCCGCGTCGAGCTGGGCAAGTCGAACGCCGCGCCGAAGCAATGAGCCCCGCGCGCCGGGCCGCGATCCTGTTCCTGGCGGCCGTCGCCGGCTGCGGAGACGTCGGGGCCCTGTTCGCGCCGCCGTCCGACGGCCTGCGGATCGCGACGCCCTGGCCGCGCGAGGAGCGGGCGCGGCTGGCGAAGGACTTCGCCGACTGGCTCCGCGCCCGGCCCGGCGAGGACGTCGACGCCGGCGCGATCGCCTGGGTCGAGGCGGCCGACGACGAGCCCGTCGACCGCGCGTCCCGCCGCATCGCCCCCGCGCCCGACGTCCTCCTCGGCGGCGACGTCGGCGGCTACGCGCGGCTGGCCGCGGACGGCCGGCTCCAAAGCCTGAGCGACGGCGCGCCCCGGCCCTACTGGATCGTGGCGCGCACGACGGCAGGCCCCGACGACGCCCCCCCGGCCGACCCTCGTCGCGACCCGGCGAGCCTGGGGCGGTGCCTGGCCCGCGTCGGCACCGACGGCTGGCGCCCCGGCTACGCGGGGCTGCTCGACGCCTATGGCGAATCCCCCCCCGCCGGCTGGCGGCCCACGTCGTCGCGACCGGCCGAAGAAGGCGCGGCGGTCATGGAGGGGACGAGGCGACCACGGGCCGCGCGGGCCTTCCTCAAGTTCCTGGAGGAAACCGGCGGCGGCCGGATGGGGCCGAAATTCGAAGCGGCCTCGCAGGCGGGGGCGCTCGCGCGGGAACGGGCCCTGACGGCGGACCTGCTAGGGGCGACGCTCGTGGACGCGCACGACGAGCTGGCGATCGCCGTGGCGGCGGTGAAGGCAGCGGGCTCGCCGACATGGGCCGTCGAGCGGCTGACGCAGCCCCCCCCCTGGCCCCCCGCGTCCATCGAGAAGCTGCTGGCGAAGCCCGGCGAGGACGGCCCGGCGCTGGTCGATTCGCTCACGGCGCAGGTCGCCCCCGACCTCGGCGCGCGCGACTGGCTCGCGCGGAGTTGGCTGGGCCCGCGGCGCGACCTGGATCGATCCGTGCTGGAGGAGATCGCCGCCGCCGAGGGAGGCCGCCTGGCGCGCGAGCCCCGGTTCCGCGCCTGGCTGAGGGCGGAATGGACGCAGTGGGCCCGCCAGCGTTACCGTTGGGTGGCCCGCCTGGCCGCATCCAAGCCCCCGCCGAGCGCCTCATGATCCGCGTCATCGCCGAAGGACTGGTCAAGCATTACGGCCGCGTCGCCGCGGTCGATCACGCCTCGCTGCGCCTGCCGCCCGGGGAGTTGACGTGCCTGCTCGGCCCCCCCGGCGCGGGGAAGACCACGTTCGCGAGGCTGCTGGCCGGGCTGGAGACGCCCGAGGACGGCGAGATCTACCTGGGCGACCGCATGGTCCAGGCGACCCCCGCCGCCGAGCGCGGCGTCGGCGTGGTCTTCCGCGACCACGCCCTCTGGCCCGCGCTGACGGTCCGCGAGAACGTCGCCTACCCATTGAAGGCCCGCGGCGTCCCCGCGCGGGAGCGTCGCCGCCGCGTCGACGAGTCGCTGGCCGCGCTCCGGATCGACACGATCGCCGACCGGCGGCCGGACGCGCTCTCGGCGGGGCAGTCGCTGCGCGTGGCGCTGGCCCGCGCGCTGATCGTCGGGCCGGGCCTCCTGATCCTCGACGAGCCCCTGGCCGGGATCGAGCCCCGGGGCCGCGAGGAGGCGTGGGACGAGATCCGACGCGCCCGTGCCGAGGCCGGCGTCACGACGCTCCTGCTGACCTCCGACGTCGCCGAGGCCCTGGCCCGCGCCGACCGGCTGGCGGTGATGGACCTGGGCCGCATCCTCCAGTCGGGCCGGCCGCAAGAACTCTACAACCAGCCCGTCGACGTCTTCGTCGCGCGGCTGCTGGGCGCGACGAACCTGCTCCAGGGCCAGGTGGACGGCCTGGGCCACGACGCCACGCGCCGCGAGGTCGTCGTCCGCACGCCCGTCGGCCGGCTGGTGGCGCGGACGAACCTGGCGGGGCTCGCGGCCGGCTCCCCGGTCACGGTCTGCATCCGCCCCGAGTCGTTCGCCATCGCCCCCGGCGTCCCCGCCGACGCCAACCGCCTGCCGGCGACCGTCGAGCGCATCACGTTCGAAGGCCCCACCCGCCGCATCCTCCTCCGCGGCCCCGGCGACTGGCCCGTCGTCGCCCTCGCCTTGCAGAGCCAGTCCGCCAACCTCCGCGAAGGCCAGGGCGTGACGCTCTCCATCGCCCCGGAGAACGTCACCCTCCTGGCCGGCAAGTTCGCCGTCGGCGGGGCGTGAGCCCCTCAGATCCCGATCACCACCTTCCCGAAGTGCGACCCGCTCTCCAGGTGCCGCAGGGCGTCGACGGCCCGGTCGAAGGGGAAGACGCGGTCGACGATCGGCTTGATGGCGTGGAACTCGATCGCGCGGAGCATGGACTCGTACATTGCGCGGGAGCCGACGAAGACGCCCTGCAAGCGGATGCCGCGGATCAGCACCTGGACCGGGTCGACGCCCTCGCCGGGGCCGGTCAGGACGCCGATCATCGCGATCGTCCCGCCGGTCTTGACCGCGCGGAGCGACTTCGGGAGCGTCCCCGCGCCCCCCAACTCGACGACGAGGTCGACGCCCCGGCCGCCGGTCAGTTCGCGGGCGGCCTTCTCCCAATCGGGCGTCGACTTGTAGTTGATCGTCCCGGCCGCCCCCAGCGTGCGGGCCCGTTCGAGCTTGGCGTCGCTGCTGGACGTGACGACGACGCGGAGCCCGGCGGCCTTCCCGAACTGCAAGGCGAAGATCGAGACGCCGCCGGTCCCCTGGGTCAGGATCGTCTGACCCGCCCGGACGCCGCCGGTCTCGAACAGCCCGTGCCAGGCCGTGACCGCGGCGCAGGGGAGCGTGGCGGCCTCCTCGAAGCTGAGCGAGTCCGGCACGCCGACCAGGCCGCATTCCGGCAGGACGACCTCCTGCGCCAGCACGCCGGGGACCTCGCCGCCGAGCGCCGATTTGGCCTTGAAGTCGTCGAGGGGGCCGTCGACCCAGCGGGCCATGAAGTTGCAGGAGACCCGGTCGCCCGGGCGGAACCGCGAGGCCCCCGGGCCGTTCTCGACCACCTCGCCGGCGCCGTCGGAGAGCGGGACGAGCGGGAGTTTGAAGTGGGGGTTGTACACCCCCTTGGAGATCATCAGGTCGCGGAAGTTCAGCGACGCGGCGCGCATGCGGACCAAAACCTCGCCCGGCCCCGGCTTCGGCGTGGGGGCGTCTTCGAGCTTCCAGCCGTCGGGACCGCTGAACTCGTGCAACCGATAGACCTTCATCGGGATTCCTCCGGGGGGACCTGGGCGGGCGACGGGCCCGGCCTCCCAACACTATCAGGCGCGTCAAACGGCCTGCTACGATGGGGCGTCTCCAGGTCCGGCGTCGGGGGGTGCGTTGATCCGTCTCATCTCAGGCTGGTTCGCGTCGCTGACGCTGGGGATGCTCGTCGTCGGGCCGCTGGCGGCGCTGGGGGTCTGCGCGCTGGCGGACCTCGGCCCGGACGGCGAGGCGAGGGCGTCGCTGTTCCCCGCGGCGGTCACGCTGCTCGACCCGTTCGTCTGGGCGACCCTCCGCCACAGCGTCCTCGTGGCCGGGCTCGCGTCGCTGGCGACGATCGTCGGCGGGACGCTGGTCGGCCGCGCGGTGGGCGAGCCGGGCGGGATCTCGCGGTCGGCGGCCCTCGTCGCCCTGGGGATCGCGGCGGCCTCGCCCCCCTACCTGATCTCCCTGGGGGCCTCCGCATGGCTCGACGCCGGCGGCTCGGCCGCCTGGGGCCGGCTGCTGCTCGCGTCGGGGCGCTGGTCGCGGTTCTTCCCGGTCGACCCCGGCTGGATCGCGTGGGTCGCGGCCTCGACGATCCCGGGCGCGGCGGCCGGCGCGCTGGCCTACCTCCGGGCGCTCGACGGCCTCGACCCCTCGTGGCGCGAGGCCGCCGCGCTGGCCGGGGGCTCGCGGGCCGGGCGCTGGCGACGGCTGGCGTGGCCCCTGCTCCGGCCGGCCGTGGCCCGCGCGGGGGCGCTGACGTTCGCCCTCACCCTGGCCGACCCGGGGGCCCCCCTGCTCCTCGGCCTGCGGCGGACGCTCGGGTATCAGATGGTCCTGGTCGCGACGGGCGACGCGCCGTTCCCCGCTCTGGCGTCGCTGGGGCTGATCGCGATCCTGACCGCCGCCGCCTGGCGCGCGGGCCTGCGGCTCTGGTCCGGCCGCGATCGCGCGACGGCCGGCGACCGGGGCGACCGCCCCCGGCCCCCGGCCTCGTGGCGTCGGGCCGTCGCGAGGACGATCCTCGCGACGGGGTTCGGCGCGTCCGTCCTGGCCGGGATGGTCGGGATCGGGATGGGCGCAAGCGGCGGCGCGACGCTGGGCCGGATGGCGGCCGACCCGACGATGGCGCGGGTCCTCGTCCGCTCGCTGGCCCTGGGCCTGGGCGTGGCCGTCCTGGCGGCCCTCTCGAATCGGATCGTGGCGCGACTGGAAGCCTCGGCGGGCCCGGCGGCGGCTGGCCGGTTCCGTCGGCTCGCGAAGGCCTCCGCGCCGCCGCCGCTCGCGGCCGGGGTCGTGGTCCTGGCGCTGGGGCGGCTCCTGGTCCTCGCCGCCGCCGCCGGCTGGGCGGGGCGGTCGCCGGCCGCGACGGTCCTGGCCGGCGACCGCGCGCCGCTGGTCGCGGCGACCCTGGCCGCCTGGCTGGCCGTCGCCTCGGCCCGCATCGGCCGCCGGCCGCTCGGCCCGGCCGAGCCCGACGCCGCCCCCGGCCCCCGCCTCGACGCCGCCGCCCTGGCCGGGGCCCGCCGCGGGTCGGCCCGCCGCCTGGCCCGCGGGGCGAGCTTCGGCGGGGGCTGGCGCGACTTCCTCGCGACCCTCGCGACGGCCGCCGTCGCCGTCGCGCCGGCCGTGCTCGTCCTCTCATCCGCCTCGATCGCGACCGTCGGCCCGGGCGTGCTGCTGTTCCGCGAGCGGCCCGAATCCGACGCGGCCGTCGCCGCGATGCTCGGCCTGATCGCCTGGGTCGTCGCCCTCGCGACCGCTCCCATCGGCGCAAGGCGGCGTCGAATCGCCTCGACGTCCGCCTCCCCCCGCGCGTAGAATCGTGGGGATTTGCCGACCGTCAAGACTTTCGGAGAGGTCTCGATCAACCCGTCTTCCCCCCTCGCGGGGGAAGACAGACCCCGCAAGGGTCAGATGAGGGGGACGCGGAGCACGGGTGCCGTCGGGCTCCGACGGCCCGCCCAAGAACGCCGTCGCTGCGACCCGACGGCCGTCTCTCGCGTCGTCCCCCTCATCCGGCCCTTCGGGCCACCTTCCCCCGCCAGGGGGGAAGGACGTTGCGATCGCCTCCCCTAGAACTCGTGACGTTCATCGGCGGATTTGCGAGGCGCGTCCAGGACAGGCAACTCGGAGAGCGGGCCGCGATCCGGCCCCGGGAGAAGCGATGGGCACGGCGAAACTGGCGCTCGAGGACGGCTCGGTGTTCACGGGCCGGGCGTTCGGGGCGCAGGGCGAGATCGACGGCGAGGTCGTGTTCAACACGAGCATGACCGGCTACCAGGAGATCCTCACCGACCCGTCGTACAACGGCCAGATCGTGGCCATGACCTACCCCCAGATCGGCAACTACGGCGTCAACGCCGAGGACGCCGAGAGCCGCCGCCCCTGGGTCCGCGGCTTCATCGTCCGCGAGCTGTCGCCGCTGGTCAGCAACTTCCGCGCGGAGAAGTCGCTGGAGGACTACCTGGCCGAGAACGGCGTGATCGGCGTCACCGGGATCGACACCCGCGCCCTGGTCCGCCTCACCCGCGTCCAGGGGGCCATGAAGGGGATCCTCTCCACGACCGACCTGGACGACGCCAGCCTCGTCGCCAAGGCCCGCAAGAGCCCCGGCCTGGTCGGCCGCGACCTGGCCAGCGAGGTCATGCCCCCGGGCGCGACCGTCTGGGAGCCGGGCCTCCCCCAGTCCTACCAGTTCGACGCCTCCGGCCGGGGCGAGAACGGCCCCCGCAGCCCCCGGGGGGCGAAGCGGCCCCATGTGGTGGCGATGGACTTCGGCATGAAGTGGAACATCCCGCGGCACCTGGTAGACGTCGGCTGCCGCGTCACGGTCGTCCCCGGCTCGGCCCCCGCCGAGGCCGTGATGGAGCACAATCCCGACGGCGTGTTCCTCTCCAACGGCCCCGGCGACCCCTCGGCCCTCGTGGACGCCACCGCGACCCTAAAGGCGCTCATCAAGTCCGCCGCCGACTCGCGCGGGATCCCCATCTTCGGCATCTGCCTGGGCCACCAGCTCCTCGGCCAGGCGTTCGGCGCCAAGACGTTCAAGCTCAAGTTCGGCCACCGCGGCGCCAACCACCCCGTCCGCAACCAGGCCACCGGCAAGGTCGAGATCACCACCCAGAACCACGGCTTCGCCGTCGACCCCGCCTCCCTCCCGGCCGACGTCGCCCCCAGCCACGTCAACCTCAACGACCAGACCCTGGAAGGGCTCCGCCATAAGCGGCTCCCCGTCTTCAGCGTCCAGTACCACCCCGAGGCCTCCGCCGGCCCCCACGACAGCCAGTACCTCTTCGACGAGTTCCGCGCCGCCCTCGGCTGAGCGGGCGTCGGAACGAGACGGCCGGAGAGCGCGAGGAGGCCGACGCGAATCATCCTTCTCCCCTCGTGGGAGAAGGTGGCCGCAGGCCGGATGAGGGGGAATCCCCTCGGCCTTCGGTCGCGCCCCCCTCACCCGCCCCTCGGGGGCACCTTCTCCCACGAGGGGAGAAGGGGGGATTCCGGCTCCCGCTCCGATGTTCTCGACGGAGCACCACGAGGGGAGATGGGATGTCGTCCGCATGCTCGACTTCGCTCCAGGCCGATGCCGTTCGATCGCCCCGGCCCGCGGCCTCATTGACGAGGCCGCGCCGGTCCTGTAACCTGTGACTTTACGATACCAAGCGACTCGTACCGGGTCGCGAGCCGCTCCGGAGTGTGCGCCGTGGGATCGACGTGCGTGGTCGGCCTCCAGTGGGGGGACGAGGCCAAGGGGAAGATCGTGGACCTGCTGTGCGACGACCACGACGTGGTCGTGCGATACCAGGGCGGGGCCAATGCCGGGCACACGGTCGTCCACGAGGGGGTGACGTACAAGCTGTCGCTGGTGCCGACGGGGATCCTCCGATCCCATGTGCACGCGGTGATCGCCAACGGCGTGGTAATCCACCCGCCGGCGCTGCTGAAGGAGGTCGCGGCGCTGGAGGCCCAGGGCGTGAGCTTCCAGGGCCGGCTCCACATCGGCGACCGGGCCCACGTCATCCTGCCGTACCACCTGGAGGAGGAGCGGCTGACCGAGGAGTCGTCCTCGGCCGCCGACCACCTGGGGACCACCCGCCGCGGCATCGGCCCGTGCTACAAGGACAAGGTGGGCCGGGTCCACGGCGTCCGGATCGCCGACCTCTACCGCCCGGCCGAGCTGCGCGAGAAGCTCAAGCGGATCGTCGACTTCAAGAACCGTCTGCTGGCGGCGATGCTCCCCGACTTCGAGCCGTTCGACGCCGCCGCGGTCGCGGAGGAGTACCTGGAGCACGCCGAGGCGCTCCGCCCGTACATCTGCGACGCCACCGCCAAGCTCCACGAGTGCCTCGACGCCGGCAAGAAGCTGATGTTCGAGGGGGCGCAGGGCTCGCTGCTGGACGTCGATCACGGCAGCTATCCGTACGTCACCAGCTCCAGCTCCAGCGCCGTCGGCACGGCCCCGGGCTCGGGCGTGCCGGCGAGGTACATCGACCGCTGGATCGGCGTCGTGAAGGCGTACACCACCCGCGTCGGCGGCGGCCCGTTCCCCACCGAGCAGGACAACGAGGTCGGCGAGCGGATCCGCCGCGTCGGCCGCGAGTACGGCACCGTCACCGGCCGCCCCCGGCGCTGCGGCTGGTTCGACGCCGTCGCCACCGGCTACTCCGCCCGGGTCAGCGGCTCGACCGAGATCGCCGTCATGCTGCTCGACGTCCTCAGCGGGATCGACGAGCTGAACGTGGCCGTCTCCTACGAGCGCCGCGGCGAGACGGTCCGCACCCTGCCGGCCTCGCTGGCCGACCTGGAGGAGTGCCGGCCCGTCTACGAGACCCTCCCGGGCTGGAAGGAAGACGTCACCGCCGCCCGGACGTGGGACGACCTCCCGAAGGCCGCGCGCGACTACGTCGAGTTCCTCGGCAAGAAGGTCGGCGTCCCGGCGTCGATCGTCTCCGTGGGCCCCGACCGCAACCAGACGATCCGCGTGCCGAAGGCCCTCTGAACCGACCGGCCGGGCCGGCCGCGGCAGGACCCCCACCCTCACGGATTGGGCACGACACGACCCATGGCACCCGACGACCGCCCCCCGCTGAACGTCACCGAGGAAGGGCTCGCCCGCCTGGAGGAATGGAACCTCCGGCCCGAGCAGCTCCCCCGCCACGTCGCGATCATCATGGACGGCAACGGCCGATGGGCCCAGCAGCGCGGGTTCCCCCGCGTGGTGGGCCATCGCCGCGGCATCCAGAGCGTGCGGGCGATCGTCGAGGAGGGGGTCCGCCTGGGCCTGGAGCAGGTCACGCTCTACTGCCTGTCGGTCGAGAACTGGAAGCGGCCCGCGCGCGAGGTCCGCTTCCTGATGCGGCTGCTCCGCCACTTCCTCGTCGCCGAGCGCGCCGAGCTGATGGAGCAGAACGTCCGCCTGACGACCATCGGCCGCCGCGACGGCCTGCCGCCGGAGGTCCTGGCCGAGATCGACCGGACCGCCACCGAGACCGCCGCCAACCCCGGGATGGTCCTCCGCCTGGCGATCAACTACGGCGGCCGGGCCGAGATCCTCGAAGCCGCCCGCAAGATCGCCGAGGAGGCCCGCGCCGGGCGGCTCGACCCGGCGACGCTCGACGAATCCGCCTTCGCCGCCTACCTGGAGACCGGCGGCGCGGCCGACCCGGACCTGCTGATCCGCACCGCCGGCGAGATGCGCATCAGCAACTTCCTCCTCTGGCAGGTCTCCTACACGGAGCTGTGGGTCACCCCCAAGCTCTGGCCCGACTTCCGCGGCGACGACCTGCTCCGCGCCTGCGCCGACTACGCCGGCCGGACGCGGAAGTTCGGCGGCCTGCCGGCCTCCTCGCTGGCCGCGGGGACCCCGGCGGGTTAGAGTGGATTCGAGGGGTGCCCGGCCGGCGGGCCCTCCCCGAAGCCATCCGCTCGCCACGCCGGGATTCATGCTCCGCACCCGAGTCCTCAGCGCCGTCCTGATCGTCGCGGCCCTGGCCCTGGTCCTGTACGTCGATCAAGGGCTCGCCCCCTGGTTCCCGCTCTGGTTCCTCCTCTCCGCCTTCGTCATGGCGGCGACGTCCCGGGAGCTGGTCGCGCTGCTGTCGAACACCCCCGCGCGGCCCGACCCGAGGGTCGTGGCCGGCGGCCTGCTGGCGATCCTCGCGGCCGACTGGCTCCCCCACCTGGCCGCCGCCTGCCCCACCCACGAGCGGGTCTCGGCCATCATGTCCGAGCCGTTCGCGTCCATCGGCGTCCTCGCCTGGCCGTTCCTCACCTTCACGGCGGTCGTGATGGCCGCGTTCGTGGCCGAGAGCCTGCGGTTCGAAAAGCCAGGGGGGGCCGTCGCCTCGATCGCCGGGACGGTCCTGGTCGTCGCCTACGTCGGCCTGCTCGGCAGCTTCATGGTCCAGATGCGCTGGCTGGAAGGCTGCAAGCACGGCCTGATCCCGCTGGCGATGCTCATCGCCACGGCCAAGGGGGCGGACGTCGGCGCGTACACGATCGGCCGGCTGTTCGGCCGCCGCAAGCTCTGGCCGGCGCTGAGCCCGAACAAGACGGTGGCCGGGGGCGTCGGCGGCCTGGCGTTCGCGGCGATCGGGGCCGTGGCCGTGGAGTCCTTCGCCCGCCGCCTGGGCCTGACCGCCCTGGGCTGGCCCGGGGCCGTCGCCTTCGGCCTGGTCGTCGGGGCCGTGGCGCAGCTCGGCGACCTGATGGAGTCGATGGTGAAGCGCGACTGCGGCCGCAAGGACGCCTCGGCCGCCGTCCCGGGCTTCGGCGGCGTGCTCGACGTGCTCGACTCGCTGCTGTTCGCCGCCCCCGTCGCCTACGGCTTCTGGGCCTTCCTGGGCCCATGAACCGAAATTCATCTTGCCCCGGGCCATATTGTTTTCATCCCCCGGATTGTTAGCATAGAGTTTTGGAGAGGGCCGATCGGGCCCGAGTCCGTCGCGCCCGCCCGGGTCGGCGAAAGGGGAGGTATGCCGGAAGTCACCATCGCGCTGGAGGGCCAGGACGAAGAACTGGCGGTCTTCGGCAGTCGCGACCAGCACCTGCGGCAAATCCGCGACGCGCTGGGGGTGAAGGTGCTGGCCCGCCGCGGCGAGGTCCGGATCGAAGGCGACCCCGCCCGCGTCGACCAGGCGAAGGGGATCTTCGAGGCCCTCCGCTCCCTCCACCGCTCGCGCCGGCCCGTCACCTCGACCGACGTCGCCGACCTCATCGACCGCGCCTTGGCCCCCCCCGTCCAGCCGGGCTCCGTCGAGATCCGCGAGGGGAACCGCGTCGTCCGCCCCCGCACCGGCGGCCAGGACCGCTACCTCCGCGCCCTGCGCGACAACGCCCTGGTCCTCTGCGTCGGCCCCGCGGGGACCGGCAAGACCTACCTGGCCGTCTCCTACGCGGTCCAGTTGTTGCGGCAGGGGAAGATCAAGAAGATCATCCTGGCGCGGCCGGCCGTCGAGGCGGGCGAGCACCTGGGCTTCCTGCCGGGCGACCTGGAGGCGAAGATCAACCCGTATCTCCGCCCCCTGCTCGACGCCCTGCACGACCTGATGCCGTACGACCAGATCCGGCGCTACATGGATAACGACCTGATCGAGATCGCCCCGCTCGCCTACATGCGCGGGCGGACCCTCAACGACGCCGTCATCATCCTGGACGAGGGCCAGAACGCCACCGTCTCCCAGATGAAAATGTTCCTGACCCGCATGGGCCAGGACTCGCGGATCGTCGTCACCGGCGACGTCACCCAGGTCGACCTCCCCCCCGCGACCCCCAGCGGCCTGGCCGACGCCGTCGAGCGGCTGGCGAAGGTCCCCGGCGTCGCCGCGGTCGTGCTCGATCGCACCGACATCGTCCGCCACCCCCTGGTCCAGGCGATCGTCGACGCCTACGAACCCGTGGAGGTCGTCCCCCGCGAGCTGGACGAGACGATCGGCATCCCGGCCCGACCCCACGGCCACCCGCACGTCCACGACCGGCCGGGCCCCGATCCCGTCGGGGCGACGTCATGACGCTCCTCTCATCCCTCACGCACCTGATCGTCGGCAAGGCCGACGACCCGCCATCCGGGTCGAGGCCGGGGCGCACGGGGCCGCGCGGCCCCGGCGCGGAACAGCGCGGCGCGCTTCGCGACGGCCGCGGCGAGTCGAGTCGCCATCCATGAGCATCGGTAGACGGCGCCCGAAACCGAGTCGGGCCCAGTTGCGATCCTTCCCCAGCGTCTCGATCGAGCAGGGCCGCGCCGCCAGGCAGCGGGCCCGCCTCGTCAGCTTCACGCTGATCGGCCTGACGGTCCTCGTCACCTCGGCCGTCGTCCACGGCTCCGGGCCGCCGTTCGTCTACCGCCTGGGCCAGCGCCCGGAGCGCGAGATCCGCGTCAAGGTCAAGGAGTTCCGCATCCGGAACCAGACCAAGACCAGCAACCTCCGCCAGGCCGCCGCCGACCAGGTCCCCCTGGTCATGCTCAACGACCCGGCCCCGATCCAGGACCTGGCCGAACGCCTCGACGACCTGACCGTCACCATCGCCAAGTCCCAGCGCTTCGAGGACGTCGACCCCACGCTGGTCTCGACCTGGCACCTCAAGCCCGAGGCGTACCTCGACGTCAAGGCCGCCACCGACACCCCCCAGCGCCGCGACAACCTGCACGTCCAGATCGGCAAGGCGTTCGCGCCCCTCCTGGACGCGGGCGTCCTGGGGCCCGGGGCCCTGCCGCGGAACGAGGAGTCGAGCCGGACCCTGTCCATCCGCAACGTCGGCCAGCCCGCCGACGAGGCCCGCATCTTCCCCCGCGAGCGCGTCGTCCCCGAGCGGATCGTCAAGCCCGACGGCCCGGTCGCCAAGGAGTTCGTCGCCGCGTTCACCCCCAGCCGCGTCGGCGAGACCCTGTTCCAGCTGGTCGCCGACCGCCTCGACGGCCGACCCACCCTGACGTTCGACCAGGAGGAGACCGCCCGCCTCCGCGAGGTCGCCCGCAGCGCCGTCCCCGAGTGGTTCGACCCGTATCGCGAGGGGGAGGTCCTCGTCGAGCAGGGCCAGTCCATCGGCGAGGAGCAGTTGATCCTCCTCCGGATGGAGCACGACACGGCCATCGCCGAGCTGACCGTCGCCGAGAAGCTCCAGCGAGCCCTGGGGATCCTCGCCCTGGTCTCCGCGCTGTTCATCCTCGCCGGCTCGTACATCGCCCGCCACGAGGGCCGGATCGCCTCCGACCTGGGGCGGATCGCCACCCTCTGCGCCCTGGTCGTCGTCTGCGTCGGCGTCGTCCGGCTGCTGGCGAACCAGGCGTGGAACGCCGAGCTGATCCCGGTCGCCGCCTCGGCGATGATCCTGGCCATCGCCTACAACCCCAGCTTCGGCCTGATGGCCACGTTCTCGCTCTCGATCCTGACCTGCATGGCCCTGGGGACCGGCATCTCCCACTTCCTGATCCTGATGGGGGGGACCGCGGCCGGCGTGCTGGGGCTCAACGACGTCCGCACCCGCACCAAGCTCATCAAGGTCGGCGCGACGTCCGCCGCGGTCTACCTGATCCTCACCTGGGCCGCCGGCCTGTGGGAGCACCAGCCCATCGAGCTGATCCGCAACGACGGCTTCTGGCGCGCCGGCTGGGGCCTGATGGCCGGATTCTTCATGGGGGGCTCGCTGCCGTTCCTGGAGAACGCCTTCGGGATCGTCACCGGCATCAGCCTGCTGGAGCTGGGCGACAACACCCACCCCCTGCTCCAGGAGCTGGTCCGACGCGCCCCGGGGACGCACAACCACTCGATCACCGTCGGCGCCATCGCCGAGGCGGCGGCCGAACGGATCGGCGCCAACGGCCTGCTGGTCCGGATCGGGGCGTATTTCCACGACATCGGCAAGATGCTGAAGCCCCACTATTTCGTCGAGAACCAGGTGGGGTCGAGCAACCGCCACGCCAACCTCGCGCCGGCGATGAGCACCCTCATCATCATCGGCCACGTCAAGGACGGCGTCGACCTGGGCCGCCAGCACCACCTGCCGGAGCGGATCATCGACCTGATCGAGCAGCACCACGGCACGACCCTGGTGGAATACTTCTACCACGAGGCCAACCGCCGCAGCGGCAACGACCCCGACGCGGCCGTCGTCCAGGAGAGCGCGTTCCGCTACCCCGGGCCCAAGCCGCAGACGAAGGAGGCCGGCATCCTGATGATGTCGGACTGCGTGGAGAGCGCCAGCCGCACCCTCTCCGAGCCGACCCCCTCGCGCATCGAGGGCCTGGTCGCCGAGCTGATCGACAAGCGGCTCCGCGACGGCCAGTTCGACGAGTCCGGCCTGACCCTCCGCGAGATCGCCGAGATCCGCGACAGCCTCGTCAAGTCGCTGATCGGCATCTACCACGGCCGCGTCAAGTACCCCGAGCAGAGGACCGCCTGAGCGTGAACCCGCCGGAAGACGACATGGACGAGGACGACGTCGACCTCGAAGACGACGGCCCCGAGCCCCCCGCCTTCGAGGTCGACGTCAGCGACTCGCAGGCGCACGTCGCCATCGACCGCGACGCGGCGCGGGCGCTGGTGGAGCGCGTCCTCCGCGGCGAGGGCGTGACCTCGGCGACGATCTCGCTGGCGTTCGTGGACGACCCGACCATCCACCGCATCAACCGCGACCACCTCGACCACGACGAGCCCACCGACGTCGTCACCTTCGCCCTCTCCGACGACGGCGACGACCGCCTCTCCGGCGAGCTGGTCGTCTCGGCCGAGACCGCGAGGCGGGTCGCCGCCGAGGTCGGGGCCGAGCCCTGGAACGAGGTGGCCCTCTACGTCGTCCACGGCCTGCTCCACCTCTGCGGCTGCGACGACCTGGACGAGGCGTCGGCCGCCGAGATGCGCCGCCGCGAGGACGCCGCAATGGCCCGCGTCGGCCTGGCCAACCCCTTCCGGGCGGCCCGCCGCCCCTCCTGACCCACCCCACCCCGGAGACCCCCGACTTGGACGGGCCCAGCTCGACCTGGCTTCTCGCGTCCTGCACGCCCGTCTTCTTCGTGCATGTGGCGGCGATCGCCCTGAACAAGGCCCTCCAGACCTATTCCCGGAGCCGGCTGGAGGAGCTGACCGAGGCGCGCGGGCGCCCCGAGCGGGCCGACCAGATCGCCCACCTGGACGCCCGCACCGAGCGCGCGGCCGAGGCCGTGGCGGTCGCCGCGGGCCTCTTCCTGGCCGTCGCCGCCGGCCTGATCCTGGACCGCCAGGAGACGCTGGCGGCCGAGGCCGAATTGATCCTCGTCATCGCCCTGGGGGGCGTCGGCGGCTACCTCGCGGCCGGGGTCGTCGGCCGGCTCTACGCGGAATCGATCCTCGACCGCGCCTGGCCCGCGACGCCCCTCTTGCGGCTCGCCGGCCTGCCGCTGACGGCCGCGTCCGCCGGCCTGGAACTCCTCGTCGAGTGGCTGGTCGGCGGACCCGACGCCCGCGCCCGGCCGGCGAGCGTCGAGGTCGAGGTCCCCGCCGACCTGGAGGAGGACGAGGACCAGGAGCCCGACATCCCCGAACAGGCGCGCGACCTGATGGGGAACGTGGTGGAGCTGACCCGCACGACGGCCTCCGAGATCATGCAGCCCCGGTCGGCCATGGTCATGCTCCCCTCGACGGCCACGGCGGCCGAGGCCGTCGAGACCTTCCGCACGACGGGCCGCAGCCGCATCCCGCTCTACGGCAAGAACCGCGACGACGTGGTCGGGACCCTGCTGGCCAAGGACCTGCTCGACCGCATGGTCGCCGCCGCCCCCGGCGAGGCGGTCGTGCCGGCCGCGATCGCCCGCGAGGCGTACTGCGTCCCCGAGACCAAGAACGCCTTCCAGCTCCTCGAAGACCTGCGGTTCCGTCGCGCCCCGCTGGCCATCATCCTCGACGAGTACGGCGGCGTCGCGGGCCTGGTCACGATGGAGGACCTGGTCGAGCAGCTCATCGGCCCGATCCACGACGAGCACGACGCCCCGGCCGGCGACGACCCGGTCGTCCCCCTGGGCGACTCCGCCTTCGAGGTCGCCGGCGGCGTGGAGCTGGAGGAGTTGAACGAGCGGTTCGGCCTCCACCTCCCCACCAACGAGGACTTCAGCACCATCGGCGGCCTCGCCCTCCACGCCCTCGGCCGCCTCCCCGACCCCGGCGCGAACTTCCGCCGCGACGGCGTCGAGTTCACGATCCTCGCCGTCGATCCCCGCACCATCCGCCGCATCCGGATGGACCTCCACCCCGCCCCCGAACCCAAAGCCTGACGACGCGCCGGAGTTCGGAAAGAGCGAAGGAGGGACGGAACGGTGGTCCGGGCGGCCCGCCCGGACGTCCCCAATTTCGAAAGCCTGCGACGTCCGGGCGGGCCGCCCGGACCACCGTTCCGCCGTCCCAAGCTTCAGCCCGGTGATCGCGCGTCTGGCCCCCCTCCGCGCCCCGGCGACCCTCACCCGCCGATTCGCCAAAAATCGCGAGACTCCTCGCCGAACACCACCAAGGATCGACGTAAGTCTTTGAAGAGACGGTGGCCCGGCCGGCCCGGCCGGGCATCCCCGATTCATCGGTAGACGCTCCCCTCCACGCCTCGGTTCTCGACGCCCGGCCGGGCCGGCCGGGCCACCGTCTCCGATCGATCCCCATAATGTTTCGCGAGGACTGTCAAAATCGCCGCTCCCGCCGGTTTCCTGAAATCCGGCCGCGCCCCCGCGCGATCTTACCGCGATGAGGTGATCGTGATCTTTGACAATTCGATCGTGGGGAGGACCCGAACCGAACGGGACTTCGATCGGCCCGCGCGCCATCTTGGGACGGGGCGCAAGGCCCACCCGGACGGGCTCGCGACCCGAGACGATCGAGGAGCGGAAACGCAAAATCGACGATTCGAAAACGACGTTCAAAGCCAAATCGCGGGACGCCAAAACAAGCCATAATCCAACATCAAACCACGACTTGTGTTAAAACGACCGCGCAGCCTGCTTCCCATCCTTCGTGCGAAGGAACCCAAATCGAACCGGTCACGGCTGGGCGGCGACGGCGGCGGCCTGGGCGATGGCGGCGGCGGCGCAGGCGAGGGCTTGGGCGGTGGCGGGGACGGCCGCCTTGAGCTGGTCGGGCCGGTTCAGCTCGATCGCCTCGCGGACGGCGGGGAGGGGCCAGCACGCGTAGCCGGTGGTCAGGCCGGGGGCGAAGACGGAGTGCCTGAACCAGGGCCGGCCGGCCAGGCCGTCCGGGAGCAGGAACGCCCGCTCGATCCGGGTCAGGGCCTCGTTCAGCGCCTCCAGCTTCTCGGGTCGCGCCCCGTCCCGGCGGTCCAGGGCGTTCAGCGCGTCGTCCAGCTTCCGGGCCTCGGCATCGAAGGCGAGGGCGGCGTCGGCCAGCGTCGTCAGGCCCTCGAAACCTTCGTCGGGCGCGGGGCTCGCGGCCCTGCGGACCTGCCGGGCGCGGAGGAGCCGAAGCTCGTCGACGTAGCTCCGGAGGGCCTGGGCGTAGGGGGTGAAGCGGAGCGGCAGGACGTCCGCCCCGGCGGCCCGCATCAGGATCGCGACGTACAGCCGCGCGGCGGTGGCGTGGGTCAGGAACTCGGGGTCGCCGTGCTTCTCCATCCAGTGGAAGTCGTCGTAGATCGAGTGGTACACCCCGTAGCGGCCGGAGAAGTCGACGTCCATCGACGGCACCCCCAGGTGATCCAGGAACGCCGTGTAGTCCGACCCGGATCCCAGCGGGGCCATCTGCGGGATGAAGCCGACCGGCGCGGCGGGCCTGCCGTCGCGGGACCAGAATGGGTCGGCCAGCAGCAGCGGGCTCGAAGCCACCCAGCCGGCCCGCTTCGATTCGACCCAGGCGTCGCGGAGGTTGCGGCCCGTGCGAGGGTCGGTCACCGACGCGGCCGATCCCAGCACCAGGTCCCGCAGCGAGGGGACGCCCCCCATGTCCAGCTCCGGCCCGCTCACGGCGGCGTCGACGTTGAGCATGAGGGCCGCCTTCCTGTCGACCTCCGCGGCGAACTGCTCGGCCCACTCGGTCGACCCGACCAGGCCGTATTCCTCGGCGTCCCAGCTCGCGTAGACGATGGTCCGCCGCGGCTTCCATCCCTCCTTCGCCGCCTGCCCGAGCGCCCGACAGACCTCCAAAGTCGCGGCCGTCCCGCTGGAGGGGTCGACGGCGCCGTAGACCCAGGCGTCGCGGTGGTTCCCCAGCATGATCCAGCGATCGGGCTCGACCGACCCCGGCAGCGTGGCGATCACGTTCCAGATCGTCCGCAGCTTGTACTCGGTCGCGACGGTCATCGTCGCCTCGGCCGGCCCGGGTCCGACGTGATAGGAGAGGGGCAGCCCGCCTTGCCAGCCGTTGGGGGCGTTGGGCCCGGCCAGTCGCGTGAGGATCTCGTTCGCGGCCCCGTAGCCGATCGGGATCGACGGGATGGTGGCGAAGTAGTCGTCGCGCCTCAGCTTCGTCTTCGCCTCCCACTCCTTCACCTGCTCCTCGAACTGGAGCGGGAAGCCGAAGCGGCCGTCGAACGGCAGCCGAGGGGCCCCGGGGATCGAGGGCCCGTCGGGGGTGGAGGGGTCGCCGGGGCCGAGCGAGAGGAACTGCACGCTCCCGCGCTGGACGGCCGACTCGGGCCGGAACGGGCCGTCGGGATAGACGTCCCCCCGGGCGAAGCCGTCGTCGGCCGGGTCGGAGTAGATGAGGACGCCGCGGGCCCCGCGCTTCTGGGCGTTGAGGACCTTCAGGCCGCGGAACAACCCGCCGTAGCGGCAGAGGACCAGCTTGTCGCGGACGTCGAGCCCCAGGTCTTCGAGCTGCTTGAAGTCCTCGGGCCGGCCGTAATTGGCGTAGATCACCTGGCCCGACGCCGTCCCGGAGACGCCGTAGCCGTGGAAGGCGGGGAAGGCGTCGGAGCTGGCCGAGTCGGCGTCGGCGGCCACCGGCTGCTCGTCGACGTCCAGGTCCATCGGCTCGGGCCGGTCGAGGCCCAGCGTCGGCGGCGCGGAGGGCTGGTTGAGGAGGACCTCATAGGGGACGATCTCGGCCGTCCATCCCCATTCGCGGAGCCTGTCGCGGACGAACTTCGCGGTCTTCTCGTCGGCCGGCGAGCCCGCGGGGTGGGGCTCGCCGGTGAGCGTCCGCAGCCAGCGGCGGGCGTCGGCGGGCGTCGGGACGGCCATGGCCTTGAGCTCGGCCTCGCGATGGGCGGCGGCCGTCGCGGGCGCGAAGCCGATCGGCGGCGGCTCCTGGGCGAAGGTCGCGGGGGCGAGGACGAGGGCGAGCAGGAAGGCGGGCGGCGCGGGGCGGCGGGCGAGCGGCATCCGGGGCCTCTCCTGGCGGGCGGCGGCGATCGGTGTCATCCTGGGCGCGGGGCCGGAGGGCCAGCATACGCGGCCGGTCCGGGGTTTTCGACGCTTTTCCGCGGCCTCGACCTAAGAAACGCCGGCCTGGGTCGTGGTCTGAGATGTACGGCAACCCGTCCTCCATATCGAGCACGCCGATGGCAGGTGAACGCGACCCGGACGGCGACGCGTGGGTGCGCGACGCGGTCTCCCGATTCGAGGGGCCCCTGTCGCTCTACGCGCGACGCCTCCTGAACGACGCCGAGGCGGCCCGCGACGTGGTGCAGGACGTCTTCCTGCGCCTCTGCGCCCAGCCCCGCGGCGACGTCGACGGCCACCTGGCCGAATGGCTGTTCACGGTCTGCCGGAATCGGGCGCTGGACGTCCTGCGGAAGGAGCATCGCATGACCCGATTGCACGACGAGCAAGTCGACCGCTGCCTCAGCCCGGCCCCCGGGCCGCACGACGTCGCCGAGGTCCACGACCTGGGGGCGCGCGTGCTGTCGCTCCTGGACACTTTACCCCCCAACCAGCGCGAGGTGATCCGCCTGAAGTTCCAGAACGGTTTCTCCTACCAGGAGATCAGCCGGATCAGCGGCCACAGCGTCTCCAACGTCGGCTACCTGATCCACGCCGGGATCAAGACCCTCCGGGGCCGCCTGTTCGACAACCGCACCGCCGGCGCGGGCGCCTGAACATCCAGCCCTACATATAAAGGAGAGACCGGACCATGAGCCTCGACATCGACGATCCCCGGCTGACCGCCTTCGCCCTCGGCGAGCTGCCCGAGGCCGAGCGCCCCGACATCGAGCAGGCCCTCGCCGACCACCCCGAACTGGCCCGCGAGGTCGAGCAGATCCGCCTGACCGCCCGCTGGCTGTCCGAACAGCTCCACGAGGAGCAGGCCCGCGAGGCCGCCGCCGCCGCTTCCCCGCTCCGGCTCGTCGCCGACGTCCCTCGCAAGCCCTGGTTCCGGCGGCCCGCCTCGTGGCTGTCGGCCGCGGCGGCCGTGCTGGTCCTCGGGGTTTCGGCGACCCTGCTGATGCCGAGATATCAGGCGGCCCGCGAGGAGCCCGCCGCCCGCTACGCCCGATGGTTCAAGACCGACGTCGCGAGCGACAAGGCCGTCGCCTCGGCACCGGCCCCCGCGCCGGCGGCGGAGCCCGCCCTCGTCGCCGCCGCGTCGCCCGACGTCCTGCGGGACCAACTCGCCGGCACGAGCCCGGTGGTGGTCGGGACCCAGGGGGGCGGCCTCTATAACTTCGACGACTCCCCCAGCCAAGCCGCCCCGAAGGCCGGGACCGTCGTCACCCGACAGCGTAGGATGCTCGACCCCGCCCAGTCCCAGGCCCCGGCCCCCCCCGCCGCGGTCGCCGCGAACGCCCCCGACGCGAGATTCGCCGCCCCCCAGGTCCGGGCCCTCGGCCGCGGCGTCGAACAGCTCGCCGCGCGTTCTCCTCAAGGCCGACAAGAGGCTCAGGGACAGGGACAGCAACAGGGGTCGCAGGGGCAGCAACAGGGAGGGCCGCCAGGACAGGGCCAGGGCTCGTCCGTGGGGATGAACGGCATGGCGCAGATGGGCCAGTCGGGCGGCCGGCCCATGATGAACGGGATGATGGCCGGCATGATGGGCGAGGGTCGGAACGCGGGCGGCATGGGAGGGATGCGAGGCAGGCCGGCTCGGGGTGACCTGGCCGCCGGTCCCTCCTCGGCCGATCGGGGAGCGATCAATTCCTTCGGCACCCTCGACGACAGGCAACTCGCCGCCGGCGCCTCTCAGAGTCAGGGGCAGGGTCGGGGCCTGGAACTCGGTCAGTCGCTCCCACAACTCTCCGAGGCGAAGCCGGGCCAGATGGCCCAGAAGTCAGGCGACCCGGCGCAGCCGACGGACTCGAAGGCGTTCACCCACTATTCGGATCGGAACGTATCCGATCTCGCCAAGGCGCCGGAGGCGGCCGGCGCCGTCCCCGCGGCGGACGCCCCGGTGGCACTCGCCCTCAAGGAGAAGGGCGAGTCGAGGCCGGCGATCCTCGACGGGGCCGTCTCCGCGATGAAGTCGGTCGACAAGCTCGGCGAGGCCGAAGTGGCCCGGGAGGTCGCGCAGCCCGAGGCCCGGTTCGGCCTCGAACTGAAGGACGCCGAGGCGGTGAAGCCGGAGCCGGTCTCCGAGCCCGCGCCGGCCCCGGCCGTGGAGGAGAACCCGTTCGTCCTCACCAGCCAGGAGGCGGCCTCGACGTTCGCGATCGACGTGGACACGGCGTCGTACTCGATCGTCCGGCGCTCACTGATGGAGCAGAACCGGCTACCGTCGCCGGGCGAGGTGCGGATTGAAGAGATGCTCAACTACTTCCCCTACCAGGACGCGCTGCCGCCGGCCGGGAGCCCGGACCCGTTCGCCATCCACGTCGAGCCGGCCCGCTGCCCCTGGAACGCGGCGAACCGCCTGGCGAGGATCGGCATCATGGGCCGTCCGCTCGGCCAGGAGGCCCGCAAGCCCAGCAACCTCGTCTTCCTCGTCGACGTCTCCGGCTCGATGGACCAGCCCAACAAGCTGCCGCTGGTGCAGTGGGGGCTCCAGAAGCTGGTGGAACAGCTCGGCGAGAACGACCGCGTCGCCATCGCCGTCTACGCCGGGTCGTCGGGCCTGGTGCTGCCGTCGACCTCGGCCATGAACAAGCCGGCGATCCTGTCGAAGATCGAGGAGCTTCGCGCCGGCGGCTCGACCAACGGCGGCGCCGGGATCCAGCTCGCCTACGACCAGGCCGCGGCCGGGTTCATCAACGGCGGGATCAATCGCGTCATCCTGGCCACCGACGGCGACTTCAACGTCGGCGTCACGAATCAGGATGAGTTGGTGACCCTGGTCGGATCGAAGGCCAAGGGGGAGAAGCCGATCTTCCTGACGGTGCTCGGCTTCGGCATGGACAACCTGAAGGACGGCACGCTGGAGAAGCTGGCCGACAAGGGGAACGGCCACTACGCCTACATCGACCGCCCCGAGGAGGCGTACAAGGTGCTGGTCGAGGAGATGGGTGCCACGCTCGACGTGATCGCCAAGGACGTCAAGATCCAGGTCGAGTTCAAGCCGGAGCTGGTCCGGGCCTACCGGCTGATCGGCTACGAGAACCGCGTGATGCCCAACCAGGACTTCCGCAACGATCAGAAGGACGGCGGCGAGATCGGCGCGGGGCACCACGTCACCGCCCTGTACGAGTACGTCCCCGCCGAGGCCGCCCCCGCCCCGCCGGCCGACGGCGGCCCGTCGCCCGCCTCGTTCACGGTGCGGCTCCGCTACAAGCAGCCCCAGGGGGACGTCGCCACGGAGATCGAGCGGCCGGTCGTCGACCGCGGCGTGGACTACGCCGACGCCTCCGACGACTTGAAGTTCGCCTCCGCCGTGGCCGGCTTCGGCATGATCCTGCGGCGCTCGCCGTCGGTCGGCTCGCTGACCCTCCCCGGCGTCCTCGAGCTGGCCTCGCCGACCCTCGCCCACGACCCCGGCGGCTACCGCCGCGAGTTCCTGGCCCTGGTCCAGCGGGCCCGCGACATCCAGGCCCCGCCCATCGCCGCCCCGGCGAATCCTTGAGTTCGGGGCGAACCGTCAACCCTCCGGGGGCCGGCCTCCCCATCGCGGAGGGGTCGGCCTTTCACGCATGGGAGCGGATCGGTGAAGGTCACAGCCCGTCAGGATGGGAGGACAGCCAACCGGCATGGGCGGCCTTGATCCGATCGCGCTCGGCCGACGACTCCAGGATCAGGTCCACCCCTCCGTCATAGGGGTGGAACAACCAGCGACAGTCGGGCGGCAGGATCATAATGTTGACGATCTGGTTCATCGCCGCCGACCGAAGGACCGGGTCGAAGACCCCGGCCCGCCAGGTCCATTCCCTCGCGAAGACATGCCAGTATGTCGGCGCGATGAAGTCCTCTTCGAGTTCGTGCATGGCGAGGCTCCGCCACGGCTTCGCATCCGGGTCGATCTCGCGCAGGAGCCGTTCGTGGTCGCCAGCCTCGACGTCGAAGGGCCCGATGCAGGAAGTCGTCAGGAGAACGGCCTGCGCCCCCGGGCCGAGCAACTCGCCTAGGATGCGATTCTGTCGGCCCAGGACGACGGCGAACTCGTCCTCGTCGTCGGGATAACGCTTGGAATCGGGCAGGTTGTGGAACCGGACCCATCGGGCGGGCAACCGGCCCCTCATGCGATACGCCAGGGGCTCGCATCCCGGGAAGGCCCGGCCCCAGTCTTCGAGCATCGCCCCCGCCTCAGCTCGCCGGCACGACGTTCAACTGCCCCGCCTGCGAGACGATCTCATAAGGTCTCCCCTGCGAGACATCCGTCGGGACCCACTTCGACGAGGCGAAGACCGTGTTGACGTCGGCGAGCTGGATGGCGTAGCGCCGCTCCACGGTGTCGAAGCTCACCTGGAACGACGGGGAGCTGTTGAACGGGCCGCCGTAGGGGGCGTAGTAGACCTGGCTCGCCCCCGGGGCCAGGGTGAAGTCGAAGAACTTCCCGCCCTGGTAGGTCGAGGCCGAGACGCTGAACGTGACGGCCGCCTGGGTGGCGTTCTTGATCGTGACGAGGCCGTAGTTCTGGTTCGCGGGCGGGGCGGTCGGACGGTTGTTCAAAGGCCCGCCCTGGTTCCCCAGGAAGCCCGCGCCCACGCCCGAGGTCGTCGGACCGTTGGGGCCGGGGACGGTGACGCCGGGCGTCCTGCGCTGGAGCGGCTTCAGGGCGTTGTTGTTCGCCCGCAGGGCGTTGTCGGCCGGCGGGGCGGCGTGGGCGTTCGCCCGGCTCGCCGCCCGCTGGGCCCGGAGCGCCGCGGCGCGCTCGGCCAGCATCGCCCGCATCGAGGGGATGGCGGCGGTCGGCAGCCGCTCCTCCATCGTCTCGCCCCACGGCCGGAATGTCCGGATTCGCCGCGCCTTCATGGATCCGCCCTCGTCGTCTCGGTGTCGCGTCTTCGATCCGCATCCCCCAACTCTTGCCGCGCGTTGCGGGGGATGTCGGGCACGAACCGATTTTCACACGACGAGGACGAAACATGCAAGCATTGAAGGCGATTATTCGCGGACCTGTCCGTCGCCGTAGACGACCCACTTGGTGGAGGTGAGTTCCCGGAGGCCGCAGGGGCCGCGGGCGTGATACTTGTCCGTGCTGATGCCGATCTCGGCGCCGAGGCCCAGCTGGCCGCCGTCGTTGAAGCGGGTGGAGGCGTTGACCATGACGGCCGAGCTGTCGACGTGGGCGACGAAGCGGCGGGCGGTCGCCAGGTCGCGGGTGACGATGGCCTCGGTGTGGGACGAGCCGTGGCGGGCGATGTGGTCCATCGCCTCGTCCATCGAGCCGACGACCTTCACGGCCAGGATCTTGTCGAGGAACTCGGTGTCCCAGTCCTCGGGCGAGGCGGGCGTCGCGTCGGGGACGATCGCGCGGGCCTTATCGTCGGCGCGGAGGGCGACGCCGGCCGCCTTCAGGGCCTTCGCGGCCTCGGGGAGCCAGGTCGGGGCGATCGCGCGATGGACGAGGAGCGTCTCGGCCGCGTTGCAGACCCCCGGGCGCTGGGCCTTGGAGTTGACGATGATCCGGGTGGCGACGTCGGGGTCGGCGGCCTCGTCCACGTACACGGCGCAGATGCCGTCGTAGTGCTTCATGACGGGCATGCGGGCCTCGGCGACGACGCGGCGGATCAGGCCCTCGCCGCCGCGGGGGATGGCCAGGTCGACGAACTCCGGCAGCGCCAGCAGCTTGCCGACGGCCGCGCGGTCGGTGGTGGGGACGAGCTGGACGGCGTGCTCGGGGAGCCCGTGCGGGGCCAACTCGTCGGCCAGGATGCGGTGGAGGGCGCGGTTGGAGTGGATGGCCTCCTTGCCGCCGCGGAGGATGGCCGCGTTGCCGCTCTTGACGCCGATGGCGGCGGCGTCGACCGTCACGTTCGGCCGGCTCTCGTAGATCATGAAGATCACGCCCAGCGGCACGCGGACCTGCACGACGTCGATGCCGTTGGGGCGCTTGCTCGACCGGACGACCTCGCCGATCGGGTCCGGCAGCGCGGCGACTTCCAGCAGGCTCCTCGCCATCTCGCCTATGCGCTTCGGGTTGAGCGTCAGGCGGTCGACGGCCGCGGCGTTCAGGCCCAGGCCGGGCGCGGCGGCGACGTCGAGGGCGTTGGCCTCCAGAAGCTCGTCGCCGCGGGCCTCCAGCGCGCGGGCCGCGGCGGCGAGCCAGGCGTCCTTGGCCCCGGGGCCGAGCGTGGCCAGGGCCCGCGCGGCCCGCTTCGCCTTCTGCGCCATGTCGCGGCAGAGGGCGTCCAGCTCCGCCTCCTCGCCCGCGATCGTCCCGCCCGTCGCCGTCGCCTCGGTCGCCATCGTCCTACCCCCAACCCCGGATCTCGTCCCAGACCTTGATCGCATCGACCATGGGTCCGACGTCGTGGACCCGCACGACGTTCGCGCCCAGCGTGCAGCCGGCGAGCGACGCGACGACCGACGACGTCAGCCGCTGGGCCATCCCCTTGCCGGTCATCGTCTTCAGCAGCCCCTTCCGCGAGATCCCCAGCAGCAGGGCGCAATCCAGGGTGGCGAATCGATCCAGCCGCCGCAAGAGGTCCCGGTTGTGCTCGTACGTCTTGCCGAATCCGATCCCCGGGTCGATCGCGATCCGGGCCTTCGGGATCCCGCGCGACTCGCACCAGCGGATCCGCCCGGCCAGGTATTCGAAGACCTCGCCGACGACGTCGTCGTAGCGGGGGTCGTCCTGCATCGTCTGCGGCGTCCCCCGCATGTGCATCACGACGACCGCCGCGCCGGCCTCGGCGGCGACCTCGGCCATGCGCTCGTCGCGGAGGCCGGAGACGTCGTTGAGGATGCAGGCACCGGCCGCGACGGCCGCGCGGGCGACCTCGGGCTTCATCGTGTCGATCGAGACCGGCACGCCGGTCGCGGCGAGCCGTTCGATCACCGGGACGACGCGACGGATCTCCTCGGCGATCGGCACGACGTCCGAGCCCGGCCGGGTGGACTCGCCGCCGACGTCGAGGATGTGCGCCCCCTCCGCGGCCAGGCCTTCGCCGTGCGCGACGGCGGCGTCGTGCTCGGCCCACCGGCCGCCGTCGGAGAAGCTGTCGGGCGTGACGTTGACGATCCCCATCACCCGGGGGACCGGGCCGTCGACGAGGGTGCGGTCTCGCGTTTCCCACGATGCGGACAAGGGAGGCTCCGGCGCTCGCTTACTTCAGGTCTTCCTCGGTGTACCAGGGCTGCTCCATCATATCCACGATCTGGGCGGCGAGTCGCTGGCAGACGGCGTAGCTGGCCGTGACGGCGGTCTCGCCGACTTCCGGGACGAAGTTCAGCGTCTCGGAGATGATGGTCGGTTCGCGCTTCTTCTCGGCCTCGGTCGGAGGGTTGTGGACCCAGTTGACGCTGGCGTTGATCGTGCGCGTGAGCTGGCGAGGGAGGTTGAACGGGTTCTCGACCAGGATGTTCTTGTCGACGAAGTTCACGCTGCCGGAGAGGATCGTGTCGGCGTTCTCGACGTCGTCGACGAGCCGGTACGGCGTGCGCCGGCCGATCTCCTTCTGGACCAGCTCCGTCAGCATCTTCTCGACGTCGCGCGTGAACGTCTGCGACTTGAACATCGGGACGTAGACCGTCTGCACGCTCTTGTCGTAGGGGGCGCGGAAGGAGTATCCGCAGCCCGACGTCGCCAGCGCGGCGAGGGCGATCAGGGCCCGCCGCCGCGAGGCCGCGGGGACGATCGGTCGGTGGCGATTTCCGGTCATGGCCGCCTCTTCCCTCCCTGGGACCTTCCGTGACCCGCGATCACATCATGCCGCCGGGCGACCCGCCCATCCCCATGCCGCCCATGCCTCCCATGGCCCCCATCGCGCCCATGCCGGCGCTGTAGTAGGGGTCGGTGGCGTTGGGCTGGACCAGCATCTTGCTGGGGAGGCTGGGGCCCTTGCGCGGGGCCTTGGCGAGCACGGCCAGGTCGGCCTTGGCCTTCACGGCCCACGGGCTGTTGGGCCAGCGCTGGGGGATCTTGCCGAAGTAATACTCGGCCGAGGCCACCTTGCCGATCTTCCTGTAGTAGGCCCCGGTGTTGTAGGTCCGCTCGGCATCCTGGTCGTTGATGAGGTCGAGGGTGTGGTAGAGCTGCTCGTAGCTCGCCTGCTCCTCGGGGAACGCGGCCATGGTCTGGCGGACGAGGTCGCGGGCCTTCTCCAGCCCCTCGCCGTCGTAGTCGGGGCCGAGGTAGCCCTTGATGCGGGCGTCGATCGCCCCCATGTGGGCCTTGTGGGCGAACGGGCTCTTGGGCTGGGACTCGATCATCTCGTCGTAGTAGACGGCGGCCGACTCGTAGTCGGCGCTCTTCATGTGGAAGTCGGCGATCTGCATCAGCGCGTCGTCGGCGAGCGGGCCGTCGGACTTGCGATGGCGGACGTGCTCCAGGGCCTTCAGGCCCATCCCCTGGGCGTCGATGAGGGGCTGCTCGCCGGTGAGGTGCGTGTACCAGGCGAGCTTCTGCTCGGGCTTGGCGTTCGGGTCGCTCTGCGCGAGCCAGATCTGCGCGATCTGGTATTCGCGGTTCACCATGTCGTCCAGGTGGAGCGTGCCGGGGTGCTCGGCGAAGAGGCGGTCGTAGGTGTCGTGGGCGGCGACGTACTTCTTGCGCTTGAACTGGGACTCGGCGAGGTAGAAGAGGGCCTTCTCGGCGTAGGGGGTCCCCTTGCGGGCCTTGGCGATCTTCGCGAACGCGGACTCGGCCTGGGAGAGCCGGCCGGCCTCGTAGTGGGCGAAGGCGGCGTCGAGGTCCTTCTGGGCGTCCTCGTCGACCGGCTGCTTGAGGAACTTGCCCCAGCCGTTGGAGCCCAGGATCCGGCCGTCCGGGTTGCGCGCCGGGCCGGCGGTCGGATCCGGCTCGCCGCCGGCGTCGGGGTCGCGAGGCCGGAGCCAGCGCTTCAGCAGCGAGTCGGAGTCGGCGACCTTCTCGGTCTTGGACCGGGCCAGCTCGTCGGGGCTGAGGGGGCGGGCGAGGCCCGAGTCGTAGGCCGACCGCCACTGGGCGAACGGGCCGCTGAAGCCCTGGCAGCCCGCGGCCGTGGAGATCGCGAGCGCGACGCAGGCGAGCCGGGCGAGGGTCGTCGTCCGTGACGATGGGGTCATGGTTCCTCTCTCAGGCTCCCAGGTAGGGCCAGACCCGCGGTCGGCGGCCCAGGACGTGACTGACGACGGCTCCCACCGCCTGCCGGACGCTCGCGAGGTCCGACCCGGCCATCTCCCGATTCCGCCACTCGTCCCCCGGGCTGGCGAGCGCCCGCACCGAGTCGACCGTCCGGCGGGCGAGCGTCGCGACGTGGGGCTGGCCGGGGCGGCACGCCGGGCACAGGGTCCCCCCCGTCGCCGGCCCGAACGCCACCGATTCGCCTCCCGTCGTCGGCTCGCCGCACTGGCTGCACCGGTCGAGCGTCGGCATCAGGCCGATCTCGCGCAGGCACGCCAGCTCGAACCGGAGGACCCTCCGAGGCCGCAGCCCCGCGTCGCCCAGATGCCGCAAGGTGATCCTCGCCGCGTCGAACAGCCTGGGGTGCGGGTCGTGGTAGTCCGTCAGGTCGGTCAGCAGTTCGGCGATGTAGTAGCCGGCATACAGGGCCGCGAGATCGCGGCGAAGACATGGGAACCGCTCCACCGGCGCGGCCTCGGTCAGCAGATCGAGGGACTCCGACGCCTTGGGAAGCAGCACGATATCGGATACGCCCAGCAGGTCAAGCCCACCCTGGAACGCCGACTTCAGCCGCCTCGCCCCCTTGGCCAGCCCGGCCACCTTCCCCATCTCGCGCGTGAACAGCGTCGCCACCGTGCTCGTTTCGAACACGTCCACCGTGCGCACCACCAGCGCCAGCGACCGATTCGCGGGCAAGGCCCCACCTCCCCTTCCCCGACGACCCACCGAGCCACGACGACTGTTCAATTATACCCATACGGCCCGCGCGAGGCGAGGCGGCCCGGCCGATCTACGGTTTTCACCGTTGACACCTACGGCGGAAACCGTAGACTGGCCATCGTCATCGACGGCACGACGGAACACCCCGGGGAAAGGAGCCACGACCGCGATGCCGCGCCCCCGAGCGGAGCAGCCGACGCCCGGCGAGCTTGAGGTGTTGAAGGTGCTCTGGGACCTGGCCCGGCCGGCGACGGTGCGGGAGGTGCTGGAGGCCCTCAACGCCCTGGCCGAGAAGCCGAGGGCCTACACGTCGGCCATGAGCCTGATGAACGTGATGACGGACAAGGGCCTGCTCCGGCGCGAGCCGATGGGGCGGGCGTTCGTCTACGAGCCGGCGGAGGGCCGCGAGCCGACCCTGCGCTCGATGCTGGGCCAGACGCTGCGGCGGGCCTACGACGGCTCGGCCCGGCTGCTCGTCGCCCACCTGCTCGACCAGTCGTCCCCGTCGCCCGAGGAGCTGGACGCGATCCGCTCGCTCCTCGACGACTACGCGTCCCGATCGCCGGAGGCCGAGCCGAAAGGAGGCGGACCGTGCCCGACTTCGCGACCCCGACGCCGCAAGGGCTGATCGACCTGGCCTGGGCGACGCTGCTGCATTCGGCGTGGATCGGCCTCCTCGTCGGCTCGCTCGCCTCGTCGATGATCGCGCTCGGCCGCCCCGCGTCGCCGCGAGCCCGGCACGCCGCGATCGCGGCGTCGCTGCTGCACGCCGCGCTCGCCGCCCCCGCGGCGGCCGTGGTGCAACGATCATGGCGACATCACGACGCGATGTCGTTCTATGTCGGGACGACAGCCCAAGACGTCGACCCGGAGCCCGCGGACAGCTCGGGCTCCCGCGCCACCCCGAAATCCGTCGCGTCTCCGGGGCCCGAGCCGGCCGCGGCGTGGAGCGCGCGGCTTCGGAGGGCGATCGCCGCGGCGGCCTCGCGCCTCGACGTGATGCGGCCGTACCTGCTGGCGGCCTGGGCGGCCGGGGCGTCGGCGTTCGCCGCGGCGCTGGCCGTCGGGGCGATGGCGCTGCAACGCCTCGGGCGCGGGGCGGCCCCCCGCCCCGCCCTGGAGCGACGGGCCTACGCCCTCGGCCGGAAGCTGCGGCTGCGACGGACGCCCGCCGTGCGCGAGCATCCCGGGATCGCCGAGCCCTGCCTCGTCGGAATCCTGCGGCCGGTGGTGCTGCTCCCCTCGGGATGGCTGGCGACGGCCCCGGCCTCCCAGATCGACGCCGTCCTCGCCCACGAGTTGGCCCACGCCCGACGGCTGGACCACCGCACGAACCTCCTCCTCCGGGCGATCGAGGCCGCGTTCGGCTTCCATCCCGGCGTCCGGCTCGCGTCCCGGCTCGCCCGCCGCGAGGCCGAGCGCGCCGCCGACGCCCTGGCCGTCCGGCTGACCGACGACCCGCTGGCCCTCGCCCGCGCCCTCGACTCCGTGGCCCGTTCACTCCCGTCCCGTCCCCGATCCCTCCGGCCCGGCCTCGCCGTCGGCGGCGAGCGCTCGGCCTTACTCCCTCGCATACAGGAGTTGCTCGGCATGAAGCCCGCCCGCCCCCGTTTCCCGTTCCGGGCCGTCGCGGCCCTTCCCGCCGCCGCGATCCTCGCGGCGCTCGCGACCTCCGCGGCCACGGCTCAAAAGCCCCCCGCGACCGATCGCGAGTCCCAGGTCGAACGGCTCTCCGCCACCGCCGACGACTACGAGAAAATCGGGAAGTCGGCCGCGGCCCGCGACGATCGCGGCCGAACGGCCCGGCTGCTCGCCAGCGTCGACACTCCCGCCGTCTCCAAAGCGGAATTCCTCCGCATCTACCGGGCCGATCCCGAGACGCTCGCGGACGAAGACCTCGTCAAGCGACTGGAGGCCGTCCGAGGCCCCGACCCCGGGCTGAAGGGCAAGCCCCGCGAGGAACTGGTCCGGATGGCGAGGGAGGGCGAAGTCTCGTTCGAGGTCCGGTTCGTCGAGGTCGTGGACGTGGAGCGGGATCCGTTCGAAGACGCCCCGATGGCTCCCGTCCAGCCGGGCGTCGCCTGGATCGCGAAGCCCGAGGAACTGGACGCGATCCTGAAGGCCGTAAGTGCCGGCGTCGCGAGCCGCGTGACTCAAGCCCCGAAGGTGACGACCTTCGAGGGGGCGGGCGCGACGATCATCGTCGGCGCCAAGCCCGAGTCGTTCCCGATCCCGAAGTCGTCGGTCGAGATCGAGGGAGTCCCCGCCTCGTCCGCACCTGCGGTGAGCGATCCGGCGACCGTGCAACTGGACCTCGACGGGCCCCCCACTCGCCCGGGGAGCGGTCGGGTGGGGGGGGCCGGCTGGGCCGAAGCCCAGCGGATCGACGTCCGGGGGACGAGGTCCGCCGACGGCCATCGCGTCGCCGCGACGCTGGCGACGCGGGTGCGGGACGTCCGTTTCGCGGCCTTCGGCGCGAAGGCCGACGTGCCCATCGTCGCCGAACCGAAAGCGATGGTCCTGAAGAGGACCTCCGACTGCGACGTCCCGGACGGCTCCAGCCTGGTGATCGCCAGCGGCTTCCACGGTCGCTGGCCGGGGGCCGCCGGCGCCTTACCGCGACTCGTCCGGAACTACGCCGTCGTGACCCCGAGGCGGATCGACCCCGAAGCGATCGAGGCCGCAACCCTCGATCGGATCGAGAAGGCCGTTCCGATGCGGTGAGCCTGGCGTCGGATCGCCCACGCGCCTCCGGCCCGCGACGGCCGATGAAGATCACCCCGCGACGGCCTCGCGGGCGACCCTGGGCCGCACCGTCGCCAGCAGCGCGGCCGCGCCCAGGGCCGGCAGCAGGCGGGCGAGGAGGCGGGCTTGCCAGACCAGCGGCATGGGCTGGTCGGTCTCGGCGAGTGGGTAGAGGAAGGTCGAGGCGGCCAGGTAGATCACCGTCCCCCCGATCGCGCCGAGGAGTGCGGCCACGACGGACTGGAAGGCCGACCGACGACCGCCGACGGCGAAGCCCAGCGAGGCCGCGGCGGCGACGACGGCCCACATCGCCAGCAGCGAGGCCGAGCCCGCGATCATCGGGTCGACCCCCATTTCGAATCGCGCCCGATGGGCGATCGGGACGACCAGGGGGGGCAGGATCGCGCCGGCCAGGCCCGCCGCGACCGCGCCGACCACCGCGCCGGCCGCCGGTCGCCCCGCCCGCCCCGCCAGCATCCCGCCCGCCAGCCCCAGGGCGATGCCGAGGACGCCCCCCCACGCCCCATAGGCCAGGCTCGAATTCGAGATCACGGCCCGCCTCATCGTCTCCGGCGTGGGACGATCGACCTCGCCTTGCCCGAGGTGTTGCTTGACCGAACGGGGCTGGAAGGCGTCGTGGCCGGCCTCCCCGACGCCGAAGCCGATGAGGCCCGCCGCGACCCCCGCCAGGACGCACGCCGCCCACGCCCGGGCCTTCGATGGGTCGGCCTCGGGCCGGGCCATGGGCGGGGAGATGCCGATATCCTCCGATTGTTCATCCTTCATGGCGCATCTCCATGGGCTCGCGTCGAGGCCCGCCGCTCACGATCCCGCGGCCTCGCCTCGACGGCCTGGCGGCTCGAGACTTATGAACGAATTCCTTCGGGACGCCGCTCGCGGCCGACGGCCCGCGGCCCATCATTGCGCCCGCCGGGCCGGAATGCAAACGATCGCCGAGGCGTCGGCCGGGATCGATGGGCGTTCGTCCACGACCCCGGCCCCCGATGGCCTTCGAAAGTTGGGCGTAGGCCCTTGATTCCGACAGTCCGTTTCGATAAGTATTCGTAACGTGGCCTATGCATTTTGGGAGATGACTCCTCGCCGCCCCCTTCACAACCTCAATCGTGCGAGCAGGTACGGCGGCGGCCGTCGGTGAGAGTCGGGATGGATGTCCGGGCGTCTTGCGCACCTCGGCGTTCTCGCGCGAGCCTATCCCGACTGGATGAGACGGCCTGCGCGATGGGAAGCGTCGCGTCGGCGGCACCTCCCATCATCTCACATTGGGAAAAGGATACCGTTGATGACGCGGAAATCTGGCGTCGTGTTCGCCCTTGCGGCCGCGCCGCTGCTTGGCGGCCTGTTGTCCCTGGCCGGCTGCGACTCTTCCTCGGTCGAAGACACCCCTCCGACTCCGGAGGAGCGCAACAAGCGCGTCGAGGCCTCGACGAACTACATGAGGGAACAGTACGAGGCGAAGGCCAACAAGAAGAAGTGACGAGGGCCGCGGGCCGAACCGCGGCCCTTGGCAGTCGCTGGGGATGACACGCCGCGTCGACCGGGCGGATGGCCCGAAGGCCGGCGGTCGAATCGTCCCGCTCCGTCATCCCTGAATCCAGGGGACGCGACCCAGCGTCGGGGAAGCATTGATTCTTTCGTCCGTCATTTTGCTCCATGTCCCGAAAGGTGGAATCATGACCAAGCGAGGTCGAGATCGGGGCTTCACCCTGATCGAACTGCTGGTGGTGATCGCGATCATCGCCGTCCTCATCGCCCTCTTGCTCCCGGCCGTGCAGGCGGCGCGCGAAGCCGCCCGCCGCGCCCAGTGCACCAACAACCTGAAGCAGATCGGCATCGCCATGCACAACTACCACACGGCGAACAACGTGTTCCCGTTGGGCGTGACGGCGAGCTTCAATGGCATCGACAAGGCCTGCATCGCCTGGACCGGCTGGAGCGCCCAGGCGCTGATGCTGGGCTACATGGAGCAGCAGCCGCTCTACAACGCGGCCAACTTCATGATGGACGCCCGCTACGCCAACGGCATTTGCGCCCCCACCAACAGCACCACCATCAACACGAAGATCAGCTCCTTCCTCTGCCCCTCCGACGGCAACGCCGGGCAGATCTGCTTCAACAACTACTACGGCAGCCGGGGCACCACCATGACCGCCGACTGGGGCGTCCGCGGCGACCCGCCGCCGAACTGCGGCGGCGGCCAGCAGACGACCGGCGTCTTCGCCTACGGCACGGCCTACGGCATCAACTCCATCACCGACGGCAGTTCGAACACCATCGTCTTCAGCGAGAGCCTCACGGGCGACGGCGGCCAGCGGCCCAGGAAGTACATCACGGGCGTCAACATCGACAGCCTGAACAGCTACGGCACCCCGATCACCCAGCTCCAGGATCCTTACAGCACCCTGCCCATCGGCACGCCGATCCCGGGCACGGTCGTCGGTGCCATCCTCCAGACCTGCCAGACCCAGTCGGTCTCGGCCACCCAGGCGACCGGCTTGACCACCAACAAGGGCATGGAGTGGTCCTCGGGCTGCGAAGGTTTCAGCCTCTTCAGCACGATCGTCCCGCCGAACTCCAACCAGTACACCTTCGGCGCCTGCCGGTTCGGCTGCGGCACCTGCAACAACGTGTATGCGGCCGACCACTCCCACCTGACCAACGCCTCCAGCAACCACTCCGGCGGCTGCAACGCCCTGTTCGGCGACGGCACCGTCCGGTTCATCAAGACCTCGGTCGCGATGAGCGTCTACTGGGGCCTGGGCACCCGGAACGGCGGCGAGGTCATCGGCTCCGACGCCTTCTGATCGACCCGCGTCCCCTCCCCCGCGAGCCGGGGGCGATGCTCGACGTCTTCACCACCGGCCGGCCGCGACGCTCGTTCGCGGCCGGCCGGTTCGCTTCTGCGGCGCGATGTATCCGCATCGGCCGTCCCGGGGGTATCGCGAGGCCGTCGCCTTATGGTGGAATACCTCTTCCCTTGATCCCGGTGAGGACGACGCCCGCCCCCGGGACTCGTGCCGAGGATACGCCGCATGTCGACGGAAACCGCTGCGCCCCCTTCGTCCCCCCAGCCCGTGGTCCTCCCCCGGGTGCTGGGCCCGCTCGCCGCGCTCTGCGTGGTGGTCGGGTCGGTGATCGGCTCGGGGATCTTCATCGTGCCGGCGCGGGTCGCGCACGAGTTGCCCTTCCTGGGGGGCATCTTCGCGATCTGGATCGTCGCCGGGGCGTTCACCACGGCCGGGGCCCTGACGCTCGCGGAACTCGGGGCGATGATCCCCCAGGCGGGCGGCCCCTACGTCTACCTCCGCGAGGCCTACGGCAAGCTGCCGGCGTTCCTCTTCGGCTGGTCCGAGCTGACCGTCTCGCGCGCCGGCTCGATGGCCACGCTCGCCGCGGCGTTCGCGCGCTACTTCTCCCAGGTCTTCCCGGCGCCCGAGGCGATCGGGACGGCGGCGTGGCAGGCGATCGCGGCGAGTTCGGCCATCGCGATCGTCACGGTCATCAACGTGCTGGGGACGAAGGGGGGCGGCGGCCTCCAGGTCGTCGGCACCGGCCTGAAGGTCGGCGGCGTGCTGACTCTCATCGCCCTGCCGTTCGCGCTCGGCGGCGGCTCGGCCGCGAACCTCGCGCCGTGGCTCGTCCCGGCCGATTATCACGGCGACCTCTTCTCCGCCGCGATGGTCGCGATGGTCGGCGTCCTCTGGGCCTACGACGGCTGGATGAACGTCACGCCGCTGGCCGAGGAGATCCGCGACCCCGGCCGCAACATCCCCCGCGCGATGGTCCTGGGGATGTCGAGCCTGGTGGCCATCTACCTGGCGATGACGCTGGCCTACCATTACGTCCTGCCGATGGATGTCGTCGCCGCCGCCCACGACGCCAGCGGGGCGAACATCGGCAACGCCGTGGCCGCCGTCTACTGCAAGGCCCTCCTGGGCGCGAAGGGAGTGCTGGCGATCTCGGCCCTGGTCATGTGCTCGACGTTCATCTCGCTCAACGGCAATGCCCTGACCGGCCCGCGGTCCTATTTCGCCATGGCCCGCGACGGCCTCCTCCCCGCGTGGTTCGACCGCGTTCATCCCCGATTCCAGACGCCGTCGAACGCCATCATCTCGCAGGCCGTGTGGGCGATCTCGCTGACGGTGCTGGGGACGGTCCTGATCCTCGTCCCGCCGCCGGCCTCGGCGACGTGGCTGCCGGGCTTCGTCCGGTCGGCCTGGACGACGCTGAACCAGAAGCACCTGTACGACATCCTGCTGGACTACGTCATGTTCGGCGCGACGACGTTCTACATGCTGGCGATCACCAGCGTCTTCGTCCTCCGCCGCACCCGGCCCGACGCCGTCCGGCCCTACCGGACCTGGGGATACCCGTTCACCCCCCTGCTCTTCGTCGCCGCGTCGCTCCTCCTCCTGGGCTCGATGCTCGCCAGCGCCGAGACCCGCATGCAGGCCATCGGCGGCGGCGTCCTCATCCTGCTGGGCGTGCCGGCCTACTACCTGCTGCGTCGCGAGGGGACGCCGACGACGACGATCGAGCCCCCGACCGACGCCTGATCGCCGCCGATCAACTCCCCATCCTCCGGACGGCCTCCTCGACGGGGGGCCGTCCGAGGTCGGGGAAGAGGGCCGCCAGGCGCGTCGTGTCGAGCGAGACGTCGGCCGGCCGGGGCTCGGCGAAGACGGCGTCGGCGCGGCGGTTGGCGCGGACGAGGGACTCGTCGAGGCCGAGCCCGCGCGCCACGCGTGTCATGAGTTCATATCGGCTCATCCTGACCGGACCGCCGACGTGCAACGGTCCGCAGTACGGCGACTCGGCCAGCCGCGCCAGGATCTCGGCGGCCGTGGCGTAGTCCAGCGGGGTGCGGAACTCGTCGTCGAAGAACGTCCGCGGCTCGCCCGCGCGGAGCTGGGCGACGGCCTGGTCGAAGAACGTGCCGCGGCCGTTGCGCGTCGGCCCGTAAAGGAGGCAAATCCGCGCGACGACGGAATCCGGGGCCTCGAGCGCCGCGCGCTCCGCGGCCCGTTTCGACTCGCCGTAGGCCAGGATCGGCCCCGGCTCGTCGGCCTCGGTCGAGGACGCCTTCGTCCCCGGGAAGACCATGTCCGTCGACGTGAAGACGAGCCGTCGCTCGTTCCGCGCGCACCATCCGGCGATCGTCGCGACGGCCTCCACATTGACGACCCGCGCGCGGTCGGGGTCGCGGCGGACGGCCTCGGCGTCGCTGATCGCCGCCAGGTGGACGATCACGTCCGGGCTCGCGCGGTCCAGTTCGCCGACGATTGTACGGGCGTCGGCCAGGTCCACCGCGACGGCCGGCGTCCCGCCCCACTCCACGCCCGGGGAGCCCGACCACGGGATGACCTTCCATCCCCGCGCATGCAGGGGTTCGCGCAAATACGCGCCGATCCGTCCCGTCGCGCCCGTGAGTACGATCCGCATGGCCCGCGCATCCTCCTCGGCGGGGCCGGCGGCGGGCGGAAGTCCCGCAAGCCCGGCCCCCCTCGGGCCGATGATAGGCGACGGAACCGCCGAGGGAAACGATCAAGCGACGACGCGCGACCCCGCAGCCCGGACCGCCGCGCGACGAGGGAGCGGCCGACGATGGACATCCGCAACGTGGCGCTGGACGACCTGGTCCTGGACCCCAACCTCAACCTGCGCGACCGCCTCGACGACTTCACCGTCGAGCGCTACGCCGAGGCCTGGGACCGCCTCCCCCCCGTCACCGTCTACGAGGTCGACGAGCGCTGGCTGCTCGCCGACGGCTTCCATCGCCACGCCGCGGCCATCATGCTCGGCAAGCGGACGATCCCCGCCGAGGTCCGCCCCGGCTGCTTCAACGACGCGCTCGACTACGTCGCCAGCGTCAACCTGTTCCACGGCCTCCCTCTCTCGCGCACCGAGCGACGGCGGGCCGTGGAGGTGAAGCTCAAGCTCCATCACGACTGGTCCGACCGCCGCACGGCCGAGGAGTTGGGCGTCTCGCGCGAGCTGGTGGCGAAGATCCGCAAGCAGTTGATCGACGGCCACCAGATCCCCAACACCCCCGGCCGCGTCGGGGCCGACGGCAAGCTCTACTCCACCGCCGGGCTCCCCAAGGACCCCAACGAGAACCGCCCGCGCACCAACGAATCCGGCGGGGCCTCGCGCGAGGCCGACGAGCCGGCCGAGCGCGGCCGGCGCGGGATGTCCGGGACCGTCACCGCCCCCTGGGACGACGAGGCCCCCGCGCGGGCGTCCGGCCCGCCGATCGCCGAGGAGGTCCACTTCGCCGGCGGCGTCGACCCGCGCATCGTCGCGATGGCCCCCCCCGTCGAGGTCGAGGCCCCCACCGTCGAGGAGCTGCTCGACGTCATGGCCAAGCAGATCGTCGAGGTCGTCTCCTGGACCCAGGCCGACGGCTTCGTCGAGGGCTACAAGTCCGCCGCCGCCAACGCCCGGGGCGTCTTCCACGCCGCCGTCATCAAGCTCGCCGCCCGCGCGGACCAGCTCCGCCGGGCGTGAGCGATCGGCCGGGCGGAGGGTTGCAACATGGCGAGACGGCCGGGTTGGAGCACAGAGTACCTGAACGACGGCGGGCCATTGATCGTCCTCCCGCGCGAGTTGCTCGCCGCGTGGTCGGGCTCCGAGGGCGAACCGACCAGCCAGGAGTTCCCCTTCGGCCCCGATTACGCAAGGGCCTGTCAGGCCGACCATCCGGCCGCCCTACTCCAGGTCGGCTCCGGCCTCGGGCTCGTCGTCGGCGCGCAAGAACACCTCTATCCCGTCCATTGGATCGATCTCCCTGCGCAGGAGGGCGTGGCGCTGGTCGGCTGGATGTACGGCGATGACGACGCGAGTTTCGAAGTCGCTGCGCTCCTCGAACAGGATGGGCCGGGGTGGCGATGCCTGGATCCGCGGATCGATCTCTTGGGCGGAGAACTCCTCCTGCTCCACGCGGCCGACATCGGTTCCGATCTCGATGAACTGGAGACCTTCGGTGAGTTGCAGGCGATGATCGCCGATGCCATACCGATCCGACTGAAGCCGGGGGCCTATAAGCTGGAAATCATGGAGGTCGGCGGGGATTTGGACGAGGACTCACTCGGCTGCCTCCTTTGCCGATGGCTTCCGGCGGATCGCTGATCCGTCGATGAGTATGACTTCGCCGGGCACCCGGCCGATTCAGACCACCTCGCACAGGACCCGGTCGGCCAGGAAGCGGCCCTCGCGGGTCAGGCGGATGCGGCGGCCGTCGTCTTCCAGCAGGCCCTCGGCCGCGAAGCGGACGATGACCGGGCCGATCAGGGCGTCGAGGTCGAAGCCGGTGCGCCATCGGAAGTCGTCGCGGTCGATGCCGACCTGGATCCGGCGCAGCATCAGCATGGCCGTCTCGCGGGCGTGCTCCTCGGGGCCGAGGTGTTCCGAGGGGCCGACGGCCGACTCGCCGGCCTCGATGCGCTTGAGATACGCCGGCATGTCGCGGGTGTTGACCGTGCGGAGGCCGTCGACGTACTGCGCCGCACCCAGGCCGAGGCCCCAGTAGGCGTCGTTCGCCCAGTAGACGAGGTTGTGACGCGACTCGTGGCCGGGGCGGGCGTAGTTGGATATCTCGTACATCAACAAGCCGGCGGATTCGAGCCGGTCCATCACCAGCTCATACATGCGCCGCTCGGCCTCCTCCTCGACGGGGTCGACCTCGCCGCGCTGGAGTTGCTTCCAGAGGGCGGTCCCCTTCTCATAGACCAAGCCGTAGCAGGAGAGGTGCGAGGGGCCCAGCGCGAGCGTAGCGTCCAGGTCGGCCTGCCAGTCGTCGACGTCCGAGCCGGGGACGCCGAAGATCAGGTCGAGCGACCAGCGCGGGAAGCGATCGCGGACGATCGCCACGGCCCGGCCGACCTCCTCCGGGGCGTGGTTCCGCTCCAGGGCCTGCAACAGCCGAGGCTGGAACGACTGCGCGCCCAGGCTGACGCGGTCGACGCCCGCCGCGGCGAGGACGTCGGCCTTGGCCTCGTCGAGCGTGCCGGGGTTGGCCTCGACGGTCCACTCGCCGCCGCTCGTCAGCGGGAGCCAGCGGCGGATCATGCCCGTCAGCCGTTCGAGCTGACGGGCGTCCAGCCGCGTGGGGGTCCCGCCGCCGACGAAGATGGCGTCGACCTCGCGGGGCTCGCCGAGCTTCGCCGCCGTCTCGCGTTCCAGGGCGTCCAGGTAGCGGTCGGCCAGGTGGTCGGAACCGGCCAGCGAGGCGAAGTCGCAATAGCCGCACTTGTGGGCGCAGAACGGGACGTGGACGTACGCGGCCCTGGGCAGCAACCAGGGAGGCGCATCGGCCCGCAAGCCGTCGTCCCGACGATCGAGGGTGGTTGAAGGTCCGCTCAGGGGATGGCTTCCAGGAAGCGGACCTCGGGGACCTCGGCCTTGACGGCCTTCTCCACGAGCATGGTCGTGGTGTGGACGGAGGAGACGCAGCCCTGGCACGCGCCGAGGAGGCGGATCTGGACAATGTCGTCCTCGTCGATGCCGACGACCTCGACGTCGCCGCCGTCGGCGTTCAGGTCGGGGCGGACGCGGGCGTCGACGACCTCACGGATGCGTTCGAGCCGTTGCGCGCGGGCGTCGTGGGAGGACGTCCGGGACGAGGCGGGTGCGTTCATCGGCGAGACTCGCGCGGGGCGGTGGGTAGGGGGGAGGCGCGTCGGCGCGCTCCCCTTATGACCATCCACGGCAAAGGGACGACGCGCCCGGTGGACCGGCCGTCGCCCCCCGCGGGGACCTACAAGAGAAGTGTACGTCCCGGGTCGAGTCGCGGCGAGGCCGCGTCCTCAATAATCGTCGCCGTATCCGCCGCCGCCGCGGTAGCCGCCGCCCCCGCCGCCGCCGCGGTATCCGCCGCCGCCCCCGCCGCCCCCGCCGGGGGTGCGAGGCCGGGCCTCGTTGACCGTCAGGCGACGGCCGTCGTGGTCCTGGCCGTCGAGGGTCTCGATCGCGGCCTGGGCCTCGTCGTCGTTCGGCATCTCGACGAACCCGAAGCCCCGGCTCCGACCGGTCTCCCGATCGCTGAGGACCTGGGCCGACGAGACGGCGCCGAATTGCTCGAACAACTCCTGGAGGTGCTCGGACGTGACCGTGTACTTGAGGTTGCCGACGTATAGCCTCTTCGCCATCGAAATCGCCCGCTGCCAGGCTCTCCACCGATCGACCGAAACATGCCAGTCAGCGCGACGACCGGGGCCCTTTTGCGGGGGGATCCGGCGATTCGTCGCCACTCCGGGACCGGTGGCAGGCCTGTCGGCCGACCCCGAACCTCGCCGCCTATCCCGGAGCGTCTGGCAATGTATCCGGTGCGTTCGAAGCGTTCAACAAAAAAAGCGGCCGGAATGACGCGGCCCGCGAAGGCGTCCTCGCGGGGGGGGATCTTCGCGCTTGCAAGTCTCCCCGTCGTGACGCACATTGAATCGCTCACGCCCGAACCACCACCGACGAGGTCGACGGCCCATGACGCCAACCTGCTCGACGATGCGACGCCTGGGGGCCGCGGCCCTCCTCCTCCTGACGGCCCCCGCCGCGGACGCCCAGGACCGGCGGCTGACGATCCGCCCCGCCCCGGGCGTCCCCGCGGGGACGCCGATCCTGCTCCCCGCGCCCGACGACCTCGACCCCGGCCTCTACGCGCTGCGATCCTCGCCCGACTCGCCGCCGATCGACGGCGTCGTGGTCGCCGACGGTCCGATCAAGACGTTCGCATTCATCGCCCCCGAGTTGGCCGACCCGACGACCTTCCTGGTCTCGCTCTCAGCCCGGGCCCTCGACGAGGGCGAGGGGGTGACGTTCGCGCCCGACGGCCCCAACCTCAAGATCCTGGCCGGCGGCCTGCTCGGCGTCCATCGCGTCGACGGCCCTTACAAGCCGTTCCTCTTCCCCCTCATCGGCCCCACCGGCAAGCCGATGACCCGCTCCTATCCCATGGAGCAGGTCGCGGGGGAGGACGTCGACCACCCCCACCAATCGTCGTTCTGGTTCACTCACGGCCGGGTCAACGACGTCGATTTCTGGACCGTCAAGAAGGGGACGATCCGCGAGACCGAGCGCGAGGTCGTCGCCTCCGGCCCGGTCCTCGGCCGGCTGAAGACGGCCGACGACTGGCTCGCCCCCGACGGCGCCAAGGTGTGCGAGGATGAGCGCGTGTTGACCGCTTACGACACGAAGGACGTCCGCATCCTCGACTTCGAGGTCACGCTCAAGGCCACGGCCGGCCCGGTCGTCCTGGGCGAGACCAAGGAGGGGTCGTTCGGCGTCCGCGTCGCCTCGTCGATGGACGTGGACAGGAAGACCGGCGGCAAGATCCGCAACGCCGAGGGCCTGGAAGACGCCGACGCCTGGGGCAAGCCCTCGTCGTGGGTCGACTACTCCGGGCCGATCGCCGGGGAGACGCTCGGGATCGCGATCCTCAACCACCCGACGAGCTTCCGCTACCCGACGACCTGGCACGTCCGGACCTACGGCCTCTTCGCCGCCAATCCGTTCGGCGGCCCCGAGTTCAAGGTCGACGGCTACGCGGAGCACCGCCTGGCGAAGGATGAATCGATCCGCCTCGCCTACCGCGTCGTCCTCCACAAGGGGGACGCGACGGCGATCGACCTCCCGCGCCGGTTCGCCCTCTACGCCGCCCCGCCGGAGTCCTCCTGGGAGGAAGGCGAGTGAGCCGTCGCTGCCCCGGAGGGCTCAGGCCCTCCGGAGGATCCGCGACTCCGTGACGACCCCGGTCAACGGCACGTCGTGGGGCTCTACGGGGAGCATGTCGAGCATCTGGACGTCGAATGCCGCGGCCCAGACCTCGATGCCGGGCCGCACGCGTGGAAGCAATCGGTCGTAGTGCCCCGCCCCGCGGCCCAGGCGGTTGCAGGCCGGGTCGAACGCCACGCCGGGGGCCAGGACCCAGTCCAGGTCCTCCGGCGCGACGATCGGCGCGTCGGGGACGGGCTCGGGGATGCCCAGCGTCCCGGCGCGGAGGTCGCCGAGGTCGCGGACCTCGTGCAGCACCATCCCGGCCGCCCGGCCCACCACCCGAGGGCAGGCCACGCGCCGGCCGGCCGCCAGCGCGTCGGCCAGCAACGGCCCCGTCTCGATCTCCTCGGGGAACGCCTTCAAATAGAGGAGGACCGTCCCCGCACCGCGGTAGGACGCCAGCCCCCGGACTTCGTCCAGGATCCGGGCGCCCCGCGCCGCGCGATCGGCCTCGCTCATGCCGAGGATGGCCGCGATCGACTCCGCGCGAAGGCGTCTCTTCAAAGGCGTCGTGGCCATGATGCGCCGACCTCGCCCGATCCTGGAATGAAAGGAGCCCGTGACTCCCCGCCGAGGCGAGGGGACACGGGCCGAAAGACCTCCACCGCAATGCCGTTGAGGCGCTTTTGAGAACCCGCAGTTCAGGTGGGACCCGCAGACCTACGAGAAGCGGAGCTTCGAGAGGTCGGTTTGGGGCCCCTACGGGTTTAAACGTTGGTTCGCCAAAAGGACCGCCCCGTGTCGAACATGGCAGAGGCTCGTCCGGCCGAGACCGAACAGCCTCATAGTACCTCGGCCCCCCCGGAAATCAAGCGGATTCCGGCCCAAAACTATACATGCGAACACGCGACGCCGGTCACCCCGGGGCCTCCTGCTGGGAGCCCTGCTCGGCCCTCAGGAGGCGGATCTGATCTCGAAGCCGCGCGGCCTCTTCGTAACTCTCACGCTCGACGGCGAGTTGCAGTTCGTCCTCCAGCCGGGCGGCGGGGTCGGCGGGGGCCTCGCGCCCCAGGTCGCCGCGCCAGCGGAGGAGGAAGTTCAGCTCGGAGCAGTCCCCCTCGCGGTCGCCCTGCTGATATTCGCGGAGGAAGTCGCGGATGCGGCGGATCCCCTCATCGACCCGGGCGAGGGCCGCCCGGCGGTCGTCGCGGGCCATCTCCTTCAGCGCGAGGGCCCGCGCGTTCATCATCGTGACGTAGGGGCGATACTGGTCGAACTCGATCTTGTCACGGTTCCGCGCGGCGTGGCGGGAGACGAAGGCGAAGAGGCGCAGGTTCCGCTCGGTGTCGCGCGCCACCAGGTCGTAGAGCTGGAGGTGGAAGGCCGAGAGGTAGCGGTGGTAGTACTGGAGCCCCTCCCGCATCAGCGCGGCGCAATCGGCGGCGTCGACGACGAAGTCCTCGCCGGCGGCCAGGGCCTCGTCGCGGAGGGCTTCGTGATGGTCCAGCAGCGACTCGCGATCGTGGGGCCGGCGGCCGTCGGGACGGCCTTCGCACTCCATCTGGAGCACGCCCAGGTCGACGCGCATCTGGATCTTGTCGCGGCCGTCGTCGCCCGTGATGAGCCGCACCTGGAGGTCGTCGGGCTGGAAGTCCCAGCCCGCCAGGATGGCGCCGATGTCGAGACTCAATGGACCTACTCCCCCGATCCGCCCGCCGCCCCGCCCGGGCCGGCGCAAACGATCGCCCGCGGGCCTCTCGGGACGCCGAGGGCCCGCGGGCGATGACATGATAACGAGGCGCCGCGGCCGACGATCACAGCTCGTTGCTGTCGTGGATCATCGGCTCCAGCTCCTTCGTGTTCCGCTCCACGGCCAGGACGATCGTCCGCTCCTCGACGCCGTCGGAACTGGCGGCGACGGCCGGGATGATCTGGCGGGAGTCCGGCAGGCGGAAGCGCACGGTGAAGGTGCCGTCGGGGCGGAGCTGGACCGGCTCCCCCTGGAGCGTCACCTGGGCGTTGGGCTCGGTCGCCCCGTAGACGATCAGCTCGGCGTCGATCTCGAAGTGGAACCGACGCCCCAGCCCCGGCAGCGCCCCCAGCGATAGGTTCTGCATCGACAGGCTCGACAGCGGCCGCCGCAGCCGCTCGTCGAACAGGTCGTTGAGGTCGATCGACGCCGGCCGGGCCGCGTTGATCGTCGAGGGGTTCTGCACCCGCTCGAACTGCTGCTGCACGTTGCACCAGTTCTCGTCCAGCGCGTCGGTCACCCCGGCCTTGGGCGTCGTCACGATGTTCGACCGCGCCAGGACGTAGAACTTCCCCCGACGCGACAAGTAGCCGACGTCCACCCGGTACGATCGCGGCGGCTTCGTCACGTCGATGTACCAGTTGTTCACCCCGCCGTGGATCGGCACGTCGCGGACGTGACGCTCGGCGGCGTTGGTGGTGTCCTCGCTGGTGACGTCCATCACCCGCAGGATCGGCTGGGCGCTGTGCCATTCCTGGCCCAGCGCCGCCTGGGCGCGGGCCAGCGTCGTCCGGCTCAGCTCCCAGTGGGCGTGCAGCCAGTAGGGGTCGCGGGCCAGGACGATGATCCGATCCTTCTGCGAGGCGTGGTCGAGCGTGTGCGGGACCGCGATCGGCCGGACCGGGGCCTCGGGGGCCGGGGCCGGCGAGGCGGCCGGGCGCTTCACGTTCTTCGGGGCCCGGGGGGCGGGCCGTTCCTTCTTGGACCGAGGCGGCGTCGCCGATCGGCCGGACGACAGGGCCCGGATCAACTGGTCCTTCCGCATCGCGTGCCATCCCGCGATGCCCCGCTCCTTGGCCATCTGGGAGAGGTGCTTCTTGTTACAGTCCTTGAGCGCGTCGACGGTCATGCGGGGCCACTCCAGCGCCGCGACGGCGGCGGACTGCCGCGCGGCGGACGACGGGTTGCGGGGTTCTTCCGTGAGTGGACCGATCCGGAAAACTCCCTGTGTCCCGGATGAAGCTGGTCGACGGCGAGCCCCGGAAGGGCCTGGTTCGACGCCGCGGCCGGATCGAGAAGGCGAGGAGGGCGAAAAAAAACGGCCGCCGACCCCAACCGGGTCGCGACCGTTCCGCCATCATCCCGGACCGACTCGGCCTTGCCAGTGCGACGTCATCGCTATCCCCCTCAAGGTTGGGGCGGGAGCGCCGGCGTTCTTGCTTTCGCCGGCCATTTCGGGGCTCGCCGCCATCGGGGATACCACAATGACACAAAGACTGTCAATTCCGATTTAGGCCCGCGGACGCCCGGAATCCCGGCTGCAATGCCCAGGCAAGAGGCGATGTCCCCCGGCGGCCCCCCCGCCGCCTCCCCCCCTTGCAGGATGGCGATCGGCCCCCCTCATCGGCCCGTCCCCGTCGAGCGGACCGACTTCGTGAAAATTTTCCCAAAGAGGGGCTCCAGGTTGTTGACAGGGAACGAGGGGGACTGCTTAATGGTACGGGCGTGCGACGCACCGTCCCCAGCGACGGCCTCGGGCCATCCCCGCGACGGATCCGCCGGCCCGACCGCCCTGGGGCCCCTGGATTCGTCCGGAACCCGAGCCGGCGACGCCGGGAGGTGGGCCTTGCCCCGCGACCGAGACACCCGTTCGGCGGCCTCAGCCGGCTTCGAATGGGGGACGCGAGTCACCAGCATCGGCCTGGAGTTCGCCGTGCCCGCCGCCCTGGGCCACGGCCTCGACCGATGGCTGGGGACGGGCCCGTGGTTCGCCGTCGCCGGGGCCCTCCTCGGGATGGCGGTCGGCATGCTCCACGTCTTCCGACTCCCCGCCGAGATCGCCCGCGATGCGGAGCGCCGCCGGGCCCGGGACGGGACGGATCGCGACGAAGGTTGAACGACGCAGGTTCTCCGCCGAGGCGGATCCCCGATCGAGAAAATACCCCGCACATGGCAGCCCACAGCCCCCTCGACCACGTCGTCGACCACCCCACCCTCGAATTCCCCTGGTGGACCGGCCCGTCCTACCAGAAGGTGATCGAACTGCCGGCCCCCTTCACCCGTTTCATGGTGATGGAGGCGGTCGCCGCCCTGCTGATGCTCGCGATCCTGGTCCCGGTGGTCAAGCACATCCGGCGCCATCCGGTGAGCAAGGGGGGCTTCTTCAACGCCTTCGAGGCGATCCTCCTGTTCATCCGCGACGACATCGCCCGGCCCGCGATCGGCGGCCACGGGGCGGACAAGTTCCTGCCCTACCTCTGGACGGTCTTCTTCTTCGTGCTGTTCAACAACCTGCTGGGGATGATCCCCGGGTTCGCGTCGGCGACGGGGAACATCAACGTCACCGGCGTCCTGGCGGTCTCCACGCTGGCGGTGGTGGTGGGCGCGGGGGTGAAGGAGTACGGCGTCAAGAAGTTCTTCACGAACCTGGTGCCGCACGTCGACGTCCCCTGGCCGCTGAACTACGCCTTCTGGCCCCTGATGTTCGTGATCGAGCTGGTGGGGCTGCTGATCAAGCACCTGGTCCTGGCCGTCCGGCTCTTCGCCAACATGTTCGCCGGCCACGTCGTCCTGGCGGTGATCCTGGGGTTCATCCTGGCCGCGCAGGGTTGGCTGTTCTGGGTCGTGATGCCGGCGAGCATCGCCGGCGTCGTGGCGCTCAGCCTCCTGGAGCTGTTCGTGGCGTTCCTCCAGGCGTACATCTTCACGTTCCTCTCGGCGCTGTTCATCGGGGCGTCGGTGCACCCGCACTGACCCCGGCCCGCCGAGGGGGCCCGCCCCGGGCGCGTCGCGGACGCCCGGCGGGGCCGAGATCGATCGATCCGCGACGGTCCGCCGAGATCCAGGCCGGCGCGGGGCCCCGAAGGCCCCGCGCCGGCCACGCATCCCGCAGTCGTCAACAACCAGTCTCCCGAGGGTTCGATGAAGCTCATCAAGTCCGCCGTCTTCGCGTTCGCCCTGCTGTTCGTCACCCAGGGGGCCGCCTCCGCCCAGACCGCCGAGGTCGTGAACCAGGCCGCATCCGTCGACTACCGGCCGATCGGCGCCGGCCTCATCATCATCGGCGCCGGCCTGGGCATCGGCCTGCTGGCCAAGAGCGCGGTCGAGAGCATGGCCCGCCAGCCGGAGATCGCCGGCAACATCCAGGGCGCCATGATCATCGCGGCGGCCCTGATCGAAGGCGCCACGTTCTTCGCGCTGCTGCTCCAGCTCATCGCCTGAGCCCGGGACCGGCACCGGCGGAACGAACCGAACCGGCCCGGCCGACGCGCCCCCGCCCGGGGGGCGCGGCCGGGCGTCGTCTTCGCGACCCCGACCGTCCCGCGCCCGACCCGATCCCGCCCGTTCGTCAGCCCGCGAGAACCAATCCCATGCTCCGCTTCCTGAAGTCCGCCCTCGGGTCCGGGCTCGTCGCGACGGCCGCGCTGCTGGCCACGGCCCGGGCCGTGGCCGAGGAGCCCCCCGCCGCCCACGCGGCGCCCGCGACCCACGCCGCCCCGGCGGCCCCGGCCCCGGCCCACGCCGACGCGGCCCACCCGGCGGAAGGCGGGGCCCACGGCGAGGCCAAGGCCAACCCGATGGAGCCCCAGGCCGGCCTGGCGATCTGGACGGTCGCCGTCTTCGCCTTCCTGCTGGTCGTCCTCGGCAAGTACGCCTGGAAGCCCCTGGTCGAGGCGCTCCACCACCGCGAGGAGCACCTGGAGCACACCCTGCTCCAGACCGAGAAGGCCCGCAACGACGCCGAGGCCCTGCTCGCCGAGCACCGTCGGCTCATGGCCGAGGCCGACGACAGGGCCCGCGACCTGCTCTACCAGGCCCAGCGCAAGGCCGAGGCCCGCTCGACCGAGCTGATCCGCCAGGCCCAGACCGAGGCCGAGGCCGCCCGCGACCGCGCCCAGCGCGAGATCGCCACGGCCCGCGACCAGGCCCTCGCCGAGATCTGGACCCGGACCGCCGACGTCGCCGTCTCGGTGGCGGGCAAGGTCCTGGCCAAGGACCTGGGCGACGACGACCGCCGCCGCCTGCTCGACGACGCCATCCGCTCGCTCCCCGAGTCCGGAGGCGCGAAGGCATGACGACCCAGGCCCCCGCCGAGCGGCCCCGCCGGCCCCTCTCCGACGACGAGGCCGAGGCCGCCCGGTCCTACGCCGCCGCCCTCCTCGACGCCGCCGGGGGGGACGACGCGGTCGCCGCCGCGCTCGACGACCTGGACGCCTTCCGGGACGAGGTCCTGGAGGCCCACCCCCGGTTCGCCGCCCTGCTCGACGCCCCCCGCGTCCCGGCCGCCGACAAGGACCGGATGCTGACGTCGCTGCTGGACGGTCGGGTCGCCGACGTCGCCCTCCGCTTCCTCCGCGTCCTCAACCGCCACGGCCGCCTCGGCCTGGCCGCCGCCGTCGCCGAGGAGGCCCGCCGCCAGTGGGACCGCCGCCGCGGCCTGGTCGCCGTGAAGGTCCGGTCCGCCGCCCCGCTCGACGAGACCCAGGCGGAGGCCCTCCGGAAGAAGCTCGCCGGGCTGACCCCGGGGACCCCCGTCCTCCAGGTCACGACCGACCCCGACCTCATCGGCGGCCTCGTCGTCCAGATCGGCGACGAGGTCTTCGACGCCTCGGTGCGCAACCGTCTTGAACAGATACGCCAGCGGCTGATCCAAGGGAAGACGCATGAAATTTCGAAGCGAAGAGATCAGTTCTGTCATCCAGCGTGAGATCGAGCAGTTCGCCCCCGAGGTCACCCGCTCCGAAGTCGGCACCGTCCTGGAGGTCGGCGACGGCATCGCGCGCGTCCACGGCCTCTCCGGCGTCATGGCCGGCGAGATGGTCGCGTTCAAGAACGGCGCCAAGGGGATCGCGCTGAACCTCGAAGAAGGTTCGGTCGGCGTCATCGTCCTGGGCGAGTACACGGCGATCGAGGAAGGCGACGAGGTCACCGCGACCGGCCAGCTCCTCCGCGTCCCGGTGGGCGACGCCCTGATCGGCCGCGTCGTCGACCCGCTCGGCAACCCGCTCGACGACGGCGGCCCGATCGTCACCAGCCTGAGCCGAGCCATCGAGTCCGCCGCGCCGGGCATCGCCGACCGCCAGCCGGTCGACGAGCCGCTCCAGACGGGCGTCAAGGCCATCGACGCCATGATCCCGATCGGCCGCGGCCAGCGCGAGCTGATCATCGGCGACCGCAAGACGGGCAAGACCGCCATCGCGATCGACACCATCCTCAACCAGAAGGGGACGGGCGTCATCTGCGTGTACGTGGCGATCGCGCAGAAGGAGTCGACGACGGCCGGCCTGGTCGACGTCCTCCGCCGCCACGGCGCCATGGACTACACGATCGTCGTGGCCTCGGGCGCCAGCTCGCCGGCCCCGCTCCAGTACATCGCCCCGTACGCCGGCTGCGCCATGGCCGAGTACTTCATGTACGAGCAGGGCAAGCCGACCCTCTGCATCTACGACGACCTCTCCAAGCAGGCCGTCGCCTACCGCGAGGTCTCGCTGCTGCTCCGCCGGCCGCCGGGCCGCGAGGCGTACCCCGGCGACATCTTCTACGCCCACTCCCGCCTGCTGGAGCGGTCGGCGAAGCTCGCCAACCGGTACGTCATCGTCCCCGAGTCGACCAAGGCCGAGGACGCGACCGAGGACAAGGGCGTCGACAAGAAGGTCTACGTCGGCGTCCCCGGGGCCGAGGAGGCCGCGCACGCCCTGAAGGAGAAGTTCCCGACGGGCCACAAGGTCGCCAAGACCCCGACGTCGGGCGGCTCGCTGACGGCCCTGCCGATCATCGAGACGCTGGAAGGCGAGGTCTCGGCCTACATCCCGACGAACGTGATCTCGATCACCGACGGCCAGATCTACCTCCAGCCCGACCTGTTCTTCGCGGGCGTGCGGCCGGCCATCGACGTCGGCATCAGCGTCTCCCGCGTGGGCGGCAAGGCCCAGATCGGCGCCATGCGGAAGGTCTCCGGCGGCCTCCGGCTCGACCTGGCGGCGTTCCGCGAGCTGGAGGCGTTCGCCCAGCTCGGCACCGACCTGGACAAGGCCACCCAGGCCCAGCTCGATCGCGGCTACCGCATGGTCGAACTACTGAAGCAGCCGCAGTACCGGCCGCTCTCGGCCATCGACCAGGTCATGAGCATCTTCGCCGGCTCGGCCGGGGCCCTGGACGACATCCCCGCCCGCGAGGTCCAGCGGTTCGAGCGCGAGTTCCTGGAGTTCATGCACGCCGACCGCGCCGCGGTCGTCGCCTCGCTCTCCAAGGAGCAGAAGCTGACCGACGCGATCGTCGCCGACCTGAAGGCCGCCCTGAAGGACTTCAAGGCGACGTTCAAGTACGCCGGCCAGGCCGCCCCGGCCGCCGCCGCCGCGACCGCCTGACGCCCGAGACGAACGAGCCCGCCGACGCCGCCCGGCCCCCCCGCCGGGCGGCGTCGGCCCCGTCGACCGACCGAAATTCGAGAGACCCCACGATGGCCAAGGCCCGCGCGATCATCAAACGCCGCAAGGCGGTCGACAACATCCGCAAGATCACCCGGACGATGGAGCTGATCGCCACCGCCCGGTTCCGCAAGGCGATGGACCGGGCCGTCGAGGCCGAGGCCTACACCCGCAAGATCGCCGAGATGGCGTCCGACCTCGGCGGGTCGTCCCCCTCCACCCTCCACCCGCTCTACGAGAAGCGCGAGCCCGCCGCGAACGCCCTGCTGCTGGTCCTGACCAGCAACCGCGGCCTCGCCGGCGGCTACAACGGCAACGTCCTCCGCGCCGCGATCCGCGACTACCAGGACCTCCAGGCCGAGGGCTCGCAGGTCGCCGTCGAGGTCTCCGGCAAGCGCGGGCAGAACTTCCTGAAATACCGCAAGATCCCGGTCTCGGCCAACTACGGCCACTTCGAGGACAAGCCGGCCTTCCACGAGGTCGAGGTCCTGGCCGACCGCTACATGCGGCTGTTCCTGGAAGGGAAGATCGACCGCCTGGACGTCGCCTACACCCGGTTCATCAACACGGCGAAGCAGGAGGCCGTCGTCCGGACCCTGCTGCCGATCCCGACCGACGACCCCGACGCGGCCCCGAAGGCGGCCGAGGCCAAGGCCGCCCCCGCCGCGGCCGGCGCCGGCCGGGAGAAGGCCGAGTACGAGTTCCTCCCGGACGCCGAGGGGATCCTCCAGGAGCTGGTGCCGGTCTCGTTCAAGGCCCGGCTGTTCAAGTGCTTCCTCGACGCCGCCGTGAGCGAGCAGATCGCCCGCATGGTGGCCATGAAGGGGGCGTCGCAGAACGCCGACGAGCTGTCCAAGAACCTGACCCGCCAGTACAACCGGGCCCGCCAGTCCCAGATCACGGGCGACCTGGCCGACATCGTCGGCGCCGCCATCGCCCTCGAATGACCGCCGAACCGTCCGCCCCGCGAACATCCGAATACATCTGAATGATCCAGGCGCCCCCGGCGCCCGAAGACAGAGGAATCCCGCGTTATGGCGACTGCAACGAGGACCGGACGGATCGCCCAGGTCATCGGCTCGACGTTCGACGCCGAGTTCGACGAGGGCGAGCTGCCGAACATCTACAACGCCCTGAAGATCGACACGAACGACAAGGGCGTGGAGATCCACCTCACGGGCGAGGTCCAGCAGCACCTCGGCGGCAACCGGGTCCGCTGCGTGGCCCTGGGCTCCACCGACGGCCTCGTCCGCGGCATGCCCGTCCTCGACACCGGCGCGCCGGTGAGCGTGCCGGTCGGCAAGGGCTCGCTGGGCCGCGTCTTCAACCTCCTGGGCCAGCCGATCGACGGCCGCGGCTCCGTGCCGTCGGAGGAGAGCTGGCCGATCCACCGCGATCCCCCCTCGTTCGACTCGCTGTCGCCCAAGACCGAGCAGTTCGAAACCGGCATCAAGGTCATCGACCTGCTGACGCCGTTCGTCCGCGGCGGCAAGATCGGCCTGTTCGGCGGCGCCGGGCTGGGCAAGACGGTCATCCTCCAGGAGATGATCTCGCGCATCGCGTCGGTCCACTCGGGCTACTCCGTCTTCGCCGGCGTCGGCGAGCGGACCCGCGAGGGGAACGACCTCTGGCTGGAAATGCAGGAGACCAAGGTCGGCAGCACCGGCAAGTCGGTCATCGACTCGACCGTGATGCTGTTCGGCCAGATGAACGAGCCCCCGGGTGCCCGCCTCCGCGTCGCCCTCTCCGCCCTGACCATGGCCGAGTGGTTCCGCGACGCCACCGGGGCCGACACCCTGCTGTTCATCGACAACATCTTCCGCTTCAGCCAGGCCGGCTCCGAGGTCTCCGCCCTGCTGGGCCGCATGCCGTCGAACGTCGGCTACCAGCCCACCCTGGCCACCGAGATGGGCGCCCTCCAGGAGCGCATCACCTCCACCAAGAAGGGCGCCATCACGTCGGTCCAGGCCGTCTACGTCCCGGCCGACGACCTCACCGACCCCGCCCCGGCCACCACCTTCGGCTTCCTCGACGCCTTCATCGTCCTCTCGCGGTCGATCTCCGAGAAGGGGATCTACCCGGCCATCGACCCGCTCGGCTCCAGCTCCCGCATCCTGGACCCGCAGTACGTCGGCGAGGAGCACTACGAGGTCTCCCAGCGCGTGCTGAAGATCCTCCAGCGCTACAAGGAACTCCGCGACATCATCGCCATCCTCGGCGTCGACGAGCTGTCCGAGGACGACAAGCTGGTCGTCCACCGCGCCCGCCGCATCGAGCGGTTCCTGTCGCAGCCGTTCTTCGTCGCCGAGGTCTTCCTCAACAAGCCGGGCGAGTATACCAAGCTGCCGGACACCATCCGCAGCTTCAAGGAGATCTGCGACGGCAAGTGGGACCACCTGCCGGAGTCGGCCTTCATGTACGTCGGCGCCATCGAGCAGGCCGAGGAACAGGCCAAGAAGATGGGCGCGATCTGACCGCAACCGAAGCCCGACAGGGAGCCCCCATCCCATGGCCGACGCCATCCCCGCCGCCGAGCACGGCGCGACGACCCCCGCCGGGTCGAAGCTCCTCCAGTGCCAGGTGGTCACCCCCGAGAAGACCGCCTTCGCCAAGACCGTGGACTTCGTCGCCCTGCCGCTGTTCGACGGCGAGCTGGGCGTCCTCCCCGGCCGCGCCCCCCTGCTCGGCCGGCTCGGCTACGGGGAGCTGCGGATCAAGGTCGGCGGCGCCACCGAGTCGTACTTCGTCGACGGCGGCTTCGCCCAGGTCCGCGACGACGTCGTCACCGTCCTGACCTCCCGCGCCATCCCGGCCGACAAGATCGAGATGAACGGCTCCGCCGCGAAGCTCGACGAGGCCCTCAAGGTCAAGGCCGTCACCGAGTCCGAGGTCGAGGAGAAGGAGAAGGCCGTCGCCCGCCTCCGCGCCATGACCCACGTCAGCCGCAAGGCCTGACCGCCGCCCCCGCCAGACTCCACCCGGGACCGGACGAACGCTCGGCCGTTTCGTCCGGTCCCGATTTTGCTTTACCATCTTATCTCATCAAGTCCCCGCCCCCGCCCCCCCCGAGCCCCGCCATGACCGACCACGACCACGACCACGACCACGACCCGAACCACGAGCATGACGACGCCTGCGGATGCGGCCACGACCACGGCGACGACGACATGGTCGAGATCGTCTACACCGCCCGCGAGGACGTCCTCGAAGCCGAGGGGATCTCCCCCGAGGAGTTCTCCGACGCGCTGGACAAGGCCATCGACGCCCTCGAAGCCCTGGCCATGCGCGAGGACGTCCCCGACGAGGACATCCCGGCCATGGAAGACCTCAAGCTCACGATCAAGGGGAAGGAATACCGCCTGGGCGAGCTGGCCGAGGTGAGCTTCGAAGGCGACCTCGACGAGGAAGACTTCGACGACGAGGACGAGGAAGGCGCCGACGAGGGCGAAGAGGCCGAGGTCCAGGAAGACTGACGGCCCGACCTCATCTCACCCGCCGCTCGGGCGCGCCTCCCGGCGGCGGGCGAGGTCGAAGAACCCCTCCCGCCACGCCATCGGCCGCTCGACCCAGCCCGAGCCGTCCCAGCCGTGGTGAACGACCGCGACGTCCGTGTCGTCGAGCGTGATTTCGAGAAAGCCGGGCGGGTTGTCCCCCTTGCGGTCGACCATCAGCGGCGCCCCCGCGTTGAGGCAGAGCTGATCGGGGATGTGCGGCGGCGTGAAGGCCCAGGCGCGGTGGACGTGCCCGCAGCAATACAGGTGCGGGCCCAGGGCCGTGAGCCATTCGGCCAGGAAGTGGGAGTCTTCGAGCCGCTTCCACTCCAGGTCGTCGCGCAGGCCCTCGGGGGCGTCGACCGGATAGTGGCAAGCGACGATGAGCCGGTCGACCGCCTCGCGGTGCTCCTCCCACAGGGCGCGGGCGGCGGCGAGTTGTCCGGCCGGGAGGCGTCCCCGCGCGCTGAGCGCCGGCCGGGTCGGGTCGAGCCCCAGGACGGCCGTGCGGTCGGCGATGAACCGCATCCAGGGGAACTCCGCCGCCCCGGCGAACCGGCCGAAGGCTCGCTCGAAGTGCCGCCCCCGCGCCGAGGCCCCCGTGTAGCGGTCGTGGTTGCCGGGGATCACGGTCGCCCTCCCCGGCGGGTGCAGGAGTGGCGCGAGGGCGTCGGCGGCGTGCTCGAACTCCTCGGGCAAGGCGGTGGTCGTCAGGTCGCCCGTGATGAGGACGTGGTCCGGCCGGATCGACTCGACCTTCTCGACCAGGTGTTCCAGCCGATCGAGGCGGAACCGCCGGGCTCGCCCCAGCATCAGGGCCGCCATGCCGACGATGCGCTTGCTCATCAGCCGGACGGGGTTGAACGTCGTCTTCCAGACGTGGACGTCCGACAGGTGGGCGATGCGAAAGGCCGCCAAGGCGAGGGTCTCACGAGGGGGGAAGGAAGCGGGAGGGGTTCAGCCGTCCCAGCCGACCCACCCGACCAGCACATCGTACGCGGTGTGCGCCCCGACCGCGATGCCGAAGCCCCGCAGGATGAAGACCCATGCGAAGAAGACGCCCGCCATCCAGCGGAAGACGAAGGCGAACCAGGTGAACGCCTCGCCCGGGTTGCCCGCGTGATGCGCCAGCGAGAACAACAAGGCCGAGCCGCTGGCCGCCAGGGCCCCGGCCATCACCTGCGGGGCCTGGAGGGCCTTCAGGCCGTAGAACAGGGCCGGGACCAGCAGCAGTCGGAACAAAGCCTCCTCATACACCCCCGCGCCCAGGAAGCCGATCAGCCGGGCGACGTCGCCGCCCCCGGGCGAGACCTGCAACAGCGCGGCGGGGGGCGGGGTGCGCTCCATCAGGTCGAAGCCGAGGTCGACGAGCCGGCTAACCCCGACGAGCGCCACCGCCAGCACCAGGCTCTCGACGATCATCCCGGCCACGACCATCGGCGAGAACTTCCAGCCCTTCGGCTGCGTCGCCTGCCAGCCGAGGAGGATCAGGACCAGCGACAGCGGCAGCAGCCAGTGGTCGGTGAGCCCGGCCGCCGCCAGCGAGCGCCGGAGCCAGGCGTCGGCCCCGGTCCGCAGGGCGTGCGACTCCATCCCGCCCAGCCACACCACGCCGAACTCGTACGCCAGGACGATCGGGGCGATCAGGAACAGCGAGGGGAGCGGCTTCCGCGTCGTCGCCCAGTAGCCGGGCGTCGGCTCCTCCACGGGCTCCACGAACACCAGCCGCCGCATCCGCTTGCGGCGAGATCCGGACCGGGAATACTCCGGCTCGTCCAGGTCCGGGGCGTCCTTGGAACGCTTCACAGACGGTCCCTCCCGGGGCGCACGAGTTCGGCCGCCCGGGGGTGGGGCGTCCTGGGGAGATTCCCGCTTCGTTCGAAAGAATCGAAATCTTCGAACCGGGCGAAGATCACGAAATCACCGTTCCGCTTGTGGGAGCCGTCGCGGGCGGCTACGATAACCTTACCATACGGACGAGGAGGCGGCCCGACGGCGATCGGGGCCGGGCCGGAATCGCACCACTCGCGGCCCCCCCTACCCCGCCGCCGACCTCAAGGTCGGACCACCGCCGCCGTCGCAAGCCGGCCGAGCGGGCCTCGCGCCCCGGCCGGGTCGGGACGTCCTTGCAGCCCCCGCCCCGCCGCACGACGTCGTCCGGCGCGCCCCTGGAGATGTTCGCGTGATCGTGCGACGGCGTCCCGTGTTCGGACTTTGGATCTCGCTGGCGCTGGCGGCCGGATGCTCGGACGCCGACCTCACCGGCCCCCTCGCCTACGAGGAGCAGCCGGGGATGACCCGGGAGGTGGACGGGAAGTCCCACCTCGCCGACAAGCCGAAGATCCGCGAGAAGGCCCGCGCCGTCCTCGCGAAGCTCTACGGCCCGAACCCGAAGGAGATCCACGTCCCCGAAGGGGCGCCGTTCTCCAAGGATGAGTCGGGGACGGTGGGCGGCCTGCTGGCGAACCACCTCCGGACGGCCGAGGGGCCGAAGAGGCTGCCGCACGCCGGCGGCTTCGCCCTGTATCGCCGCCACTGCCTCCACTGCCACGGCCTGTCCGGCGCGGGGGACGGCCCCACGGCCCCGTTCGTCTTCCCCCCGCCGCGCGACTTCCGCCGCGGCCTGTACAAGTTCACGTCGACGCCCAACGGTGCCCGCCCCGACCGCGACGACCTCCGTCGCACCGTCCGCGACGGCCTCCACGGCACCTCCATGCCGGCGTTCGAGGCCCTGCTGACGAAGGAGGAGATCGAGCAGGTCCTCGACTACGTCACCTTCCTCAGCGTCCGCGGCGAGACCGAGCTGGCGCTCATCGAGGAGGGCTTCATCGGCGACGACGAGGACCCGGACGCCCTAGAGGACGACGTGGTCGCCGACCTGACGTCCGCCGTCTTCGGCAAGTGGGAGGACGCCGCCGACAAGGTGGTCGACCCGCCCGTCGCCCGCACGCCCTCCTCGCCGGAGAGCGTCCGCCGGGGCCGCGACCTGTTCCTCGGCCGGACCAAGGAGAAGCTCGAATGCGCCGGCTGCCACGGCGTCAAGGGCCGGGGCGACGGCAAGAGCTTCGTCGACCCGGACGTCTTCAACCGGGTCGTCTTCCGTGGCGACCCGAGCAAGATGGCCGAGCGCGTGGCACAGCTCGACGAGCCGACGCAGGAGCTGTGGAAGCAGAAGCTCGACGAATGGGGCAACCCGCTGCGGCCGGCCAACCTGACCGTGCCGGTGTACAAGGGGGGCCGGCGGCCGATCGACCTGTACTGGCGGATCGCCAAGGGGATCACCGGCGCGCAGATGCCGGCGCACTACCCGGGGATCGACCACGCGCAGATCTGGGACATCGTAAATTTCGTCCTGGCCCTCCCCTACCAGCCCGAGCTGCTGGAGGAGCCGGGCGTGGCGGCCGAGGCCGAGGCGGTCCGGCGATGAGCGGCGCCGCGGCTTCGACCGCGGGCCCGGCCGTCGGATATGCTGTGACCGTGAACGAAGCTCCGGGCCGGCCCGCCCCCGCGACGGGGCGCCCGGGTCGCCGGACCGTGGGAGCCCCTTGATTTGCGATACTGGAGCCTGATCTTCGCCCTCGCGGCCGCGTTCAGCGTCGGGGCGTTCGCCTACGCGCCGTTCTCGCCCGACTGGTGGCTCCCGAACACGGTCGCCGAGCCCGGCCACGTCGTCTCGAAGGCGGGGCGCGAGATCGACGCCCTGTTCATCATCATCCTCTGGCTGACCGGCGGCGTGTTCGTCGCCACCCAGGCGGCCCTGGTCTGGGCGCAGTTCCGCTACGCCGACCGGCTCGACGCCGAGGGGAAGCCCGCCCGCCCGGCGCGCTACTTCCACGGCAGCCAGCGGCTGGAGGTCATCTGGACCATCATCCCGGCCGGCATCCTCGTCTTCCTGGCCCTCTACCAGATGAGCACCTGGGCCGACGTCAAGTTCCGCTCGGCCGCGCCCCGGACGCCCGTCCTGGCCGAGCTGACCGGGCGGCAGTTCCAGTGGATGGTGAAGTACCCGGGCCCCGACGGCAAGGTCGGCACGGCCGACGACCTGTTCACCGTCAACGACCTCCACCTGGTGAAGGACGAGACGGCGCTGATCCACCTGAAGTCGTCCGACGTGATCCATTCGTTCTTCCTCCCCCAGATGCGGATCAAGCAGGACGCCGTCCCCGGGATGACCATCCCGGTCTGGTTCGACTGCGACCGCGCCGGCCGGTACGAGCTGGCCTGCGCCGAGCTGTGCGGCTGGGGGCACTACAAGATGCGGGGCGACGTCGTGGTCCACGAGACCCGGGCGGAGTTCGAGGCCTGGCAGGCGGCGAAGCTCGCCGAGCAGGGCCGCAGCCAGGTCGGCGAGCCCGAGGGCGAGACATCGGAGGGGGATCGGCAGTGAGCGACGCGCACGTCCACCCGCGCCCGCGGAACCCGCTGACGCGCTACGTCTTCTCGACCGACCACAAGGTCATCGCGGTCCAGTTCCTGTTCTCGGGGCTGATCTTCTTCGCGGTCGGCGGCCTGCTGGCGATGATCATCCGCTGGCAGCTCGCCTGGCCGTGGCGGCCGGTGCCGATCCTCTCGAAGTGGCTCTGGTCGGCCCCCGCCCTGGGGGGGCAGATGCCGCCGGAGTTCTACAACAAGCTGTTCACGATGCACGCCACGATCATGATCTTCTTCGTGATCATCCCGATCCTCACGGGGGCGTTCGGCAACTTCCTGATCCCGCTGATGATCGGCGCCCGGGACATGGCGTTCCCGAAGCTGAACATGTTCTCCTACTGGATCATGTGGCCGGGCTTCGCGTTCCTGCTGGCCTCGTTCTTCGTGGAGGGGGGGCCCTCGGAGGCCGGCTGGACGGGCTACCCGCCGCTCTCCACCGACCCCCACGCCGCCCCCGGCTCGCTCAACGGCCAGACGTACTGGCTGCTGGCCCTGCTGTGCGCCGGGATCTCGTCGCTGACCGGGTCGATCAACTACATCACGACCGTCGTCATGCTGCGGGCGCCGGGGATGAAGATGTTCCGGATGCCGATGACGGTCTGGTCGCTGTTCATCACGGCCCTGCTCCAGGCGTTCGCCTTGCCGGTGCTGACCTCGGCCCTGGTGATGCAGCTCCTCGACCGCACGGCCGGGACGAACTTCTTCAGCCCGGTGGGGGCCTCGGTGGGGAACGGGCCGGCGGTGACGGGGGGCGGCGCGCCGCTGCTGTTCCAGCACCTGTTCTGGTTCTACTCGCACCCGGCGGTCTACGTCATGATCCTGCCCGGGATGGGTATCGCGTCCGACGTCATCAGCACGTTCTCGCGCAAGCCGCTGTTCGGCTACAAGCCGATGGTGGTCGCGCTGGCGGCGATCGCCGGCCTGGGCTTCATCGTCTGGGGCCACCACATGTTCCAGTCGGGCATGAACCCCGCCCTGGGGGCGACGTTCATGGTCTCGACGATGATGATCGCGCTGCCGTCGGCCATCAAGGTCTTCAACTGGATCGGGACGATGTGGGGGGGCCGGATCCAGTACACGTCGGCGATGCTCAACGCGATGGCGTTCGTGTCGATGTTCATCATCGGCGGCCTGTCGGGGATCTTCATGGCGGCCACGCCGGTCGACATCCACATCCACGACACCTACTTCATCGTCGGCCACATCCACTACGTCCTGTTCGGCGGCAGCACGTTCGCCATCTTCGCCGGGGTCTACTACTGGTTCCCGAAGATCTTCGGCCGCACGATGAACGAGGGGCTGGGGAAGGTCCACTTCCTCTTCACCTTCATCTTCATGACGGGCACGTTCCTGTTCATGCACATCGTCGGCTGGCACGGCCACATGCGGCGCATCCCCGACCCGACCGTCTACGAGTTCCTCCGCGCCCCGGGCGTCGTCTGGATGAACCAGTTCATGACGATCTGCGCGTTCGCCCTGGGCCTGGCCCAGGTCCCGTTCGTGCTGAATTTCTTCTACAGCCTGGTCGCCGGGCCGAAGGCCGAGGCCAACCCGTGGAAGGCGAACTCGCTGGAGTGGACGACGGCCTCGCCGCCGCCGCACTACAACTTCGAGGATCTGCCGCGGGTCTTCCACGCCCCGTACGAGTACAGCGTCCCCGGCGGCGAGGAGGACTACCTCCCGCAGACCTCGCCCCTGCCGCCGAACATCACGCTCGACCCGGTCATGGCCTGACCCGACCGACTCGAACCGACCCGAACCGGAGGACTCCACCGCGGCGGCCCGCGTCGCCGCCTCGCAGCCGAAAGCCATGACGAAACTCGACCCCGCGCCGGAATCTGATCGCCATCGGGCCCCCGCCTACCGCCCCGCCCCGCACTGGGCGGCCGTGCTGGCGGCGGTGTTCACGCTCCCCCTGCTGTACGTCGGCGGGTCGGTCACGACCTACCGCGTCGGCATGGCCGTGCCCGACTGGCCGACGACGTTCGGCATGAACATGTTCCTGTACAACTTCTGGAACGCCCCGTTCGGCGTCCAGGTCGAGCACACCCACCGCCTCTACGGCGCGGCGGTCGGCGTGGCCATGATCGCGCTGTGCGTCTGGTTCTTCCTGCACGAGACCCGCGGCTGGATGAAGGCGTTCGGCCTGGCCGCGCTGACGATCGTGATCGTCCAGGGCCTCCTGGGCGGCTTCCGGGTCACGCGGAACTCGACCGCCCTGGCCGCCCTGCACGGCTGCCTGGGGCAGGTCTTCTTCGCCATGACCGTCGCCCTGGCGACCTTCACCGGCCGCGACTGGCTCTCCGACGCGAGGCCCACGCCCGACGTCAAGAAGGTCCGCGGGCTGGCCGTTGTCACGCTCGCCCTGACGGCCGCGCAGATCGGCCTGGGGGCGCTGGTGCGGCACTTCAGCGGCTCGCACGCGGCGATCACCCACGGCGTCTTCGGCGTGGCGATCCTGGGGATCGCGGCCCACCTGTTCGTGCGGATCAAGAAGAACCCGGAGCCGAAGCCGTCGCTGAAGTCGGCGGCGCGGATCACGGAGGTCCTGGCGGGGTTGCAGATCTTGCTCGGGATCGTCTCGTTCGTCATGCTCTGGCCGTTCGACGGCATGCCCCGGCCGGTGGGCTTCTACCAGGCCGTGACGCGGACCCTGCACCAGACCAACGGCGCGGTGCTGCTGGCGGCGTCGCTGGTGACGGCGCTGCGGGCGTATCGCCACCTGGGCCCGGCGTCGGCGTCGTCGCACCCCGCGTCCCCTTCGTCCCCGACCGACCCCGTCGACCTGGAGGCCGTCGCTTGAACTCCGCCGCCTCGATGGGCGAGACCGCCCTGACCGTGACCGCCGCCCCCGCCGCCGAGGTCGCCGCCCTGGAGGCCGTCGGGGGGCGCACCCAGGCGTTCGTCGCGCTGACGAAGCCCCGGATCGTCCTGCTGGTGGTCATCACCGTGGGCGTGGGCTTCCTGCTGGGCGCCCGCGGCAGCGCCCACCCGACGACCCTGCTGGCGACGCTTCTGGGCTCGGCGCTGGTGGCGGGCGGCGCCAGCGCGCTGAACATGGTGTGGGAGCGCGACCGCGACGCCCTGATGCGGCGCACCCGACGCCGGCCGATCCCCTCCGGCCGCGTCGCCCCCGGCGAGGCCGCCCTGTTCGGCGCGGTGCTCGGCGCGGTCGGGACGCTGATCCTGCTGGCCTTCTCCGGCGCGACGGCCGCGGCGGTCGCCGCGACGACGCTCGCGCTGTACGTCTGGGTCTACACGCCGCTGAAGCCCGTCACGACGCTGAACACGGCGATCGGCGCCGTCCCCGGCGCGCTGCCGCCGGTCATCGGCTGGTCGGCCGCGACGGGGACGCTCAGCATGGAGGGCTGGACGCTGTTCCTGATCGTCTTCCTCTGGCAGTTCCCGCACTTCCTGGCGATCGCCTGGGTCTATCGCGAGGACTACGCCCGAGGCGGGATGAAGATGCTGCCGTGCGTCGACCCGACGGGCCGGATGTCGGGCCGCCAGTCGACCCTCCACGCCCTGGCGCTGGTCCCCGTCGGCCTGCTGCCGACGGTCGTGGGCCTGGCGGGGATGTTCTACTTCGCCGGGGCGCTGGCGCTGGGGCTGTACTACCTCGCCGCCTCCGCCCGCTTCTGGGCCGACGCCGACGACGCGAGCGCCCGGAAGCTGATGGGGGCGTCGTTCCTCTACCTGCCCGCCGTGCTGCTGCTGCTCCTGCTCAACCCCCTGCCCGCCTGACCCGAGGCCCCCACGATGACGTCCGCGGACGCCCCCCCGCACCCGGCCCACCGCCCCTCGGCCGACGCCGCCCCCGCGCCGGCGACGCCGGGGAAGGTGGCGATCTGGCTGTTCCTGGCGACCGAGATCATGTTCTTCACGGGCCTGCTGGGCTCGTACATCGTCTTCCGCGCCGGCAGCCCGCCCACCTCCTACAGCAACCTCTACGCCCCCGCCGCGCAGCTCGACCGGCTGAAGGACGCCCGCGGCGTCGTGCTGGGCGCGGTCGGCCCCGACGCGGACGGCGTCGCCGGCGCGATCGCCTCGGCGACCGGCAAGGGGGAGGCCGAGGTGGCCCGGATCCTCGCCGCCGCCCCCCACGGGGTCGTCAACGGCCTGGACGAGAAGGGCGCCGGCGAGTTGACGGCCGCTCTGGGGAAGCTGGGTGCGAAGGCCGAGGCGGCCTCGCTCCGGACGTCGAACTGGCCGAGGCCCTACGACCCGCTCACGAACCCGCTGAGCATCGACCTGACGACGGTCAACACGTTCATCCTCATCTGCTCCTCCGCCACGATGGTCCTGGCCGTCTCGGCGATCCAGCAGGGCCGCAAGGGGCGCTGCTCGCTGTTCCTGCTGGCCACGCTGGTCCTGGGCGGCACGTTCCTGGGCGTCCAGGTCTTCGAGTATCACGAGCTGCTGGAGGGCCGATCGTACCCGATCGGGATCAGCCCGACGGGCCACTTCACGCCCGAAGTCAGCCTGTTCGCCTCGTGCTTCTTCACCGTGACCGGCTTCCACGGCCTGCACGTCGCCGCGGGGGTCGTCACGCTGGCGATCGTCTTCCTCGGCTCACTGCTCGGGCGGTTCTCGGCCCAGGACTTCGGGGCGGTCGAGTACGCGGGGCTCTACTGGCACTTCGTCGACGTGGTCTGGATCCTCCTGTTCACGATCGTCTACCTCATCTGACCCGAGGATCCCGGCCATGACCGAAGCCGACGCGAGCCTCCCCATCGTCCCCGCGACGCCCGCCCAGGCCGCCGCCGCGGCCGACGTGGAATCGCACGCCCCCTACCTGAAGATCCTGTTCGCCCTCTTCCTGCTCACCGTGGGCGAATACCTCTTCGCCCGGTTCCTCAAGGACTCGCCCGGCCCCCTGATCTTCGGCCTGGTGCTGCTGGCCTCCGCCAAGGCGGCGCTGGTGGCCTGGTACTTCATGCACCTGAAGTATGAGCGGTTCTGGGTCTTCCTGGTGATCGGCCCCGCCCTGCTCATGGCCTTCATCCTGACCCTCCTGCTGTTCCCCGACTTCGTCATGCTCCCCGACCCGCTGGGCGAGCCCGTCCCGGCGACCTCCGGCGAGGCCCCCCGGCCGGCGGGGTGAGGCCGGCCGTGCAGGAAGCCTCGGACCTGAAGCGTCTTTTGAGCGGGAATCCCCCCTTCTCTCCTCGTGGGAGAAGGTGCCCCGGAGGGGCGGATGAGGGGGGCGCGACCCAAGGCCGTCGGACTTCAAATCCCCGTAGGCTGGGTCGAGACCCAGCCCGGGATACGCGACGCCTCTTCCGGGCTGTGTCTCGACCCAGCCTACGGAGAAGGCCGGCCGGGGATACGAAGGCGGTCGCCCCCTCATCCGGCCTTCGGCCACCTTCTCCCACCAGGGGAGAAGGATGCTCGTCGTCGGCCCGCCCGGTCCTGACAAGCCCCACGCCTTCCGAATTCCAACGTCCCCCCGGGTGGGCGATGCGGAAGAAGTGACCTGAACGACATCCAAAGGCGGTGACTCGTGGCATCCGGTTATCGGCTCGGCGTCCTGACCGTCGTCCTCGCGATCGTCCTCTCCGGCGGGCTCTGCCTGGCCTGGGTCCGCGCCTCCGGGCGCGCGACGGCCGAGGCGGCCGGCGGGGCCCCGGCCGGGCAGGACCTCGGCGACGCTGGCGACCCGATCGGCGCGTTCTCGATGGTCGAGCGCTCCGGGGAACCGGTGACGGACGCCACGCTCGGCGACCGGGTCTGGATCGCCTCGTTCATCTTCACGCGCTGCAAGCTCTCGTGCCCTCGGATCACCAGCGTCATGAAGAGCCTGCAAGACCGGCTCGCCGGCGCCGACGTCAAGCTCGTGAGCATCTCCGTCGACCCCGAGCACGACACGCCCGAGGTGCTGGGCGAGTATGCCAACACCTTCGCCGCCGACCCGGACCGCTGGTGGTTCCTCACCGGCCCCAAGGATGCGACGCTCGACCTGATCCGGACGAAGTTCCTCCTCACGGCCATGACCAACCCGGCCCCCGCCCCCGACGGCTCCGACGAGGCCGTCATCCACAGCGACCGCCTGGCCCTGGTCGACCGCGGCCGGCTCGTGGGCCTGTTCGACTCCCGCGACCCCCAGGCGCTCGACGCCCTGATCCTCAAGGCGAAGCGGCTGGCCCTGCCGGGCTGGGTCCGCGCCCTCCCCCCGATCAACGCGACCCTCAACGGCCTCTGCACGGTCCTCCTCCTCCTCGGCTGGAGCGCCATCCGCAAGCCGTCGAGCCCGGCGGCCGTCGCGGCCGAGGGCGAGGCCGAGGTCGCGCCGACCGTCGCCGCCCGCCTCTCGGCGCTCTGGCACAACCCGGCGATGCGCGGCCACCTGCTGGCCATGGGGACGGCCGTCCTCACCTCGGCCGTCTTCCTCGGGTGCTACCTCGTCTACCACGCCTTCGCCGGCAGTAAGAGGTTCCCCGGGGCCGGCTTCTGGAAGTGGCTGTACCTCACCATCCTGACCTCCCACAGCCTCCTCGCGGCGCTCGCCGTGGTGCCGCTGGTGGTGGTCGTCCTCCGCCACGCCCTCGGCGGCGACTACGCCAGGCACGCCCGCGCGGCCCGCGTCGCCTTCCCCATCTGGCTCTACGTCTCCGTCACCGGCGTCGTCATCTACCTGATGCTCTACCAGATGCCCGCCGTCGCCCGCGGCTGATCGACCGGGGGCCGGCGAATAATCCCGAAGGGGCGGGAGATTCCTGAAACCTCGCGGCCCCGCGCGCGGACCATATCCGATGAGAGTGTCCTCCGCTCCTTGACAACCCGGCTGCATCGAAACGCTTCCCCGGCGATCCCCACATGGTCGACGTCGGATGGCTCGACGGCCCGCCGCGCCGCAAGGTCCCCGTAGGCTGGGTCGAGACCCAGCCCTGAGAAAGCCGAGGCTCGCCGGGGCTGGGTCTCGACCCAGCCTACAAAGAGGACCGAATTCCGAGCCGAGACAGGGTCCGAGAGGCCATCCGAGACGACACTTCGAAAACGACGATCGAACCCGATTTTCGATCGACGCAAAGTATTTCACCAAAACTATTTTCGCCACCGAACCGGGAACCCTCGTCCCCACGAACGGACCCAAATTCGGGCCCTCCGCGAGCCGCCTGGCGCGGGCGTCGCAACGGCGAGGAGGGGATCGACCGGGTTCATCGTTGATCGCCCGGGAGGACGGTTGACAGAATGAATGCGGGGACGCGACAATCGGACAATCGTCGTGCGTCGTTTCCGAGCAACATCCGGGGATGATCGCGACCTTTTCGACGCCGAGGACGTAAGAGGTCACGAGGAATCCGAACGGATCGCGACCGGGCTCCAACCCCGGTCCCCTAAGGATTCGACCCCCACGACGTTGAACCCCAGGACGATCGGCGCGGCCCCTCCAGCGACACGCCCCATGCGCCTACCCCTCCCTCTCCTCCGATCGAGACGCCCCGCCGGGAAGCGGAGGGCCGAACGGCCGCGCCTGGAGGCCGTGGAGCGGCGGCTCCTGCTGGCCTCGGACGTCTTCCTCGTCGACACCGCCGCGGACGACGGGCCGGGGTCGCTGCGTTGGGCGATCGGGCAGGTCAACGCGGGCACGTCCGCGGAGCCGGGGACGATCCGGTTCGCGATCCCGGGCGACGGCCCGGCGACGATCCGGCCGCTGTCGCCCCTGGACCCGATCGCGAGGCCCGTCTTCGTCGAGGCCCGCGCGGCGGACGGGTCGCCCACGGTCCGGCTGGACGGGTCGGTCGCGGGATCGGGGGCGAACGGCCTGGTGGTGACCGGCGGCGGGAGCGTCGTCGCGGGGCTGATCGTCACCGGATTCTCGGGGGCGGGGATCGTCCTGGGCGGGGCCGGCGGCGACTTCGTGGAGTCGTGCTACGTGGGCCTGGTCCCCGGCGCGGGCGGCCTCGCCCCGGCGACGGCCCCGAACGGGATCGGCGTCCTGATCGCGGCGGCGTCGGGCCAGACGATCGGCGGGCCCGACGGCCGGGGGAACGTGATCGCCGGCAACCGCGGCGAGGGGGTCCTGATCGCCTCCGCCACCCCCGGCGACTCGGCCGACGACGCGGTCGTCGGCAACTGGATCGGGACCGACGCCGCGGGCGCGTCCGGCCTGGGCAACGGCCGGGACGGCGTCGTCTTCTCGGGGGCGACCCAGGGCCGCATCAAGGACAACGTCATCTCGGGGAACCTGGGGGGCGGGATCGTCCTGAAGGATCGCGCCGCGGGGAACCTAGTCGTCGGCAACGTCGTGGGGCTCGCCCCCGACGGGCTGACGCCGCTGGAGAACTGCCGCGACGGCGTGCTCGTCGACGGCGCGCCGGAGAACGCGATCGGCGGCCCGGGGCCCGCCCTGGCGAACCGCATCTCGGCGAACGGCGGGAGCGGCATCCGGGCGCGGGGGGGCTCGACCGGGCTGACGATCCAGGGGAACTGGATCGGCGTCGATCCGACGGAGACCGTCCGGCTGGGGAACCAGGGCGACGGCGTGAGCCTGGCGTCCGACGGCGTGATGGTCGGCGGCCCGGACGCGGCCGACGGCAACGTCATCGCCTTCAACGGCCTGGGGACGACGGGGGCCGGCGTCCAGTTCATCGGGGCCGTGCGCCACGACTCGATCCTGTCGAATCGGATCTACGGGAACGCCGGGCTGGGGATCAACCTGGGGAACGGGCCGACCCCGACCCACGCCCCGCCGGACGCGCCGCCCGACCGGGCCGTCGGCCCGAACGATTGGGTGAACTACCCGATCCTCACCACGGCCTTCGCCGACGGCGTGCTGGTCGAGGCCACGGGCCGCGTGACGGGGATGCCCGGGCGGTCGTACACCGTCCAGTTCTTCTGGACGCGGACGCCCGACCCCTCCGGCTTCGGCGAGGCCGAGCGCTACCTGGGCCAGACCGTCGTGACGACCGACGGGGCGGGGGCGACGACCTTCGCCCTGCCGATGGGGTCCGACGCTCTCGGCGGCTTCCTGACGGCGACGTCGACGGACGAGTCCGGCAACACCTCGGAGTTCGCGCTGACGGTCCTGCTGCTCCCGCGCACCGACCTGCACGTCGAGCTGACGGCCGACCCGCCCTCGGGCCCGCAGGGTTCCCCCGTCACGTTCACGGCGACGGTCGCGAATCGCGGCTACCTGGCGGCGCCGACGACGGCCCTGGCGCTGGCGCTGCCGTGGGGCTCGACGGTCCAGTCGATCACCGCCGGGCCCGGCCTGGCGACGACCGGGTCGGGCGGGAGCGTCCGGCTGGACGTGGGGTCGCTCCTCCCGGGGGCGTCGGCCGTCCTCACGGTGGTCGCCACGGCCCCCGCCGGCTTCTCGGGGGCGTTCGGAGCCGTCGCCGCGGCGACCATGGGCCTGACCGACGCCCGCCCCGGCGACGAGACCGCGCAGGCCTCGTCCGTCCAGACCCCGGCCGTCGACCTGGCCCTGACCCTGGACGGCCCGTCCGCCGCCCACCGCGGCGACGTCCTGAAGTATTTCCTGACCGCCTCCAACGCCGGCCCGGCCCCGGCCTCCGGCGTCCGCCTGGCGTTCCCGATCCCGGCCGGCGCGTCGTTCGTCGCCGCGACCACGCCCGTCGGCTCGGCCCGGGTCGAGGGGGGGACGGTGATCGTCGACGTCGGGGTCCTCGCCCCCGGGACGGCCGCGCGGGTCGAGATCGACCTGCACGCCGACGCCGTCGGCCTCCTCGCGTCGGTCGCCACGCTGTCGAGCGCCAACTACGACCGCGACCCGACCAACCAGTCGGCCGCGGTCGCGACGACCGTGGCCGGTCGCGCCGACCTGTCGGTCGCGATGGCGGCCCCGACGGTGATCGCCGTCGGCCGCGAACTGGCCTACGAGGTCACGGTCCGCAACGCCGGCCCGGACGACGCCCGGGACGTCGTGCTCCTGGACCTCATCCCGGACGGCTCCGAGTTCGTCTCGGCCTCGATCGACGACGGCGCGACCTCGATCGACGGCCGGGTCGTCGCCGCGACGCTCGACTCGCTGGCGCCCGGGGCGTCGGCGACGCTCCGCCTCGTCGTCCGGCCGACGGCCGCCGCGGGCGCGATCCTGAGGAACGCCGCTCGGGCCACGAACGACGAGGAGGACGGGAACCCCGCCGACGACGCCGCCTGGAGGGACACGGTCGTCCGCGACCTCTCGGACCTGGGCGTGACGGCCTCCCCCGAGGCGGCGACCGTCCTCGCGGGCCGGGACGCGACCTTCCGCATCCGGGTCCGGAACGACGGCCCCGCGACCGAGCCCGACGCCGTCCTGGCGGTCGCCCTCCCGGCGGGCGCGCAGCTGGCCTCGGCGACGTCCGGCCGAGGCGGCCCCGCCTCGACCGCCGGCGGCCTGGCCGTGTTCCGCCTGGGGGCGCTGGCGGCCGGGGACGAGGTCGAGGCGACGGTCGTCCTGACGTCCTCGGCCCCGGGCTCGCTGGGGATCACGGCCGTCGTCGGCGGCCTCAACATCGACGAAAACCCCTCGGACCGGCGGGCGACCGCCGTCGCGACCGTCGTCCCGACGGCCGACCTGGCGACCTACGTCGATCCCCCCGCGGCCGTCTATGAGCGGGCCGCATTCCAGTACACCCTGACGGCCGCGAACCTCTCCCCGACGGCGACGACCGGCGTCCGGCTCGCGGCGCCGCTGCCGGCGGGCGTCGAGTTCGTCTCGGCCGTCGCCAGCCAGGGGGCCGAGCCGACCTTCGACGGCCGGACCGTGTCCGCGGCGCTGGGGACGCTGGGGGGCTCGTCCACGGCCACGATCACGATCACCGTCCGGCCCGTCGCCCCCTCGGGCTCGGTCCTGCTCCTCTCCGGCGTCTCGACGAGCGACCTGGCCGACCCGTCGCCCGGCAACGACCGCGGCGGCTACGCCGTGCGGGTGGCCCCGGCCGTCGACCTGATGCTCCGCCTGCGGCCCTTGCAGGCGGGCGTCGAGCTGGGCGGCGACGTCACCTGGGTCGCCGAGGTCTGGAACTCGTCGACGACCACGGCCACCGGCGTCGCGATCGCGATCCCCTACGAGCCCTGCGGCGGGTTCGTGGGCTCGGCCACGACCCAGGGGACCGTGACCGCGGCCGACGGCGTGCTCAACGCCGCCGTCGGCACGCTCGCCCCGGGCGCCTACGCGACCATCGCCTTCGTCCTGCGGCCGGACGTGGTCGGCACCGCCACGCTCGTCGCCTCCGCCCGCGCCGACCAGCACGTCAACCTGACCGCCTCCGGGACCCTGTCCGCCGACCTGACCGTGATCGAGCCCCCCGGCGTGCTCGCCTTCGCCTCCGCCGACTTCGCCGCCCCCGAGACGGCGGGGACGGCCTACCTGACCGTCGCCCGCACCGGCGGGGCGCGGGGCGTCGTCTCGGTCCGCTACCGGACCACGTCGGGCGCCGCCGCGGCCGGCGTCGACTACGCGGCGACCTCCGGCGTCCTGACCTTCCAGCCCGGCCAGACCTCGGCCGTGATCGCCGTCCCCGTCCTCCCCTTCGCGCACAACCGGGGCGACGTCTCGGTCGGCGTGGTCCTGGAAGACCCGACCGGCGGCGCGAGGCTCGGCCCCGCCGCGACCGCCTCCCTGACGATCCGGGACGTCGACCCCGACCTCGTCCCGCCGACCGTCGGCCGGGTGCGGCTGCTGGGGCCCTCGAACGCGATCGGCGGCCTGGCGATCCCCCTGAGCGAGCCGGCGAACTCGGCCACGGCCTGGAACGCCTGGGCCTACTCCGTGTACGACCTGGGCCCCAACGGCGTCTACGGCGACGGCGACGACGCGCCCGTCGCCCTCCTCCCGCCCGGCTACGACGCCGCGAACCCGACGATCTACCTGACGCCCGCCGCCCCCCTGGCCGCGGGCCGGCACTATGCCGTCGTGATCCGCGGGGCCGGGCCGAACGCCCTGGTCGACCTGGCCGGCAACCCGCTCGGCGGCGGCGTCGACTTCATCGGCCTGTTCGCCCGCGGGACCGCCCTGAAGTACGCCGACGCCAACGGCGACTCCGTCTCGCTGTCCCTCAAGAGCGGCGGCTTCCTCGACCTGGTCCGGGCGGCCTCGGGCGACGCGACCTCCCTGACCCTCCAGGGGATCGTCCCGGGCCGATCGACGCTCTCCGGCAGCGTCGCCCGCCAGCGCGGGCGGGGCGACGGCGCGACGCCCCTGGGCGCGATCGAGGGCCTGGGCTCGTTCGGCGACGTCCGCGTGAGCCTCAGGACCCCGCCGTTCCTCGTCGCCGGCCTCCCCTCGCCCCCCGGCCGGACCGGCCGCGTCCCGGCGACCTCGCCGCGCGTCGCCCTGCCGGCCCGTCGGCTCCCCCGCGCCCGCTAGGGCGGCGGTCGCCTTGCCCGCGACCGGCCCGACCTCTAGACTGGCGGTGGAAGCCGAGTCCCTCCGGAGGCCCCCCCGTGTACCCCACGCTTCGACGCCTCGGCCTGGCCTTCGCGCTCGGCCTGGCCCTCGCGCCGGCCGCCTCGGCCTGCCCCAACTGCAAGGAGGCCCTCTCCTCGCAGCCCTCCGACGCCGCCCGCTGGGCCGAGGGCTTCAGCTGGAGCATCCTGCTGATGCTCGGCGTGCCCACGTGCATCCTGGGCGCGGGCGGCCTGGCGGTCCGACGCGCGGTGAGGCTGGGCATCCTCCCCGAGATGTGACCGCCCCTCGGCTCACCCCCCCCGGAGCTTGCCGGCCGGCGTGTTCGCGGCCAGGTCGTCGATCATGTCGCGCACGGCCTGCTCGATGGCCCGCTGCCAGTCGTCGCCGAAGCGTTCGCGATAGGCCGGCTTCTTGTACGCGAAGGTGATCCCCCGCGAGTTGTTCACCAGGGCCCCCTGCCCGTCCGCGTCGAACCCGCCGGCGATGTCCTTCGCCTCCCCCCCCTGCGCCCCATAGCCCGGGACCAGGAACAGGACTCCCGGCAGTTCGCTCCTCAGCTCGGCCAGCTCGTCCGGGTAGGTGGCGCCCACGACCGCCCCGACGAGGTTGTAGCCCTCGGCCCCCTGCTTCCCCTTGCCCCAGTCCTTGAGCCGATTGGCGACGTGGCGGTAGACCGGCAGGCCGTCGCACACGAGATCCTGGAACTCGCGGGCGGAAGCGTTGCTGGTCCGGACCAGCACGAACACCCCCTTCTTCTCCCGGGAGGCGATCTTCACGAACGGCTGGACGCCGTCGGTCCCCAGGTAGGGGTTGATCGTCAGGGCGTCGGCGTGCCACGAGGGCTCGAACGCGCCGCCGACCGGCTCCTTGCCCAGATAGGCCCGCGCATAAGCCTCGGCCGTGGAGCCGATGTCGTTCCGCTTGCCGTCGAAGATCACCAGGACGTCGCGCGCCCGGGCGTGCTCGACCGTCGCGTGGAGCGCCGCCATCCCCTCGGGCCCGTAGGCCTCGTAGAACGCCGCCTGGAACTTGAGGAGCGGCGCCATCGGGGCGACGACGTCCACCACGGCGCAGCCGAACGCCTTCAGGGCCTCGGCGACCCCCCGACGATCCGCCGGGAATCGGTCGAGGAACCCCGCCGGCAACTCCTCGGGCCGCGGGTCGATCCCCACCACCACCGGATTCCCCTTCCGCCGCACCGCCGCCACCACCCGATCCGCGAATTCCACGCCCGCCCCCCTCTCCTCGGATTGACAGTTCCTCCCGATACCCTACAATAAACCCCGTCGACGTGAAACACGCCGAAGGGAAACCGAAGGCCGCTTTCTCAGAGACAATCGGGGCGTAGCGCAGCTTGGATAGCGCGCTAGCTTGGGGTGCTAGAGGTCAGGGGTTCAAATCCCCTCGCCCCGATTCAACCGGAACAGAAACCCGGCAAGGACTTGCGATCAGCGGTCTGGGCCGGGTTTCTTCGTGTCCGCCCCGAAACTTCTTCGCTTGCGCGCGGTTTGCGCGAGATGCTGTTTCGTGTCCCGGCCGCGCGACGGTCGCGGTCGTCGCGACCTCCGCGAGACCTGGACGCTTCGCGAGGCGGGCACGTCGAGCCGTCGTCGATCGTCCCCAGCCGTGGCGGCCGAGGTCACGGACCTCCGAATGATCGTGGCCGCGATCGGCTCCGGCGGGAAGTCGGAGGGCGCGGCGTGAGGATCACGGCCCTGAGGCCGATGGCGGGCCGGCCCGCGGCCGTCAAGGGAGTCTCGGCGTCGATCGGAGCGCCGGGTCCTTCGCGAGGGCGTTGTAGAACGGCACGCGGCCGTACCGCCGGTACGTCACGGCGGCCGAGCCGGCCGAGGCCGGAGGGATCCGCACCCAGCCGTCGCCCAGGTCGATCAGGTCCGAGTCCGACAGCGCCACGCCCGTCGCGTCGACGTAGAGCGAGCCGCGCGAGACGTCCCCCTCGTCGGCGCCTTGCATCGCGACGGACGCCGCCGGCGCGATCCCGGCCAGCGCGACCACCGCCGAGTCGCCGGGGCCCTGTGACGCGGAGACCGCCACGCCCCGCGGCGCGGCGACCAGCCGCACCAACTGCCCGCCCGTCCGGCCCGGCGTCCCGTTCTCGATCGCCAGCGACCTCAGGCCGGCCGGCGGCTCGGAGCGGCGGTACTCCAGGGTCGTCGTCGTCGCGCCGGGGGCCCAACCCCGGAGGATCCTGACGTCCGCCTTGCCGACGACGGACATCCAGGGAAGTTTCAGGTCCGCGTTCGACTCGGACAACGAGAGCCCCGGATCGGGCCCGTAGGTGCTCCCCACTTGCAGGTTGGAAGCGGCGATGGTCGATGGATAGAGGCCGTAGAAGTCGCTGCTCCAGGTGTAGGACGTCGCCCCCAACTCGTCCTCGACGTAGGGGGGGATCAGGGTGATGAAGTCGGCCCCCACCTTGAGCGCGTACGAGACGTACCATTTCGACCCGTCGGCCCCGGTCAGGGCGATCTCGCCGCCGTAGGACGGCAGCGCGAGGTGGCGCTCGTCGGCGAAGGCCCCCGAGGGCGGCGTCCCGACGAGGCTGATCGAGGTGGCGGACCGGCCGGCCCCCCCGAAATAGGCCAGGCCCAAGCCCGGAGCGGAGTCCGCCGACGGGATCGGGACGCCGTTGGAGACGTCGACCCGCATCGTCGAGGCGCCGCCGCCCCGGTCGTCGACCGTCAGCTTGCGCACCTGGTCGGCGCGGAAGTACAGGGAGCCCTCGCCGCGATCGAAGGCGGGGTCCCGGAGCCGCGAGTAGGGGGCCGGCCCTTCCAGGCCGGTCGAGAGCGTCCACCGGCTGTCGGACGCGGACGGGTTGGGCCTCCAGAACCGGCCGACGTTCAGGTCGACGCCCCCCGCGGCGGCGTCGATCACCAGGCGGGAGTTCAGCCCGTTGATCCGGTCTCGCACCGGATCGACCCAGGACTCCGACTCGACCCAGACGCCCGTCCGGCTCCCCCCGGCGACCACCGTCGGCGAGGTGATCGACGCCGCCCAGACGTGCGCCTCGCCCGCGGACAGGAGGGCCAGGCGGCTCGACAGGTCCCACGACATGCCCACGATCGAGAAGTCCCGCCCGCGCCCGGCCGTGCCGTCGATCGTCGTCGCGACCCCGTCGGCCGTCCCCCGCACCAGGTAGAGCGCGGCCGGGGCCTCGACGTTCCGGGTCCCCTGGAGCTTCACCGACGCCAGGCCCGAATACGAGACCCCGCCGAAGGCCGCCTCGCCGTCGGCCCAGATCGCCGTCGCCGAGATGTTGTAGGTCAGCGACCCCGCCGGGTCGTACTCGGCCGACTCGTCGCTGACCACCAGGCCGTTCCCCTTCGCGCCCGCCGCGGCGACGACCACGACCGGGACGGCCAGCGGCCGGAGCCCTCCCGAGGCGCCCGAATCGTCCCCCAGCGTCACCGTCGCGCCGTCCGCCTTCAGGTCGATCCGGGTCGGGACGGCCGTGCTCCGCACGCGGATCGCCTGGCCGTCCGAGGCCGCCACGACCTCCAGGCTCTTGGGCCGGGCCACGGTCACCGTGGCCGTGCCGCTCCCCGTCGACGTCAGCCCGGCCGCGTTGCTCGCCACGACGATCGGGGCGTCGGCCGGGCCGACGGCGAACGTGTAGACGTCGCCCGCGCGCGAGACGATCAGCGACTGCACCGCCGCGGGGTCGCTCCTGTAGACGAGCGAGCCGTCGGCCGCGACGTCGATCGAGGCGTTCATCAGCGATCGCCCCTCCAGCCTCTCCGCCCGCAAGGGCCTCGACCGACGGCGAGCCAGCGTCATCCGGCGCATCCTCCCACCCCCTTGCAAGCGTCGTTCGGGCGACCCGCCCCGAGCCCGACTCGCTTCGGCCCCCACACGATCGATCCTACAAAAGATCGACCGGCGTTATGGGGAAATCGGACTTTTCCCGCATGATGACCCTCTTTGCGATTTTCGGACCTTCGACGCGACTCCGCCTTCCCTGGGAGTCCGCGAGCCGTTCGACGCCGCGGACTTCGCGGTGCCGCGAAAACCTCCGGCCATCCCCCAAGGCCCTTGCCGAGCCATCGACAGGCGTCGTAGGATTAGCCCTGGGCGGGCGATGCACCCGCGAAACGAGATCCCGGGGGGAGGAGAGCAGGGATGGCCCGGCGCACTCGGATCGTCGCGGGGGCGATCGCCCTCGCCCTGGTCGGGGCCGTCTTCCACGCCGGCTGCTCGGGATCGCCGGGGGGGGCGGGGCCGGACCGACGCTCGGTCGTCCTCTACAGCGTGACCGACCGCGAGACCGCCCAGGAGCTTATCGACCGGTTCGAGGAAGAGACCGGCATCCACGTCGAGGCCAAGTTCGACACCGAGGCCGCGAAGGCGGTCGGGCTCGTCCAGGCGATCCGCCAGGAGAAGGCGAACCCTCGATGCGACGTCCTCTGGGGCGGCGGCGCGTTCTTCCACGCGATGCTCGCCGACGACGGCTGCCTCGCGCCGGCCCCGGGCGACCTGGTCCGGGCCCACGGCGGCGCCCCGCGCGATGCGCAGGGGCGCTGGCTCGGCTTCGCCGCCGCCTATCGCGTCCTGATCGTCAACACCGACGTGTTCGGGACGGAGGAGCGGCCGGATTCGATTCGCGACCTCGTCGAACCGCGTTACAAGGGTCGCGTGGGGATCGCCAACCCGCTGTTCGGGGGGATGGCGGCGCACGTGGCGGCGCTCTTCCAGGCGCTCGGGCCGGACGAGGCCCGGCGCTGGCTCGCCGGGCTCAAGGCCAATGACGTCGCCCTCTGCGGCGGCATGGCCGACGTGACCAAGCGCGTCGCCTCGGGCGAGCTGTGGTTCGGGATCACCAGCTCGATCGACGCCCACGTCGCCGTCGACGACGGCAAGCCGGTGGCCGTCGTCGTCCCCGACCAGGGGCCGGGGGAGATCGGCTGCATGGAAGGCTTCAGCGCCGCCGCGCTCGTCGCGGGGGGCCCGCACCCCGAGGAGGCGGAGCGACTGCTCCGCTTCCTCATGTCGTCGAGGACGGAGGAAATCCTCGCCGCGGGGCCCGCCCAGACCGTCGGGCTGCTCCCCGAGAGCGTCGCGCGGGACGTCCGCCCGTCGTGGCTACCGCGGGGCATCCGGGCGATGGACGTGGATTGGGAGGAGGCCGCCCGGGGGTACTCGGAGGCGACGAAGGCCGTCAAGGAGATCCTGCTGGGGCGATGAGAACGCCGCCGAAGTCCCTGGTCGCGGCCGCCGTCCTGCTGGCGTCCTCCGTCGTCCTCTCGCCCTTCCTCGCCGCCCTGTCCGGGGCCGGCTTGCCGGGGCGGACGGCGGCGTTCAACGGCATCGCCGGGCCGATCGCCGTCTCGGTCGGTTGCGCGCTGGCGGCGGCGCTGGTGGCGCTGGTCCTCGGCGTCCCCTTCGCCCTGCTCGTCGAGCGCTCGCCGGCCGGGCTCAGGCGAACGTCCTGGACCCTCGGGCTGATGGTCCTCATGATGCCGCCTTACATCGTCAGCGAGGCCGCGGTCGTCCTCCTCGGGCCCGCGGGCAAGATCGCGCGACCGGCCGCCTCGCTCCTCGGCTTCGGTCCGCGATCGACCGACCCGGGCGCGGTGGCGCGATTCACGGTCCCGGGCTTCGTCTACTCCTGGTCGGCGGTCGGCGTGGTCATGGGGGGGTGCCTCTTCCCGGTCGTCGCGCTGGCCGTGGCCGGCGCGTACCGGCGCACCGATCACCGGGCCTTCGAGGCGGCGAGGCTCGCGCGGGGGAGCCGCGGCGTCTGGAGGATCGGGGCCCGCGTCCTCGTCCCGCCCGCCCTCGGCGCGGCCCTCCTGGTCTTCGCCCTGACGCTCACCGAGTTCGCGGTGCCGCAGCTCCTACGCGTGCGGACGGTCGGCGAGGAGGTCCACGAGCGGATCCAGGAAGGCGACCTGGCGACGGCGGCGGCGCTGTGCCTCCCGCTGCTGCCGCTCGTCGTCGCGGCCGGGGGCCTCGGCGTCTTCATCCTCATGCGCGGCCGGGTGGCGAGCCTGGCCGGGCTCGAAGGCGAGATCCCCAGGTTCACGGGACGACGCCCGGGCCGCGCGGGGCACGTCGCGGCCGGGCTCGCGACGCTGGTCGCGATCACCCCGGCCCTGATCCTGCCGGCCGTGTCACTGGGCTGGCTCGCCGCCTCGGCGAGGTCGTCCCAATCGCCCATGCTCGGCCGGCACAAGCTCATCCGGACGTCCGGCGTCGTCAGCTCCTTCCGCGAGGTGTGGGGCCTCGCGCGCGACGACGCCGTCCGCACGGTCCTGCTGGCCGCCGCCGCGGCGACGCTCGCCACGATCGGTGCGATCGCCCTGGCGCGGCTCACGTCGCGAGTCGGCTGGGGCCCCGTCCTGGGCGTGCTCGGCGCCGGGGCGGCGGTCCCGAGCCCGGTCGTCGGGCTGGGGCTCATCGCGCTCTGGAATCGGGGCGCCGGCACCGCGGTCTACCAAAGCTCGGCGATCGTCCTCCTGGCGTGGCTCGCCCGCTTCTTCCCCGTCGCCGTCTTCCTGGCGCAAGGGGCGCTCGCCCGGGTGCCGCGCGAGCTGGAGGACGCGGCGGCGCTCGCCGGGAGGGGGCCGGTCGGGCGATTCCTCGCGGTGGTGCTCCCGAACGCGGCGCCGGGTCTGGTTGCGGCGTGGCTCGCCGTCTATGTGCTGTCGGCGACCGAGATCGGCGCCACCGTGCTGATCTCGCCGCCCGGCGAGCCCTTCCTCGCGCCGTCGGTCATGAACTTCATGAGGCGCGGCCAGGACCCGGAGATCGTCGCCTGCCAGGTCCTCCTGCTGGCGGCGATCGCGTCGCCCCCGGCCTTGCTCGCCCTGGTCATGATCCTGCGCCCGCGATTCGGGCCCGTTGCGAAGGGGTCGCCGTGAGCGAGGTCCTCCGGGTCGACGGGCTGGGCAAGACCTTCGGCGGCGCGAAGGCGCTGGAAGGCGTGGGCTTCTCGCTGGATCGGGGCGAGCGCCTCGCCGTGCTCGGCCGATCGGGGGGCGGCAAGACCACGCTGCTCCGCCTGATCGCGGGGCTGGAGCCGCCGACGGCGGGCGAGATCGCCCTGGCGGGCGAGGCCGCCTCGCGCGCCGGCCGGGTGATCGTCGCGCCCGAGCGCCGGGGGGTGGCGCTCGTGTTCCAGGGGCTCGCCCTCTTCCCGAACCTCCGCGCCCTCGACCAGGTCGCGTTCGCCGCGCGGGGCCGCGGGGGCGTCGAGCGGGCTCGGATCCTGCTCGACCGCGTGGGCCTCGGGCATCGGGCCGGCGCGCGGCTCGACGAGCTGTCGGGGGGCGAACGGCAGCGGATCGCGCTGGCCCGGGCGCTGGCCCAGGAGCCCGCGATCCTGCTCATGGACGAGCCGTTCGCGAGCCTCGACGACGAGAAGCGGGCCGAGATGCGCGACCTCCTGCGCGACCTCCTCGACGACGCCGGGACGACGCTCGTCCTGGTGACGCACTCGCGCAACGACGCGCTGGACCTCGCGCGCCGGGCCCTCGTGCTCGACCACGGCCGGGCCGTCGCGGACGGCCCCCTCGAAGAACTCATGGCCCGTCCGCGACACGCCGCCGTCGTGCGGGCGCTCGGGTTGGGGCGATTGATACCGGGCGAGGTCGACGCCGAAGGCGACGCCGAGACGGCGTTCGGCAGGGTGCGCACCGCTCGCGGGACGGCTCCGGGGCCCGCGACGCTCCTCGTGCGGCCCGATCAGCCCCATCTCGTCGACGACGACGAGGACGGCGTGGACGCCGTGGTCGCGTCGATCGAACTCCGGCCGCCGGACGGGCGCGAGGTCCGCCGCGTCGCGGTCGTCCGCGCGGCGGGGGGCGACCTGCGGGCGTTCGTCCGAGGCCGGACCCTGTCCGTCGGCGATCGCGTCCGCGTGCGGCTCCGCGGCGAATGCGATCCGATGCAGGGGGAATGAACCCTGAACGTCCCGGATTTCGGGGCGGTGTGCGATGATGACGGTCTTCCCCCCTCGCGGGGGAAGACAGACCCCGAAGGGGTCAGATGAGGGGGACGACGAGCGCGAGGCCCGTCGGGATTCGAAGCCTCGCACGACCGGGCCATCGCGAGTCCCCATGGTGGTCTCGCGCGTCGTCCCCCTCATCCGGCCCTGCGGGCCACCTTCCCCCGCAAGGGGGGAAGGCCGTTAGGATGGCCGCCCCAAAATCCACGACGATCAGAATCAACCGAGGCGACGCCCGAGCCGAACTGCATCGCTCGGCCTCGTCGCTCCGTCGATCTGGATCGGCCGAAGCTCAGGGGATCCACCCGGGCAACGCGGCGGCCTGCTCCACCCAGTTCGCGACCTGCACCGCGTCGAGTTCGTCGCCCTCGTGGATGTGGAAGTACCGCGTGTTTTCATCCTTGCTCGCGACGGGCGGCGGCGGTCGCAGCGACGAGCCGCGGAAGAAGGCGACCTTCACATAGCGATTGAAGACGTGGACGCCCAGGAACCAGCCCCGGCCTTCGCACCCGTACAGCGGGGAGTTCCACTTCACGGCCTTGCGCACGTCCGGCACGGCCCGCACGATCAGCTCGTCGAGACGCCGGCCGACCTCGCGTTTCCAGCCCGGCATCGCGTCGATATACGCCTGCACCGGTGCATCGCCGTCCGCCTTGGCGATCTGCGGATTCCCGCCCGAGAGGAGCTTGGCCGGCCCGGCCTTCGCGCCCGTTTTCGGCGAGGGCCTGGACTTCGGGGCGCGGGCGCGAAGGTTCGCCTCGACCGCGGCCCGGATCAGGTTCTTGAATGCCCCGGGGTCGAGCGCCTCGCCCTCGCGGATGTCGATGGCGCGGCGAGTGTTCCCCTCCAGGCTGGAATTGAAGAGGCCCCGGGGATCCTCCAGCGACGCGCCGCGGGGGAAGGTCAGCTTCACCACCTGCTTGTAGGTCTCGCCCGTGCAGACGTTCCCGGCGTGGGACCAGACGGGCGTCCCCTTCCATTTCCACTCCTCCATAATCTCCGGATCGGCCTCGTGGACGAGGCGGCGCACCGCCGCCAGGGCCTCGCCGCGCCAGTCGGCCAGGGACCGGATCCGCTCGTCGATGAGGCGCGAGGCCGGTTCCCCGGCCCCGCGCGCGTCGCCTTCGCTCATCAATCGCCTCCATTCGCGGGACGCCTGGCCGTGGCGGTCATTTCGGGTCGACCGACGGCAGCGGGAAAAGGTCGGAACGGGCGTGCTCGCGGCTCATGACGGCCTCGATCCGCGCGACGATCTCGGGATGATCGGCGGCGACGTCGCGGGCCTCGGCCGGGTCGTCGTCGAGGTTGAACAGGCCGACGGTGAGCTTCCCCTTCCCCATCTCCTGGCGCACACCCTTCCACGGGCCCAGCCGCACGGCCTGCTGGCCGCCGTAGGAGGGGAACTCCCAGTACAGGAACTCGTGCGCCGGCTGGTCCGCCGGCCGGTCGAGCAGGGTCGGCGCGAAGCTGATCCCGTCGAGGCCCGCGGGGAGCGCGTCCCGGCCGCCGATCAGGTCCATCAGCGTCGGGGCGACGTCGGGGAAGTAGCCGACGAAGTCGGCGGTCGAGCCGGCCGGCACGCGGCCCGGCCAGCGGACGAGGAACGGGACGGCGATCCCCCCCTCGTACGCCGACCCCTTCAGCCCGCGCAGGCCGCCGGCCGATCGGAAGTAGTCGCTGTCGGCCCCGCCGACGTTGTGGGTCGGCCCGTTGTCCGACGCGAAGATCACGATGGTCTCCTCGTCGAGCTTCAGCTCGGCGAGCAGGTCCAGGATCCGGCCGACGGTCCGGTCCATCCTCGTGACCATCGCGGCGTAGGCGGCGTGGGGCTTCGGGTGCGGGAGATAGCCCTTCCCGCCGGTGTAGGGCGCATCCTCCAGCTTGCCGTCGTACTCGGCCAGCGAGTCCGCCGGGACCTGGAGCGCGAGGTGCGGGATGATGAACGGCAGGAAGAGGAAGAACGGCCCATCGCGATGCTCGCGGAGCCACGCCAGGGCGTCCGCTTCGAACAGGTCGTGCGAGAACCGCTCGCCCGTCGGGCCGCCCGGGTTTCCCGGCAGGGCGACCTTCTCGCGGTCGTTCCAGAGGTACGTCGGGTAGTGGTTGTGGGCGTGGCGCTGGCAGTTGTAGCCGTAGAAGTGGTCGAAGCCCTGATTGAGCGGATCGCCCTCCGATCCCGGGAAGCCCAGGCCCCACTTGCCGACGGCCGCCGTGGCGTAGTCCCGAGACTTGAACATCTCGGCGAGCGTCATCTCGGAGGCCGGCAGCGGGGCCTGGCCCTCGGGCTGGATCTCGCGATTGTCGCGCACGCAGCCGTGGCCCGAATGCTTGCCCGTCATCAGCGTGCATCGCGACGGCGCGCAGACCGGCGAGCCGGCGTAGAACCGCGTGAACCGCATCCCCTCCGCGGCGATCCGGTCGATGGACGGCGTGCGGATCTTCTCCTGCCCGTACGCGCCGACCTCCGCCCGGCCGAGGTCGTCCGCCAGGATGAAGACGACGTTCGGCCCGCCGTCGCGCCCGCGAGCGGGAGGGAGGACGCACAGGGCGAGGATCGTCGGGAGGACGAGGCGTGCGAGCATGGCGATGGACTCCGAGGGAGCGGCCCGTTCGAGCCCTCCGTTCTACCCCGGCCGGCTCCGCCCGGGAAGCCTCCGATCACGGGCGAGGCGGGCCGGGCGCGGCGATTCGCCACCCTGATGCTCCCAGGCCCGCTCCCGATTCGCGCACGCCCGGGTCGGCCGGTATGATGGCCGGGGCCGGCGACGATCGCCGAGGAGGCGTCCGCGATGAGGATCTGCTGCATCTCCGACCTGCACGGCCATCTCCCCGAGGTCCCGCCGTGCGACCTGCTGCTGCTGGCGGGGGACCTGGTCCCGACCGATTGCCACAGCCGGACGAAAGGCCGGAACTGGCTGGACACGAAGTTCCGCGCCTGGCTGGAGGCGATTCCCAAGGCGACGACGGTCGTCGGCGTGGCGGGCAACCACGACTTCGTCTTCACGGAGGGCTATCCGGCGTTCGACCGGCCCCTGCCCTGGACGTACTTGCAAGACTCGGCGACGACGGTCGGCGGCGTCTCGATCTGGGGGACGCCCTGGCAGCCGACGTTCTTCGACTGGGCGTTCAACCTCGACGAGCCCGACCTGGCCGCGAAGTGGGACCTCATCCCCGAGCGGACCGACGTCCTGCTGCTCCACGGCCCGCCGTTCGGATACGGCGACCCGACGCCCCGCGGCCCCGCCGGCTCGCCCGGCCTGCTGCGGCGGATCGAGGCGATCCGGCCGCGGCTGGCGGTCGCGGGACACATCCACTCCGGCTACGGCGTCTATCGGATCGGGCCGACGACGTTCGTGAGCGCCTCGCACCTGGACGAGCAGTACGCGCCGGCGCACCGGCCGGTCCTGCTGGACCTGACCGACGCGCGGGTCGCGGTGGTCGACTGCGGCCCCCTTTACTGATCGCCGCCCAAAGAAGATCAAGTCGTCCAACCCAAATTACCCAAGGGAATGCGGGTCCGGACGACCTGAACTTGATATTCTTTAATGCGATGATTAATAAAAGACCAGTAAAAGCGGTTGGAGATGATCGACCTCCTCACGCCATTCGGGGTGAACCTCTTCGAAAAGCTCCCACGATCACATGTCCATTCACATCTGAACGCACGCAGAAGAAATCCGGCTTTGGCATCTTGACAAAGCCTGTGGGCTCAAGAATACTCAGGCTCAGGGATCACATCAGTCGCAGAACCACAAAGCGATTTCATCTATGTCGCAAAACAAATTGAATTCGCGCTCAGATTTAGTCGCCAAATTCACAATCACCGTTCTTCCAGCGATGCCAGGGCCAGCGCCAACTAACCTTGGCTCATGATTCCGGAGAGGTGGACGATACTTGCAGGCCACCCCCCCTGGTGATGTAATCACGACGAGTCGTGACGCACTCCGGAGGGTACCGGCGATGGACTTCCCGA